>CAYPGJ010000077.1:0-1564 GCA_964410465.1 uncultured Phycisphaeraceae bacterium | reverse complement strand
GTTGTGATTCCACAGCGGCAGCGGAAAGGAAAGCGTAAAGCCCACCTGCGTTTCCCGCGTCAGCGTCGTTTGCTTCTGCATGTACGACTGCACCGTAATCGAAGGCCACCTTTCGTTCTTGGCCAGCGCCACCTGAAACCCCTGCTGCTCCACATCGAGGAACCGCGCACGCAGCGCGAAGTTCTTGTCCCGCGCCCTCGCCAGCAGCACATCCATGGGTGGAGGTGGCAGCACCACAAAGTGCTCGGACTTCAGCTCCAGCGGATGCTCCGCCCTTTCTCCCAGCAGCTGGTTCAGCTCAAACCGCGCTGCCGCCAGATCATTGCGCGCCTGCGTGGCCTCCGCCCCCAGGGTCAGCGCATTCGCCTGTATGATGCGCGCCTCCAGCCGCGGTGCGGCGCCTGCCGGATCACGCTGCAAAAGCACCGCCGCCAGTGATTGAAAGCGCTTCGTCACCTCCTCTGCCGCACGCGTCTGCTCCTGTGCCGCGATCATCCTCCAGGCGATGCTGCGTACACGTCCGGTCAGCGCAGCGCGAAACTGCGCCAGCCCCAGCTGCGCCAGCTCGATGTCCTTTTGCGCGATGGCCTTCCTCAATGAAATGCGGCCCGGCCACTCAAACGTCTGCGTCAGCTGCGCCTGCCAGGTCGGCCCGTCCGTCACATAGTTTGAAGACAGGTCGCGCAGATGCCAGTTTCCTTTCCCGACCATCAGTTCAGGGTTTTTGATCTCGCCAGCCTTGGTCTTGCCACCACGTGCCACATCGATTTGAGCTTCGTAGTACTGAAGCTCAGGGTGTGTGGCGAGAGTTTTGAGAACCAGCGAATTAACAGAGACAGGCTCCACCCCCATGACGGCGGGCAGAGAGCAGACAAAGAACAAACAAGAAATTAAAAAGGAGGGTTTCATGACACATGAGAATTAAAGTTGGTAGGTGGTCAGGACGATCCGGTAAAATCGTCTCCTGACAAAAGCGCCCGCATTCGCGGACCTGGTTTTTCTGCCACCAATTCTCAACAACGCATGACGACCCTGCCGGTCTTCAGTGCCTGTCCCTGCGACCATGTACTGCGTCGCACCTGCCACACTATTCCCTCATGGAAGGCGGGCTTGGCCACGTAAAAACCCTGCACGACCACCACAGGAGCCTTCGTCTTGACCTCACAGCTTGCTGCTGCGGCCAGTCTCTGGGCACGTGCTGCGTCATCCACAGGCTTGAATGCCAGGACATGATCCCCGGCATTGGACGCAGGAGCCTTGGCAAAGGCCATCAGCATCCGGCACAGCGCATCGTGCTGATGCGAGATCAGCTCAGCGGCGGACTTGCCCTCATGGGTCAGCACAACCGCCATGGCTCCATTGTTGGACACCCCTATTTTAACTTCATGGTCACCATCGAGCAGCGCCGCCGCCATGCAGATGGCAGGTGCCACCCCATGGGAGGAAAGCAGCCACCCCAGCAGGAGAAGCAGGTTCACCAGCCGATTCAGAGGCTTGGAATCATGACGAGGCGCGCGCATGTCAGTCCGTAGTAACGGACGCTAGCACGCCCTTGTAACAAATT
>CAYPGJ010000076.1:0-1583 GCA_964410465.1 uncultured Phycisphaeraceae bacterium | reverse complement strand
GAGGCCGACGACGGGACAGAGAACCGCTTCGGCAAGATCAGCAAGATCATTGCCGAATGCAAATACGGCATCCACGATATCTCCCGCACGGATGTAGACG
Organism: uncultured Phycisphaeraceae bacterium; assembly: GCA_964410465.1. Classification (GTDB taxonomy): domain Bacteria; phylum Planctomycetota; class Phycisphaerae; order Phycisphaerales; family UBA1924; genus CAYPGJ01. Next base: position 1,483 of record CAYPGJ010000076.1, on the reverse strand, counting down.
GTACGCCGCCGCTCCCGCGTTTCAACATGCCCTTGGAGCTCGGCGTCTTCCTTGGGGCGAAGCGGTACGGAAATCGTGCGCAGCGAGAGAAGTCCTGCATCAACTTCGACCGCGAACGTTATCGCTATCAGCGCTTCATGTCAGATATCGCCGGACAGGACATCCATGCCCACCACGGCGATGAGCGCAGGGCTATCATCGAGTTCGCTTCATGGCTGCGAGCTCAGAGCGGATACAGCAATATCCCGGGAGGCCACGCGATAGCCGAGGAGTACCGAGTGTTCCTCGAAGCCCTTCCGACCATATGCGCGAACAGGAGTCTCGCGACGGAGGAACTGACTTTCGGAGACTACAATGACATCGTTGTTGGCTATCTGACGGTCTAGGTCGTGAACTCATAAAATGGTAGCGGGATTGGGCTGGACGTGATTCAAGCTCCTTGAGGAGGAGCTTTGATGAGCCCACATCGCTACGAGATCACGGACTTCGAGTGGTCGATCATCCAGCCGCTGCTGCCGAACAAGCCGCGGGGAGTGGCACGGGTCGATGACCGCAAGGTGCTGAACGGCATCTACTGGCGGCTGCGCACCGGCTCGCCCTGGGCCGACATTCCGGAGCGCTACGGCCCCTCGACGACCTGCTACAACCGCTTCGTTCGCTGGCGCAAACTGGGGGTATGGGACCGCATCTTCGATGCGGTCTCGGCCGCCTACGATGGTGACCTGCAGATGATCGACAGCTCCTCGATCCGCGTTCACCAGCATGGGGCGAACGGTAAAAAGGGGGTTCCGAGGCCACCTCCGGAGACGAGCCTGACGCCCGATGCATGGGGCGCTCGCGGGGCGGGCTGACGACGAAGATCCACGCCCTGGTCGACGCCAACGGCCTGCCGATCATCCTCAAGCTGACGCCCGGCCAGGCCCACGACGGTAGGAGCGCGGCGGACATGCTGGACGGCTTGGGCGAGGGCCAAATCCTGCTCGCCGACCGGGCCTACGATTCCAATGCCCTGCGGCAGGCCATGGATCAGCGTGGCGCTTGGGCGTGCATCAAGCCGATGCCGAACCGCAAGACAATCCCTGCCTTCAGCTCCTTCCTCTACCGCCACAGGAACCTCGTCGAGCGCTTCTTCAACAGGCTCAAACACTTCCGAGCCATCGCCACACGCTTCGAGAAGCACGCCGAAAACTACCTCGCCCTCGTCAAGCTCGCAGCCATCAAAATCTGGCTACGCAATTATGAGTCGGTGTCCTAGACCTTCGCCTTCTTCAGGATGGCGTTGACGCGGGTCTGCCAGCCCTTCCCCGTCGCCCGGAACTTGGCGATGACGTCGGCCTCGAGCCGCAGCGTCACCTTCTCCCCGAGGCGTCTCCCCGGGCGGCCGGCCGCGGCCACGCCGGATGCTCTCGGCGAGCGCCGGGAACGCCGCAGCGAAGGGCCGGGCGGTCGCCAGCTCCGCGTCGGTCGCTTCGGGCGCATCGGG
>CAYPGJ010000075.1:0-1639 GCA_964410465.1 uncultured Phycisphaeraceae bacterium | reverse complement strand
GAGCAGGTGGAGCGCGCCCGGGCGCGCGCGGAGGCGCGTCGCTCGCGCGCGTACGACCGCATGAACCGCTCGCCCGGCCGAGACAAGCCGAGCGTGCGTGTCATCGGCGTGGCCATCGGTTCGAACGGTTCGCGCGCGCGCCGCACCGCGCGCTACGACTCGCGTCCCAACGGGGGCGTGGTGCTCGCTGCGATCTTTCTCCTCGCCGCTGTCGCGGTCGTCTTCCTGATCACTGTCGCCTCCGGCTCGCGCTCTCGCGGGAGCCGCATCGTCATCAACGGGCCCGATCGCACCGTTGTCACGCGCTTCGACCTCGACGACGTGAAGCAGGCCGTGCGCGAGGCGGGCGCGCAGCTCCGGGAGGCCGGGCAGCACACCGACGGCTCGCTGCGGGAGTCGATGCTCGCCCTCCAGGGCGCGGTGCATGAGCTGGCCAAGTCGGCGTCGCACACGACGCACGCCTCGGCGCCGACGCTCGAAGAGAAGATTCGTAAGGCCGTGGGTAAGTCGGGCGCCGGCGTCACGCCCCCAGCCCCAGCCTCGGCCCCGGCGGTCGCCCCCGCGCCCGCGGTTGCGCCCGGTGCGTCCGGCAAGACCTACGCGGCGTCGACCCCCGCTCCCGGCGCGAACGATCCGACGCCCACGCCGACCAACGCTCCCGCGCCGGGCGGGGTGTGGATCGTGATCAATGACCTCACAGGCTCTCCGCAGGAAGTGCAGGACGAGATCGGCGCCGCGCTCGATCGGCTCCGGACCGCCGGCGCGGTTCTTGTCGGTGCGAGCGGCCCGAAGGACGACGCGCAGGTGGACATGCTCGCCTCCGCGCGCAAGGCCATCGGCGCGAGCCCGCGCATCTCCGATGAAGCCATCGAGCGCGTGAAGGCGTGGCTCGTCTCCGACGAGGGCGAGGCGTTCACCGGGCTCATCTGGTTCGCACGCGACGACGGCCCCAGCACCGGCTTTGCGCTTGCCGTGGTCGGCCAGGAGGGGCTGAATGCGGCGCCCGTGGGCGCCCTGCTCCGGACCGCGCCGCGCAGCTCCCGCTGATCCGGGCACCGCGGGCTCCTGCCCGCCGTGCGCCTACCCTCGCAGCATGACACACCCCGCCGCCGGGTCGCGGCTGATCACCGATGCTCGTCTCGAATCGTTCGCTGACGCCGCACTCCACGCGGTGACGCTCGCCTCGCTCGTGTGCCGGGAAGCACAGCGCGAGGCGCACGCCGCGGGACGTTCTGGCGCGATCACGAAAGGGGACGATTCCCCGGTGACGTTCGCGGACTTCGCGTCCCAGGGCGTGGTTGCGCACGCGCTGCAGGAGCGTCTCGGCGACGTGACGCTCGTGGGCGAAGAGGGCTCGGAGTACCTGCGCGACCCCGAGCACGCGAGCGCACTGGCGCGCGCGACCGGCGCCGCGGCGCGCGTTTGGAAGGACGTGCGGGAGTCCACCTTGCTGGAGGCGATCGACCTCGGCGCCGCGGAGCCGCCCGCCGACGGCGAGGGATTCTGGACGCTCGACCCGATCGACGGCACCAAGGGGTTCGTGCGCGGCGAGCAATACTCGGTCTGTCTGGCGTACATCCTGCGCGGGGAGCCGGTGATCGCGGCGCTGGGCTGCCCGAACCTGCCCGCGTCGTTCGAC
>CAYPGJ010000074.1:0-1880 GCA_964410465.1 uncultured Phycisphaeraceae bacterium | reverse complement strand
CCCGACTTCGACGCGTGCGCCAGGGCGAAGAGCACCGCGACGGCGAATGCGGTCGCAGCACCAGAGCGAACCTTCAGGCGTGCGAGAAGCGAGCCGATCACCCAGAAGAGGTAACCACGAAAGATCAACTCCTCCGCCAGGGGCCCGAGCGTGATCGCCATCCAGAGGTCCGTGAACATCGGACTGGCACTCTTGTCATAGCCTCCGAACAGCCACGCGGCCAGGATGCCTGCTCCGGTGCCTGCGGCAGCCGCCCAGACCATTGAACGTCGGCTTGCGGGAATCCAATGGACGTACTCGAAGCCGTGGGAGTTCAGTTTTCCCCTGACACTCCACATCAGCCAGAGCAACCCGAGTGTGAACGCGATTCCTGCAAAGTGCATCGACTAAACCGCTCCCCCGAATTGTCAGCCGACCAATCCGCTGGAGCGAACGAGTTGCCCTATCGGATCCGGATGTGATGGCCTTTCACGAGCCGGGCGCCGTCGATGTCATTGCCGTTGACGATAGCGGCCCTGATCGCGCTGCCGTTGACTTGCCAGCCGTCATCGGCGAGTTGCGCTTCCAGCCGGCCTCTCAGGTCTCCTGCGGGCAACTGGTAGATCAACTCCTGCATTTCGGTCTTCGTGAAGCCGATGGATCGCTCGAAGAAGCACTCGCCGATCTTGAGCGGATCGTCCACGACCAGCGAGGCCGCCGAGTTCGGCTGAAGCCCGATTGCCGCGCGGTCTCCTTCGAGCTTCTTAAGCCCTCTGGACAGCATGAAGTGCAGCAACATGTTCTTGAGGCGGCTGACACGCCCTTCCGCCGACTTCTTCCGCGCGGAGAGCCGCTCCGCCTCGGTGCCGCAAATTGAGGCGATCGACTCCTGCCAGCGCAGGTAGCCGGCGATGCGGTCCACCTTCGTGTGGAAAGCCTCGATGTACTCGTTGATCTCCTCGATGAGTTCCGAGGGAGGCTCCTGTCCATCGGCGGCTACATCTGCGACCTGGTCCATCAGTTCGACGAGCCGCGCGTCGATGTCGAAAAGCGAGCGAGGGTCGCGAACGGTTGATTGCTCAGGCATGAGTCACCTCCGCGGTGGTTTCAGAACAGTGAGAGTGGGACTGCAGGTTCCATCGCGGGCGTCGGCATCGGCATTTCGGGCTCCGGCGTTGAGCCGAGGTCAATGAGTGGCTCAATCACTGGCGTCGTGGCCTTTTCCTGTGTTGCCTGTTGCTGGAGAGATCGCCAAACCTCCGCCGCAGCCTCTCCCACCCCTTGCCGGGTGACCAGTTCGCGCGCCATCGCCGTGAGGACATCGTCGTCCTCGTCGATCGCTTGCAGTCCTTCGGCCTGGAGTTTGCCCTCCATGGCGAGCGACACCAGTAGCTTCTTGCCCATCAGACGCAAACAGCTTTCCTGGGCCGTGCCCGCGTATGTCAGGAAGGCAACCCGCACCGGCCGCTTCTGCCCGATGCGCCAGCTGCGGCGGCTGGCCTGGCGCAAAACGTAGGTCGAGTACCCCGTTTCGTAGAACAGGATTGTTGGGAACTCCAAGAGATCGAGACCGGTCTGCACCAGCTTCGGATGGCAGATGCAAACCTGCATCCCACTCCGCAGGTGCCGCTCGTACCAGGCTTCCCGTTGCTCTGGTGGGGTATCCGCTGTCAGAACCTCGGCTCGAACCCCCGCTTCCCGCAGAATGCTCTGGAGGCGTCGAGTGACGTCCCGCTTCTGCGTGTAGACGGCATAGACCTGTACCCTGCGCCCGTGCGCCAGTTCCCGTTGCACCTCGTTGAGCAGGCGCCGCTCCTTGGCGTAGTGGGCGGTCTCATCGAGATCGGGCGGATCCGCGATCACGAAACGCTCTCGTTCCCCGGACTCAGGATTGAGCGCAT
>CAYPGJ010000073.1:0-2401 GCA_964410465.1 uncultured Phycisphaeraceae bacterium | reverse complement strand
CAACGACATTACTCTGCTGGCCACGTCACTGGTTCAGGCGACGACGGGCAACGTCACCATCACGGGCGATGCCAGCAACCTGAGCGCCCCGACCGGCAGCACGATCTCGCTGCAAGGCACGATTACGTCGGGAGCCTCGCCCAAGACCGTGACCATCAACGGCAATTCGCACAATGACACGATCAACCTGATTGGCGTGATCAATTCCAGCACGGTAAACGTCAATGGCATTGGCGGGTTGGACGTGGTCAACCTGCTGCAAACCAACAGCACGACTCAAACCACGATTACCGGCGGCACGCTCTCCAATTCGAATATCACCGTGAATATCGGCAGTGCGCCCACGAGCCCCGCCACCAGCAAGCTCGATACAATCGCCGGGCCCGTGCGGATCATTGGCAGTCCCGACAGTGTCTTGCCCAGCACGCTGACGCGCACCTTTACGACCTATCAGCCCGTGGCTGGCGCCCCCAACACGGCCACCAATCCAATCACCGCGCCGACAACCGCCACGGTTCCCACGCCGCTTGCATCCAACGATCCGGCGCAGAATAGCGCGCTCATTGGCAATTCGGTCAACTTCTTTGACGCCGGCCGGCAGGTTGCGACCAACACGAACTATGACCTGCGCGGCACGGGACTGAAGCGAACCGGCACCGTGGCCGGCGCGCAAGTGATCAACGTCACGTTTGACAACGACGCCACGCACGGCGTTCAATCGGTCAGTCTTCAGGCCGGCAACAATGGCGCCAACAAGATCGACGTCGCCTTGGCCGATGGCCATGCGAACGTCAAGGCCACACCGCTCAACTATGTCAACGTCACCGGGGGCGATTTTGGAGCCACCAGCACCGGCACGGTCGGCAATGTGCTGTGCGTGACGGCGGCCGCCAATCCCGGCCTCGTCATTCATGGAACGATCGGCGGCGTCGCGACGAATTACAATCCCGTGATTGCGGGCGACCGCAGCAAGGACGTGGCGGCGAGCAATTTCTTGCCGATCGAGTTCTCGCAGATGCGTGCTCTCTATCTGCACGGCACGGATAGCCTCACGGTGGGCGACTTCCTGGTTAACGATTCCAGCGTCTTCGGCGTGCTCGATGCCAAGGCCGGCGGCGACTGGCTGCTGAGTGGATTTGGCGAAGATGTTTTGTATGGCGGCGGTTCGCCCAACAATGCGGCCGACTATCTATTTGGCCGGGCCACAGCCCCGCCTCCAAATAACGCCTCCACGAACTTCGCCACGAACAACGGCTATCTGATGCCCAGCGTATCGCTGGCAAGTCCAACCCCCTCGACGTTGCTGGGCGGCACGGCCTTTATCAGCGCGGCGGCCGGCGGCAGCTATTCGGCGGCGGCCAGCAATGCCACCACCAACGGCGTGACCGGCGGCGCGTTCATTCGCGTCGGAACGCTCGACGTGGTCACCTGGCTCAAGGCTCGCTTCCCACGCGATTTCACCACCGTTACCGTCGCGGCTCACAATCGGGTCCTGCAGTTCCCGCAGGGCGATTAAGCAATTCGCTCGTCCGGCGGGCGATATACGTCTGACGGTAATTCATACGCGATCGCCGCTGCGCGCGGCATCACGTCTGACCGCGACGAGTGATACTGCCTAGGGAGTGCTTTTGGAGGATGTAGGTTCCTGCGGCGACAGCGCACAGCGAAAGCCAACGTGCGACATGCCCGTGTCGGGCGAGCAGCCGTGCCGGGCACTGGGGCGGTAGCGCGAGCAATACGCGTCGGAGCAGAGAAACGACCCGCCGCGCTGCACGCGCTGGGGAGAATAGGGCTGCGTGGGGTTGTAGCTGCGCGAGGGGCCCGTGGGATTGACGATTGGAGCGCTTCCCGAGCGATGCGCGTATAGGTCGTGGTCGTACCAATCGCCACACCATTCCCAGACATTGCCGGCCATGTCGTACAGCCCCCAGCCATTGGGAGCGAATGACTTAACCGGCGCGGTGCGCACATAGCCGTCGGCCTTGCTGTTGCGATACGGAAAATCTCCCTGCCAGATATTGGCGAAGATGTGTTTTTCGTTGGGCGGCTCGGTTCCCCACACATAGGGCTTTTCGGCCAGACCGCCACGCGCCGCCAGTTCCCACTCGGCCTCGGTCGGCAGGCGTTTGCCGGCCCATTGGGCATAGGCCCGGGCATCGTCCCAGGAGACGTGCACGACGGGATGCTGTTCACGACCTTCGAGATTGCTGTCGGGCCCCTCGGGATGTTGCCAATTGGCCCCGGGAGTCCAGCGCCACCATTGCGTGAAATCATTCAACGGCACCACGCTGTCGGTCATCACGAACACTAACGATCCGGGAACCAGCTGGGCCGGATCCGGCGGCGGGGTGCCGGGGGGCAACTGGCTCATGATTTCTTCGAGCTTGGGTGCCTGCTCGGC
>CAYPGJ010000072.1:0-2989 GCA_964410465.1 uncultured Phycisphaeraceae bacterium | reverse complement strand
AAGCATACATCTACGGCTACAACACCGACATCCTGGGTTGTGTCGTCGAGAAAGCGTCCGGAATGCCGTTGGACAAGTTCATCGAGTCTCGCATAACCACTCCGCTGGGGATGAAGGACACCCGTTTCTACATCCCGCCGGCCGAGCGCGATCGTCTGGCCGCCGTCTACGCCAGCGGGCCGGACGGCAAGTACGTGCGTGCGCCGGAGGGCCCCAAAGGGCAGGGCAACTATGTCGACGGTCCCCGCAAGAGCTTTGCGGGAGGAGCGGGCTTGACCGCCACAGCGCGCGATTATGCCCGCTTTCTTGAAACCATCCGCAAAGGCGGCGTCTACGGCGCAACCCGTATTCTGGCGCCGCGAACGGCCTTGCTAATGCACACCAATCAATCCGGAACCTTGCACTCCACCCGGGGATTGGGGTTTGGTTACGGATTTGAAACGGTAGACCGGTTCGGCGCAAATGGCCTTGCCAGCGTGGGCGCATTCGGCTGGGGTGGCGCCTACGCCACCACCTACCAGGTTGATCCGGAAAGCCGGATGGTGCTCGTCCTGATGCTCCAGCTCATGCCCAACTCGACTGACATTCAGCAGAAGTTCAACACGGCGGTTTACCAGGCGCTGGTGAACTAAGAGCAGCCGCTCGTTCCGCCGCAGTTCTCGCATTTATAGCAGGAACCGTTGCGGGTCATCAGGCCGCCGCATTCCGTGCACAGCGGCGCGTCGGCCATCTCGGCGTTGAACTGCAGCTTCTGCTGCGGCTCAACTTCGGTCGGGCGCAGCTTGGCGGTCTCGCCGGCTTCGTTGGCCACCGAGTTGGGTCCCAGGAATTTGTTGGCCAGCCACCGGAAGATGTAATCCATGATCGACTTGGCATAGGGCACCAGTGGGTTGCCGGTATAGCCGCTCGGCTCAAACCGCACGTGGCTGAACTTGTCGACAAAGAACTTGAGTGGAACACCGTATTGCAGGCCGTAGCTGACCGCCGTGGCGAAGCTGTCCATCAAGCCCGAAATCGTCGAGCCTTCTTTGGCCATGGTGATGAAGATTTCGCCCGGCGTGCCGTCCTCGAACAAGCCCACGGTGATGTAGCCTTCGTGGCCAGCGATCGAGAACTTGTGCGTAATCGACTGCCGTTCGTCGGACAGCTTCCGCCGTATGGGGCGGTACACCACCTTCTCCTCGATGCGCGCCGGAGCCGGAGCCACGAGCGGCGCCGCGTTCTTCTTCTCGCCCTTACCGGTCCCGGAACTGAGCGGCTGAACCCGCTTGGAGCCGTCACGGTAAATCGCCACCGCCTTCAGTCCCAGCTTCCAGCCCTCGATGTAGGCGTTCATGATGTCCTCGGCGGTCGACTCCTCGGGCATGTTGATGGTCTTCGAAATCGCGCCCGAGATAAACGGCTGCACCGCCGACATCATCCGCACGTGGCCCATGTGGTGGATAAACCGCTTGCCATTCTGCGGACGGAAACTGCAATCGAACACCGCCAGGTGCTCGTCTTTCAACCCTGGCGCGCCTTCAATCGTTCCATGATTGTCGATGTACGCCACGATCGATTCCACCTGGTCCGGCTTGTAACCCAGGCGGATGAGCGCCTGAGGAACCGTGTTGTTGACGATCTTCAGCACGCCGCCGCCGACCAGTTTCTTGTACTTCACCAGCGCCAGGTCAGGCTCGATCCCCGTCGTGTCGCAATCCATCATGAAGCCGATGGTGCCTGTGGGGGCGATGACCGTGGTCTGAGCATTGCGGAAGCCATTCTTCTTGCCCGTGGCGTACGCCTGTTCCCAGCAGTCTTTCGCCGCTTCGTACAGCGCGGCGGGAACCAGCCGCGAATCGATTCCATTGACCGCATCGCCGTGCATCTTGACCACACCGAGGAACGGCTCCTCGTTGACGGCATAGCCTGGGCACGGTCCCGTCACTTCGGCCACGCGCGCACTGGTCAGGTAAGCCTGGCCGCACATGACCGCGGTGATCGCTCCCGCCCAGGCGCGCCCCTGGTCGCTGTCATAGGGCACCCCCATCGACATCAGCAACGAACCGAGATTGGCGTAGCCCAACCCCAGCGGGCGGTAATCGTGCGAATTCCGCGCAATCTTTTCGGTCGGATAGCTGGCGTTGTCCACCAGAATTTCTTGCGCCAGGATCACGGTCGCCACCGCATGCCGGAACGCCTCGACGTCAAACTGGCCGCCGGGGCCAACGAACTTCATCAGGTTCAACGACGCCAGGTTGCAGGCCGTATCGTCCAGGAACATGTATTCCGAGCACGGATTCGACGCATTGATCCGTGCGGTGTTCTTGGACGTATGCCACTTGTTGACGGTCGTATCGAACTGCATTCCAGGGTCGCCGCACTGCCAGGTTGCATCCGCGATCGCTTTCATCATGTCGCGTGCGTGGTATTTTTTGACCGGTTCGCCGTTAATGACCGATTTCGTCCACCAGTCTTTGTCCTCGACGACAGCCTGCATAAACGCATCCGTCGCGCGCACGGAGTTGTTCGCATTCTGGAAGAAGATCGACGAATACGCTTCTCCATCGAGCGAGGAATCATAGCCTGCGTCCACTAATACGTGAGCCTTGCGCTCTTCCTTGGCTTTACACCAGATGAACTGTTCCACGTCGGGATGTTCGGCGTTGAGTATCACCATCTTGGCGGCGCGCCGCGTCTTGCCACCGCTCTTGATCACACCGGCGAACGCATCGAAGCCCTTCATGAAGCTCAGCGGACCCGAGGCGCGCCCGCCGCCCCACAGAATCCCGTTCTCTTCGCGGAGAGTGGACAAGTTGGTGCCCGTACCCGAGCCCCACTTGAACAACATGCCTTCCGTCTTGGCCAGGTCGAGAATGGACTCTAGTGAATCCTGAACTGAATTGATGAAGCACGCCGAACACTGCGGCCGGTGATGAGCGCGGTCCATCTTGAGAATCGAATCGGAAGCCGGATCGTAATACCATCCGTAGCCCCGGTTCTCCTCTTT
>CAYPGJ010000071.1:0-3263 GCA_964410465.1 uncultured Phycisphaeraceae bacterium | reverse complement strand
GGTTGACAGGGAGGGCGGGGTGGCTACGCTTCTGCCCTCTTGCGACGCTGGCCGGGGATCCCCGAGGGATATGGGGAGGCGAGCATGGATTGAGCGGACAGCTCGCGTCGAGCACGGTCTTGGAAGGGACCGACCAGCGGCGGGCCACGTCGGGCCGGATGCGGGGCATCCTGGAGCCGGCGTTGAGTCGCGGTTCGAGGGAGGCTTCGGCCTGCTCGAACGTGCGGAGCGTGATGTGATTTCTCGTTCGCTCTTGCAGCGGGCGGGTGACGAGAAGGCTGATCAGGAAGGCGGGATCTGGCGATGCGACAGACGACGATCCGGACAAAGCCGGAACAGGTGGACAAGCAGTGGCGCGTGGTGGACGCGTCGGGGAAGCGGCTTGGTCGGCTTGCGACGGAGGTGGCGACGGTGCTGATGGGGAAGCATCGTCCGGACTACACGCCGCACATCGACACGGGCGATCCGGTGATTGTGATCAACGCAGAGAAGATCACGATGACTGGGAAGAAGCCTCAGCAGATGGTGAAGACGGCGTACTCGGGGTATCCGGGCGGGCTCCGAGTGGAGACGTACGAGGATCTGCTGAAGCGGAAGCCGGACTTCGTGGTCGAGGACGCGATCCGTCGGATGCTTCCGAAGGGGGCGTTGGGCCGGCAGATGCTGAAGAAGCTGAAGGTGTACAAGGGCTCGGAGCACCCGCACACGGCGCAGCAGCCCGTGGCGTTGGAGGTGTGAGCGAGAGACGTTGAGGCGTGCGGGCGCGGCGTGGAGTCGCGCCGGCTCGGACGGACACACGAGGATTCACGGCTCGCGGGCAGACGCGTGAGCCCCACGACGAACTGACGGAACTGACCATGTCGCAACTTTCGATTCCCAGCGCAGACCTCCCTCCGACACCGATGGCGCCGGCCGCACCCGCGGCGCGTCCAGTGAAGCAGCCCAAGGGGCCCGATCGGCAGGGGTGGTGGCGCGGGGTGGGTCGTCGGAAGACGGCCGTGGCTCGCGTGCGGATCAAGCCGGGCTCGGGGCAGTTCCTGATCGTGATCAATCGGAAGAAGACGAAGGGGATCGAGGAGTATTTCTCGGAGATGCGCGATCGGAATGACGCGACGGCGCCGCTGCGGGTGACGAGCACGCTGGGGAAGATCGACATCAACGCGCGTCTGACGGGTGGCGGGTACATGGGTCAGGCGCAGGCGTTGCGGCTTGGGATCGCTCGCGCCCTGGTGAACTATGACCCGACGCTGGAGCCGGCGCTGCGCGACAACGGGTTCCTCACCCGTGACGCGCGTGAGGTCGAGCGTAAGAAGTACGGTCAGGCCGGCGCTCGTCGCCGGTTCCAGTTCTCGAAGCGTTAAGCGAGAGACCCGGAGACCTGGAAGAATCTCGAACGCTCTGCCGCGAGGCGGGGCGTTTTTCTTTGGGGGAGAAGACCCCCCTCCGGCTCGGCCCCCGGAAGGGCGCCGAGCCACCTCCCCCGCGCTGCGCCGCTCCGTGGGAGCGGCTTGCGGAGGGAGGGGTTGGAACGGCGCGCTACGAGTTGGTCGCGGGATCGGCTTCGTCGGGGCGGAGCTCGCGGACGCCGGTCTTGTGGAATGACTTGCGTCGCTCGGCGTAGTCGGCGGGAGAGGCGGTCAGGTCGGGGAGTTCGCCGTTGACGTGCATCTGGTGGAGGCGTTTCAGGACGGGGACGCACCAGTGACAGCCTGTGCCGGCGCCGAGACATTCGGAGATGAGGGAGGCGACGGGGGGGTCTTCGCGTTCGAGGTAGGAGCGGATCTTCCGGAGGGAGACGTGGAAGCAGAGGCAGACGTCGTCGTCGGGGGACATGGCGGGGAAGTGTAGAACGGACGGTGTGGGGATCAGCGCGGGGGCGTGATGCGCTCGGCGATCGCGCTGGCGAGGGAGGCGAGGTCGTTCGCGACGATTTCGTGTTGCTCTTTGGAGGAGAGGTCTTTGAGTTGTGCGCGGGTGTCGGATTCGAGGATGACGGCGTAGCGGGCGTGGGCCTTGTCGGCGTCCTGGAGGAGTTTGCCGATGTTGCGGGTGGCTTTGTAGGAACGGCGGGCGTGGAGGCCTTGGCGGCGGAGGGCGGCGAGGAGTGGGCGGAGGGCTTTGGAGTCGGCGTCGTCGTTAGCGGGGAGGATGAAGGCGTCGGGGCAAAGGCCGAGGTCGCGCGCGATGTCGTCGTCGGAGGGCATGAGGCCCTTGTCCTGCAGGACGAGGGAAATGACGACGTCGCCCATGGCGAAGCCGACGGCGGGGGTGGGAGCGCCGCCGAAGAGTTCGACGAGGTTGTCGTATCGGCCGCCGCCTGCGATGGCGCGTTCGGCGCCGGTGGTTTCGTGGACTTCGAAGACGGTGCCGGTGTAGTAGGCGAGGCCGCGGACGACCCCCGGATTCCACGCGCACCATTCGATGACATCTAGTCCTATCAACGCATCCCACAGCGCATTCAGCCGAGCGTTCGTATTGTTGACGCTTGGTTCGAGTCGTGGCTCGACACGGAATCGCGATTGCGGAGAAAGTCGTGTAGCGAGCGATGCCTGCGCCAACAGCTCCTTGATCTGCGATTCCGACACATTGAACTGCTCCAATTCCGCCAAGAACTGAGCAGGGTGCATCTTTGTGGCGCTGTCGAGAACGGCTAACAGAGCAAGTCGCTTTTCAGGAGGAACGCCCCATATTTCCATGCGATCTTCGACGTAGAAACGATCCCCGATGTGAATTGCGACTTCTGCCGGCTTGAAGCCAAAAACGCGCAGACTCTCCACGCAACACGCGATCACTTCGGCGTCCGCTTCGGGCGAGGGATCGCCGAGGGAGTCGACGTTCCACTGGAGGAACTCGCGGAGTCGGCCTCGTTGGGGTCGTTCGGCGCGGAAGTAGGGGCCGATGGAGAACCACTTGATGGGCTTGGGGAGCGCGTTGGCTTTGGTGGCGACCATGCGCGCGAGGGTGGGGGTGAACTCGGGGCGGAGGGCGAAGGGGGTTTCGCCGCCGGCGCGGGAGAAGGAGAAGAGTTCGGAGACGATGCCCTCGCCGGACTTGACGGTGTAGAGGTCGAGGTGTTCGAAGGTGGGGCCGTCGATCTCGTCGAAGCCGTGACGGACGGCGGTGCGGCGCCACTTGTCCTCGAGCCAGAGACGGCGGGCCATCTCGATGGGGTAGAAGTCGCGCGTGCCTCGTGGTGGCTGGAAGGAGGTGGGCGCGGGCTTGCTGGGCTTGGGGTCGGACATGGGAGGGATGAGGGTACAGCG
>CAYPGJ010000070.1:0-3520 GCA_964410465.1 uncultured Phycisphaeraceae bacterium | reverse complement strand
GCCGTCGGCGCGCTCATGCGCGCCTCGGCCGGGCGGGACGCGCTCGACGAAGCGGCCGGCCTCGACGGCGCGGGGGCCGGGGGAGCAACGTCCGCCGCGCGCGACTGCACGAAGGCGAGAACGTCCTGCTCCCGCACACGCCCGCCCGGGCCCGTGCCCGAGAGACGTGAGACATCCACGCCCTGTTCCTCGGCCATCTTCCGAGCCAGGGGCGTGGCGCGGACGTCCGACGACGCGCCCGCAACCGGTGCTTCACTCGCCACCGGAGCGGCCTGCGGAGACGCCGCGGGGGCCGGGTACTCCTGGGGAACCGGGGGAGACGGGATCGCGGGCTTGACCTCGCGCGCGGGGCTCGGCGCCGAGACGGGCGCCGGATCCGCCTTCCGCGCGGGCTTCTCCGCGGGCTGCGATGCGGCGGAGGCTGCGCCGGACGCGCTCTCGTCGATGCTGCCCACGACGGACCCCACCTCCACAGTGTCGCCCTCCGCGGCGCGACGCTTCAGAACGCCGCTCGCCGGGGCCGGCAGCTCCAGCGTGATCTTGTCGGTTTCGAGTTCGAGGAGCGTCTCGTCGCGCTCGACGCGATCGCCCTCGGCCTTGCGCCAGGTCGTGATGACGCCTGAATTGATGGATTCCCCCAAGGCGGGGATGACGATGTCGGTGGCCATGTTGCTCGGATTCTATGAAGTGCGGGTCAGCCGCGCACGCCCGCCGGGGCACGTGAAGAATTCTCTCCCTGCCCCTTCCCGCCGTCGGAAGGGAGGGGCCCCCCGATGGCGCCGCTGAGGATGGATTCCTGCTGCTTCTTGTGCTGCGTCTTGGAGCCCGTGGCGGGGGTGCCGCTGCGAGGACGGCCCACGTACCGGACGCTCGCCACCCCAACCCGCTCCCGAAGCTCCGCCTCCATGAAGCGGAACGCACCCATGTTCTGCGGCTCTTCTTGCGCCCACAGCACCTCCGCCTCCCGTGGATACGACGCGAGGACGTCCTTCAGCGCCTCCACGTGGAGGGGATAGAGCTGCTCGACGCGCACGACCGCGACGTCCTTCTTCGAGATCGCGCGCCGGCGCTCGTCCAGCTCGTGGAACAGCTTGCCCGAGCACAGCACCACGCGCCGAACCCCGGCCTTGGCCGAGAGGCCCGACGACGGCGCCTTGTCCCACGGCAGGGGCGCGAACGTCGGGTCATCGATGATCTCGAGGAATCGCCCGTGCGCCAGGTCCCCCACGCGGCTCGTCGGGATGCGCAACATACTCTTGGGCGTCATGAGCACGAGCGGGAGCCGGAACGGGCGGCGCACCTGACGGCGCAACACGTGGAAGATCTGCGAGGCGTTCGACGGGTACACCACCTGCATGTTGTCGTCGCCGCAGAGCTGCAGGAACCGCTCGAGGCGCGCTGAAGAGTGCTCCGGTCCCGCCCCCTCGTACCCGTGCGGCAGCAGAAGCGTGAGGCCGCTCCATCGTTGCCACTTCAGCTCCGCCGCGGACAGGTACTGATCGAACATCACCTGCGCGCCGTTCGCAAAGTCCCCGAACTGCGCCTCCCACATCACCAGCATGTTCGGATCGGTGAGCGAGTAGCCGTACTCGAACCCCACCACCGCCATCTCGGACAGCGGGGAGTTGTGCACGCAGAACCGCGCCTGACGAGGCCGACCGTCCGAGCCCGGCTCCCCGGCCAGCCCCGACCCGCCAGGCTCGCCCATCTCGCGGATGTGATTCAGCGGGATGTACGACTCGCCCGTGGACGCGTCGCGCACGGCCGCGTGCCGGTGACTGAACGTCCCCCGCCGGCAGTCCTGCCCGCTCAGCCGAACCGCGGAGCCCTCGACCAGCAGCGTGCCGTAGGCGAGCGACTCCGCCGTCGCGTAATCGATCTCGTTGCTCTCGTGGTCGCACGACCCCGCGCGCGCCTTGAGTAGGCCCTGCAGCTTGCGGTTCAGATCGAACCCCTCCGGCACGCGCCCCATGGCGCGCGCCACTTCCTGCAGGGTCGCGAGCGGCGCCTTGGTCTCCGCCGGCGCGTGCGTGAACGACTTGTCGAAACCCTTCCACCGGCGGCTGCCGGGGTCGATCGTCGGGTCGAACGGCTGGAGCTTGCTCGCGGCCTGAGCCTTGTCGATCGCCTCCTCCAGCCGGCGTCGCACCTCGTCGACGTCCTTCTCGCCGATGACCCCGTCCTTGCGGAGCTTCTTGGCGTACGACGCGAGCACGCTCTCCTTCTCGCGGATGAGGGCGTACATCTGAGGCTGCGTGAACGAGGGCTCGTCGGACTCGTTGTGACCCCACTTGCGGTAGCACACGACGTCGATGAACACGTCCTTGCGGAACTGCTGGCGGTAGGCCAGCGCGAGCTGCCCGGCCCACACGCACGCCTCGGGGTCCTCCCCGTTCACGTGGATGACCGGCGCCTCGATCATCTTCGCCACGTCCGTGCAGTAGCGCGTCGACCGCGCGTCTTCCTCGCCCGTCGTGAAGCCGATGAGGTTGTTGATCACGACGTGGATCGTGCCCCCCGTCGCGTAGCCCTCCAGCTGCGACAGATTCAGCGTCTCCGTGACCACGCCCTGCGCGATGACCGCGGCGTCGCCGTGGATCAGCACGGGCGCCACGCACATCCGGGCCTTGTCGCCCCGGACGCGCTGCTTGCCGCGCGTCCGCCCCTGCACCACCGGGTCCACCGACTCGAGGTGGCTCGGGTTGCTCGCCATCGCGAGCCACACCTTCTTCCCGAATCGCGTGACCCGCTCGCCCGAGTAGCCCTTGTGATACTTCACGTCCCCGCCGCCGTCGGCGAAGTCGTCCTCGAAGTTGTCCTCGAACTCCGTGAAGATCTGCTCGTACGTCTTGCCCACGATGTTGCACAGGACGTTCAACCGACCGCGATGGGCCATCCCCAGCACGATCTCTTCGACCCCGGCGTCCGGCGACTGCTCCACGATCCGATCCAGTAGCGGGATCACGCTCTCGGCGCCCTCGAGGCTGAACCGCTTCTCGCCCGGGTATCTCGTGTGCAGGAACTTCTCGAACGCTTCGGCCCGGATCAGCCGCTCCAGGATGTGGACCCGGTCTCCCTTCGTCAGCTCCGGCTTGTTCCGCGCTTTCTCCACGCGCGTCGCGATCCACAGCCGCTCGCGCACATCCGACATGTGCATGTACTCGATGCCGATCGAGCGGCAGTACGTCTCGTCGAGCGAACCGATGATCTCCCGGATCGGCGCCGGACGGTCCAGCGGCGACAGCGCGGGGCTGCACACCGTGTCCAGGTCCGCCTCGTTCAGACCGTGAAACTCCGGCGTCAACTCCGGCGGGCATGGACGCTCGCGACCGAACGGGTCGATCGCCGCGCACAGGTGCCCGAGGTCGCGGTAATGGTGCATCAGCGCCGCCACGCCCGCGTTCAGCGAGACCCCCACGTCCCCCATTCCGGGCGCCGACGTCAGCCCCACGGCCGCGACCGACAGCGTCCCGTCCGACCCGAGCGCGCGCGACGCCGGCGGCGAGCCCAGCCCGTTCCG
>CAYPGJ010000069.1:0-3973 GCA_964410465.1 uncultured Phycisphaeraceae bacterium | reverse complement strand
GCGCCGCGCACGCGCTCAACGCGACAATCACCGCCGCGCCGGCGCACCGCGCCGTACGGCGCGCCCGCCCGCTGGCGAGCCCCCCGTTCACGCCTTACGCGCCTTGGCCCTTTTCGAGCCGCCCCGCTTGGGCTTGCCCGCGGCGTCCTCCGCCCAGCGCAGCAGCAGGAGGTGCGTCGAGAGGCCGTCCTCTGCCTTGATGTGCCGCTCGAGCAGGCTCGACGCGCGAGGCAGGTCCACCTCATCGCCCTCAAACACGTCCTCGCCAGCGAGGCACGACAGCAGCCGCTCGTCCAGCGGGGCCGCGTGCGCTCCCAGCCCCAGCACCAGCACTCGCCCGGACACGAACGGCGGCACGCCCTCGAGCGATTCGAGATACTGACGCGCCGCACGCTTGTTCGCGTCCTTCAGATGATCCAGCGACACCGCGTGCTCGCGAAGGAACACGCTGTGCAGGCCCTTCTTCAGCAGCGCGGCGCGCTCCGCCGCACGCGGGTACCTCGGCCCGATGATCCCCACGATCTCGTCCGCCAGGCAGACACGAAGCTCGTTGAAGTCCACCACGGCGCCCGTCACTTTCTTGAAGGCGCGCTCCGCGTCGGCCAGCGACGCCTCCCACAGGAGATACGACCAGACGAACTGGTCCAGCAGCGGCGCGGGCGCAAGCTCGATCTCCCCGTAGGCGCCGGAGATCGTACGGATCAGTGAGTCGAAGGCTTTCGCGTTGAGAGTCGCGGTCACTTATGAACGCTCCGTGGCATCGGGATCGATTTCGGGGGTTGTCTCGCTCGTCGGGGCGTCGCCGCCCTCTTCCTCGCGTGCGCGAGCGATCGCGGCGAACGTCTCGCCCTGCTTCTTCAGCGATTCATCCAGCCGGAACGTGAACTTGGGCATCCGGCGGATCTGGACCAGCTTCCCGGCCTCGTGCCGGATGTGCTCCACGCTGTGCTCCAACGCCTGCAGCACCAGGTGCTCCCGGTCGTGCGGGTACACCGAGATGTGGAACGCCGCCTGCGCTCCGTCCGGAGACACACGCGCCTGCGTGATCGTGATCATCCCCGTCAGACGCGGGTCCGCCAGACGACGCGCGATCACGTCCTGCACGGCTCGCTTCAGCGCGGCCGCGACCTGATCCGTCTTGCGGCTCATGCGGCCCCCCGCTCTCCCGACGCGTCCCGCCGGTCCTGCTCCGTCCACAGCGGCTCGCCCGCGTCATCGCGGAATCCACCCGCCGTGTCCCCGTCCAGGATGTCGTGCCGATGATCCCCCAGCATCGCGCCGGGCGTCGCCGATACCTTCCGGAGGATCGAATCGAACGTCGCGCCGATGCGCCGACCGTCCGACGACACCATCGACACGCCCAGCACCGCCACGCGATGCCGGTCCAACGCGTCCACCTCGGCCACGCTCACCATGTGCTCGCGGTGCAGCCGGTCCTTCAGCGACCGGACCACGCGCCGCTTGTCCTTGAGCGACCCCGCCTCGGGAATCAAAACCTCGATCTGGAGAATGCCGACCAGCACCTGTCGTCCTGCCCCTTCCGGCTTAGCCGCCCTTGCCCTTGGCCGGCGCGGTCAGGCTGCGCTTCACCTCGATGCGCCGGTAGCACTCGATCACGTCGCCCTCCTTGATGTCGTCGTACCCGGCGATCTTCATGCCGCACTCCTGCCCGGCGCGGACATCCTTCGCGTCGTCCTTGAACCGCTTGAGCTGCTCGAGCACCCGGTCGTTCTCGATCACGATGCCGCCGCGCGTCACGCGCACCAGCGCGTTCCGCTCCACCGTCCCGTCGGTGATGTAGCAGCCGGCCACCGCACCGACCCGAGTGACGCGGAACACCTGGCGAACCTCCGCGTGGCCAAGAACCTCCTGGCGAAGCTCCGGCGCCAGCAGACCCTCCGCCGCCGACCGGATGTCGTCCAGGATCTCGTAGATCACCTGATACGGACGGATCTCCACGTCCTTCTGCTCGGCAAGCTGCCGCGTCGCGCCCGACGCGATCACGTTGAACCCGATGATGATCGCCTGCGACGCCGCCGACAACAGAACGTCCGATTCGTTGATCCCGCCCACCGCGGCGTGCAGCACGCGGACCTTCACCTCGCTCGTCGACACGTCCTCGATCGACTTGCGCAGCACGTCCACAGAGCCCTGCACGTCCGCCTTCACGACGATGCGAAGCTCCTTCGTCTCGCCCTCCTTGAGCTGCGACAGGATCGAGTCCAGCGTCGCCTTCGGCTGCGCCAGCTCGCGCTCCCGGTCCCGGTGGCGGCGCTGCTCCGCGGCCTCCTGCGCCGTCTTGAGCGACTCCACGATGAAGAACCGATCGCCCGCGTCCGGAACCTCGTCCAGCCCCGACACGCGCACCGGCATCGACGGCTCGGCCACCTTCAGACGCGTCCCGCGGTCGTCCACGATGTCGCGCACGCGACCGAACGCGCGTCCCGCGACAATGAAGTCGCCCACGCGCAGCGACCCGTTCTCGACGAGCACGCTCGCCGTCGGCCCGCGACCCTCGTCGATCTTCGCCTCCACGACCGTGCCCCGCGCAGGGCCCTCGAAGTCCGCCGTCAGCTCCATCAGCTGCGCCTGGTAGTCCAGCGTCTCGAGCAGTTCCGTGATCCCCGTCCCCTTCGCCGCGCTCGTCCGAACCACCTCGACGTCGCCGCCCCACTCCGTCGGGTTCAGGCCCTTCTCCGCGAGCTGGCCAAGGATCTTCTGGATGTTCGCGTCCGTCGCCTCCGGCTTGTCGATCTTGTTCAGCGCGACCACGATCGGCGCCCCCGCCGCCTTCGCGTGATTGATCGACTCGACCGTCTGCGGCATCACCCCGTCGTCCGCCGCGATCACGAGCACCACGATGTCCGTGATGTTCGCGCCGCGGGCGCGCATGGCCGTGAACGCCTCGTGGCCGGGCGTGTCGAAGAACACGACGTGCTTGGTCTCGCCCGCCACCTGCACCGGGACGCGGAACGCGGACGTGGCCTGCGTGATGCCGCCCGCCTCGCCGGCCGCGACGTTCGCGCTCCGGATCCGGTCCAGCAGCGACGTCTTTCCGTGGTCCACGTGGCCCAGGATCGTGACGACCGGGCTCCGGGGGCGGAGGTCGATCGCCTCGCGCTCACCGAGCTCTTCCGACAGCGCCTCCTCGGCGCTCTGCTCGGCCGTGAACTGCAGGTCGATGTTGTATTCGATCATGATCTCCTGGGCCTTCTCCGGCTCGATGCCCGAGTTGACCGTGGCGATCACGCCCTGCATGAACAGTTTCTTGATGATCTCGGACGCCTTGATGCCCGTGGCCGACGAAAGGTCCTTGATCGTGAACGGCGCGACGATCTTCACGACGCCGCCCGTCTGCGCCGCGGTCTGCGCACGATCACCCACGTGATCCGATCGCTTCGCGTCCCGACGACGCTGACGGATGAACCCGCCCGCGCGCGCCAGACGCTCTTCCCGCTCCGCTAGGTCCTGCTCACGCCAGTTGTAGCGCGACGCGTCGTCCTTCCCGCCACCACGCTTCGCCGGTGGCGCCGCCGGCGCCGCGCCCGCCCCCCCGGGCGTCGCGCGACGACGGTTCCTGTGCCCGCGCGAATCGTCCGGGCCTCCGCCGGGGCCAGGCCCGAACGTGCCGCCGCCGCCGCTTCGCATCGGCCCGCCGGTCCGAGGCCCGCCCCGTTGCCCCTGCCCCGGGCCCATCGGGGCGCTCCGGCGCATCGTCGGCAGGTCCGTCTCCGGCGCCTCGACACGGATCACCTTCGGACCCGAGAGCTTCACCGGCTTCTGAACCACCAGCTTCGGCCCCGCCGGCTTCACGTCCTTCGGGCGACGCGGCACGTTCATCTCTGGAGAGCCATCGTCCTCGCCGCGCGACTCCTCCCGCTTCACGGGCTCCGGCTTCGGACGCTCTCGCGCCTCGCCGGGTCGCGCTGGCGGCGCGGCCGGCCCGCCGGCGGGCTTCGGCGCGCTCGGCGCC
>CAYPGJ010000068.1:0-4043 GCA_964410465.1 uncultured Phycisphaeraceae bacterium | reverse complement strand
CGCGCAGCCTGCACATCACCGAGAAGACTGTCCGAAATCACATCAGTAGCGTATTCGCCAAGCTCGGCTCGCAGCACCGCTCACAGGCCATTGTAATGGCTCGCAAAGCCGGTCTCGGTCGCGATAGCTCATAGCAGCGGCCCCAATCTGGGGCCTGTGTCCTGTTAAACGCGGGCGACGCCACCGTAATGCGATTCGATACAGGGCCGTCGCCTCATGCCGACGCCGCAACGTCCTGTCACCCTTTTGTGTGTCGAATTCATACGAAACGGAGGGTGCCATGAGCACGAGACGAGTGAGCATTGTCCAGCAACGACAACAGCCGCTGCGCGAGCATTATCATAGCGTTCCGGCCGACGCCTGGATCAGCGACGGGGCGCAATCCGTAAACGCCTGCGGTGGGGATCCGTTCCACGGCGTTGTTGTGCCCGCCAATGGAACCGATGCACCCGTGCAATTCGGGATCCATCGGGCCGTGGGTGGTTTCCACGACAACCCGAATCCCGGCGATCTGCTGTGCGCGGCATTGGCAGCTTGCCTCGACTCGACGTTACGGATGATCGCTGATCATCGTGGCATTCGCCTCGAGACCCTCGAAGTGAAGGTCACCGCTGAATGCGACGTTCGCGGATGCTTGCGATTGGACGGGTCGGTTCCCGTCGGCTTCCAGCGTATGCGTTGCGGTGTGCGACTGGATACAGTGGACCACGTCGACGAAGAGACGATAAAGATGCTCATTGACGCCGCAGAACACAGTTGCGTCGTCATGCAAACACTGCGCGGCGGAACCGCCGTGCAAACGCTGGTCGAGACAAGCGATGCCCCGGCAGCCGTCGCTTCAGGGGCCCGCCCCAGATTTCAAGGCTCGATGCCATCTCCGTAACGAGGAGGACCGGCGTGCTCGGACGTGCTTGCGCTTCCTCGCCCAAGGTCCATCTTGCTCTTGCGACAGCTGGCAGCTTGTCGCACTCGTTGATACCGCGTTATCACTAACCACTGGAGGTTCATCAAATGCCACTCGTTACAATCGATGTGATCAAAGACGTATTCACACCGGCGCAGAAGAAGGAGCTGATTGCGAAGGTTACTCAAGCGATGATCGAGGTAGAGGGTGAGAACATGCGGCCTGTAACCTGGGTTCGCGTCAACGAATTCGAGAGTGGCGATTGGGCCATAGGCGGCAAACCACTCAGCACCTCGGATGTCAGGGCCCTTGCCGCAGGCAAGGTCGCCTAGCGCGCCGACGCGATCGTCAGTGGTGACCGCGATCTTCTGGAGTTGGTTGCCCATCAAGGCGTTTCCATTCTCACGCCAGCTCAGTTTCTGCAGCGTTTGCTCGAATCGGAGGCGTGAGCAAGACCAAGAAAGTAGGTCCCGCCACATTGTCCGCGGCCGGAGGTCTTTCGAGATCTATCGGCATCTATCGCCATCAAGCGGCAGTGTTTGTCGGTAATTCTGACGGTAAACTTTGGCCGAGAAGAAAATTCCACCTGCTGAAACAATAGGTTGGAAGTCTCGGAGACAATCGAGTGGGAGTGAAAGGGATCAGGCTCGCCTCACCTAACTAGATGACTTACAGAGGCTTGCATTAACGTCCCCAACCGGCCCGTGAGTTGAGAGGCAGGTCGCCGGTCTGCGGGCCGGTTCTTCCTAGACTATCGAAGGATGGTTATCACAGACCCGGTAAGAATTCAGTTCGGGAAGCACCGAGTTACGCTCTATCGACGCACTGATGTAAAGGTCAGCAGTGTCCGTGTTGCCGGAAAGTGCACGTACCATTCACCACCTGCCTCCAAGGCGCCCGAGATGTAGTGCGCGGTCTTCACGAGCGCCAAGACATCGCTCAAGGGGTCCATCGTCATTTCCGCATCTTCCCAGCGAGCGACCGCCTGCGGTTTACTGCCAAGGCCGCGGTCGGCTGAACAGAGGCCTTAGGGAAATCGATGAACGCTCTTGTGGGCGAAGGCACGAAGCGGTGTCCGGAGTTGTAGAGAAACGCTCCCGAGAAGCGCCGTCACCACGGTTCGAGGACGGGCTTGAGCACGCCGCTATCGAAGTGGGGACGCAACCACTCATCCAACATCAATATCATGCCAACCCCGGCGATTGCGGCGTCGACGGCCAGCTCCGCCACCGTGCCAGCGCGCACGAGGAGCGGCCCCGTGCGCTCGATTCATACCTTATTGCCGGGGTGCTCAAACTCCCGCGCAGTGAGCGCACGCGTATACATTCGAGCCGGCTCGATGGGTTCGGCGCCGCATTGACTGACTCGACATATTCTTGCCCGTTTTGCCTGTTCCATCCATAACAGCTATTATGGCTGCCATGAAAAGCGTAACCGCCCTTGAAGCCAAGAACCGGTTCGGCGAAGTGATGGAAGCCGCCCAGCGTCAGCCTGTCAGCATCACCCGAAATGGCCGTCCTTCTGTGGTGATGATCTCTGCCGAAAGCTACGCACGCCGGCGGCGCATCGCGCGCGAGCGCCTGCGTCAGGCCATGCAGCGCGCCGGCGAATACGCGGCCGCCCAGGGCATGAACGAGGGTGCGCTCGACATGATGCTCGCGGATGAAAGTTGAACGGCTGGTCATTGACAGCAACGTCTGGATTGCAGCGCTGATCTCCCCCACCGGAACAGCACGCCAATTAGTGGAAGCTGTTCTTGATCACGGCATCGACATACTGATGTCGGAATCGACGTTCGGTGAACTGGTATCCCGGCTCGATCGACCCAAGTTCACGCGGTACCGTGAGCCGGAGGCCTGGAACCTCTTCCTGTCCGAGCTGGTTGAACTGGCGCTCTGGCACGAGGACGCCGGAACAGCGACCGGTATCTCTCGTGATGCGGATGACGACAAGTTTCTCGCGCTGGCTGTGACTGGACAAGCTGATGCGATCATCAGTGGTGACCGCGATCTTCTGGAGTTGGTTGCCCATGCGGGCATTCCGATTCTCACGCCAACCAGGTTTCTGCAGCGCTTGCGCGAATCGGAGGCGTGAGCGACACCGAGAATGGAGGGCGCACCACATTGTCTGCCGGCGGGTTGCTTTCAAGATTTATCCGCATCTATCGCCTTCAAGCGGCACCCTTTGCCGGCAATTCTGACGGTAAGTTGTGGCGGGCAAGAAAATTCCACCTGCCGAAACAACAGGTTAGTAGCCTCGGAGACAATTGACTGGGAGTGAGGGGTCTCGTGGTGCGATAGTGCGACGGAAACGCCGCGGAATGCAGGGTCGAGATTCAGGGTGAGTGTCATGGAAACTGGCACGCGGTTCGCAACCGTCTGCTCGTCAGGCCGCAGCGCTTTTCCGCTGAACGATAGGTCGTACCTTGCCACGGAACTTCGCCCGACTGCGTGCAGGAGGAGTTCGACGCCTGTCTGAAGTGCGGCCGGATGGAGGAGGGCTTTCTGCGCGTGCGTTGCGAGGGCTGCCATGCCGAAAAGCTCGTGGCATTCAGCTGCAAGAAGCGCGGGTTTTGTCCCTCGTGCGGTGGCCGGCGCATGGCCGAGACCGCGGCGCTGCTGGCCGATGAGGTGCTGCCCGAGCGACCGCTGCGACAGTGGGTACTCTCGTTGCCCTTCGCGCTGCGGTTCCTGCTCGCCACGGATCCGGATTCCCTGACGCTGATCCAGCGCTTCGGCTCGGCGCTGAACCTGAACATCCACTTCCACATGATCTTCCTGGACGGGGTGTATGTGCCTGTGGAAGGTGCGGCGCCGGTGTTCCGGCATGTGCCGGCCCCGACAGGAACCGAGCTGCAGGAGCTGGTGCAGCAGATTGCTGTCCGCATCGGCCGGGTGCTGGAACAGCGCGGCCTCATCGAGCGCGACATGCAGAACGCCTGGCTGGCCATGCAAGGTGAGGGCGGAGCGCTGGACGACCTGCTCGGTCACTCCATCACCTACCGGATCACAGTAGGTCCGAGAGCAGGGCAGAAGCTCTTCACGCTGCAGACGGTTCCCGCCAGAGAGCCGGAACCTGAGCAGCAGGGTGAGCATCGAGGTGCGGCCAACGCGGGTGGATTTTCGCTGCATGCCGGCCT
>CAYPGJ010000067.1:0-4723 GCA_964410465.1 uncultured Phycisphaeraceae bacterium | reverse complement strand
GCGGGTCCGGGCGACCCCGAGCACGTGCTCCGCGGCCACGGCCTCCTCGCCTTCGACGCGCCGCAGCAGCCTCGTCAGCACCGCGGCGAACACGTCCGCCGAGCGAGCGTCCGCGGCGGCACGACGCAGCCCACGGAGCCGCTTGCGCACGCGCGTCGCAGGCTTCGCCGGGAGCGACGGCCCCAACGCCTTGATCGCCGCGTCGGCGCGACGCGTCGCAACCCGAAGCTTGTGCACGCCGGCAATGCTCGTCTCGCCCTCGGCCAGCGCGGCGTCGAGGCGCTGAACGACGGCTCGGAGACGGGGCTTGAGCAGCGCAACCGCCGCGTCCCGGACCGAGGCGTCCGAGGGCGTCTCGTTGGGCGTCTGAGCGTCGGGCGTCGCGGCGCGATCGGGCATCTCAAGGAGCATCGTAGAAGCGCGCAGCCGGATTGAGGCGCACGACAAGATCGGACGTGCGAAATCGCGATCAACGACGCGTCAGGCGTGCGTTCGGGCCGCTCGCGGGGGTTCGATTACCAACTCCCTCGATCGCGGTCGCGCTCTCGACCCCCGCCGCGCCCCCCTCTGCCCCGATCTCCCCCGAAGCCGCCCGGCCTGGCCTCGCGCGGCTGCGCCTCGTTGACCACCAGCGGGCGCCCGCCGATCTCGGCGCCGTGCATCGCCGAGATGGCCCGCTCAGCCTCGCCATCGTCCGGCATCTCGACGAAGCCGAACCCCCGCGAGCGCCCGGTGTCCCGGTGAATGACCACCGAGGCGCTCGACACCTGCCCGTGCTGCTCGAACATCTCGTGCAGCTCCGCGTCGTTCACGCTGAATGGAAGATTACCGACGTACAACTTCTTCACGGCAGACGATCCTGCCCGACGGACGCTCGCGACCGCCACGCTCGACTCGGGCCCGATCGGCGGCGGCCCGTCGTCGCACGATCCCCGGCCCCAATCGGTCGGCCAGCGCGACGACCGCGAAGTGTAACCCGTGGCCCATCCCGCGCCGAGGGGCATCGACGCGACGAACCGCTCGCACGGCGCCGCATCGTGCGGGCTCAGGCCCCGCCGTCCAGGCACGGAATGCGCCGCGTCGCGCTTTGTGGCGCCCCGCGGGCGCGGTACGGTGGACACGCGGGAGGCTTCCGATGAGAGCACGATCGGGCTGGGTCGCGGCGTGTGCGATCTCGTGTGTTTGGACGGGCGGCACGGTCGGACAATCGGGCCGCGCTCCGAGCGCTCGTGGCAGCGAGACGTGGGGGCCGAACGCGTCGTCGACGCTCGCCCGTCTCGACGCGCCCGAGCGCGACGAGGGGCTCGAAACGGAGGTGCGCGACGCGCTCGTGACCGCCGCGCGGGCCGGCTCGCCCATGCGCGCGGAGGGGCTTGTGGACGCGGCCCTGAGCTGGAGATTGGCCTCCCAGCTGGGCCCGCTCTCCACGACAGAGCGCCGCGCCGCCGTCTCCGCCGCGCGAGCCTGCCCGGAAGCCGCGGCCGAGTTCGTGTTCGGCATGCACGCCAAGGACGATGCGCCCGCCGCGTGGAAGCTCTTTGTGAGGCTCGTGTCGGAGCGTGGGGCGGACGTGGAGCGCCACGGGCCGCTCGCCGGCGCCATCGCCCTCGTGCATGAGAAGGGGTACACGTTCTGGTGCAACGAGAACCAGGCGCGTGCCGCGGACGGCGTGGAGATCTTTGATTACTTCTCCAAGAACGGGCGCTCCCTCATCTTCCAGCCGTCCGACCTCCCCCTCGAGCTGCTCACGCGCGTCGTCGACGCCACGGCCGCGCCGGACGAGATGCGATGGGCCACGACAAGGCATCCGCAGGGACGCGACGTCGGGCAACGATTCCACGACATCGCCTACGACTACAACCACCTCGCCACCGGCCGGCAAAAAAAGGTCACCACGGAAGGATTCACGCTCCGGAACATCCAGAAGCACGGCGGCGTCTGCGCGGATCAGGCCTACTACGCCTGCGGCGTCGGCAAGGCCCTCGGCGTGCCCACCGCGTACGTCGTCGCGCGCGGCGCCGAGGCCTCGCACGCCTGGGTCGGGTACTTCAGACTCCGAGGTCGCGACGGAGAATGGGACTTCAAAGAAGGCCGCTACGACGCGTACCTCGGCGTCCGTGGCTGGACACGGGACCCTCAGACCGGCGAGAACCTGCCCGACGGCGCGCTGGCCATCACCGCGTCCCTCTACGGGACAACCCCAACCCAGCGCCGCCGCTCGGTCGCATGGGCCGACGCCTCGCGCGCGCTCGGCGCCACCAACGTCGATGTCGCAACACGCCTCGCCTGGATCGAGAACGGCATCAAAGCGTGCCCCGGCACACGCGCGCTCTGGGACGAACTCGAAGCATGCGCCGGCGCAGAGGGACTCCCCGCGGGACAAGCGACCCGTTGGATCGACACCGTGCGACGCACCTTCGGCGCCTCGCACCCGGACTTCCTGTTCGACGCCGCGGCCGGGCTGCTGCGCGGTGTGCACGATCCGCGCGAACGCGCGCCGGAATGGCAGAAACTCACACGTGATTTCGCGCGACGCCCTGACCTCTTGAGCGCCGCGCTGATGGGCGTGGGGCAAGCGCTCGAAGAGCAGGGGCAGAAGGACCGTGCGCTCAACGTCTATCAGGACGTGATCACCAAGTACACCAAGGACGGCCTCGCCGTCGGACACGCGCTCCTCCGCTCCGACGAACTCCTCACGCAGAAGGGACGCGAGGGCGACGCGCTGCGCATGTACGACCTGGCGTGGCGCCGGCTCCCCAAGCCCGATTTCTCGGCGTACTTCTGGCCCGGATCCGCCTGGTTCACCGTGGGCGGGCTCTACGCCGATCGGCTGCGCCGCGCGGGTCAAGAGCAGGAATCGCAGCGCGTGCTCGCGGAGATCGGCATGGGCCGGCGTTGAATCGCGGGTGATATCCGGACCCGCGCGGGCACGAACCGGAAGAATGTGAAGACGCGACGTTGATCCGGGCGCAGAACGCGATGGATTCTCGGACGCGACGCTATCGAACGGATGAGCGACTCCACAATCGCCGATGGTGAAGCGCGGGGCAACGCACGGAACGACCCTCATGGCGAAGGTCTCAATCATCGTGTCGGCGGACGGCTGTGAAGCGCGATTGCGCATCCGGGAGGGCGCAACCCCGGATGAGCTGACGGCGGACGCGTTGACGCGCCTGGCGCGCGAGAACGGCCTGCCCCGGGACGAGGAGATGGATCGGCGGCTCGTCGAGCTCGGCGCGACGTTCCAGGCGTCGGGGGGCGCGCCCACCGAGGAGGCGTTCGCCTGGGGCGAGCCGGCGCAGCACGGGCTGGATTGTCGGCTGGAGTGGGAGCCCGGGCTGGACCCGACGGTGAAGCCAACGCCCGAGCACGACGCCGCGGGACGCACGAACCATCACGCGGGCAGACACTACGTCTGGGTGCGCGCGGGGCAGAAGGTCGGACGCATGCAGCCCGCCACCGCGGGCACGCCCGGGCGGTCGGTCCGTGGCGAGGCGATCCCCGCACGCCAGGGCAACGCCTGCTCCATCGGCCTCGACGACACGCTCAAGTCGGACGAGGAAGGCAACGTCACGGCCCTCGTCGACGGGGCCCTCCAGATGATGGGCACACGCGTCACCGTCAGCGAATCGCTCCGCATCCGGGGCGCCGTCGACTTTGAGACGGGCGACGTCGAGTTCCCCGGCGCCGTCGAGATCAGCGAGGGCGTGCGGGATCAGTTCCGGGTCCGCGCGCGCGGCGATGTCACCATCGGCGGGCTCATCGAGTCCGCGCACATCGAAACCGAAGGCTCGCTCCTGTGCCGGGGAGGCATGGCCGCCAAGGGCGCGGGCGGCATCAAAGTCCAGGGGAACGCGGAGCTCGCCTTCCTCGATCATGTTCAGGGCGAGGTCGGGGGCATGCTCACCGTGCGCCGCGAGATCCGCCACTGCGAGCTGCGCGTCCTCGGCGAGCTGCACGCCGAGCGAGCCAACGTCCTCAGCGGACGTGTGGCCGTGCGGGGGGTGGCCCACGTCGGCACGCTCGGCTCGAGCGCGTTCACGCCCACTGTGCTCGTGCTTGGCGAGATCGAGCCCGCCACGCCCGACGAGGACGAACAGGCAGACATGGTGCGCGAGTGCCAGGTGGAGCGCGACAACCTGCTCGCCAAGGAGAAGCAGATCCGCTCCAAGGGGACGCTCTCGCCCTCCGCACAGCAGACCCTCCGCACGATCCTCACCGCAGTGCAGGAGTGGGAGCAGCGCGTCCTCGAGGCCGAGCAGGCCCGCGCCAAGTTCGAGAACGAGCGCCGCAACCGCCAGGTCGTCGACCTGCACGTCTCGGGGATCATCCACCCGGGCGTCAGCCTCCACATCAACGGACGGGACTACCACTTCCACAAGCCGATGAAGGGCCCGCTGCGGATCGGCTGGGACGAGCAGCGCGAGCCGAGGTACCGCATCGCCGACGGCGCGTGGCGCCCGCTGGTGGAGATCACCTCGGCGCGCCGCCACGCCGCGTAAGCCGAGAGTCCGCGTCGCGCCCAAAACGAAAACGCCCCGGCGCTGAGGCCGGGGCGAACGTGTGTCATGCGTTGTCGCGGGCAAGCCCGCGGGCGCAGGGATTACCAGCCGCCGCGATCGCGACCGCCGCCGTAGCCGCCGCCGCCACCACCGCCGCCGCCGCCGTAGCCGCCACGGCCGCCACCACCGCCGCCGCCGCCGCCGAAGCCGCCGCGACGACC
>CAYPGJ010000066.1:0-5195 GCA_964410465.1 uncultured Phycisphaeraceae bacterium | reverse complement strand
GGGGGCGCGGCGGCGGCCGGCGGTGGCGACGCGGGGGGCGACGCCGGGACGTCGCTGACGCCGGGCGAGGACATCGCGATCCTGCCGGACGTGGCGCGGAACCAGGTGATGGTGAAGGCGCCGGTGAAGCAGCAGTCGGAGTTCGCGTCGATCATCCAGAAGCTGGACGTGCGCCGGCCGCAGGTGTACATCGAGGCGCAGATCGTCGCGG
Organism: uncultured Phycisphaeraceae bacterium; assembly: GCA_964410465.1. Taxonomy (GTDB): domain Bacteria; phylum Planctomycetota; class Phycisphaerae; order Phycisphaerales; family UBA1924; genus CAYPGJ01. The sequence continues at coordinate 4,984 of CAYPGJ010000066.1, read as the reverse complement.
TGACGAGCACGGACGACTTCCGGTTCGCGCTCGAGACGCAGTTCACGCCCGGGCAGGCGGTGCTGTTCACGAACTTCGGCCTGACGACGGCGGCGACGGGGGCCGCGGCGGACGCGCGACGGAACGTGGCGACGGGGCTGGGCGGGCTGACGGCGGCGATCATCAAGAGCGACTCGGTGCCGGTGGTGCTCAACGCGCTGCAGCAGGTGGGCGACACCCGGATCGTGTCGAGCCCTCGTCTGCTGGTGAACGACAACGAGGAGGCGACGCTGATCTCGGTGCGCGAGGAGCCGTTCGCCCAGACGGTGCAGGGGACGAGCACGACGCAGACGAGCCAGGGCGGCGTGGCGGAGGCCGGCACGACGCTCACGGTCAAGCCGCAGATCAGCGAGGCGGGGATGCTGAACCTCGAGTACGCGGTGGAGCTGTCGTCGTTCACGGCGTCGTCGGGGCAGTCGGGCCTGCAGCCGCCCAAGCAGAAGGAAAACTACGAGAGCATCGTGTCGCTGCCCTCGGACGCGACCATGGTGATCGGCGGACTGACGACGGAGACGCTGCGTCGGAGCGTGTCGAAGGTGCCGTTCCTGGGGGACATCCCGATCATCGGTGAGCTGTTCCGGGACACGCGGAACAACTCGGCGAAGGCGACGATCTACGTGTTCATCCGCCCGGTGATCGTGCGCGACCCGTCGTTCGGGGACCTGCGGCTGCTGACGCGCGGGCCGATGGAGCAGATGAAGGTCAAGCAGGACACGCCGCCGCTGGAGCCGGCGTTGATCCCGATGAACTCGGCGGGGATCTCGCCGGCGCGTCGGGAGGACGGGGAGTGGAAGCCTGAGAACGGGGGGCGCTGATGCTGCGGTTTGCTGCGGAGCAGGGCGCGGGCGCGGTGAAGAGCGAGGAGCGCGCGCCGGAGGTGATCGCCCCGGTCGAGGCCGAGGGGCTGGCGCCGGGGGCGTCGGAGCGCGTGGCGCGGGCGTTCGCGGCGCTGGGCGTTCGGCCCGATCAGATGGCGGGGTTCGGGGGGATGGCGGGGGCGGACCAGGAGCCGTGGGATGTGCTGCTGACGACGATGGGCGTGGACGAGCACGTGGCGCTGCAGCGTCTCGGGACGCGTGTGGGGCTGGAGTTCGTCGCGGAGCCGTCGCTGACGGGGAGCGCCGACGCGTTTTACGAGCGGGTGCCGGCGAGCGTGGCGCGCCGGCTGCAGGTCGCGGGGCTGTCGAGCGACGGGGGGACGATGGTGGTGGCGTCGGCGCAGCCGATGCAACCCGCGGCGTTCGCGGCGCTGGAGCGCGAGCTGGGGATGCCCATCCGTCTGGTGCTCTCGCCCAGGGCGCAGGTCGGGAACCTGATCAACCGGGGGTACGAGCGCAAGCAGGACCTGGTGGCCGAGATCGTCGAGGACATGCCGCTGGATGAGCGGGCGATCCAGTCGGCGGCGGGGTCGGTGTCGCAGGCGACGGACCTCTTGCAGCTGGCGCGCCAGACGCCGGTGATCCGGCTGGTGAACATGATCCTGTTCGAGGCGCTGCGTCGGCGCGCGTCGGACATTCACATCCATCCGCTCGAGGGCCGGCTGGTGATCCGGTTCCGTGTGGACGGGATGCTGGTGGACGCGTTCAGCCCGCCGGCGAGCCTGGGGCCGGCGATCTCGTCGCGTTTGAAGGTGATGGCGGAGCTGGACATCGCGAACCGGCACAGCCCGCAGGACGGCCAGACGACCGTGCGCGTCGGCTCGCGGAAGATCGACATCCGCATGTCGTGCATCCCGACGGTGTTCGGGGAGCGGATCGTGCTGCGGTTGCTCGACCAGACGCAGACGCAGCTCACGCTCGACGCGGTGGGGATGTCGGAGGACATGCAGCACGAGTTCCTCTCGCTCGTGGAGCGTCCGACGGGGATGATCCTGGTCACGGGCCCCACGGGGTCGGGCAAGACGACCTCGCTCTACGCAGCGCTGGGCCGGATCGACCGCTCCTCTCGCAACGTGATGACCATCGAGGACCCGGTGGAGTACCACCTCGACAACATCGCGCAGATGCAGGTGAACGTGAAGCGCGGCGTGACGTTCGCGGCCGGGCTCCGGTCGCTGCTCCGTCAGGACCCGGACGTCATCCTCGTGGGCGAGATCCGCGACGCCGAGACGGCGCAGCTCGCCGTGCAGGCCGCCCTCACGGGGCACCTCGTGCTGGCGACGCTGCACACGAACGACGCCCCCTCGGCCATCTCGCGCCTCGAGGACATCGGCATCGAGCCGTACCTGATCAACTCGTCGCTGCTGGCGGTGCTCGCGCAGCGTCTGCTGCGTCGGGTGTGCCCGGCGTGCCAGGGTGAGCGGGAGCTGAAGGGGTCGCGCTGCGAGCGGTGCTTGGGCACAGGGTACTACGGCCGCGTCGCGGTCTACGAGCTGATGCGCATGTCGGACGAGGTTCGCTCGCAGGTGATGACGAGCGCGGACGCGGTGGCGCTGCGCGAGCTCGCGGTGCAGCAGGGCATGCGGACGATGATCCAGGACGCCCAGGCCAAGGTGGGGCGCGGGCTCACCACGGAGGAGGAGATCCGGCGCGCGTTGCACTGACGCGCGCGGGCGTGAGGCATGGCCATGGCGAGGACCAGCCCGGTGTCCTTCTTCTACGTCGCGGCGACGGCCGCGGGCGGCAAGAAGATGGGCGTGCGCGCCGCGATGAGCGAGCGCGCGCTGATGGACGCGCTGCGGCGCGACCGGCTCATGCTGCTCAAGTCCTGGCGCCTGCCGGACTGGGCGGGTGCGTCGTCGGAGGGCGCCACGTCCCTGAAGGATCAGGCCGCGATGAACGAGCAGCTCGCCTCGCTGGTGACGCGCGGCGTCCCGGTGGTGGAGGCGCTGGAGGTGGCGAGCGCGGTGGTTTCCCCGGGCGCCCGCGAGAAGATCAACCGCATCCGCGAGCAGGTGCTCGCCGGGGCGGGCTTCGCCGAGGCGTGCGAGCGCGTCGGGGGCTTCGACGCGATCGCCATCGCCGTCTACCGCGCCTCCGAGCGCACGGGGGACCTGGGCTCCGCCGCCACGCGGCTCGCGACGTCGGCGCGCCGGCGCCTCAAGATCGGCGCGAAGGCGGTGACGCTCACCATCTACCCCGCCGTCGTGCTCACGATCAGCGTGCTCGCCGCGGGCATCATGCTCACGGTCGTCGTGCCGATGGTCGGGAACGCGCTCGAGCAGATCGGGGCGGACCTCCCCGGGTACACGAAAGTGATCGTCGGCACGGGCCGGTGGCTGCGCGACAACGCCCTCTGGGTGCTGCTGGGCATCGCGGGGGCGATCGCGATGGTGATCTCGGGACGGCGCAGGGTCCTCATGCTCGCCGGACGCGTCACGCGCCGCCTCCCCGCCATGCGCAACCTCCAGACCACCATCGAGAGCGCCCGCTTCTTCTCCGTCATGGGCGCCATGACGCGCACCGGCGTCCCCGTCGCGGACGCGTTGGGCGTGGCGGCGTCCGCCGTCTCGGCGCCGCGCCTCCGGCAGCAGCTCGAACGCCTCCGCCAACGCCTCGTCGAGGGCGGGGTGTTCCGGTCGCTCATCGAGGAGGTGGACGCGCTGCCGATGGCGACGCGCCGGCTCCTCGTCGCCGCGGAGCGGGGCGGGGACCTCGACTCGGCGTTCGACTCGCTCGCGACCGACCTCACGGAGGAGGTGGACCGGCGGACGGACCGGCTCATGGCGCTGGTGGAGCCGCTGCTGATCGTCTTCCTGTTCGTGGTGATCGGGTCGCTTCTTTTGTCGATCATGATCCCCCTGATCACGATCAGCAGTCGCGTGCAGGGCGCGGGTTGAACCGGGAACGGAACCGCGGGGCGTCGTGGGGCGTCGATTCGTAGTATTCGTGGCGGCTCCGTGGCGCACGGGGCGAAACAGGGACCGGGATTCGGCCGAGGTAATGGGACGCGGAGGCACTTACAGATGAAGAGCAGCAGAGTCGGGTCTCGGTCGGTCCGTCGGGCGTTCAGCCTTCTGGAGCTGGTGCTCGTGATGGTCATCATCGGGCTGCTGGCGGCCGTGGCGGCGTACAACCTGGTCGGCCAGGCGCAGCAGGCGCGCATCGACACGTCCAAGCAGAGCATCAAGGTCATCGAGCAGGCGCTCAAGTCGTACAACTTCCACAACGGCGCGTTCCCCACGAGCACGCAGGGCCTCGGGGCGCTCGTGCCGAAGTACCTCGAAAAGATGCCGCTCGACGGCTGGAAGCGCCCATTCACGTACCTGAGCCCGGGGCCCGGCGGGCAGGAGTACGTGATCGTGAGCGCCGGGAAGGACGGCATTCCCGACAACGAGGACGACGTTCGATCGTGGGAGATCCAGTAGGTGCGCCGCGGAGGGGCGCGATCGCGCGGGGGCGTGACCTTCCTGGAGGTGGTGTTTGCGTCCGCGATGCTGGGCATCGCCACGTCGGGCTTCGTGGCCGCCCTCGGGGCCGTGGAGACGCTCGATGCGCTGAGCGCGCGTCGGCTCGAGGCGCACGAGGTGGCGCACCGGGTCCTGCTGCAGTTCATGGATGATCCGCGCTCGCTGCGCGAGGACACGCCCTACCCGCTGGGCCGCGGCGTGTACCGGTACATCGTCCGGAAGGACGTCCTGCTGCCGGAGGACGCCGAGTCGGAGCGCGTGTCGATCCGCAAGAGCGCCCACACCAAGACGCTCGATCCGCTGGCGCGGATCAAGGCGCGGCTGACGATGATCACGGTCGAAGTGTTCGAGGAAGAGCAGGGCCGACGCGGGACCGACCCGCTCGCGACGCTCTCACGCATCTACGACCCGTTCGCCGACGCCGAGAACGATCCGCAGACGTTCATGCAGCACGTCGTCGACATGTTCGAGGGCGACCCGGTGATGCAGCAGATGCTGATGCAGGCCTTGCCGAAGATGGGCGGCGCGGGCCAGCAGGGGCAGACGGGCGCGCCGGCGGGTCGCAGCGGCCAGACGCAACCCGGGGCGCCCGCAGGC
>CAYPGJ010000065.1:0-5697 GCA_964410465.1 uncultured Phycisphaeraceae bacterium | reverse complement strand
TCGACCTTTCAATACTGGGTGAACACGACCGGACTCGCCTACGCCGAGCGCACCCGCGCACGACGCGCGGCCCGCCGACTCCTCGCCACCATGCGCGACGCCCCAAAGCTCAGGCTCACCGCCTGACGATTCCGACGGTCCGCCGCGATCAATCCCTCGGCGCCGGGCCCTCGCTCCGCACCCACGCCCCCTCTCCACGAAGCCGACGCGCCACGTCAAGCACGAACCGCCACTCCTGCGTGATCGTCAGGTGACTCAGCGCCCTCGGCCCATCCACCCACATCGGGTCCATCCCCCACGGCGCCGCGTTCGTCGCGCCCACCATCCCGTCCCGCGTCCGCGCGTACGCCACCACCTCCATCTCCGACGCGCGCAGCGCCACGTCCAGCCGCGCCAGAAACCCAGAACCCGCACGCATCGACCGCGCCGCCCCGTCCGGCGCCGCGATCCGCGCCATCCGCGCGCCCCGGTGCGGCGTCGCAAGCGTGAACAACCGCTTCACCTCCACGCGCCTCACGCCCTCGCCCCAGCGTCCGAACGCGCCGCACTCGATCGCGCGTCCGACCAGACCGCCCATCGAAACGCCCACCACGTCCATCTCGCGCGTCCGCCCATCCGCGCCCGCGCCGAACACGCGCTCGATCTCGCGCGACGCCTTGGCCGCAGCCTCCTCCACGCGCGAGGCCCGCAGGAACGACAGCGCGACAAAGTCCTCACGCCGCCCGCTCGTCAGCGAACACAACCGATCCGCCAGCGCACGGGCCGAGACATGAGGCGTCCGCCACCCGCCCAACACCACGACCGGCCGCGCAAGCGCCACGGGCGCCGCGCGCAGCCGCGCCGCCTCCGCGCGCTCCTCACGCGACGCGCCGACCATCGGCCATGCCATGCTTCCAGACATGCCCCGATGCTATCCGGCGCGATCGCTCAACGGCGACGCCGCGCGGCGAGCACGCAACCGAGCACGACCAGCGCGCCTCCGCCGCCCGGGGCGGGAATCGCATCCGGGATGTCTACCGCCACAAGCGCCAACTCCGGCAATCCAAGCCCGATCTCGATCCGCCCCCACAGCTCCGTCGTCGATGCGCTCACCGTGACCCGGAGCAGTCGCATCATCCCGTCCGGTCCGATCACGGATTGCTCGCCCGGGAACTGGAGCGGGTTGTGGTTCCACGTGCCCATCACGGGACCTTCGCTCTGTCCGTTCCGAAGCCCCTGAATCATCCCGACCACCTGCATCTCCGACGGCGCGGCGCCCCCCGCGTTTGCCGCGCCCAGCGCCGCATAGGTGTCGAACCGAGTCAGGTTGAACAGCGCCGAGCCCTGCAGCACCGGACTCGTCTCGACCAACCCCTCAGTGCTCGCGCCCGGGTGATTGAACACCGTGCCTCCGACCACACGGAGACCGAGACCGGGCAGCCCGATGGGGAAGTCACCGCCCAGATTCGCCAGCTGCACGCGTCGCCCGGGCTCGCCGACCAGATAGAGATCGAACGTGCGCCAGCCCGGCTCCGAGCGCCACAGCGCGCCCGCCAGGACGTCGCCTGCCGCGTCAGCGCTCGAGTTGTCGACCTCCACCCACGTCACCCCGCTCACACCCAGCATCCCGGACTGCGCCGGCACGCACCACGCCAACGCGACCGCCGCCGCCACCCGCTGCTTTCTCATGACATTCGCTCCCTGAGGTCAACCGCGCGACGCTCACAAGCCCCGCGCGATGATCCTTCCCTGCAAGGGCTATCGGCATGGTGGGAACTCGTCTTGGGCGAGGATGGTCAAGCCAACGACAAACCGGCCGGACTTCGCGTCCGGCCGGCTCTTGGAATCCCTGCGATGTCCGCTCCGCGCGTCACCCGACGGGCGACGAACGGGGAATCTGGCTCGTCACGCCGTGAAGCTCGACCCGCACCCGCAGGTGCCGCTCGCGTTCGGGTTGTTGAACACGAACCCGCGACCCATGATCTCGTCCTTGAAGTCGATCGTGACCCCGTTGAGGTACAGGTACGACTTCGGATCGCAGATCACCGCGATGCCGTGCTGGTCGAACACCTCGTCCGAGTCCTTCTGCGCCTCGGTCAGGTCGAGGATGTACGAGAAGCCCGAGCAGCCTCCCCCCTTCACGCCCACCCGAAGCCTCACCTTCTGCGCGTCGAGCTCCTGCTGCTCACAGATCGTCTTGATCTCCCGAGCCGCGGTCTCCGTCAACGTGATGCCCATGTCGTACTGGTCTCCAATGGCTGCCGTCTCGTGCCGCTACGGGCGCGCCGGCGACTCGCTGTAAGTATAGACGCCGCTGCGCCGCGACCCGACCTCCCCCTCAGCGGGCCGCGGACGACGTCTCGGCCGCCGCGCCGGCCCCCGCGTTCTTCTTCTTGTAGTCCGAGATCGCCGCCTTGATCGCGTCCTCGGCCAGCACCGAGCAGTGGATCTTCACCGGGGGCAGGCTCAGCTCCTCCACGATCTGCGTGTTCTTGATCGCCAGCCCCTCGTCGATCGTCTTGCCCTTCAGCCACTCCGTGGCCAATGAGCTCGACGCGATCGCCGAGCCGCAGCCGAACGTCTTGAACTTCGCGTCCTCGATCTTCCCCGTCGACTCGTTCACCTTGATCTGCAACTGCATCACGTCGCCGCACTCCGGCGCGCCCACGATCCCCACCCCGATGTCGCGCCGCTTCTTCACGTCCGCCGTCGTGCCGAAGTTCCCCACGTTCCGCGGCTTCTCGTAATGCTCGATCACCTTCTCGCTGTATGCCATGTCGTTAACCCTGCCTCTCGACTATTGGTCTGCTTCTTCGTCTTTCCTGATGCCTAGTGCCTAGTGCCTAGTGCCTAGTGCCCTTTGCCCTAATGATGCGCCCATTCCACCTGCGAGATGTCGATCCCCTCTTTGTGCATGTCGTACAGAGGGCTCATCTCGCGCAGCTTGTGCACGCCCTTCGTGATCTCGGCGATCGCGTACGCGACCTCCTCCTCTGTCGTCCACCGGCCCATCGAGAGCCGCAGCGACGAGTGCGCCAACTCGTCCCCCACGCCCAGCCCCTTCAGCACGTACGACGGCTCGAGCGACGCGCTCGTGCACGCGGAGCCCGACGAGCACGCGATGTTCTTCACCGCCATCATCAGCCCCTCCCCCTCCACGAACCCGAACGAGATGTTCGTCAGGTGCGCAAGCCGCTTCTCCGCATGCCCGTTCACCTGCGACACGTCGATGGCCGCGAGCAACTCCCGCTCGATCCGCTGACGAAGCCTCAGCAGCCGATCACGATCCGAGTCCATCTCCGCAAGGCACAGCTCCGCGGCCTTGCCCAGCCCGACGATCCCCGTCGTGTTGAGCGTCCCCGACCGGAACCCGCGCTCCTGCCCGCCCCCGTCCTGCAGCGCGACCAGACGCACACGCGGGTTGCGCCGCCGAACGTACAACCCGCCGACGCCCTTCGGACCGTACAGCTTGTGGCTGCTGAACGACAGCAGGTCGACGTTGTCCTTCTCGACGTCCGTCGGCATCTTCCCGACCCACTGCGTGGCGTCGGTGTGGAACAGGACGCCCTTCTCCTTGCACGCCTTCCCGATCTCGGGGATCTCGTTGATCGTCCCGATCTCGTTGTTCGCCCACATGATCGACACGAGGATCGTGTCCTCGCGCATCGCGTGCTTCACCATCTCCGCCGTGATGATCCCGTCCGCCCCAGGCTCGAGGAACGTCGCCTCAAAGCCCTCCTTCACCAGCCGCTTCACCGGATCCAGCACCGCCTTGTGCTCGATGATGCTCGTGATGATGTGCCCCCGCCCCGACGAGCCCGCCGGCGCACGCTCGTACATCCACGCCGCACCCTTGATCGCCAGGTTGTTCGACTCCGTCGCGCCCGACGTGAACACCACTTCCTTCGGCGTCGACCCGATCAGCCGCGCAACCGACTCCCGCGCCTCGTCGATCGCCGCCTCCGCCTCCCAGCCGAACCGGTGGTTCCGCGAGCCCGAGTTCCCGAACCTCTCCGTGAAATACGGAAGCATCGCCTCCACGACCCGCGGGTCGCACGGCGTCGTCGCGGCATGGTCCATGTAAATCGGCAGCTTCAATCCCATCGAAAACGCTCCTCCACGCCTCTGCGCCTCAGTCTCAATTCCACCACCGCATCATATCCCCCCGATTAGAATCATTCCAAGAGAGGACATCCGCATCGCCTTTGAACCCACGCCCCAAGCCCGCCCCAACCCTCTCACTCCCGCATCTGCCGCAACTCATCGCGAAGGATCGCCGCCAGCTCGTAGTTCTCGCGAGCCACCGCCTCATCCAGACGACGACGCAGCTCCTCCTTCGCGCTCACCGGCAGCTTCGGCGTTAACGCCTCCCGCATGCCGCGCAGAAGCCGCACCTCGTCCAGCGTCTCGAATTCCTCCGCCTTCCCCCGCGTCTCACACAAGCGTGCGATCTCATCCAGCGCCTCGTCGATCGCCACCACCGCGGCCTTCGGCTCATCGTCGTCGATCGCAAGGCTCGCCAACGCCCTCGCCCGGATCATCAGCAGGTACGGCCTGAACGGCTCGAGCGCGACCCTGTCCTCGTCCTCCTCCGCGCACGCCGCACACAGCTCCGCCACCCGCAGGTTCCGCGTCGTGTCCTCCACGACACGCTCGTACTCCTCCAGCACCAACAGGCTCACGAATCGGTGGTAGTACTGCGCCGCCTCCTCACGCAACGCCCGACATGCCTCGCCGTCGAGCCGCGTGCCGTCCCCGCTCTCTCCGGGCTCCTCCCCCATATCACCCTCTTCCTCGTCCTCGCCCAGTTCCTGCCCCGATCCCTCCCCCTCCGGCATCACCATCGTCTCGTAATACTCGAGCAGGCTCTCGTGCCCCTCCACCGACCGACCGTCCGGACGCCCCTCCAACTCCATCTGAAGCACACCCAGGTCCACGCGCATCTGCACCACCGTGCGACCGTCCTCCGCCCGAACGAGCCGCACGTTCACCTGCCCGGGCTCATACGCCCACTCTCTGAGCAGCTTTGTCAGGTCGGTCGTCATGCAGCCTCCGTCGGTCCCATCTCCCCCGATCCTACTCACCTCCCCCATACCCCCGCACGTTCCCCCAACACAGAGGCTTCCCCCTCATCTCAAGGGGTCAAGCGCTCTGCCCGCCTGACCGATGGAACCGAAACGCCCCCCCTGCGAATGGTCCGCAGGCGGCAGGGCCGACGACTGTCCGCCCTCGCCCGCGCACCGGCGGCCAATGGATCGCCTCGACGCAATCCCTTGTCCGTACACGCGTTGTGGAGGTCATCGAGACGCACCCGCGTCTCCGCACAGGGAGGGAGAGTCCGGATAGCCGGGCTCCGAGATTATGCCACGATCCGACGTCCAGTCCGACCTCCAGATCTACCTACGGCAGATCAACGAGACCGCCCTTCTCACCGCCGAGCAGGAAAAAGAGCTCGGCTGGCGCGTCATCAACGACGCCTGTCCTGCCGCACGCGATCTCCTCGTCCGCGCAAACCTCCGCCTCGTCGTCTCCATCGCCAAAAACTACACCAACCGCGGCCTCTCGCTCACCGACCTCATCGAAGAGGGCAACGTCGGCCTCATCCGCGCCGTCGAGGGCTTCGACCCCGCCCAGGGCGCACGCTTCTCCACATACGCCTCATGGTGGATCAAGCAGGCCATCAAGCGCGCGCTCATCAACGCCGTCCAGCCCATCCAC
>CAYPGJ010000064.1:0-5698 GCA_964410465.1 uncultured Phycisphaeraceae bacterium | reverse complement strand
CAGCAGCACGTCGGCGCCGACACCTGCATCGCGCAGGCGCGTCAGCACGTCGTGCCGCCCGTCGGGCAGCGGCCAGGGGGCGGGGGGAGGGGTGGGGGGTAGTTGGGAATGAGGGTACGGGGGCGCGGGGAGAGGTGTTCCCGAGACGCGCGGGGGTGGAGTGTGGCGGGGTCGGGAGGGTGCGTCAACCGGGGGGCAGGGGGGCGTGGACGATCCACTTATAGAGGAGGGAGGCGAGTCCGAGGAAGGTGAGGAAGGAGGAGGTGTCGGTGACCATGGTGAGGAAGATGGTGGATCCGGTGGCGGGGTCTCGTCCGAGGCGGTCGATGACGATGGGGACGGCGGAGCCGACGAGACAGCCGACGGTGAGGGCGGCGGTCATGGCGACGGCGCCGACGAGCCCGATGCGCCAGTTGAGTTCGGGGATGAGGCCGAGGGAGCCGATGAGCGCGGCGGCGGCGAGGAGGAGGAGCCCGACGAGGATGCCGGAGATGGATCCGACGGCGACCTCCTTGGCGACGACGACGAATTGTTTTCCCGGTCGGATGTCGTCGAGGACGAGTGCGCGGAGTGTGACGGCGAGGGCCTGCTGACCGGCGTTGCCGGCCTGGTTGGCGATGACGCCCATGAGCGCGGCGAGGATCTCGACGTGGTGGATGAGGTCTCGGAAGCCGAGGACGGTGACGGCGGCGAGCTGCGAGGTGAGGAGGTTGAGCGCGAGCCAGGGGAGACGGCCGGCGAGCTTTGCGCGGACGGTGGTGCGGACGGATTCTCGGGCGCCGGCGCCGACCTGCTTCATGACGTCTTCGGTCTGCTCGGCGCGGATGATGTCGATGACGTCGTCGATGGTGACCATGCCGAGGAGGCGGCGGTCGGCGTCGACGACGGGCATGGCGATGTAGTCGTAGCGTTCGAATTCGTGCGCGACGTCCTCGCGGTCGAGCGTCGGCGAGAGCGCGTCGACCTCGTGGTCCATGATTTCGTCGATGGTTTTTTCGCCGCGTGCGATGAGGAGGCGGCGGACGTCGAGCGTTCCGACGAGGTGGTTGTCGGCGTCGACGCAGTAGACGTAGGGGAGGGGCGGCTCGGCCTCGGTGAACGCGGTGTTTGCGCGGAGGGCGTCGATGGCGCGCGGTATGGAGAGTGAGGCGTCGAGCCAGGGGACGTCGGTGGTCATGAGTCCGCCGGCGGAGTCGGGGTCGTAGCGGGCGAGCTTGCCGAGGGTGGCGGCGCGCGGGGCGGGCATGGCGCGGAGGATCTGCTCCGCTTCGTCGCGCGGGAGCGCCTGGAGCGTGTCGACGGCGTCGTCGGGCTCCATGAGGAGGAGGAACTCGGCGGCCTCGTGGGACTCGAGGTCGGCGAGGACGGTGGCCGCGAGATGGTGGTCCATGTGCGCCAGCGCTTCGGCGGCGGACTCTTCTTCCATCTCCTGGAGGACGGCGGCGGACTGCTCGGGGTCGAGCTCTTCGAGGACGTCGGCGGCGTCGGCGGCCTCCTGCTCTTCGATGGCGGAGGCGAGCTGCTCGGTGGTGGCGGTTTCGGACTCGAGGAGTTCTGCGACGCGCTCGTCGGGGGCGGAGGGCTCTTCGGACGTGCGCACGACGGACTGCTCGTCGCCGGGGTCGTCGAAGGAGTCGGCGGGCGTGTCGGGGTGTGGCGGTTTGTGCGCGTCGTGCGGGTCGGGCACGGCGCCATCGTACCTGCGCGATGGGTTTTACACGCGCAGGGCGGGCGGAGGCGCCAGCCGGTCGGCGTACCGGGCGCGGATCGGCGCGGCGACCTCGTGGAGGAATCGGTCGACTTGTCGTGGCGCGAGCCCGACGTGTCGCGCGGGGTCCAGCTCGTCGTCGACGTTGACGCCCGCGAGGAGCGGCTCGGCGCGAAGGCGGTCGAGGAGGTCGGAGGGCTTGCCCTGCTTGAGCAGCGCGGCCGCGGCGTGGGTGTGCTTGCGGATCGCCTCGTGCACGTCCTGCCGGTCCTGCCCCATCGAGACGGCGGCCATCATGAGGCGTTCGGTGGCGAGGAAGGGGAGTTCGGCGTCGAGGTTGGCGCGGATGACGTGGGGGTTGGGGATCAGCCCCGCGGCGACGTTGTGCATGGTGTCGAGTGCGCCGTCGAGCGCGAGGAAGGACTCGGGGAGCGAGAGGCGCCGGTTGGACGAGTCGTCGAGGGAGCGCTCGAGCCACTGGGTGGCGGCGGTGTCGTGCGCGTTCTGGGCGAGAGAGATGACGAAGCGGGTGAGCCCGCAGATGCGTTCGGAGCGCATGGGGTTGCGTTTCCAGGGCATGGCGGAGGAGCCGATCTGCTCGGACTCGAAGGGCTCGTCGAGTTCGCGTCGGTGGGCGAGGAGTCGGATGTCGGTGGCGATCTTGTGGAGCGCGGCGGCGAGGGAGGCGAGGTCGGACAGGATGAAGGCGTCGACGACGCGGGGGTATGTCTGGTTGGCGAGTGTGTAGGTGTGTCCCTTCGGGAAGGCGAGATCGCGCGCGAGCGCGGCGTCGAGCGCGTCGGGCGCGCCGTCGTTGGCGGGGAAGAGGGCGAGGAAGGAGGCCTGTGTGCCGGTGGCGCCTCGGAACCCTCGGAGCCGGATGTCGTCGCGTGTGCGTTCGAGGCGTTCGAGGCAGAGGGCGAGGTCGTAGGCCCAGGTGGCGGCGCGTTTGCCGAGGGTGGTGGGGGCGGCGGGCTGGAAGTGGGTGAAGGCGAGGCAGGGGGTGTCGCGGTGTGTCTTTGCGAAGGAGGAAAGGGCGTCGATGACGCGGGCGGTCTTATCGCAGACGAGGCGGAGGGCGTCGCGGAGGAGCGTGAGTTCGGTGTTGCAGTTGACGTCCTGGGAGGTGGCGCCGAGATGGATGATGGGCTTGGCGGCCGGGGCGCGCTCGGCGAGGGCGTGCACATGGGCCATGACGTCGTGGCGGAGGCGCTGCTCGTGGAGCGCGGCGCGGTCGAGGTCGTCTTGCGAGATGGAGAGGGCGCCCTTGAGTTCGGCGAGTTGCTGATCGGTGATGGGGAGGCCGAGGGATTGTTGGGCCTGCGCGAGGGCGAGCCAGATCCGCCGCCAGGTCTCGAACTTTCGGCGTGGTGACCAGAGGGCCTGCATCTCGGGCGAGGCGTTTCTGGAGGCGAGGGGGGAGGTGTAGGTGTTGAGGGTGTCCTGTGGCATTGCAGGAAGAGAATAGAGGGTGGGGGGAGGACGGGTCGCGGGCCGATTAGGATGGGTTCTGCATGGCGAAGGGACGACGACTTGAGGAGGGGTGGGACGAGCCGGAAGGCGCGTCGGCGTCGCCAGATCCGTGGGAGGCGTCGCTGGTGGAATCGATCCGGGGCGGGGGGGAGGGTGCGCGGACGAGCTGGGCGGAGCTGCTGACGACGTACGAGGACCGGCTCTACGCGGTGTGCTTCCGGATCGTCCGGAATCCGGACATTGCTCGCGACCTCACGCAGGACGCGATGGTGAAGGTGATGCAGGGGTTCGGGAGTTATGACGGGCGTGCGCGGCTGTCGACGTGGATGACCCGGATCACGATGAACGTTTGCCTGAGTTATCTGCGGAAGCAGAAGCTGCGTCGGCACGCGAGTCTGGACGCGCCGGGAGGGGGCGGCGGGAGGTTCTCGGGCGGGGCTGGGCGGGATGAGGGGGGGATGTGGAACGGACTGGCGCAGGGGACGGAACCGGGGGCGGAGGAGCGCGTCGAAGCGGATGAGGCCCGGTCGCTGATCCTGCGGGCGATGGGTGAGGTTGAGCCTGAGCATCGAGCCGTGCTGGTGCTGCGGGACATGCAGGGCTTGGATTATCAGGAGATCGCGGAGGCTTTGGAGGTTCCTGTGGGGACGGTGAAGAGCCGGTTGTTCCGGGCGAGACAGGCGTTGCGGGGCGTGGTGGAGAAGATGGGCGGGGGCGAGGGCGTGCGAACGCGGGAGACGGACGAACGATGACGTGGCGGGACGAGGAGATTCTTGGCTGGGTTGAGGGGGAGCTGACGGGCGAGCAGCGTGCGGCGTTCGAGCGCGCGATGGAGGGGGACGCGGCGCTTTCGCGGCTTGCGCGCGGGATGCGTGCGGATCGCGCGGCGCTGCGGGACATCGCGGAGCGCGAGCGGTTCCTGACGCCTGGCGGTCTGGGATTGGAAGCGATCGAGCGTGCGGAGCGTGAGGCGTTGATGGCGCCGGAGGGCGTTGCGGGGTGGTCGTTCGAGGTGGAGACGCGGAAGCGCGGCTGGGGCGTGGTTCGGGGCTTGGCGATGGTTGCGGGGCTGGCCGTGGTCGTGGGCGGGGCCGGCGTGGTGTGGCAGAGCGGTGGGTTCTCGAGCAAGCCGGCGGCGCCGGTTGGCGGCCTGATGGCGAAGGGGAGTGTTCCGACGGACGTCGCGGTCGAGGAGCGTGGGAGTGGGGGGGCGATGTTGGCGGCGGAGAGTGCGCGCGGCGCGGAAGCGTTGGCGGCGGCCGAGGTGGGGACGGGCGAGGAGGCGCAGCAGGCGGGCTTCGGGATGCCGTTGGCTGGTCCGGTGCTGGCGGCGCTGGAGGCGATGGACCAGATGCCTCGCGCGTCGTGGAGCGGACGCGGGTTCGAGACGGTGGAGGTTGGTGGACGGACGCGTGAGATGCTTGCGGACCGCGAGCCGCCGAGGTCGAGCGTGGCGCCCGCGAGTTATGAGGATGCGTTGCGACTTGCGTCGCTGAACGGGCTGGCGTTGCGGGTGATGGCGACGGACCCTGAGAGCGTGGAGGCCGGTGTTCGGGCGTTGTCGGCGCGAGCGCAGGGGGTGGGGTCGGTGCGTGCCGCGACGCTGCGCGACGGGTCGCTGCTGATGTGGGTGGATGTGGACGGCGGCGCGTTGGCGTTGCGCGAGCTGCTGGCGGCGGTGCAGAGGCCGTCGGGGTCGGAGGCGCGCGCGGTGTTCGAGCCGAGCCACGGCGGCGGTGTGCAGGGCGGCGGGACGATGCTTGTTGGGATGTCGGGTGGAGCGGAGCCGGTCAGCGGGGCTGGGCAGCGCGTGCGTGTGCCTGTCCGGATTGAGCGAGCGTCGTACGTGCGTGAGTGAAGGAGTAGGTGGGGGGCGGGGGTTCGACGGCGAGATCAGCGGCTTCGGTGGCGGAGGACGCGTCCGGATCGGGGAGGACGTGGCTTGGGGCGCGCCGGCGGTCGAGTTCTGAGAGCGCGAGAGTGGCGACGGGGAGGATGAAGAGCCCCAGGAGCGCGATGAGGCGGCCGGTGGTGGTGAGCGGGATGGTCTCTGGGGAGAGGAAGGTCCAGAGGGCGGCGCCGGCGGCGGCGATGGATCCGAGGCACACGATGGTGAGCGTGGGCTGGCGTGCGGCGGTGGCGAGTCGGGTCATGGGATTCTTTTGATCGCGTCCCGGGGGGCGACGCGGGGTGAAAGCCGGAGCGGGGCGCTGGTCCGCGGGAGCGTGCGAGCGCCGGAGCGAACGACGTGTCGGGATGTTGGGTGGTTGGCGACATGGCCAACGGGGATGTGTGCAGAGTATCGGCGCGCGGGGTCGGAAGGCAATAGCGGCGCGCGAATGTGGACATCCGGTCGGGCGAGCGTCGGTTGTGGGGCGTGGGTGAGGGGTGTATCGTCCCGACCCGACGATGCGCCGGTTGCAAACAGGAGCGGTGAGCGGCGAACGCCGGCGCGCGAGGCGCGCCGCGCGGTTGGGCATGCTCGGCGCGTGCGGGCTCGCGGCGTGCTCGCTGTGG
>CAYPGJ010000063.1:0-5718 GCA_964410465.1 uncultured Phycisphaeraceae bacterium | reverse complement strand
TCTCGAGCGCCTGAGGCTATTCGCCTCGCCCACCTGTGTCAGTTTTGGTACGGACAACGCTTTGCCCCCACGGCTTTTCTCGGAACTCCCTCCCTCCGCGTCGGCCTTGCGGCCTCAGACTGCTGACGCTTCTGCGGAGCTTGGAAATTCGCACCGTGGTTTGATCGCTGCGTCGGTGCAGGAATGTTCGCCTGCTGTCCATCGACTACGCCTTTCGGCCTCGCCTTAGGATCCGACTAACCCTGGGCGGATTTACCTTCCCCAGGAAACCTTGGGCTTGCGGCGTGCAGGATTCTCACCTGCATTATCGTTACTCAAGCCGGCATATTCACTTCTTACCGCTCCACGGACCCTTCCGGGACCGCTTCGCAGCTGATAAGAACGCTCTCCTACCACTCCTTACGGAGTCCACGGCTTCGGCTCTCTGCTTATTCCCGATCATTATCGGCGCTGAAGTCCTCGGCCAGTGAGCTGTTACGCACTCTTTAAATGGTGGCTGCTTCTAAGCCAACATCCTGGCTGTCACGGCACTTCAACTTCCTTTCGAACTCAGCAAAGATCCGGGGCCTTAGCCGGTGGTCTGGACTGTTCTCCTCTCGTCCACGGATATTGTCACTCGTGGACTGACTCCCACAACTTGAACGCTGGTATTCGGAGTTTGGTTGGCGCGAGTAGCCTTGCGGGCCCTCGGAGCCATCCAGTAGCTCTACCCCCAACGTCTGCTTCGTGAGGCCATCCCTAAAGATGTTTCGGAGAGAACGAGCTATCTCCCAGTTTGATTACACTTTTAGTCCTCCCCAGAGGTCATCCGATATCTTTTCAACGATAACCGGTTCGGGCCTCCAGGCGGTGTTACCCGCCCTTCACCCTGCCCCTGGGTAGATCACAAGGTTTCGCGTCTGCTCCGTTCGACTCAACGCCCATTTCAGACTCGCTTTCGCTCCGGCTCCGGGCCGTCAGCCCTTAGCCTCGCCGAACAGAGCAACTCGCCGGCTCATTATGCAAAAGGCACGCCGTCACCCCTTACGGGGCTCCGACCGCTGTGTAAGCGCATGGTTTCAGGTACTCTTTCACTCCGCGTATAGCGGTGCTTGTCATCATTCAGTCGCCTTACTGGTTCACTATCGGTCGTCGAGGAGTACTCAGGCTTGGAGGGTGGACCCCCCATGTTCACGCCGGGTTTCACGAGCCCGACGCTACTTGAAGCCATTCCCAGTTCCTGTGCTACAGGGCTGTCACCTTCTTCGGCCCGTCTTTCCAGACGGCTCACACATTTCCTGGTTGATCCGCTTTCGCTCGCCGCTACTTACGGAGTCGCTGTTGCTTTCCTTTCCTCTGGGTACTGAGATGTTTCAGTTCCCCAGGTTCGCTCCACTCCGCCTATGCATTCAGCGGAGGGTGGCCTTGCGGCCGGGTTTCCCCATTCGGACATCCTTGGATCAACGCTCGGTTGCCAACTCCCCAAGGCTTATCGCAGGCTCCCACGTCCTTCATCGCCTCTCGACGCCAAGACATCCACCATGCGCCCTTTGTGGCTTGATCACGCCAACCCGACGCCCTTCCCTTGAAGGCCACATCGGTCGACGCTCAAACCCTCACGTCCCCAGCCTCCCACACGACACAGACTCCCTTTCGGAACTCTGAGCCGCACAGGCCTGGGGCGTGCGCCACAAGGCACTCGTGATTGTTTCGCTCGGTGTCTCTGTCCATCGTCGCACGCCGGCCTGGTAGCCGACGTCAACTGATGACAGACGCGACAATCGCTCGTATCCACTTGTCAAAGACGCGGAAACTACGGCGGGACTCCCGCCCTCGCTCCCCAGCCTCGATGTCTCTTGGCTGCCTCCCAGGACTGGCCGGGGAGGGATCGACGAGTGTAGCGAGCCCAAACCGCCTGTCAAGCGGCTTCAACTCCGCGATCAGCCGCCAATCCCCCCACTACCCTGATTGCCTGTCGCCGGGGGCGGGTTTCCGGTGTTCGACGAGGGCGCCGCAACGCTCGGCGACGTCGGCTTGGCGCCAGGATCACGCACCGACTTGCCCTTTCCGTCCGCCTCACTGGCTTCCACGGCCCGCCGCTGGGGGCTGGAAGCCAGCCCGCCCGGCGAAGTCACCTCTAGCCTGCCTGAGCCATCGCGGTACACGACCTGCCAAACTTGTTCGCGCCCGCCTGGCCCTTCCGCGGGTGTCGAAAGAACATCCACAACAAATCCACCAGGAATCCCTGCATCCACCTTCGTCGGACCGGAAATCTGGCCCACAACCCGCGAACCGTCGGCTCCGGACGCCACCTCAAACAGGGGCATCTCCGGAACGTCCACGGTCGCCGCAAGGGCGTCGCCAGGGCGGAGCGTCGTGCTCTTGCCGCGCCAATGCCCGTAGTAGAACCGATAGATTTCCGCGGTCGCAGAGGCCCCGCTGTCGAGCCCGCCCAGCCCGGCGCCACGCGCGCTTGTGAAAAACACCATCGCGTCGGGCATGACCGTGACCGGCTCGCTCCACGGCGAGGGCTCGCTCACCACCGCGGGGACGTCCGCCAGCTTGCGGCTTTCCAGCGCCATCGATCGGGCGTTCCCGTAGAGCGGGTTTGTGATCGAAACGCTCATCCGATAGCGGTAGGTCTTTCCCGGCTCGGTCGTGAGATCGTGTGCCCATACGGTGAACGGCTCGCCCGACTCGAGCGCGCGAACGGGAGCAGCGACATCCTCCGTCGGCACGGCGGCCCCTGGGGCCGCGGCCGGGGCCTCGAGCTTTGCGATTTCCGCGGCGAGCGCGTCGCGCTGCTGCTCGAGCCGCGCGATGTTTGCACGCAGATTCTCTTTTCTGCGCTCTTCCGCGGCGGCTTGAGCGGATGTGCCGCTGGACCCGCTTGTGGAGGGCTGCGCGAGCGCCATGCCGCCGATGCCGCCGCCGCCACCGCCCGCGGGACCGCCGCTCGGGACGCCGGGCCTGTTCGATCCCGGAGGCGGCTTCTCGAGCAACTCCCTCTGTCGCTTGATCTGCCCCTCAAGCTGCTCGAGATTGCGCTTTTTCATCGCGAGTTCCGCCGCGGCGTCCGTTGCCGTCGCGGGCGCCGGGGCGCCGTCTTTCGCGGCGCTCGTCCGGGGTGGAGCCCAATCCGGGCCCGCGATCGTCGCGTAGAACCTCGGCTGCGCGATGTCGGCCATGCGCGCGCGGGCTTCGCGCAGCGCGGGTCCCAGATCGGTGTTCGTGGCCGCAAGCTCCTGGCGCAGGGTGTACTGCGCCGGCATGACGGGGACGAGCGTCACATCACCGAACGTTCCGTCCGCGCGACGCTCTTGCCTCTCGAGCCGAACGTCGAGAACAGCCATGGAGTTCAGCCACCAGAACCTCGGTGGCGCCTGGGCCGGCCCGGCGCCGTCCGGGTCTTCGCCCAAACGCTGCACGAGCGCGTTCGTCGGGAAATTCGCCGCGACGGACACCACGCGCGCGTCGTACGGCTGCGCCTGCGGGAGGTGTGCCGACAGCGCCGGCACCGCCGCGACCACGAGCGGATCGATCGTCGCGCGATGCTCTTCGGCCACAGGCTGGCCCGTCGACGGTGGCGTCAGGAGCGCATACACCGGCAACCCTTCCCCGCCACCGGCCTGATCTCCGCCCTGCAAGCCGGAATTCGGGCGTCCTGATACCCCGGCCAGCGTGCGCGTCGAGAGCACTGGCGATCGGAGCCGCGACGCGACCTCCGACGCCACGTCCGCGGGCGTCTCCGGGAGCCCGTCGGGCAGCCGATCCGCGCGGAGGCGCGAGCCGACCTCGTCCGCGCGCGCGGCGACGCGGTCGTACGCTCGTTGCGGGGACATGCGGTCCTTCTCGACATTCACCGTCGAGGGCTTCACGATCTGCAGCGCAAACACGCCGCCCGCCGCGATCAGGAACACGCCGACCACCGCCTTTTCGACGTGCTGCTCCAGCGGATTGATGCCCTTGCGCTTCACTGGTTCTGTCCTCCGCGGCGGCCGCCGCCTCGCCGCCCGCTCTGTTCCTTGCCGATGTCGCCGACATCGGGCCCAGCGTCCTTCCCACCTGCCGCCGGTGGCGGGGGCGGGGGCGCCGCCGGTGCGTCCACCACGCCCACGTCCGGCACTACTTCCGGCGGCGGCGCGTCCGGGTACCCCATCGCCGACCTCGCCTCGATCGGCATGAATGCGCCCATCCACTCACGGAGCCAGAGCGACTCGATCTTGAGCCGGAGCCGGACGATCCGCTCCTCCTCGCGCGAGTACGCGTACCCGGCCTGGAGATCCGCCCGGGTGTCGACGTTCCCATCGATGTGCGCGCCCAGCACGCTCATCAGATTCGTCGTGCCGAAGGCGTTCAGCACCGCCGGGATCCGCGCCGCGTCCACGAGCACCGTGACCTCCGCGACACGCAGGTCGTACAGCGCGTTGGGCGCTTCGGGCCACGCGACGCGTCCCGTCAGCGACTTCTCCGGCTCCCGCGCGATGGCCGCGGTCGTGTCCGTGAACGGCCCCTGGGCGGTCGACGTGGCGGCGATCGGCTCGACCGAGATGCGCTCCACGCGCTTCACGGGCCCGCGGAGCACCGAACGGTCCTCGATGTTCGCGTTGGCGAGGGCACGAACGATGTCCGCTCGCACCCAGTACTGCCACTGCATCTCCCACACTTCGGTCAGTGTCGGCGGCTTGGATTCCTTCCACTCCGAGACGCCCGCGAACGCCGAGATGTCCGCGTAGAAGCGCGTCTGCAGCGCGCGCGACGCGTACAGCTGCAGCCGCTCCGAGGTGAGTCGCTGGGTGATCGCGGCCTTGTCCTCGTCCGTCAGTTCCGCCGCGGCTCGCCCCGACAGGATCCGCTGCTCTTCCGCGTAGCGCACGTCCTCGAGGCGCTTGCGCACCTCTTCCGTTGTGGGGGGCGTTCGCGCGCCGGCCTCATCCAGCAGCGCCTCGTGCGCCGGGATCCACTTCCTGACGAACTGATCCGCGAGCGGCTGCTCGTCGAACTGCGACGCCGGGGCCGGGAGCAACCCCTCCACCAGCGCCGTGTGACCGGCGCGGTTGAACTCGAGCACGCTCTTCTTGATGCTCTCGGCCTGCGCGCCCTGCTTGGTCAGCAGCGCGCGGATGGCCTCGTTGGTCGCCTCGTTCGGCGGCATCGACGCGGAGAACGACTTGCCCGTCGGCAAGAGCGGCTCCACGGCGTACGACACGCGGACCGAGCCGAGGTCCGACATCTGGCGCGCGATGTCCGATTCAACGCTCTTGAGCGTCTTCGCGCGCATCGACCCGCTCAGGACCACGCCCACGGGCAGGGCGATCACGGCGACGGCGAGGAGGATGACCGAGACGAGATTCGCCTTGACCCAGGCAAGAAGCGGCTTCACGAGGAGGCTCCAGGAGCGGGCTCGCCCGCGGGAAGAAGTTCGACGGTCCAGACGATCGTGTACCGCTGCACGTCCGCGCCCTCCGGGAACGTCGGAGACGAGGCCGGCAGCGGCGCGATCGTCTCAAGCGACGCGTCCGGCGCACCGGCGCCGACCGCGGCCACGCCGCCCCCACTCCCTTCCGAGCGGACCGGCTCGCGCGAGATCGCGTTCGGGTCCGGCGGGATGATCTTGTACGGCGCGCCGGGCCGCTGCTGGTTCGACGTCAGCCACTTCACCACGGTGTCGTTGATGAACCGCAGCTGCGCGGCGTTCGAGGCGTCCACGACCAGGCGACACGTCACTCTGGGCGCTCC
>CAYPGJ010000062.1:0-5947 GCA_964410465.1 uncultured Phycisphaeraceae bacterium | reverse complement strand
CTGGCGGCGCGGGCCGAGCGCGACGGGACGGCGGTGCGCGTGCTGCAGATCAACGCGTTCGCGCAGAACGCGCGGGCGCTCGACGCGTTCGAGACGATCAAGCACAGCGGGGCGGACGTGATCGCGATCTACGAGGCGCCGTCGCTGCTGCTCGACGCGATGCGGAGGGATGGATCGTTCCACGAGACGTATCGGTACTTCGATCTGCCGGCGCTGGCGGGGACGGGGTTCCCGGTGCTGGTGTCGAGATGGCCGATGGAGCGGGTTCGGACCGGCCCGGCCCCGTCGCGCCCGGAGGAAGGGGAGCACGGGCGGTCGTGGCGCGTGGACCGGCCGGGGGGGAGCTTCATCGCGAGCATGCTCCATCCATTCTCGCCGCGGACGGACGAACGCTGGGAGGCGGGGAATCGGGTCGTGCGGCGCGCGATCGAGGCGAAACGCGAGTTCTATGACCCGACGGGGCTGCCGATCGTGTTCGTCGGCGACCTGAACACGACGCCGTCGGGATGGCGGTCTCGCTATCTGTGCGGCCGCGGGCTGCGGCGCGCGAAGCCCTGGTGGGTGATGCGCGGGACGTGGCCCGCCGAGAACCCAGCGTGGGCGCGGATCGCGATCGATGACGCGTTGGTGAGCCCGGGGGTGCGCGTCGCGTCGTGGCGCGTGCTGGACGCGGGCGGGTCCGACCACGCGCCGGTGCTGATCACGCTGGCGATGCCCAAGGTCCAGGGCACGACGGAGCGCCGCGGCTCAGAGTGACGACGACGTGGTGCGCCGAAGGATGGGGAGGCGCGCGCGCAGCTTGGAGATGATCGCGCGGACGTGGGCTCGCTCGTCCGGCTCAAGACAGAGCGCGTAGGCGAACGGGGCGTAGACGACGCCGATCGACCCGCACACGAGCGCGAGCTTGGGGGCGTGCCGCAGTCCGGTCCACGGGCCGAGGGTGTTCGCGGCCCAGAGCCCGAGCAGCAGGACGGGCACGAACGAGAGCGCGGGGCGGAGATACACGCGCCACGCGAGGCGCGCGATGGGCTCCTCGGCGGTGCGGGCGATGAGCCAGGGAAAGAACAGCCCGAAGAGCACGATGAAGAACGCGAGCGAGCACCAGGCCAGCGCGATGGGCGCAAAGCCCGCGGCCATGAGGCCCACGGCCGTGACGACGCGCAGCACGGAGCCGACGATGAGCGGCGGGGCGTACTCGCGTACGCGCCCCATGCCGTAGAGGATGACGGAGGAGGCGAGATGGGTTTCGGAGAGAACGAAGCCCGGGAGCATGACCGCGATGTAGACCCAGGCGAAGCGGATGGCCTCGTGGTAGGTCATGACGCCGAGCAGCTTCTCGTCGGATTCGAGCTGCCGCCCCAGCCAGACCTGCATGATGGGCCCGGCGAAGGCGATCATGCCGACGGCGCAGACGCCGTTGACGGTGAAGGTGTGGGCGGTGAGACGGAGGAGCATCTTGCGGACGGTGGCGTGGCGGTCGTTGTGCTGGAGGTCGGCGGCGATGACGTCGGCGCCGTACGTGAGGTTGGCGCCGAGCATCCGCGTGTAGCCCAGGAGCTGGATGATGACGCCGTAGAGGCCGTTGAACACCGGCCCGCGGAAGATGTTGAGGATGTAGTGATCGGAGGCGTACATGGCGAAGGAGGCGATCTGGTTGCCGGAGGACCAGCCGCCGGTGGCCGCCATCTCGCGGAAGAGCGGCTTGTCGAAGCGCGCGGGGGAGAACCGCGCGTCCCGGACCTGGAAGCGGATGACGATCGCCCGGGCGTACATCTGCCACCCACGGAATGCCGCGCGCAGGAGGATGAACGCGACGAAGGGGTCGGCGTCGGGGATGCGGAACGCGATGACGGCGGCGATGAGATCGAACAATCGCGAGAGCGTCTGCGAGATGTTGTCGTTGACGATCCGCTTGGTGGCGAGATAGAGGTTCAGCCACGGGGAGAGCAGGGACATCGAGCCGATGAGGAAACCCTCGCACGCGATCGCGAGCTGCGCCTTCCAGGGCGGGATCGAGCTGAGCGTGAGGATGTGCGGCGCGAAGAACGCGACGACCGCGGGGATGACGAAGGTGATCAGGCTCCCGGCGCCCGCGAGGATCACCGCGTTGGAGAAGGTCGTCCGGAGACGCTGCCCGTCGCCGGAAGACACGGCCAGCGTGAGCTCGCGCGTGAGGGCTCGCTTGAGCGTCGTCTGGATGGGGTCCGCGGCCGCGATCGTCAGGGCGATCATCGTGAACAGCCCGAACAGATCGACGCCCATGTGCCTGATCAGCAGGGGCGTGAGGACGAGGCCGGTGGAGAGCGTCAGAAGAAGGCGCACCCACGACGACGAGGCGTACAGCAGCAGCGTGTACGTGGTGGAGCGTTGTGGCTGAGCGTGCGCGTCAGGCGTCACGTGCGTCCTGGCTCGCCGAAGCGAGATGCTCGGTCTCGTCCTCATCGTCGTCGTTGTCGTCCGAGCGCTCGTACGACTCCTCGTCGAACTCGGGACCGACGGCCGGGACGACCGCTTCCCGCTTGCCCCACCCCATCCGCTCCACCATGTGCGCGATGATGATCAGCACGAGATACGTCGAGAGAATCCCGACGATGGTCTGGAAGGTGAAGAGCGAGGTCTCGCCGCGCGGCATGCCCAGGATGTGCCCCGTGACGGACCCGAACGGGAGCACCACGAAGGGAGTCATCGCGCCGAGCGCGATCACCTCGTCGAAGAATCGCAGCAGGAGCCCGCCCAGCACCGCGTAGATGAGCAGCGCGTACCACCCGCCCTCCGACGCGGCGTGACCGATGATGCCCGGGCCGATGTTGAGCTTCGAGGTGTCGACGCCCTTCATCCGCACCTGCTCCGCCATCTTGGTCGACAGCGGCATGGGCTTCTCGGGCCACCACGCGCGAGGGACGGGATTGATCACGAAGTACCACACCGTCATGAGGTGCCGGTGCTCGTACCGGTCGGGGTAGTTCTCGAGGAGCCACATCGATCCCGCGCCGACGTTCTGGCCGTCAAAGAGCATCAGGAGGCCCGACTTCAGATCGGTCTCCGTCCGCATGGCGGTGACGGCGGTTCCCAGATCGCGACCCTCCCCTTCCGATCCGCGCACCGACGTGAACGCGGCAATGAACAGCAGGGGCGGGATGGCGAGCACCACAACGCGGGCGAGCACGGCGGACGGCCTCAGGTAGCGGAAATGGGAGTAGTACGCCCCGAACAGGAAGCAGACGCCCACTCCTACAAGCTCGCGCCGACCGAACACCCCGTACAGCGTGACCACCAGGTTGATCCCGAGGATCGTGAGCGCCGCGAACGCGATCGCCGGGTTGAACAGGCGGGGCGCCCACGCCCAGCCCACGAGACCGCCCGCGATGGCCGCGAACGCGAGCCCGGCGTTGTTCGCCACGATGCTCACGTACGGGATGCTCAGCCCGAACCGCAGCCCGATCGAGAGCACCGTCATCAGCACCGCGAGCCCGAGGACCGTGCCGAGCGTCGGCACGGCGCGCGTGGTCGGCGCCAGGCGAGCGAGCTTCTTCGACACCCACCCCTTCTCGTACGTGAACAGGAAGAGGGCCGCGAAGGCCGTTGCCATCGCGGCGTACTTGAACCCCGTGCTGCCCCAGTCACGCAGCTTGTAGATGTCGTTCCACCCCGACCACAACGGGATGGCGGCGGAGGTGAGCTGGAACAGAATGAAGCCGACGATGGCGATGTTGCGGACGTTGAGCAGATCGCGCCGGTGCGTGACGTACTGCCAGAGCATGAACCCCACCAGGAAGACGGCGAGGCAGACGAGATAGACGGATACGGCTTGGTGCATGCGGGTCTCGTCGTGCGTCGATCGTGTCGGCGGCGGCTCCCAACGTCGGGGGAGGGCGGACTTTACCCCTACGAACCCCGACCCGCCCGGGTTCAGGCCTCCAGACCGGTCCGGGACGCTCTGCGCCGCGCATCCTCGTACATCGCCTCGTATCGGCGAGCCACGCCCCCCATGTCCAGCCACTCCGACACGAACCGCCGGCCCGACTCCCCCATCGCTGTCCGCCGCGCAGGATCTGCCAGGAGCGCCTGGAGAGCGTTCGCGATGGGCTCCGCCGCCATATCGCACACCACGGCGCCGCCCGACCGTTCCAGCTCCGGCCAGGTGTGGAAGCCCCTCGACACCACCACGGGCAGCCGGGAGGCCAACGCCTCGGGCGGGACAAACCCGAAATTCTCGTGAATGGAGGGGAGCACGAGGACGTCGCACGCCTGGTAGAGCGAGACCTTGTCACGGTCGTACACGGGGCCAAGAAGGTGGGTCCGGGCTCGGATGCCGGCCCGGTCGATGTGCGCATGGAGGTTGCGCACGAACTCCTCCTCGCCGCTGCCCGCGATCAGGAGACGGAACGAGACATCCCGCTGCGCCAAGACCGCGCACGCGTCGACGACGTGCTCAAGACCCTTGCCCTCGTACAAACGCGAGAGGAAGAGCACTTTGGGCTCATCCGTATGACACGCGGGGAACCTCTCGTGCGCCGGTCCCGCCCCCGGGAGATCGCGAAAGGGCCCGAGGTCGAACACGAGCGGGGCCACGCGTCCCTTGCCCTTCGGGAACCACTTGCGCGACTGCTCAAGCTCGGCGTCGGCGGTGAGGTGCACGAACGAGGCGCCCCGGAGCATCGCGCCGCCCGAGAGCGCAAGGTACAGGCGCTTCTTCCAGGTGCGCCGCGCCATCGACCAGTCGTCGAGCATGCCGTGGGAGGACACCACGTACGGCACGCCCCGCGCGCGCGCAGCGCCCGCGATCTGCGTGTTCGACGGCGTCCACATCGCGTGGATGTGCGCGGCGTCCGCGCCCTCGAGCGTGCGCTCGGCCATCTCGATCGCGTCGGCGGTCAGCCGCTGGAAACGGCCCGACGGCGCCGGGAGCCTGACGCTCCGCGGCGTGTTCGGCGCGGGGGACTGCGCTTTCCACGCCTGCGGCACGTCGTCGTCATAGACGGAGAGGAGCGCCACCTCGTGGCCCCGGGCCGCCAGCACGGAGCACATGTCGAGCACGGCGCGCGTGACGCCCCCCTCGGCGAGCCGGACACTGGCAAGATAGTGGACGATGCGCATGCGGGAAGTTCTATCGGTTCGACGGGGCGTGCGGGTGGACGGGCTTGTGGACTTCGTACCGGACGGTCTTGGCCTCGTGCACGTGCGCCGGGGCGGGAAGGCCGGGCAGAGGCTCGGCGCGGAGCGGCAGCTTGAGCACGACCCGGGCTCGAGGGTCTGTCAGGCGCTCCAGCGCAAGACGCACGAGGTCCGGCGCATCGGGATCGTCGCCCACGACGAGGCGGAGAATGCGCATCTCCTTGCGGACGAGGGCCGAGACGTGACGGTCGCGCGCCGGATGCATCGGGTCGATGAAGACGACCGCGGGAAGCTCGCCCGGCTCGCCGGCCATGAGCGCATCGGCGGCGGATGCGCGACGGAGGGTAATCCGCGCGACGGTCTCGGCCAGGGCGCTCGAGGCGGCGGCTCGCTCGAGCGCATCGCGCGCCAAGGCGTGCACCACGGGCGAGCGCTCCATCGCGACGACTCGGCAGCCCATGAGCGCGAGGTGGAAGGCGTCGGAGAGGAGGCCCGCGGTGCAGTCGAGCGCGTCGGGCGCCGAGGCACGGGACTGCGCGCCCGCGGCCTTGGCGAGCGGCTGCTTGAAGGACACCGGACGGCGCGCAAGCCGCTCCCACTCCCGGACGTCGATGCGGAGCGGGTAGACGTTGGGCATCTCGCGCGCCGAGGGCGCGAGGGCGAGGCCCGCGTCGTCCACGAGCAGCGCCGCGACCGCCTCGCCCGCCTCGAACGCGCGCCGTGTCAGCGCCGGCGCTCCGGTCTCGATCGACAGCTCTCGCGCCCGCGCCTCGTGCGCTTCGGACGCCGCGAGCACCCCGACGCGCGCCGCTGGCGGGCCCTCGCTCACGAC
>CAYPGJ010000061.1:0-6189 GCA_964410465.1 uncultured Phycisphaeraceae bacterium | reverse complement strand
ACGCGCGGGCGAGCGCGAGGTCGCGCGCGGGCCCCTCGGGCGCGGCGTCGGCCTCGGCCAGCGCGATCCGCGCCTCGACGTCCGTCGCGAGCAGCGCGGGGATCACCATCGGCCGGTTGTCGATGACGAAGGGCGGCGCGAGCGTGGCCTGCTGCAGCGCGGCGCGGGCCTGCCCCGGGCCCTTCGTGCGCAGCAGCGCCAGGGCGCGGCCCAGCTGCGCCTCCATGCGCGTGGCGAGGGATGATCGCCGGGCGAGCGCGCCCTCGAACTGCTCCAGCGCGGCGTCGTGACGTGAGAGGATGAGCGCGCTCTGGCCCAGGATCACGGCGCGCCGCGCGTCGAGATCGTCGTTGGCGGCGCGCAGCGCGTTGGCCGAGGCCGCGGCCTCGCCCGCCAGGTCCGCTCGCCGCGCGGGATCGGGCTCCAGGCTCGCCAGGACCACGGCGGCCCGCGCGCGCATCAGGGGCGCGAACAGCTCACGCGCGCGCTGGAGCCGCTCCTGCGCCTGCGCATCGCCCGCGCCGTCGGCCTGCGCGATCTCACGGTCGAGGCGCGCGATGAGCCGGATGCAGAGGTCGTGGGCTTCGCGCGCGGTGGGCATGACCGCGTCGAGCTGGGAGTGCGTCAGAATGCCGAACATCGCGGTGGCGTCGGACCCGTCCCACGCGAAGCGCGAGAGGATGGCCTCGATCTGCTCGAGGAGGAGCGAGCCGGGGGCGTCCGCCCCGGCGCCCTGGATCAGCGCGCGCCGCTGCGCGAGGGAGTCGTCCAGCGCGGCGAGGCGCTCGGCGTCGGGGATGCGCTGGTCGGTGGCGCGCTTGGCGAGTTCACGGATGGACGCGGCGCGCGCGCCGAGGTCGTCCGGTGAGTTCTGCGCGTGCGCGACCCCGGGCAGCAGGGCCAGAGCGATGGAGAGGCGGAGGAGGGGGTGGTTCATTCGATGCCCAGGTCCTTTCGGCTGATGAAGCGGAGGGCGTCGCCCCCGCCGTAGGTCGATGCGATGGCCTCGATGAGCCCCGACGGATCGGGGTCGAAGAACTGGATCACTTTGATGGACGCGTCGGCGCCCCGGGTGGCGCGCTCGAGACGCGCGAGGAGCGTGTCCCGCTGGCGCGCGCGAGCGGTGGGGGAGTCGGGCGTGTCGCCCAGCCCGCCCTTGACGACGAGGAAGACCACGTCGGGGCGGAGGCGGAGCGCTCGCTCCAACGCGTCGATGGCGTCGCCCCGTCGGTCGGGCTCGAGCGACCGGAGCCAGAGCCCGGCGCCGCGCTTGGTCTCGGGCGTGGCGCGGGCGAGCGTTCGTCCGAGGCTCGGCGGCGTCTCCACGCCGCGCCCGCTGAAGACGACGACCTGGAACCACTGCGAGCCGGCAAGCCCGTCGAGGGAGCGATCCAGCTCGCGCGCGATGGTGGGGAGCGCGGCGACCATGGATCCGGAGGCGTCGAGCACGTACACGACCCGCTGGGCCTGCGCATCGCCACGCGCGCCGAACATCTCGGGCGCGCTGACGGGCGCCGCCAGCGGGGGGGTGGAGTCGAGCGACGAAGCAGTGGGCTGGGGGGCCTCGAGCGGCGCGATGGCGACCCGCACCTCGGACCAGCCGGAGGCCGGCGCGGGCTCGCGGCGGTCCGGGAGAGAAACGTTCGAGGCGATCGACGATGCGGGCGCGGGCGGCGCGTCGGCGCGGGTGGGGATGGGTGCGGTGTGCGCGGGAAGATCGTTCACGGGGGTTACGGCGATGGATGCGCCGTCAGCGATCCGGGTTCCGGCGGGCGCACGAGAAAGGGCGAAGGAGAGCCCGGCCAGCGCAAGGGATGCGTGCAGGGCCAGAGACACCAGCCAGGGGGAGGAGGAAAGGGCCGCGTGCGCGAGGGATCGCGTTGAGCGGCTGTGCGGCATGTGTGGATTCTCGGCCATCGGACGCCCGGACGATAGCGCCGGGCGCGATCGGAGCACGCGGAGTTATTCGTCGTCGCCGCCGCCGCCGTCCCCGCCCCGGGAGCCGGAGCGCGAGCTGCCGAACACGAAGCCGTCGACGCTGAGCCAGCCGGCCCCGATGCACGCGACGCCGACGGCGCACGCGAGAGCGCAGAGCTGGAGCATGAAGGAGTGCCACCCTTCGAAGGAGGAGAGCTTGGGAAGGAAGCCCAGGAAGGAGGTGGGGGCGTGGATGGCGGGGCCGATCGTGGCGAGCCAGAGGGCGCCGAGCATCACGCCGGCGAGCCCGAGGGCCGCGAGACGGGAGAGGAACCCGATGAGGACGAGGCACCCGCCGACGAACTCGGTGAGCACGACGGCCCAGGCCAACCGGACCGGCCACGTGCCCTGGCCCAGCGAGCTTGGCCAGAGCCGCATCGGCTTCGAGCCGTCGGCGCGCACGGCGGGGTCGGTGGAGTAGTTGTGGAGGGTGATCGCGACCTGATAGAGCATGGGGAGGTCAGCGTTGGATTCGAAGTCGGCGGGGGTGAAGGTGCGTCCGGTCACGGTCGAGGTCGACGCGAGAGCCCCGCCCGGGTGACCGGCGGGCTTGGTCGGCTCTGGGAGGGGGTTGGCGGGCTCATTGGTGCGTGGCGTCGAGGGAGGCGGGGTTGTCTGGGTCGGGGCCCCGTTCGTCGGGGCGGCAGCGGGCCGCACGGCCGTGACGGCGCCGCTGACACCCATATTCGCCAGAACGGCGAGCTGGTCGGGGGTGCAGGGCACTTTGACGAAGAGCTTCCCGTGCCCGGCGTAGATGAACGTGGCGCCGAGGGCAAGCCGGAAAAAGATCGGTGCGAGTTTGGCGCCGAGCGTTTCGCGAAGGGCCATGGGGGTGTTTTCCTTCGTACGGGCCTGTTTGCGTGCGTTTGGAGGCCCGCGAGTTATTCCGGAATCGGGGCGCAGGGATTGCGCCGTGAGCATTCCGACGCAAGATCATCGACCAGAAGCCCGAAAACACCGCAGCCGAGGCGCTGTGGGCGTTGACCGGGACGCGGGCCACGGGAGAATCCCAGGCATGCGGGCGTGGCGGAATTGGGAGACGCGCTGGATTTAGGTTCCAGTGGGGTCAAACCCGTGCAGGTTCAAGTCCTGTCGCCCGCACTTGACCGGGGAACCGGAGTCGGCCAATCTTGAGGCGCTGTACTCATGCGCATCACCGGCCCCACCAACCCGTTCCACATCGCCCGCGCCTACTCCCCCGCCGCCGTGGCGCAGGCTCGCCCGGCCATCGGGCCGGAGCGTCTGGTCGCGGCCAAGGTCGCCGGCGGCGTCCACTTCAACACCACGGCCACTTCCGCTCCCGGCGCCTCCGCGCCCGCCGGCGTGTACGCGATGTACGCCCACCCGGCGGATCGCAACGCCGCCGCCACGGGCGTCGCGCTGGGTCAGCGCATCGACATCGCCGGCTGAAGTCCACGCCCCGCGCCGCCCTCGGTCCTCGGCCCGGGGCGCGGTACCCTGACCCATCGCGATGTCCTTCCCCACGCTCGAACTCATTCAAGGCCAGCCTCGCGCCGTCGAGACGCTCGACTCGGCCGTCGCCTCCGACCGGGTTCATCACGCCTGGATCTTCCACGGGCCCGCCGGCGTCGGGAAGCACACCACCGCGCGCGCGTTCGCCGGCCTGCTGCTCGACCCGGGCGCGGCGCCTGACCTCTCGGGGCGCATCCGCCCCGACCCCGAGGGGCGCACGAGAGCGCTGCTGGAGAGCGGATCGCACCCGGACCTGCACCTCATCTCCAAAGAGATGGCCTCGTTCTCGCGCGAGCAGGCGGTGCGATCGTCCAAGCAGCGTTCGATCCCCGTCGAGGTGATCCGTGAGTTCCTGATCGAGCCCGCGGGTCTCTCGACGTCCGCCTCCAACGGCGCGCGCGCCAGCAAGGTGTTCATCGTCGACGAGGCTCACCTGCTGCAGGCCGGGGAGGGCGCCGCGGCCAACGCGGTGCTCAAGGTGCTCGAGGAGCCCCCGCCCGGGGTGGTGATCATCCTGGTGACGGACGACGAGCACGCGCTCTTGCCGACGATCCGCTCGCGCTGCCGGCGCGTGGCCTTCGTGCCGCTGGACGACACGTCGATGCGCGGCTGGGTGAAGGCCTCGGGCCTCGAGATCCCGAAGCAGCGTGCGCCGGACCTGCTCGAGTTCGCCTCGGGCTCGCCCGGCCGCCTGACGCTCGCGCTCGACGCGGACGTCGCGGGCTGGATGGACCGCCTCGACCCGCTCCTCGAGCACGCGGCGAACGGGCGATACGCCCCGGAGCTGGCGGGGGCCATGCACGAGATCGTCAAGGCCTACGCCGAGGCGAAGGCGAAGGAATCGAGCGAGGCGAGCAAGGACGTCGCAAACCGCCTCGCGCTCGAGCTGATGTTCTCGCTGCTGCACGCGCGAGCGCGCCGGCGGGTGCGCGACTCGGCGGATGATCGCGACCGCGCACGCCGGCCCCTGCGCGACGTCGACGCCATCGATAGCGCCGAGCGCCTCGTCGCGTCGAACGCCAACGCCGGGCTCGCCCTCGAGAATCTCGCGTTGCAGCTGTCGAGGGCCTGACCGCGACTCACATCGCGTCGAGCACGCTCACGCCCACGGCGACGCTCAGCGCGACGCTCGCGGACCACCACACGACCGTCGCCGTGCCCGTGCGACCGCGCGCGAGCAGCCAGCCCGCGAGCGCAGCGCCGAACGCGCTCACGCCGCCCGCGCTCCAGTGCCACCATCCCCATCCCGCCCCCATGATCGCAAGGGCCATCGCGGAGAGCATCCACGTCCAGGCGTAGATCGCCGCGGCCTGCGGGCCCAGGCGCGTCCCGCTGGTGACGACGCCGAGCGCCGCATCCCGCGTGGCGTCCCGCGCGAGGCAGGCCAGGATGAACGCCCCCATCGCGATCGCGCCGAGCACGGATGCGCCCACGAGCCGGCCGCCGTCGATCTCGCCCGACCCGGGGAGATTGGCGACGAGGATGAGCGCCGGCAGCGTGAGCGCGACGAACGGCCCGAGCGCTTCGAGCGCCCTGTACTTGGTCGCGCCCGCCGATCGGGCGTGCCAATGGAGCACGCCGCCCGCCGCGACGAAGCCGAGCCCCACGCGCCACGAGGCCGCGAGCAACGCAAGGGTGAGCGCGCCCAGGAGCAGGGCGAGGACGAGCGAGGTCCACACGAGCGGCTCGTCGGGAGCGCCCTCCGGCTCGCGCGTGAGCCCCAGGCGCGCGCCAAGCCCCTTTTCCGATTCGACGCGCGCCGAGCCGGCGAACCAGAGCCAGACCAGGGCGGTGTGGGCGCCGGCGAGGAGGAGCCCGAGGAGCCCCTCGCCCGCGCGCTCCAGCGCGTGCGCCCACAGGAGCGCGTACGCGAGTGTGAGGAGCGGCGCGTGAGCGCGGATGGAGGCGAGCCCGCCGATCATGGCCCGATCGTACCGTGCGGCGCGACGTCGGGAGTCGGCGCAGGATCGGGCGCGACGGCCCGAACGCCGCGCTGCGCCAGCGCGAACGCGACGAGGTTCGCCATCATCTGCCGCGCGTGGATCACCTCGCCCGTCCCGCAGCAGCAGCACGCGCCGCCGAACGAGGCCGTGTCGTTCAGCCCGTCGGGCGAGAACACGAGGCAGAGACGGCCGTCGATGGTCAGCCCCTCGAGCGGCGAGGCGTCGATCACGGCGGGGGGGGGCTCGGGGAGGTCCGCGTCGGCCGCGCGCGGCGGGGCGGTGCGCTGCAACGCGCGGATGTGATAGATCGTGTCGAAGACCGCGTGCGTCGGCGCCAGCGGCTCAAGTCGCGCCTCGCCCTCGCCCGGGAACATCGCCTCCACCTCGCGCCGGAACGACAGCCCCCAGTCAGGGCTCGAGCACCCGCTCGACGCGATCAGAAATCCCCCGTTCGTCAGCCACGCGCGCAGCGCCGCCCGCTGCCCCGCGTCCAGCTCGAAGAAGCCCTCCCCCGTCATCACGCCGATGGGCGCGGCCGGCAACGCGGGGGAAAGCAGCGCGATCGGCGTGAGTCGCGGCTCGATCGCGGCCCCCGTCTCCAGCGCGACCAGCGCGAGAAACACCTCCCCGAAGCACACGTCCGAGCGGCGCTCTCCATATTGCACCATCGCCACCGGCACGGGGTCCTCCGCGGGCTCCGCGCCGCGCGCGGACGCCCCGGCGCTCAGCACGAGCACGAGCCCCA
Source organism: uncultured Phycisphaeraceae bacterium (assembly GCA_964410465.1). GTDB lineage: Bacteria > Planctomycetota > Phycisphaerae > Phycisphaerales > UBA1924 > CAYPGJ01. The sequence continues at coordinate 51 of CAYPGJ010000061.1, read as the reverse complement.
GCGGGCGTGCGACGGCGCGCCGTCGGATGGTCGGGCGCGCGCTCATCGGGT
>CAYPGJ010000060.1:0-6231 GCA_964410465.1 uncultured Phycisphaeraceae bacterium | reverse complement strand
AGACGCAACCCGGGGCGCCCGCAGGCGGCGGCGCGCCGCGCCGCATCCAGACCGGAGGGGGCGGGCAGCGATGACCTCGCGTCGCGGATTCACGGCCCTGGAACTCGCCCTGGCGGTCACGCTGTCGTCGGTGGTGCTGCTCGCCGCGATCGGCACGCTGGGCTACCTCCAGCGGGCCGATCGGAGCCTCAGCGCTCGCTTCGAAGAGCGATCGGACCTCGCGATCGTCCACGCCACCGTGCGTCGCGCGCTCCAGAGCCTCGTTGCAAAGCCCGAGCCGCCCGCCAATCAGCCGGGCAGCCCTCCCGCGCCCGCTGCCGATGGTGCGACCGAGGCAGAGCCCGAGGCGTTCGCCGACGCCGACGCGGCACGGAAGCAGAAGGACGTCGACGAACTCAACGCGTTCCTGCAGAAATCCCGCGGGCTCGAGGAGCGCCCCGAACGCGACCGATTCATCCTCGAGTCACAAGTGGCCGGTCGTGCGGACGCCGCGGCGCCCAGGCGGCTCGAGATGGTCCTCCTCCGCCCGCCGACGCCGGGTCCGATGCCCGTGACGCCGACGGTGCGCGGGTCGTTCGAGGTTCGTCCCGAGCTGGACGGGTACGGGCTGTACTGGGTGCCGCTGATCCCGTCCGGGGAGCCCGAGCGGCTCATGGGAGGAATCGCGTCGATCACCTGGAGAGCGCTCGCGCGCGAGCAGGCGGAGAATCGCTTCGAGGCGCAGAGCGGCGCGTGGCGGACGATGATGCACGCGCGCACGCCGGGGCAGTTCCCCAAGGCCGTGCAGCTCACCCTGCAGACCGTGCAGGGCGCGGAAGCGGATTGGATCTTCGAGCCCGCGATCTCGATGGGGCCCGAGCCATGAGCGGTCGCGGGTTCGTATTGCCGATGGTGATCCTGACGGCGCTGGTGGCGTCGCTGGTGGTGGGCGTGGCGATGCAGAGGCACGCCGCGCAGGAGCTGCTCGCGCGCCGGCAGGTGGAGGAGTACCGGCGTCACCACGACATGCTCGGCGCGCAGGCGATCATCCGGTTCTGGCTGAGCCGCAAGCAGAACAACGAGCTCGCGGACATGGCCCAGCAGAAGCGTCCGGCGCACCGGTTCGCTCTGCCCGGCGGATTGCGGATCACCATGTGGCTCGAGGACGGTCAGGGCCTCGCCAAGGCCGACCTGACGGACGTCTTTCCGCAGGAGAAGCGCGACTGGTTCGGGGCCGTGCTCGCGCGCCTCCCCGTCGGGAGGGGCGACCTGGTGCGCCGGGTGGGCCCGCCGGAGATCAGCGTGAACTCGGCTCCACGGGAGGTGCTGGCGGCCCTCCGGGCCGACGATGCCTCGTTTGCCGAACTGGTCATCGGCGAGCGGGACAGGGCTCGGCTCACGCAGTCGACGATGTCGCAATTGCTTGAGCGGAGCGGGTTTACAGCCACCGAAATCGGGGAGGTGGCGAGAGTGGTGACCTACGACACCACGCTCTGGCGGCTCAGGGTGGAGGCGGAAGAGGACGATAGGAGTATTCGGACGTTCACGGCGTTGGTCGAGACCCGCGCGGGCGTGATGGGCGTCAATATGCCCGCGTTGCACGAGTGGCGGGAGGAAACGCCCTCCGAGCGAGCCTCGATGGTGGAATCTGCGAGGATGCGGAGAGGGAACGCGGGCACGAGAGTCGGAGCGGACCGTTGAGTCGATTGCCGGTGCGACAGAGCGTGGCGGAGCGGTGGACGCGAGTGGCGTTCGCCTGCGCCCTCCTTGCCGCGCTGGGCACGGCCGCGATCTTCGTGCTCCCACCGCCCAAGCCGCCCACGATGGCGTCCGCCGTCGGCGCCCAGCCGCCCACTCCTGAGCGGAAGCCACCCAAAGCGCCCTCCGAGGGCGTCTCGAAGGAATGGCCCTCGATCACCGCTGCCGTCGACGGGCTCAACTCCCCCGTGATCGCGATGTGGATCACCGAACAGGAGCGGATCAAGGCCGATGAGGCCGCGGCTGCCGCAGCGGGCCAACCGAGCACCGTCACGCCGAGCGGGCTCACGCCGGGCTTCGCGCCGCCCTGGAAGTACCTCGGCTCCATCTCCGACGGCGAGCAGCGCGTCGCGCTCGTCGTCATCGACGGGAAGCAGCGGTTCGTCCGCGAGGGCTACTACTCGCAGCTCGAGGGGTACCGCGTGCTCACCATCGAGGCCGAACGCCTCATCGTCGAGCAGGGCTCCGCGCGCCACGAGATCCCGCTCGAAGAGTCGACGCGCGGCGTGGGTCTGAGCCACACGGCCGCGGCGCAGCCACGACCGGCGCCGATGCAGTTCGAGCTGGTCAAGACCGTGGAGGGCGGTGTCCGCACCGCGTCGGGGGACGCGACGGAGCGGAAGTTGGACGAAGGCGAGCCGCTGAGCGCGCAGCGCGCCAAGCAGGGGCTCCGCGGGACGCCGATCCCGAGCGGTGGTGGGGGGGGTGGGAGATGAGCGCCCTGTGCCTGATCGCGCCCGACCTTTCGATGGTGCGCATCCGCGCCCTGGGGTCGGAGGAGGTCTGGACGCTGCCCGCGCCGAGCGCCGCGCGCACGGATGGCGCGGAGACGGATGAGCGGGACGCGTCGTGGTGGAAGGCACAGGCCGTCGACGCCGCGCGCTGGGTCGCGCACCGCTGCGGCGCCGGGCGGAGGCTCGCGGTCGCGTGCGTCGACGTGAGTGAGTCGTCGTGCGTGTGGCTCTCGGCGCCGAGCGCAGACCCGGACATCGTCGCGGCGTCGCTGCGCATGGCAGGGGAAGAATGGGAGGCGCTCGACCCGGGCTCGACGGTGCAGCCGGTCGTGGGCCCGCGCGGGAACGCCGCGACGAAGCGCGCGACGAGAGTGTTCGGGGTTCGGATCGCAGGGGAAGACGGGCCCGCGCAGGCGGTGCGGATGCCGGTGATCGTGTCGTCGGACGCGCTCGTGCGCCTGTGGCTGGATGAGCTGAACCGCTCGGGCGTGCGCGTGGGCGTGGTCGCGAGCCTCTGGCACGCGATGGCGTCGGGGTGGCGGAGCGAGACGACGGCGAGTGGCGCGGAGATCGAGGCCGTCGCGCTGTGCGACGGGGAGCGGCTGGTGTGGTGCTGGTCGCGCGCCGGGCGTCTGCTCACGGGCGGGTGGATGGCCATCCCGCGCGTGCGCAGCGAGGAGGAGCCGGACGAGCCGCCGAGCGTGGATGCGCGCGCGGCGATGGCGCGCCTGTCGCTCGACTGGCTGTCGTGGGCGGCGCAGATCGGCGACACGCCCCAGCGCGTGACGCTGGTGGGGTCGGACGTGGAGGCTCTGGCGGCGCCGCTGGAGGAATCCTGGCCGGACGCGCGCGTGGAGCGCGTGCCGACGGAGGACGCCATCGGGGCGACGCTCTCGCGCGTCGAGCAGCGGCTGAGCGAGGGCGACTCGGGCGCGGAGCCCGCGTACTCGGACGAGGACCCGCGCGAGAGCATGGTGGCCCTGAGCCGTCGGCGCGGACGGGCGCACCAGCGGCTGTACACGGGCGTCGGCGCCACGTGCGCGCTGCTCGCCGTGGGCATCGGCGCACTGGGCTGGCGCGCACGAGAGCACGCGTCCGCCCTGCGGCGCGAGGTGGACAACGCGCGCGACTCGTCGAAGGCGATGGTGATGGAGGTCGCGCCGGGCCTGGCCGAGAGCGCCTCGCCCCGGATGGCGGCGCTCTCTGCCCTCGAGGCGATGCGCAAGGAGCAGCCGACCTTCTCCGACCCGCCCGCGGCGCGCCCGATCATGGACGAGGCCGCACGCGTGCTCTCCGTCATGTCCGACCTCTCCTCGCGCGGGCTGCAGTTCGACGAGCTGGTGCTGCACGAGGGCCTGCCCAGCGGCGCGATGACGGCGCCCGACTTCGAGACCGGGGAAGAGGTCTCGGCCCGCCTGCGCGCGGCGCCGGGGCGGATCCGGTGGGACGTCCAGTTCGAGCGCCGCGACGGGAATCTCTACAAGTACCGGCTCACCGGGCAATGGACGGAGGAGACCAAGTGATCCCGCGCGAACAGGAGCCCATGCTCAATGCCCTGGCGCGATCCGCCGAGCGGGCCAACCGCCCGACGTCGATGGTCGTGTTCACCGCGCTGCTGCTGCTGGCGGCGGTGATCTTCGCTGGATGGAGCGCGACCGGCGCGCGCGCCGCGTCTCGACAGTTCCAGCGCGAGGCCGCGCAGCGTCGGGAGGTCGAACGCGCCGTCGGCGAGATCAAAGCCCTCCAGGCGCAGCGATCGCAAGGCGCGGGCTCGCTCGCAACCTTCGCGCCCGAAGCGAGCCTGCTGAGCAAGCTCGCCCAGGCCGCGAACGCCGCGGGGCTCACCACCCCCCCGCAGATCCAGCCCCCAAACCGCGAGGAAATGCCCAACTCACCCCTGGTCAAGCAGGTGGTCACGGCGCGCGCCGACGGGCAAGAGCCCTCGGCCGTGTTCGCGTGGCTCAAGAAGTGTCTGGAAGACATCCCCGGCCTCTACGTCTCGCAGTTCGCGCTGCGACCGACTCGTCTGGGGTGGAGTGTCGAGATCCGGTTCGCACGATGGGAGATCAGGTCGTGAAGGACGTGTTGAGAATCGGCGCGTGCATCGTGTGCGCAAGCGCGGGCGCCCTGGCCGGCTGCGGCTCCTCGGGCCGCTCCACCCCGAGCCTGGTCGCCCCCGCCACGATGGGCGCCAGCGCCGCGGGCATCTCGACGGCCTTCGATCGCGCCGTCGCCGCGCAGAAGGCCGAGTCCGCCGGACGGCGCGACGAGGCCATCGCGCTCTACCGCGAAGCGCTCAAGGAATACCGCGAGTTCCCGGCCGCGTGGAACAACCTCGGCGTCATCCTCATGGACTCCGAGCGCTACCTCGAGGCCGCCGAGTGCTTCGCCGCGGCGTCCGACCTCGCGCCGCGCGACCCGCGACCGGCGTACAACACAGGCCTCTCCTGGGATCGCGCGGGGTACGTGAACGAGGCCATGGAGCACTATCGCGAGTCACTCGCCCGCGACGGCCGATATCTCCCCGCGCTCCGAGGATCCATCCGCGCCGAGCGCCTGATGGGCAAGGCCTCGTCCGACACGCTCGAACGCATCCGCGCCGCACTCCTCCTCGAGCAGGAAGAGCAATGGCGGGAGTGGCTCGAGCTGCAGCGGCTCCGCGTCGAGGCCGAGCTGTCGGGCAAGCGGGCAGGCGGCTGATCGCGTGGATCGTTCCCGTCCCCAGCCGCGTATCACTCTCTGACGGGGCGCCGACGGGCAGGAGGTTCGGAGATGGACAGGGCCAGACGGATGTGCGGCGCGGCGGCGGCAGGATTGCTCCTGGTCTGCGGGCTCGCACGCGCCCAGGACAGCGTCGCCCTCAACCCCGCACGCAACGACGCGCTCCCCGCGCACGACGATCGCGCGCAACGCGCCGCGTACGTCGTCGACCTCGCACCGGTCATCACCTCCTGGGGCGCCGCCGTCGGCGTCGCGCCCATACTCAAAGGCTCGCGCGGGCTCGACCCCTTCTTCAACACCCAGATCCTCGGCTCCACCGTGATCAGCCCAGCCCACTGGGCACCCAGCGGCGGCGTCGCCTTCCCCTCCCGCGCCTACCGCCTCTGGGCAACGCCCGGCGCCGGCGTCCACGCCACCGCCAACGCCGGCGGCTCCACACTCTCCAAAAACTCCTACGAGCGACAGTTCGCCATCGCCACCTCCGACCACGGCTTCGGCGCCAGCGGCGTCACCGGCGCCATCGTCGGGCAGGACGCCTCCAACCTCGCGCGCCTCTACGTCGAACGCACAAACGCCCTCGTCAGCCGACTCGTGCAGTCCCCACCCGATGACACGGGAACCGTCGCCGCAGGCGCCATCGACGCCGCCGGGCGGCTCGCCGTCCGCGCAGACGACTTCGCCGCCTCGCCCGCGTTCGCTGGCAAAATCAAGGGCGACAACCTCGCCATCATCACGATCACCGGCACGGACGGCCGCAACACCACGCCCGGACAGTTCGCGGCCATCAACGCGTTCATCAACATCCTCTCCGACCAGAACCAGGCCACCGACGCCAACGCGACCGCCCTCGTCGTGAACAACAACGCGACCGAAAACGCCAACGCCCCCACGTTCACCCTCCCCACCCTCATCCCCAACCCCAGCCACAACCCCATCCTCAGCCTCAACCTCATCCTCAACCCAAAGCGGAGGCTCAACCAAAAGCGGAGGCGCCACCACAACCTCAGCCGAAAGCGGAGGCTCAACCAAAAGCGGAGGC
>CAYPGJ010000059.1:0-7249 GCA_964410465.1 uncultured Phycisphaeraceae bacterium | reverse complement strand
GCCAGCGGACGCCATCGTCGCCGAGCCCGCGCCCGGCGCGACGCCCCCCCTCGCCAGCTCGAATCCCTGGAAGAAGACGCCGAGCCCCTCCTCCACGGAAGTGGGGTCGTGCCGCCACCGCTCGTACTGCGCCTCGAGGTATTCCGCGTTCCAGCCGTTCACCGACGGACGCGCCGCCTTCACCGACGAGCTCATGAAGCCTCGTAATCCGTGTCGTACGCAGACGCGCGGCGCGTGCCCATGCCGGCCCGCTCGGCGTCGCAAGGTGTGAGTTGTCCGAACTTTATTCTACACCCGATCCCGGCGGGGCCCGCACGAATGTTCGGGATCTGCCCGCGCCACGCGCTCCCGACCCTGCTCCATCGGTCGGCGCCGCCCCGCGCCTCCAAACCCGGCCCCCAACCCGCTCAGCCGAACCTGCCCGTGACGTACTGCTCCGTCTCCGGGAGCGCCGGGTTCTGGAAGATCTCCTCCGTCGGCCCGTACTCGATCAGCCGCCCCAGGTACATGAACGCCGTGTAGTCGCTCACCCGCGCCGCCTGCTGCATGTTGTGCGTCACGATCAGAACCGTGTACCGCTCCTTGATCTCGTGGATCAACTCCTCGATCTTCAGCGTCGCGACCGGGTCCAGCGCCGAGCAAGGCTCGTCCATCAGCAGCACCTCGGGTTCCGCCGCGATCGCCCGCGCGATGCACAGCCGCTGCTGCTGACCACCCGACAGCCGAAGCCCCGACCCGCCCAGCCGGTCCTTCACCTCTTCCCACAGCGCGGCCCCGCGCAGCGCCCGCTCACACGCCTCCTCGAGCACGCTCCGACGACGCTCCCCGTCGATCCGCAGCGGGTACACGACGTTCTCGAAGATGCTCATCGGGAACGGGTTGCTCTTCTGGAACACCATCCCCATCCGCTTGCGGAGCTGGATGACGTCCACCCCGGGCGCGTACACCGACTCGCCCTCGATCCGCACGTCCCCCTCCACGCGCACCCCGTCGATCAGATCGTTCAGCCGGTTCACGCTCCGCAGCAGCGTGCTCTTCCCGCACCCCGACGGCCCGATCAGCGCCGTGACCCGACCCCTGGGCACGCGCATCGATATCTCGTACAACGCCTTGCTCGCGCCATAGAACAGCGAGAACTCCCTCGCCTCCACGACGCCGTCGACCTCGCGCAACGACTCGTGCACCGCCGGCTCGAAACTGCGACCCTCCCGGATGGCGTCGATCGCGCGGAACTCCACGCCGGGCTCCCTCCCGGCCGCCCCCCGAACCGCAACCCTCGACATGCCCGTCTCACCCTGCGTCATCACGACTTCCTTCGCCCGTACCCTCGCCTGTCGATCGATCACGCCCGACATCAGAACGCCCCCTCCACAAACCTGCGGCGCAGTCGCGCCCGCAGCCCAACCGCCGCCCCGTTCAGTGCCGCCACGATGGCGATCAGCAGGAGCGTCGTCGTCCACACGTACGCACGCGCGGCCTCGGAATCGGGGCTCTGGAACCCGAGATCATAGATGTGGAACCCAAGGTGCATGAACGACCGCTCCAGATGCACAAACGGCGGGTGATGATCGAACGGCAGGTCCGGCGCGAGCTTCACCGCGCCCACGAGCATCAGCGGCGCCACCTCGCCCGCCCCGCGCGCCATCGCCAGGATCATCCCCGTCATGATCCCGGGCGCCGCACGCGGCAGCACCACGCGCCGAACCGTCTGCCAACGGCTCGCCCCGCAGCCGAAGCTCGCCTCCCGCAGCGACCTGGGAACCGAGGAGATCGCCTCCTCGGTCGCCACGATCACGACCGGCAGCGTCAGCAACGCAAGCGTGAGCGCTGACCAGATGATCCCCTTGGTGCCGAACGTCGCCGTCGGCAGACGCTCCCGGTACAGCCCGCGGAAGTACGGCGTCGTGGCCAACGCCCACGCCAGCAGACCGGCCGCACCGATCCAGAGCGCGAGACCCGCCCACCACGCGGCGCGATGCCGCCCGACCTCCGCCTGCCCGGGGCGCGGCTTCGCCAGGCGCATCGCGACGACCGCGAGAACGACGAGCGCGACGACACCGACAACGCCCACGGACCAGATCGGGGCCGGCGCAGGCGCCGATGGGCCGCCGTCGATGTACGCGCCGACGGTGTAGCAGAAGAAGCCCAGCCCGAAGACGCCGTACACGATCGACGGCACGCCGGCGAGATTGTTGACGGCTGTGCGGACGATGCTGACGAGCACGCCCTGCCGCGCGTACTCGCGCAGGTAGAGCGCCGCGACCACGCCCAGCGGCGCCACGATGATGCAGAGCAGGAGCGTCATCAGCACCGTGCCGAAGATCACGGGGAAGACGCCGCCCTCCGTGTTCGCCTCGCGCGGCGCGTCGAGCAGAAACTCGCGCCAGCGCGCGAGATACACGCCCCACTTCTCGCCCACGCTCAGCCCGTTCGGGCGCACCGCTCGCACCACCTGCGACAGCAACATCGGCTCCCCCGGTCGCGTCTGCGCGATCGGCGCCATACGACCGCTCTCCACGTCCTCCACCAGCAGCCGGTACCGCGCGTCCTCTGCCTCGAGCGCCCGCGCCTCCGCCATCAGCGCCTCATACTGCGCCTCCAGCTCCCGTTCACGCGCCTCCGTCTTCGCCCGCACCCGCGCCAGCTCGCCCTCGTCCGTCCGATCCTCCGCGGAGCGCAGCTCCGCCTCCCGCAACGCGAGCCGAGCGTGCTCCATCTTCCAGTTGACGTCCCCGATCTCGCGCTTCCGGATGTGCTGGAGTCGCTCCCACCGATCGCGCGCCGAGGGGTGCAACGCCTCGAACGCCTGCCACGCCCCCTCGTCGCCCTCCCCGAGATACACCGTCTCCCGCACGCGCGTGCTCACCGTCGCACCGTCCGCATCCCCCGTCCCGAGCACCTCGCGTACGAATCGGCGGGGCCCCAGCTCCGTCGGCGTCTCCCCCGCCAGCGCGATCGTCCCCGCCTCCCCCGCCAGCGTCAGCTCATCGACGCGCGTCACCGCCTTCATCCGCCCCAGCCACACACCCCACTCCAGCCGCTCCAGGAACACGCCCCACCCCGGACGCTCCGAGGAGCGGATGTCCGCGAGATCAACCCACCGGAACGGCTGACTCTTGATCTCGCGATTGCCGACGCGGTACAGCCGACGCACCGCCAGACCGTCCTCCGAGATCGACTCCGGCGACGCCTCGCCCGCCGCCACGCGCGCACGGATCTCCTCGAGCCGCTCCGCGCCCGGCTCGTACGCCTCGTCGCGCACCGGCGCGCCGAGGAACGCGCCCGCGTCGCTCCGGGTCGTCACCAGGTCCAGCGGCGCCACCCAGAACGTGCGTAGCCCGTGCCACGCCACCAGCGACAACAGCCACACGATCGCCCCGACCGCGAGCGCCATCGACGCCCCGGTGAGCCACACCTGCGGCTCACCGTGCGCCCCCACCGGCGTGCGTCGAGGTCCCTTGCTCGCGCGCGATGCGCTCATAGCGCCGCGCTCCGTGCTCGGATGCGACGTCGCATCACCTCAGCCAGCGTGTTCACGAGGAACGTCATCCCGAACAGCACCAGGCCGCACAAGAAGAGCACCCGGTAGTGCGTCGAGCCCTTCGCCGCCTCCGGCAGCTCCACCGCGATATTCGCCGACAGCGTCCGCATCCCGCTGAACACGCTCACGTCCATCACCGGCGTGTTTCCCGTCGCCATCAGCACGATCATCGTCTCCCCCGCCGCGCGACCCAGACCGATCATGCACGCCGAGAAGATCCCGCTCCCCGCCATCGGCAGGATGATCCGCGTCGCCGTCTGCCAGCGCGTCGCCCCGGCCGCCAGCGACGCCGAACGCAACGGCGACGGAACCGCCGACATCGCGTCCTCGCAGATCGTGTACACGATCGGCGACACGGCCACGGCCATCGCCAGCGACACCACCAGCGTGTTCCGCTGCTCGAACACCCCGAAGATCGAATGCCGAGGGTCCAGCCCCAGCAGCGTGAGCGCGTGCGCAAGTCCCCACGCCCCGCACGCGGCCAGCAGCAGGATCCCCCCAAGCTTCACCAGCTCCGCCAGCGCGCCACCCTCCTGACCCCACGCCGATTCGCGCGCCTGCAGCCACGGATGCACGTGCCGATTCACCCCCCACCATGACAGGGCCAGCATCGCCGGGCACGAGAGCGCGAACCAGCCAGGCCACGCCGAACCCGACAATCCGTTCAGCCATCCTCGAACCGACCCGCTCCCGCCCCCGCTCGTGAAGAGCGCCCGCTCCATCGCCGGACCCAGCGCGATCGCCAACGCCCCGCTCGCGGCCGTCACCCCGACGATCGCCAGCAGCCGAACCGTGTCGCCCCCGCCCCGCACGATCCGCATCGGGAGGAACAGCCACAGGTGGGCGCCCAACGCGACGCCCAGCGGCAGCAGCACGCACGACAGCATCACGCCCGGCAGCACGTCCCGCACCATCGGCGCCAGCACGATCGCCGCCAGGAACCCCAGCACCACCGACGGCAGCGACGCCATCATCTCCACCGTCGGCTTCACCACAGCACGCGTGCGACGCCCCACGAACTCGCTCGTAAACAACGCAGCCAGCACGCCCAGCGGCGCCGCGATCAGCATCGTGTACACCGTCGCCTTCAGCGTCCCGTAGATCAGCGGCGTGAGCCCGAACTTGGCCTCCGCGGCGTCATCCCCCGACGACGACTGGTACACGTGCGAAGGCCCCGGCTCCCCCTCGTACCACACCTTCCCGAAGAGACTCCCGAACGTCGCGTCCGCGTGCCCGACGTCGAGAGACCACCGCGCGAACGAGCCGTCCCGCCCCGCCACCACGACCTCGTCCAGCTTCGGCGCCAGCCGCACCCACGCGGGCTGCCCATCCCACGAGTCCTGGGTCACTTCCTTCTGGCTCGTCATGTTCCGCACGGTGACGCGCCCACCACCGTCCACGACGACGAACGTCCGATCCCGCTCGCTCACCCCGATCGACACCACCGAGTCGCCCCGCCCGGACATGACGTGCGCCTCGCTGAACACCCGCCCGTCGAGCGACCGCTCCGCCGATGTCCGGGCCGCGAACCACCCACGGACATCCCCCGCGTCGTCCCCCACCACAACCGTCATCCCGCCGATAAGCCGAGTCAGCGCGGTGATCCGCCGCCCCTCGGGCATCAGCCGCACGCGCTCGATCAGCCTGATCGACTCCGGATCGCTCGTGTCATACCGCTGCGCGAATCCGTCCTCCCACACCAGCAGCGTCCAGCTCCCGTCCCCGCTCAGCACCAGCCGCGTCGGCGCGCCCCGCCCGGCCTCCGGCTCGATCGCCCACGCGTGCGTCCGCAGACGCACGCGCGTCGGCCCACCTCCCAGAGGCACGATCTTCCGCACCTCGTTGAAGAACCCCGAACCATCCTCACGCATCCCCGCCACGAACTCCGCCCGCGACCCCGGACGGTAGTCCACCAGCGTCACCGCGCCCGAGCCACCCTCCACGGCCACCGGCTCTGCCAGCTCCGCGGCCAGACGGATCGCGCGCGTCTGTCCCGCCTCCGCACGCTGCACAATCTCCTTCCCCAACGCCATGTCCGCGCCCGGCGCCAGATGATCCACTCCCGACGCCTTCTCCTCGTCCCGCGTCAGAAACCGCGTCGACTGCCTGATCGTGCCCAGCGACAGCCGCCCGTCCGACAGACCCACGGCCGCGGCCCCCCCGCGCTCCACGAGCGAGAAAGCCGTCACCCGCAGGCCCGACGGCGCAAGCTCGTGCACATCCACCACCGCCCCATCCTCAAGCCGGTGCAGACGCGCCACCGCCCGCTCATCCACCGTCAACAAGCTCGACAGATGCTCGTCCAGCTGCGCGGCCCAGACCTGGGGCTCCACCTTCACGCCCGTCGCGTCCAGCGGCGACATCGACCCCGGCGCGAGCAACCGCCCAGCCACGATCACCAGGTACACGCAGATCCCCAGCACCGCCGCCACCACCCCAAGACCGCCCGTTGTGATCACCGCGTTCGCGATCGCGTCCGCGGCGTGCACGCGCGCGCGGGTCCGTCTGGCTCGATTCCCCGTCGCATTGGTCGCGCGTTCCGACGGCACCTCGCCTCCAACCTACACGCCTGGGCACAGACCCGCCCAACCAAAAAAGGCCGCGCCGGGATTCCACCGGTCGCGGCCCGATTGTCGTCACACCCGCATCACTTCGCCGAGATGCCGACCTTGGCCAGCTCCTCGCTCGCCACCGCGAACGGCACCGGGATGTACCCGTCCTTCACGACCACCTCCTGGCCCTGCTGCGAGAACACCAGCCGCACGAACTCGCGACGCAGCGGCTCCAGCTGCGACCCCGGCTTGTAGTTCACGTACATGTACAGGAACCGCGCCAGCGGATACTCCCCGCTCAACGCCGTGTCATTCTCCGCAGGAACCCCGTTGACCGGCACCGCCTTCACGTCCGCCGTCTTGTAGCCAAGACCCGAGTACCCGATCGCGCTCTTGTCCGTCGCCACGCCCTGCACCACCGCCGAGGAGCCGGGCTGCTCCTTCACCGTCGGCTTGTAGTCCGCCTTGCTCAGCGCGTGCTCCTTGAAGTACCCGTACGTCCCCGACGCCGAGTTGCGCCCGTACAGCGAGATCGGACGCGTCGCCCACTCGCCCGTCAGACCAAGGTCCCCCCACGTCATCTTCTCCGGTCCCGTCACCGAAAAAATCTGCTTCAGCTGATCCATCGTCAGCGACTGGATCGGGTTGTCCTTGTGCACGTACACGGCCAGGGCGTCGATCCCCGTCCGCAACGCCGTCGGCTTGTACCCGAACTTCTTTTCGAACGCGTCGACCTCCGCGCTCTTCATCTCGCGGCTCATCGGCCCGAACTGCGCCTGATTCTCGATCAACGCCGGCGGCGCCGTCGAAGAGCCCTTGCCCTCGATCTCGATCTTCGCGCCGGGGTAGAACTTGTTGAACTGCTCCCCCCAGAACGTCATCAGGTTGTTCATCGTGTCCGAGCCGACGCTCTTGAGGTTGCCCGACACGCCCTGCGTCGGCGTGTACGTCGGCAGGCTCTCGTCCACGTGCGCCCCGCCCGCGATCGCCAGCCCGCCACCCACCACCAACGCCGCCATCGAGCCAATCCAACGCTTCATGTGCCGTCTCTCCGTTCGTGTGTCGTGATCCACTTGCTTCATGCACGCAAGTGTTGCCGCTCCGATCCGCTACCCACCCGCCCGCCGCGCTAAGACTCCGCCAAGAACCCCCCCCC
>CAYPGJ010000058.1:0-10592 GCA_964410465.1 uncultured Phycisphaeraceae bacterium | reverse complement strand
CACCGGCTGGCCTTGCCCGCCCATCCGTCCGATAGTCTCCCTCGGCTCACGTTCCCCCAGGTTCTCAATACCCATACAGATTCCAAACACATGCGCCACTTCGATCTCTGCGTCATCGGCTCCGGTCCCGCCGGACAGAAAGCCTCGATCCAGGCCGCAAAGCTCGGCAAGAACGTCTGCGTCATCGAGAAGAAGCACGTCGTCGGCGGCGCCGCCCTCAACACCGGCACCATCCCCTCCAAGTCCCTCCGCGAAGCCATCCTCCACGTCGTCGGCGCCAAGCGCACCACCGCCTACGCCAACCCCTTCGCCGCCTCCGACATGCCCGCGTCTCCGGCCAAACGACGCGAGCACCGTCTCCAGGACCTCCTCGCCTGGTGCAACAAGGTCATCACCGAAGAAGTCAACGTCGCCACTCAGCACCTCATCTCCAACGACGTCACCCTCATCCGAGGACTCGCCGCCTTCGAGTCCGCCAACGCCATCAACGTCACCGACCCCGACGGAAGAACCGAAAAAGTCACCGCCGATCACTTCGTCATCGCCACCGGCACCAGGCCCGCGCGCCCCGACAACATCCCCTTCGACGACGTCCAGATCGTCGACTCCGACTCGCTTCTCAGCATGCCCAAGCTCCCCAGGACCATGATCGTCGTCGGCGGCGGCGTCATCGGCTCCGAGTACGCCTCCATGCTCCAGGCCCTCGGCGTGCGCGTCACCCTCGTCGAAGGCCGCAACCGACTCCTCGACTTCCTCGACGCTGAGGTCGCCGAGGCCCTCCAGTACCACCTCCGCCAGGACGGCATGACCCTCCGCCTCGGCGAACAGGCCGTGCGAACCGAACTGACCGAAGCCCCCGAGGGCTCCCGTTCCGGCGAGAGCGGCAAGCTCGTGCAGGTCACCCTCGAGTCCGGCAAGACCCTCTTCGCCGAGACCCTCCTCTACGCCATCGGCCGACAGGGCAACACCGACGCCATCAACCTCCCCGCCGCCGGCCTCACCGCCGACAAGCGAGGCCGCATCACCGTCGACGAGAACTACCGCACCGCCGTCCCGCACATCTACGCCGCCGGCGATGTCATCGGCTTCCCCGCACTCGCCTCCACCTCCATGGAACAGGGTCGCATCGCCGCCTGCCACATGTTCGGACAGAAGTGCAACTCCGTCCCCGCACTCTTCCCCTACGGCATCTACTCCATCCCCGAGATCGCCATGGTCGGCTGGACCGAAGAACGACTCACCCAGGAAGGCATCCCCTTCGAGTCCGGCATCGCCAACTACCGCGAGATCGCCCGCGCCCAGCTCATGGGCGACGAGACCGGCATGCTCAAGCTCCTCATCCACCAGGAGTCCCGCGTCATCCTCGGCGTCCACGCCATCGGCGCCGGCGCCACCGAACTCATCCACATCGGACAGGCCGTCATGGCCTTCCAAGGCACCGTCGACTACTTCATCAACGCCGTGTTCAACTACCCCACACTCGCCGAGTGCTACAAGGTCGCCGCCCTCAACGGCGCGAACAAACTCCGGCACGTCTGATCGGCTCAAGCCACGCGCACGGGGGCCGGCGCGTTCCCGGTGCGATCGCGTTGTTCCGGCAGCAGCACGTCCGGCTCGTCCAGGAGTGTCCCCTTCCCCCAGATCCGCTCGGCCAGACGCGCGCCGAAGCCGCGCACGAACGCGGCATACTCCGCCTTCGTCACGCTGAATCCGCACGCATCGCACGCGACATCCTCTCCCTCGACGTCGCCCAGCCGCCCCGCGATCCACTCCTCGCACCGCGCGCACACCGCCGCCAGGCACATGTGCCGCTTCCGCCAGACCAGCGGGAGATAGACCGTCACTACGAGCAAGAGTCCCAACACGACCCCCATGACCAGCGCCGCCCATGCGAGCGTCGCCACGAGTTGCGCTTCCACCGCCAGCAATACCCACAACGCCCCCGCGGCGTACAGCACGAGCACGACGCCAACGAACACGATGCGACGCCGCTCGCTCCGCGTCATCACCCGCTCGATGCGCTCACACGACTCGGCTTCGAACACGTGGTGCGCGGCCTGCCGCTCCTCCGACGCGCTCGCCGCATCTGAACCCAGCACCGGAGGATCCGCCAGCCACCGCCCCTTCCCGAAGAGCGCTCGCGCGAGCCCGCGACCGTGGTTGCGCACGCTGACCGCGTACTCAGCCCGATCCATGAGCAAGCCGCACTCGTGACAGCAGATCTCGTCCCCACGCACGTCCACCAGGCGGGGCGCGATCTCATACCCGCAGCGAACACACACCACCGCGCGACACATTCTTCCCAGCCAGCGGTGATACGCGCGCACCCAAACCCCGACCCAAGCAACGATCCACGCCTGCATCGCCAAAAACGCCCAATGAAAGTGCGGCTGCACGGAGCCTCGCGCGAGCACATTCTGCGCGCTCAGCCGCATGATGATCACCGCTCGCGCCACGTAGAGCGCGACCACTCCCAGCAGCATTACCCCCACGTACGGCCACGCCTTCCGCTGCAAAGCCCCCGGAATAGACGCCGTTCTCGGCACGCATTCATCTTACCTCCCGACCCCGCAACCCCACCCCCTCCACGCCGCTACGCTCTCACACCATGAGCATCAGCCTTTCCGCACGAGTCGTCGTCATGGCCGCGGCCCTCTCCTCGGCCTCCCTCCACGCCCTCGCCCAAACCTCCCCCTCCGACGTCACCCGTCCACCCGCCCCGGGACTCAAGCCCGCCCAGCCCGACAAGCCCGCCGCCAAACCCCAGACCGCCGACGAGGCCAACGCGCGGCTCCTCGCCCTCCTCGCCGAAGACCTCGAAGCCCTCAAGAAGCACGACCCCGTCGCCGCCTCGCGCCGTGGCGATCGACGCTTCGACGCCAAACTCCCCGACCTCTCCGCCAAGGCCCATCAGGCCTTCTCCGATGACGCCTCCACGCGCCTCGCCGCCCTCCTCAACGTCGACCACGACCTCCTCACACCCGACAACCGCGTCTCCGCCGCCCTCCTCCAGCGCGAACTCGAGGAGCGCATGGCCTCCTTCCGATTCGCCGAGTGGCAGATGCCCGTCACGCCCCTCTCCGGGCCGCAGCAGTGGATCCCCAACCTCCCCGAAGTTCTCACCTTCCCCGACCGCGTCGCCTACGGCGACTACCTCACGCGCCTCCAGCACATCCCCGACGTCATCAACCAGACCATCGAAAACATGCGCCTCGGCCACCGCTCCGGGCGCACGCCCCCACGCGACGTCTTCGCGCGCGTCCACACGCAAGCCGCCTCCGTCGGCGCCCCCGAGTACATCAACGACCTCACCACGCACCCCCTCTACGCCCCCTTCCGCGCGCTCGACTTCCACGACGTCCTCGCACGCGACGCCCGCGAAGCCATCCGCACGCGGGTCATCCCCGCGTTCCGCGCGTTCGCCGCCTTCCTCGAGAACGAATACCTCCCCCGCTGCCGGCCCACCATCGCCGCCTCCGATCTCCCAGCCGGCGCCGCCTACTACCAGTGGCGACTCCACTCCATCACCACGACCGACCTCACGCCCGACCAGATCCACGACCTCGGCCTCTCCGAGGTCAAGCGCATCCGCGAGGAGATGGCCCGCATCATCGCCCTCTCCGACTTCCCCCGCAAACAGGAACTCCTCTCCGACCCCGACGCCCTCTTCCGAGCCTTCCTCGACTATCTCCGCACCGACCCCCGCTTCTACTACACCAAACCAGAAGACCTCCTCTCCGCCTATCGCGACGCCGCCAAACGCATCGACGCCGAACTCCCCAAGCTCTTCCGCACCCTCCCCCGCCTCTCCTACGGCGTGCGCGAGATGCCCGCGTTCATCGCGCCTTCCCAGACCACCGCCTACTACCAGCCCGGCTCGCTCATCGCGGGCGTCCCCGGCTTCTTCGTCGCCAACACCTACAAGCTCGATCAACGGCCCAAGTACGACATCATCCCGCTCACGCTCCACGAGGCCGCGCCCGGGCACCACCTCCAGATCGCCCTCGCGCAGGAGATGACCGGCGTCCCCGAGTGGCGCACCTGGGTCTATCACACCGCGTTCATCGAGGGCTGGGCCCTCTACGCCGAGCGCCTCGGCCTCGAGGTCGGCGAAGCCCCCCCGCAATCCCACTACTCCGACTCCGGCGACCCCATCGCCCGGCCCGCGCCCGGAACCGAGGGATACCTCGGCCTCTATCAGAACCCCTACGACAACTTCGGCCGACTCACCTACGAGATGTGGCGCGCCATGCGACTCGTCGTCGACACTGGCATGCACCACAAAAAGTGGCCGCGCGACAAGGCCATCCAGTTCATGCTCGACAACTCCGGTCTCACCCGCGAGAACGTCGAGCGCGAGGTCGACCGCTACATCGCCTGGCCCGGGCAGGCCTGCGCCTACAAGATCGGCGAACTCCGCATCCGAGACCTCCGCTCCCGCGCCGAGGCATCCTTGGGCATGAAGTTCGACCGCCGCCTCTTCCACGACGCACTACTCGCCTCCGGCTCCGTCCCCCTCGACGTGCTCGACCAGCAGATCAAGGACTGGATCGAGTCGCAGAAGAACGCGAAGCACTGACCCGCTCCCGCGCGCCTCAGCGCGGCGGATCAATCAGCGCCGCCGCCGCACACCCATGCATCCCGCCGCGCCGACCAGGCTCAACGCCGCACCCGGCGCCGGGATCGTGTGGAACTGGAGCAAGCCGGTCGGCGTCAGCACGCCGATGTTCATGGGGAGGAAGGACAGCCCCCCGCCCAGCCCGAAGTCCACCATGCTGATCCGCGCGAATCGCAACATGCCGTTCGCCCCCACCGGTGTCGGCGAGTTGGCGTAGAACGAAAACGAGAGCAGGCCGTGCGTTGACCCCGTGAGGTCGGCCGCGTTCAGTGAGATCGGCGCGCCGTTCGTCGTGTCGTTGCCGCCGAGCGTGACGTATGTATCGAAGCCGATGGCGGAAAAAATCCCTTCGAGCGGGAACGACCGCACGTTGCCGCCGGCGGAGTGATTGAACACCTGCGTCGCGCTGCCCGGCGCGATCAACGCGTGCGTGACGCCGAGCACCAGATCGCCCGCGCTCCCGTTCAACGCGATGTCGAAGGTCCGCCAAGGGCGAGCAGCCCACGCCGCGCCCGCGAGCGGGTCCACGTGCGGTGAGACGCCCGTCGGCGCCCACACGTTGTTCGGGACCTCGACGAGATTGACCCCGGTGATCGCTGCGCTCGCGCTCCCCGCGCACAGCACGCTCGCCGCTCCCACAACGATCGCGGAACACCCTGTGTGACGCATGACGTGTTTCCTTCCCCCGGCCCGCAGGCCGGCCGCACGACGTATTTGCAATCGACTGCCGGCGCCCAGCTTACAGCGAGCCCCCCGTTCTACAAAGCAAAATCGACAACCGTCGGCTGGAGCCTTCCCCCGTCCCCTTTCTCGCGTCACACGGACAACAGAAGGGCTAACTGCCCTTCTCCCAGATCGGCTGGTCTGCCTTCAGAATCTTCTCGGCGTCTTCGGGCCGCATCGAGCCTTCGGCGACGTAGGCCGCGAGTTCGCGCTTGGTTTGCTCGCGTTCCTTGGCTTTCACCATGGACTTTGCGCTGCCGAAGATGATGGCGAGGGCGGCGATGAGGACGCCGCCGGAGATGGCGACGAGCTTGAGCATCTCTTCGCCGGTGAGGGGCATGTCGTTGGGGGCGGCGGAGGCGGTGGCGGCGAGGAAGAGGGCGGCGGAGGCGCCGACGGCGAGCGGGCGATAGATCGGGTTGGCGGTCGCGGGTGTGATGCCCATCGTCTCGGCTCCTTGTCTCGTCAGTGTTCCGGTTTGGAGACTGAGGATTTCAAGCTGTTGCGCGGCCTGGGTTTGGGTATGCGGGTCAGGTGCGGCCGAAGCGTTTTTCGAGTTCACGGACGGTGAGTCGGATGGTGGTTGGGCGGCCGTGGGGGCAGTTGGAGCCGCGTTCGATGCGGTCGCGGAGTTCGAGGAGGATGGCGGCCTCTTCGTCGGAGAGTCGGTCGCCGGCCTTGACAGCGGCCTTGCAGGACATCATGTCTATAACCTCGTGCGCGGCCTCTTCTTGCGACGCGGCGAGGCCGTCGCGTTCGGCCTTGTCGAGGAGTTCTTCGAGGAATTCGCCGGCGTCGACGCCTCGATCGAAGAGCAGGGTGGGGAAGGCGTGGATGGCGATGGTGGTGGGGCCGAGGGGGGAGGCGTCGACGGCGAGGCGTTCGAGTGTGGGCTGGAGGCGTTGGAGGGCATCGAGACGCGCGGCGGAAGCCTTTATCACGACGGGGGTTAGGAGTCGCTGGGCCTCGAGGGCGCCGGCGTTCACTTTGGACATGAGGAGTTCGAACATCACGCGTTCGTGGAGGGCGTGCTGGTCGACGATGAGGATGCCTTGCTCGTCCTGGGTGACGAGGAAGGAGTTGTGGACCTGGAGGACGCGTTGTGCGGGGATGACGGTGGGGAGCGGTGCAAACTCGGCGCCATCGGGCTCGGGAGTTGCGTCGTTGGTGCGCACGGGCGCGGAGGGCGCTGTTTGTGCGCGCTCCACAAGGCCGCCGGCGAGCGCACGGGCCTGGTCTCTGAGGGCTTTCATGCGCACGACGAAGTCCTCGAGTGACTGGGGCGGCGCGCTGTCTTGCCGTGCTACGGGGAGCACGCCTTCGGTTGTGCGCGCGAAGGCGGTGAAATGGGGCTCTTGTGTGCGGGCCTCGGGGAGGGTCGTGCGCACGGCGGGGGTCAGGTCGGCGGCGCGGAGCGCGTCGCGGACGGCGCGGAGGACGAGGGTGTGGATGTGTCCGGGGTCGCGGAAGCGGACCTCGGATTTGGTGGGGTGGACGTTGACGTCGACGGCGGACGGGGGGACTTCGAGGAGGAGGACGGCGGTGGGGTGTCGGGCGTGGTCCATGAGGCCGCGGTAGGCTTCGCGGAGGGCGTGCTGTATGGTCTTGTCGCGGACGGGCCGGCCGTTAATGAATATTCGTTGCGCGCGGTTGGTGGCGCGGGAGATTTCGGGCGTGCCGACCATGGCGAAGAGCGCGGCGCCTTGGGAGTCGTCGAGGTCGTCGGCGTGCGCTTCGAGGAGGTGGGGCTCGAGTTCGGGGCCGAGGACGTCGAGGATGCGGTCGCGCGGGGAGTCTCGTGAGGGGAGGTCGAGGAGTTCGCGGTTGTCGGCGGTGAGGCGGAAGGCGATGCGCGGGTGCGCGAGTGCGAGCGCGCGGACGGCTTCGGCGCAGTGGTCCTGCTCGGTGGCTGGGGTGCGGAGGAATTTGCGTCGCGCGGGCGTGTTGAAGAAGAGGTTGCGGACGGTGATGGTGGTGCCCTGGGGCGCGGCGTCGGGGGCGGGGCCCTGGATGTGGTCGGCCTCGGCGTCGATGCGCCAGGCGTGTTGCGCGTCGCGTGTTCGAGAGCGGATGGAGACGCGGGCGACGGAGCAGATGGAGGCGAGAGCTTCGCCACGGAAGCCCATGGTGGTGATGGCGTCGAGGTCGGAGGCCGCGCGGAGCTTGGAGGTGGCGTGTGGCGCGAGCATGAGTCGGGCCTGGGCGTGTGGGACGCCGTGACCGTCGTCGGAGACTCGGATGAGTTCGATGCCGCCCTGCTCGAGGTCGACGGTGATGCGTGCGGCGCCGGCGTCGATGGCGTTGTCGAGGAGTTCTTTGACGACGGAGGCTGGTCGTTCGATGACTTCGCCGGCCGCGATCTGGTTGATGAGGAGGGGAGGGAGGGGGGCGATGAGAGGGAGGGGGGGTGAGGAGATGTCGGCTCCGCCGAGTGTCATGGGGGGAGTGTAGGGGGAAGCGAAGGGCATCAGGGACGAGGCGACGGGCATTCGGCGCCGCGGGCAGGCAGACAGGCAGGCAACGCGAGGGAGGCGGATCGTCAGCAGGACGTACCGAAGAAGGAGAGGAAGATGTTGAGGTCGAGGAAGTCGACGGCCCCGTTGCCATTGAGGTCGCCGTTCGTGCCAGGGATGACGGACTGCCCAAAGAAGGAGAGGACGATGTTGAGGTCGAGGAAATCGACGGCGCGATCGCCGTTGGCGTCGCCGGGACACGGGGCTCCGTTCACGAGGAGCAGCGCGGCCTCAGAGAGCACGCCGCCTTGTGAGTTCGAAACGAGGGCGCGGACACGCCGGTTGTGGAGCGCCGGCGAAGCGTTGCTGATGGACAGTGTCGCGGCGCCGGGGCGCGTCGTCGGAAGGAGCGGCGTGATCGCGGCGCTCGCGGGCTCAGCCCCCGGGATCGCCCCAGGCGCAAGCGGGAGAAACACGTTCGATTCCGGCGCCGTTTCGAGTTGCCAGGCGGCGGAGAGATTGGCGTATCCTGTTGCGGGCCAGACTGAGAATGAGGCCGCTTCCGTCGCGTTGACGGATTGCGGCTGTGGGTGGCGAGCGACCCATGGGATGTTGGTGTCGGTCCAGCGTGCGAAAAACGCCGAAGGCGCGCCGCCGGCGGTGTCAAACTGCCCGCCGACGACGAGTTCGCCGCTCGGCAGCACGGCGAGCGCTGAGGCGGAGGCGTATCCGACGCCGAGGCCCATCGATGACCAGGCCTGGCCGTTCCATCTCGCGATGCGGCTGAGATCGAGCGTTCCACTGCGGAGGAAACCGCCGGCGGCAACGAGATCTCCGTTGTGGAGGACAGCGAGCGCGCTCACGGGCCCGTTCAGGCCGGCGGCGAGCGGCGACCATGATTGGCCGTTCCAACGCGCGATGGCGGACGCGTTCGCGCTTCCGGCGCTGGTGAACCATCCGCCGACAACGAGATCTCCATTGGGGAGATAGGCGAGGGCGTTAATTTCGTTGTTCGTGCCTTCGCCGAGAGGAGACCACTGTTGGCCGTCCCATCGGGCGACGCGGTTGGCGGGATTGCCTCCCGCGGCGGTGAACGTGCCTCCGGCGATGAGCGCGCCGGCGGGGTCGAGCGTGAGGGCGTTGACGCGGAAGGAAAGCCCGAGGCCGAGGGGAAGCCATTGGGCGCCGTTCCATCGTGCGATGCGGTTGACGGGCACGCCGCCGATGGAGGTGAACAGTCCGCCGGCGATGGGATCGCCGGCGTGGAGGGTGGCGAGCGCGAGGACGGTTGGGTATTGGCCTGCGACGCCGCTGGAGAGTGGCGACCACGCGGCGCCATCCCACTGCGCGATGCCATTGGCGGTGAGTCCTTCGGCGTGGGTGAACCATCCGCCGGCCACGACGTTTCCGTTGGGGAGTGAGGTGAGGGCATTGACGCCGCCGTTGACGCCCTGGCCGAGCGGACGCCACTCAACGCCGTCCCACTCGGCGACGCGGCCGGCGAGGGAATCACCGGCGGCGGTGAAGTCGCCGGCGATGGCGAGGGCGCCGTCCGGACGGACAGTGATTGCGCGGACGTGGTCGTTGATGCCTTGCGCGAGCGACCGCCACTCGGCTCCGTTCCAGATGGAGATGTTGCTGGCGGGTCGATCTCCAGCTCGCGTGAAGCCGCCGCCGGCGACGACGCCGTTGTTGGGCATCACTGCCATCGCTGCGACGGCTCCGCCCAGGCCCGAGCCGAAGGAGTTCCATTGGACGCCGTCCCATCGGGCGATGCTTCCGTAGGACGCCCCGGCAATGACACTGAAATTCCCTCCGACGATGAGGTCGCCGCCGGGCGCCACCGCCAGAGCCCAAGCGGAGCCGGATGCTCTGGGCCCGAATGTCGACCATGCTTGTCCGTCCCATCTGGCGACGAAGTTCGACGGCGAGTTCGGCGTGGTGATGATCGCGCCGCCGATGATCAGATCTCCGTTAGGCATAACAACGAGCGCATCAATGCTGCCCGTGATGCCCTGTCCGATGTCGAACCACCGCTGTCCATCCCATCTGGCGATGCCGTTGACGTTCACACCGCCTGCCGAAGTGAACCAGCCCGCGGCGACGAGATCTCCGTTGAGCATGACGGCCAGATCGAACACGAAGCTGTTCATTCCTGAATCGAGCGACAGCCACTGCTGTCCGTCCCATCGCGCGATTCGTTCGAGTGGCACGCCACCGGATGCCCAGAAGAACCCGCCCGCGATAACGTCGCCGTTCGGAAGCACGGCGAGGGCATAGACGTCGCTGTTCAGCCCCTGACCGAACGGCGTCCACTGCTGGCCGTTCCATCGAGCGATTCTGGAAACTGGCGAGCCGCCGGAGGAGGTGAACGCGCCTCCGGCAATGAGATCCCCGTTGGGGGCGGTGGCGAGCGCGTGCACTTCGCCATTGAGCCCCGGCCCGAGCGTGGACCACTCGCCGGTGGCGGGGTCGTAGGCCACGATGCGGCTGGCGAACATGTTGGACGCAATGGTGAATCGGCCGGCAATGATGAGGAGAGGATCGCGCGGACCGGGACCGTCGGGATCCCAGAGCGCGGTCGCGTTGACGTTGCGATCGACGCCTGGCACGCCGTCGCCGGGGAGCCAGCGGGAATCAGCGGCGCTTGTCGACGAGAGCAGGATGGGCGTGATCGTGCACGCGAGCGCGGCAAGGCGATTGAACATACCGACTCCTTCCTGCTCTCCAGCCAAGGCACAATGAGCCGAGAGTCAACACAGCCCCCGGCGATGGAACGACCATGGATGCGAGGCGGA
>CAYPGJ010000057.1:0-10756 GCA_964410465.1 uncultured Phycisphaeraceae bacterium | reverse complement strand
CCTGCGTTCCCCCCCGCTCCGGCGGCGCCGGCCAGGGCGCCGACGCCGACGCGCGCGAGGACCTGCGCAACGGCCTGCTCGGCGACAAGGGAGCCGGCGGTACCTGCGACGAAGGCGATGACGCCCGAGCCGACGGACGACGCGGCGCGGGCGCCCAGCGCGGAGGCCATGGTCTGGTCGAAGCGGGCGCGGACGTGCGCGACGTCGTCGAGGCCTTGGGTGTTGGGGTTCAGCGTGCGGGCGAGCGCGGCGTCGAGCCGCGCGCGAAGGATGTTGCGGTTGGCTTCGAGGTCGGTGGAGAGCGTCTCTCGCGCGCGAGCGAGCGCGGCGTCGAGGGCGCCGGGGGGGAGGACGTGACGTTCGAACTTGTCGCGGGCGTAGGACTCGACGGAGGCCTTGCCGCCGCCGGCGAACCAGCCCCGAACCTTGCGCTTCACGACGCCGGCGCGCGTGCC
Organism: uncultured Phycisphaeraceae bacterium; assembly: GCA_964410465.1. Taxonomy (GTDB): domain Bacteria; phylum Planctomycetota; class Phycisphaerae; order Phycisphaerales; family UBA1924; genus CAYPGJ01. The sequence continues at coordinate 10,301 of CAYPGJ010000057.1, read as the reverse complement.
CCAGGAGGCCAGGTCGTCCGCGAAGGCCGGCGCCCCGCCGCGGAACGTGTCGAAGGAGGCGTGGAGCAACGTGAGCGCGCGTTCGACGGCCTCGGCGTCGGCGGCGTCTGCCTCGTCGAGGGCGGGGTCGACGTGCTCGCGGGCCCAGGCGTCCCATTGTTCGCGCGACCAAGTCTGGCGGGCGGGAGTGAGGGGGGCGGAGGCGCGCGGGAGACGAGCGTCCCCCCCACCGCCGCTGGTGATGGCCCAGAGCGCGAAGCCGAGCGCGCTCAGCGCGAGCGCGAGCCAGCCGGTCCACGCGCGCCGGCGCAGCCGAGTCAGCTTGTTGGGGGAAGTCCTCATGCGCCCTGCTCGTGTCGCCCGCCGGTATTCCCGTCGGTCAGGCACGCGCGGCGTCATGATTCTTCAGACGCACCGACGAACCGACCGGTTCACGCGTTCTCCGCGCGCCGGGTCCACTCGAACTCGAGGGGCTCCAGCTCGGCCAGAACCTTCGCGCGTTCATCGCCCAGCTTGGCCGACTTGGCCGCGTCGCGCCAGACGTCGGGGTCGGCGAGCTTGGCGTCGATCTCACGGACGCGCGCCTCGATCGTCTCGATCTTGGCCTCGATCTGCTCGGTGGTCATCCGCTCCAGCGACGAGCGGGCGCCGCGTCCGCCCGAGCCGGGCTGCTTGGGCGCGGCGGCGGCGCGCTTGGCCTCTTCCGCGGCACGGCGCTGCTTCTCGGCCCTGTCGCGCGCCTCCCGCTCGGCCAGCTCGGCCTCTTTGGTCGCTTTCTGCTTCGCGTCCCGCGCCGTTTCCCACTCGCTGTAGTTGCCCATGAAGATCGACGCGTTGCCCTCGCCGTCGAGGACGATGAGACGGTCGCACAGGGCGTCGATCAGCGCGCGGTCGTGACTGATGAGGATGAGCGTTCCCTCGAAGGCGCCCTCTTGCGCCTCCACGTCGCCCTCCGTGGCCGCACGCTCGCGGATGCGCGAGGGGGGCGCGCCGATGGCCTCCTCGATCCGCTCGGCCGAGGGGATGTCGAGGTGGTTGGTGGGCTCGTCGAGGATGAGGAGGTTCTTGGCGCTGGCGAGGAGCCCCGCGAGAACGACGCGGCTTCGTTCGCCGCCGCTGAGCACCCCGAGCTGTTTTTCCTGATCGTCGCCGGAGAAGAGGAATGCGCCGGCGAGGTCGCGCGCCTTCTGCTCGGACCACTGGGCGCCGGGGTTCTCGTCGGCGACCCGCTTCTGGAGATAGCGGTAGACGGGCGTCTCGGGGTTGAGGCCCTCGTGTGTCTGCCGGTAGTACCCGGGGATGACGTTCGCGCCGAGCCGGGCCGAGCCCGCGTCCGGGGCGATCTCCCCGAGCATGGCGCGGACGAGCGTGGTCTTGCCGGCGCCGTTGGGGCCGATCACCCCCCACCGCTCGCCGCGCGCGATCGTGAGATCGAAGTCCTTGAAGAGCGTGCGCGTGCCGCCGTTCTCGTTGGCGTACGTCTTGGTGAGCCCGCGGACGGTCGCGACAACGTCGCCCGACCTCGGCGCCCCCGGGAGCGCCAGGCGCATCGCGCTGACCTCCATCGGACGCTCCAGGGAGGAGTCGGCGCGTTCTCGATCGAGCCTCGACTCGCGCCCCTTGGCCTGTTTGGCGCGCTGGCCGGCGCGATACCGGTCGATGAACGCCTGCTCCTGCTTGAACTTGGTCTGCTGCTTCTCGTAGGCGCGGAGCTGCGTGAGGCGGCGCTGCGCGCGGATCTCCCGGAACGCGTCGTACCCGCCCGGGTAGTCGATGAGCCGGCCCCGCTCGACCTCGACGATGCGCGTCACCACGCGCTGCAGGAGCCGGCGGTCGTGCGAGACAATGACCGCGGCGCCTCGGAACTCGTCGATGAGCCACGACTCGAGCCACTCGCGCCCCTGGATGTCGAGGTGGTTGGTGGGCTCGTCGAGGAGGAGGACGTCGGGGCTCTCGAGGAGGAGCCGCGCGAGGGCGAGGCGGCCGCGCTGACCGCCGGAGAGGGAGCCGACCTTCACGCCGAACTCGGCGTCGGTGAGGCCGACCCCGTGCAGGGTCGCGTCGATCGTGTGGTCGATGGCGTATCCGCCGAGCGCCTCGATCTGACGCTCGATCACGCTCTGCTTGGCCATGAGCTTGTCGAGACGGGCCGCGTCGTCGCCCGCCTGGGCCATCTCGTCGAAGAGCTTGTGCTGCTGCGCGTGGAGGGCGTGGAGCTCGGCAAAGGCGCCCTCGGCGGAGTCGCGGAGGGATTCGGTGGGATCGAAGGACGGGTCCTGCTCGAGCCGGCCGACACGTCGCCCGCGCGCGAGGTTCACCTCGCCCACGTCCGGCGCCATGTCCGCCGAGATGATCTTGAGGAGGGTGCTCTTGCCCTCGCCGTTGCGCCCGACGAGGCCGATCCGCTCGCCCGCCTCGAGGGACAGCGAGACGCGATCAAGGATCACGTCCACGCCGAAGATCTTCTGCACGTTGACGGCGGCAAGGAGGGGCATGGGGGCGGGATGATAGTGTGGTGACTTTGGGGAGGTTTTTTCATCTATGGACGCCCCACATTCCGCGTTCAGGCCTCTACCCCGAGACGCGGGCGATTTCCGCGCAGGCGCAATCGCTTGGGACATTCTCCACTTCGCAGGGCGGCACGGGCGCGGCAGCGACGCGATTGACCTCACACGAGTTGAGTTTCTGCGCCCGGCGGCAGTCGCGTGCCTTGCGGCGGTGCGGGAATTCGCGTCGGCTCCCATCGTCGCGCCCGCAGATGGAAGAGCCCAGGATCACCTCTCACGGCTCGGGCTCATCCCTGGACGGTCCGACGCTGTCGGCTCGACGCCGCGAGCAACGAACGTCCCGCTCGAGCGGCTGACGGACAACGCGGGCCTGTTCGCGACGCGTGCGATGGTGGCTTGGGAATCCGAGCTCGGAAGCCTCAGCGCGGGCGTGCGACACGGGCGTGCGACAAGAGCTTGAGAATCATCTCGACGAGGTCATTCTGAACGCATTGACCCACGCCGCCTCCCCCATCGGATGCATCGTGTGCGGCCAAGCGTTCCCGACCAGCGGAACGATCGAAGTCGCCGTTGTGGACTTTGGCGTGACCATACTCGGACACCTTCGCCACAACCCTCGCCACGCCAGTGTTTCATCACACGAGGGAGCGATATTGCTGGCGACCCAAGAAGCGGTCACAGGGACGGTCGGACGGAACCGCTGGGGACAATTGAACTCCGGAGAAGGCCTGCATCGGTTGCGGCAATACAGCGAATCAGGTGGGGCTGAAATGACCATCCTCAGCGGAAACGCCATGGTGACGTTTGGACCCACTAGCGAACCGATCACACGGCCTTTTCGTGAGCCTGGATTCGAAGGGACGATGGTGAACATCCGCTTCTACGCGAGACACGAAATCGCTTCAGGTGGAACTGGCGGCGTCTTCTAGCGATACTATTGGTGACACAGATGTCCGCCTACAGCTTTCCCCAACCCGTGCTGAATTCCGCCACGATGGCCGAGGAGTGCCGCGCGGAGGTCGCTGCGCTTCTCCAGAGCGCGGCTCCCGTGACCTTGGCTCTTTCTACGGTCGATCGAATCACACCCTCGTTCGCCAACACCTTCATGATGCAACTGCTCGACCAGTTCGGGGAGGAGTTTCTCCGTCAGAACCTCGTTTTCGAGCCCGCGTCGCCGTGGGTGACGGAGGCGCTGGCGCGGAGTGTGAAGCGGTACCGATCGGGAATCCGACTCAGCGACCAGCGGTCGGCGTGATCAACCGCCCCTCATCCGCTGCGTCTCCAGCCAGCGGCCGTGCACGCCGTCGCCCATCCGCTCCACGAAATCGCAGAGGGTGACCACGGCCTCGCTGCCCGCCTCTTCCGCGCGGAGGCGCGCCACGCGCTGGCGCACCGTCTCCTCCTCGCCCTGGGGCTTGCGATCCCCCTTGGCGCGGAACAGCGAGCGGAACGCGCGCTTCACGCGATCGACCTCTTCGTCGCTCCACCCGCGGCGCGTCAGCGCAACCGTGTTCACCTTCCGAGGCTCCGCCGGGCTGCCCTCCACCACGAGGAACGGCGGCACGTCCTTCACCACGCGCGCCAGGCCGGCGACGAAGGAGAGTCGGCCGATCGTGGTGAAGTGGTGCACGGCCGCGGCGCCCGCCACCGTCGCGCCCGACCCCACCACGCAGTGGCCGCCCAGCATGACGCCGTTGGCGAGGATCACGCCGTCCTCGAGCACGCAGTCGTGAGCGACGTGCGCGCCGACCATGAGCAGGCATCCGCTCCCGATCCGCGTCACGCCCCCGCCACCGGTGGTGCCGCGATGCAGCGTCGCGTGCTCCCGGATGACGTTGCGGTCGCCGATCTCGAGCCACGCCTCCTCGCCGCGGAACTTGAGGTCCTGCGGGTCGGCGCCGAGCACGGCGAAGGGGAAGATCTCGTTGCCCTCGCCGATGACGGTGTTCGCCTGGACGACGACGTGCGGGTGGAGGACGGTGCCGCGACCGACGCGCACGCCGGCGCCGAGCACGCAATAGGGCCCGATGGCGGCGCCGTCGCCGACAACCGCGCTGGGATCAACGACGGCGGTGGGGTCGATGCGCGCCGGGCCGTGCGAGACCCGGGCCTCGACCTCGACCGCGCGGGAATGGGTCGTGACGCCGCGGGTCATGCCTCGGCCTCCGCGTCGACCATCATGAACTTCACGCGCGCCTCGGCCACGAGGACGCCGTCCACCCGCGCCTTGCACTGGACGTCGCCGAAGCGGTCGGACGACTTGATCGCCTCCGTCTCCATCACGAGCTGGTCGCCGGGCTGCACGGCGCGGCGCAGCTTCACGCGGTCCATCGAGAGGAGCACCGCGATCTTGCCGCGCCGGTCGAGACGCTGGCTGAGCATGAGGCCCGCGAGCTGGCTCATGGCCTCCACGATGAGCACGCCGGGCATGATGGGCGAGGTCGGGTAGTGGCCCTCGAAGAAGGGCTCGTTGATCGTCACGTTCTTGATGCCCACCGCGCGCTGATCGGCCTCCATCTCCAGCACGCGATCCACGAGCACCATCGGGTAGCGGTGCGGCAGGAGGCGCAGCACGTCCTTGATGTCCATCGCGGGCCGGCCGTCACCCTTGGGGCGCTTGGCCATCCGCTCGCGCCGACGCGCCTGCTCCACCAGCGCGCGGGCGAGACGCTGATTGAGCGCGTGGCCCGAGCGGCTCGCCATGACACGGCCCTGGATCGGCCTCCCCACCAGCGCCAGATCTCCCAAGAGATCCAGCAGCTTGTGACGCACAGGCTCGTCATCGAACCGGTACGCGTTGTCCACCGGGCCCTTCTCCCCGATCACCAGCATGTCCTTCGGGGAGACGTGCGAGAAGAGTCCCTTCGCGCGCATCGCCTCGGCCTCCGCGAGGAGGGCGAAGGAGCGGGCCGGCGCGATCTCCTTCGCGTAGCGCTCGGCGCCGCGCTCGAAGCCCGACCCGTTCGTGCGCGTCGGCCCGTCGTGCCAGAGGGAGAAGGCCGCGACCTGACGCTTCAGCGGCGACGCGCCCCCGTAGTCGAGGTCGTACACGAGCTCGAGCGACGGGCTCTCGTTGGGCGCCGCGATGATGACGGCCTCTCCCCCGTCGGGCATGCCGGAGGGCGAGCGGACGGTGACGGGCTCCGTGACGACGAGGGGGCGGCGGGGCGCGTCGAGGTCCTTGAGCCCGGCGAGCTCGATGGCCTCGACGAAGAACAGCGAGGACCCGTCCCCGATCGGCACTTCCTCCGCGTCGATGTCGATGTACGCGTTGTCGATGCCCAGCCCGGCCAAGGCGCTGAGGCAGTGCTCGACGGTCTCGACCACGGCCTCGGGACGGCTCTCGCCGTCTTCCTGTGCGGGACTGGGCGCGCGAAGCGCCGTGCGCCGCAGGCGATCGACGACGTTCTCGACGCGCGCGGGGATCGTGGGGGCGCCGGGGAGGTCGATCCGCCGGAAGACGACGCCGCTGTCCGCAGGCGCCTCGCGGATGGTCGCGGTGGAGCGTTGCCCGGTGAACAGACCGACACCCTTCACCACTACGGGCGACGCGACCGTACGCTGGGGGTGTTCGATGGTGTCGAGAGGCATCGGTTAGGAATCGGGGCCGGACTTGCGCATGTAACGGCGGACCTGCTGCACGAGGTCCGGCAGCTGCCGCTGTGCAGCCACGATTCGCATGGTAGTCCTCACCGGCTGCGCCGGATACCCCACCCACTCCTCCCCGGGCGGAATGTCGTGCATCACACCCGAACGCGCCCCCACCTTCGACCCGGCGCCGATGGTGACGTTATCAGCCACACCGACGCCGCCCGCCAGCACCGCCCCGTCGCCGATCGTCACGCTGCCCGACACCCCGCAGGCCCCGCAGATGATGACGCACCGCCCGACGCGGCAGTTATGACCGATCTGCACCAGGTTGTCGATCTTCGTCCCCGAGCCGATGACGGTGGGCCCGAACTTGCCCCGGTCGATGTTCGCGTTGGCGCCGATCTCGACGTCGTCGCCGATCTCGACGTGCCCGGCGTGCGGGATCTTCACCAGGGCCTTGCCGTCCGCGCTCGCCCGATAGCCGAAGCCGTCGGCGCCGATGACCGCGTTCGCGTGGACGCGGACGCGATCGCCAAGGACGCAGCGGTCCTCGATGACGACGCCGGCGCGGAGCTCACAATCCGCCCCGAGGCGCACGCCGGCGCCGAGGGACACCCCGGCGTGCAGCGCCGTTCGGGCGCCGACGACCGCGCCCGGCCCCACGCGGACAAACGGGGCGAGGCGCGCCGTGGGGTCGACGCGCGCCGAAGGATCCACGCTGGCGAGCCCGTCGGCCCCGGGCGCGGGGAGACTGGTGGGCGGCGTGAGCGTCTCGAGCATCTCGATGAGCGCACGATCCGCGTCCTCGACGACCAGCAGCGCACGCCCCTGCGCCGCGGAGACCTCGATGCCGCGCGAGACCACCGCGGCGCCCGCCTTGCACTCGCGCCAGAGCGCGGCGTACTTGGCGTCGCGGATGAAGGTCAGGGTCGCCCCGTCGGCTCGCTCCATGGCGTCCAGACGCGTGATCGGAAGATCGCCCGGCCCGCGCAGCTCCGCGCGCAGGCGCGACGCCAGCTCGCCCGTCGTCCACTGCGCTGTCCCGTTCCCTTCCGCCATCGCGCGCGACGCCTCCCTTGCGCTCCCGCGCGCGCTCAGCGCTTCCCGCCGCCGAGCTTGTGCTCGTTGTTCATCATCGAGATCAGCTCCTCCGTCGCGTCCAGCTGGGGCGCGGCGAACAGCGTCCGGCGCGCCGCGATCAGCGCGCGGATCCCCGACTCGGAGACGTTCTCGGGCACGGACTCCGTCGAGTCGTTGTTGATCACCACGTCGTACCCGTTCTGCGCCGCCAGCCGCCCGGACGCGTCGATGACCTTGCGGAAGATCTCCGCCCAGATGGCGCCCCGCTTCTCGTCGATGAGCTGGACGGAGATGTCGCCCTCCATCTTGAGCTCGACGGTGAGCCGGCGCGCCTCCTCCCACTTCTGCTTGTACTCCGGCGACTTCGGCGGCAGGAGCTTGAGCGAGTCCTGGGCGGACTTCAGCGCGCTGTCCTTGGCCTGCACCTTCGTCTTGAGCGACTCGCGATAGGCGTTCAGCTCCTGCTCACGCTCCGCGATCTCGTCCAGACTGTTGACGACCTTCTGGACGTCGATCGTGGCGATCGTCGCCGGCTTGGCCCCGACCTTCGAGCCCTGCCGCGCACCCGCGCTCCACGCCAGCGCCATCGCCGCCACCGCGCCCGCCGCCAACCACCCCGCGATCCCGTTCGTCCGCCTCATGCCTGGCCTCCTGGAGCCTCAATGCGACACCGGCGCGCCCCCTCCCGCGCCCCAAACCGTCCATCATACAGACCCACTCTGACCCCCGAACACGCCCCCCGTTCGCCCTAGAACGGAAGATCGATGCTGAAGCTGAACAGACGCTCGTCGTCCCCGTCCGCCTTCTTCAGCGGGAACCCGAAATCGAACGCCAGCGGCGCCTGGCCGAGCTGAGGGATGTATAGCCGCACACCCAGGCCCACCGACACACGGAAATCGTCGAACCCGGGGTCGTTCGTCACCGTCCCGGCGTCGAGGAACGTGACCAGCGAGAAAATCTCCTCCCAGATCGGGTGCTCGTACTCCGCGCCCGCGAAGAAGAGCCACGTGCCGCCGACCGGGTCCCGACCCAGCGTGCCCGTGTCGTTGCGGATGCCCTTGGGAGAAATCGTGCGATAGTCGAACCCGCGGAAGCTCCGCCCGCCCAGATAGAACCGCTCGTACGTCGGCGTGTCCGACACGTCCTGCGGCACGTAGCCCACACGCGTCTTGAAGCTCAGCACCCCCTTGCGCCCCAGATAATCCTCCCAGACGCTCAGCCACAGCTGGTGCTCGGCGTTGAGACGCGTGAACGCGTACTCACCCCCCAGCGCGCCGACCTGCTCCACCCCCAGCTCGAGTCGGCTGCCGCGCGTCGGCCGGAACCGCTCGGTCGGGGGCACCGTCGTGCGCGTGGCCTCCAGACCGAGCCCGGTGATGAGGTTCTGGTCAGCCACGGCGAACACGTCCACCGGCGCGGTCGGATCGATGTCCGTCAGCTTGATCCACTCCCCGCGCGCGGTGACCACCGCCGTCCACCGGTCCCCGAACGCGCGACCGAACCGGCCACGCCCGCCGAACCGCTGCTCGTCGTACACGTCGTAGTCGCGCAGGCGGAAGAACCCGGTCGCGCTCGTCGAGTAGTCCGAATCGAAGATCTTCGGCTCCGTCACGCTCACCGAATACGTCTGGATCTGCGTGCCCGGCGCGATCTCGAGGCTGAACGTCTGCCCGCCGCCTCGGAACGCCTCGCCACGGATGAACTCGTCGAACGACTCCGGCGTGTCCGCCAGATCGAAGTTGCGCTGGTTCAGCGTGATCGCCCCCACGACGCCCGAGTCCGAGCCGATCGCCGCGCCGAACGCCAGCGAGCCCGTGTTCGTCTCCGTCACCTCGACGAGCACGTCCCGGTACCCCGGGTTCTTCGGGTCTTCCGGCTGCACCGCCGCCCGCGGCGGGCTCACCACTCGATCGAACAGGTTCGTCGCCGCGATCCGCTTCTCCGACTCCTCCACCGCACCGCGATCCAGAGGCCGATCCGGACGCGCCTGCACCTCGCGACGGATCACCTTCTGCCGGGTGATGTCGTTCCCACGGATGATGACCTCGCCCGTCCGCTGCCTCGGCCCCTCCGAAATCGTCAGCTTCAGGTCCACCACCCCCGCACCCTGCGCCGGATCGCGCAGCTCCTCACGACGCACGAACACGTCCGCGTACCCCATCTTCCAGTACGCCGAGCGGATCTCCTCCACCGCGCGCTGCACCCGACGAACCGCGTACACGTCGCCGGGCTTGACCTCCATGAGGCCCACGGCCTGATCCCGCGAGATCACCAGCGGCTTCGCCTCTTCGTCCGCGTTCACCACCGTCACGCTCCGCAGCGTGTACAGCGGGCCCTCGTCCACCACGAACGTGATGATCGCTTCCTTCCCGTTCGGGCTGGGCTGGACGCGCCAGTCCGCGCGAACGTCCAGGAATCCGCCGTCCTGATAGAACCGCACGATGGCCGCGACATCCCGATCGAGCACCGCCTCGTCCACCGGGCCGCGCTCGAAGATCCCCGCTTCCTTCGTGTTCAGCGTGCGCCGAAGCTCCTTGGGCAGGTAGCTCGCGTTCCCCTCGAACCGGATGTCCGTCACCTTCACCCGCACCCCCTCGCGGATGCGGAACAGCACGATGCCCGATTCCTCCAGCTCCTTCTCGTCCACCTCGACGTTGACGAGGAAATACCCCTTGTTGCGATACAGCTCCTCGATCGCGCGCGACGCGCGACGCAGCTGGAACTCGTCCACCGGCACCCCGGCCCGCATCCCGACGCGCTCCGCAAGCTCCGCGTCCGGGATGCTCCGGTTCCCCACCACCTGCACGTCCTGCACGATCGGCGCCTCGACAAACGAGTACACCACGACGACGGCGCCGCCCTCCACGACTTCCACCCGGGCTTCCACGCTCCGGAACTGCCCCAGCGCGTACGCCCGCCGGATGTCCGCCCTCGCCTCGCTCTCGCTGTACGCCTGCCCCTCGCGAACGCGCAGCTGATTCCGCACCAGCTGCGCCTCCACGCGCGACAGACCCACCAGCCGCACCTCGACGATCGGCCTCCCCTCGTACGGCGACACCACCTCGCCCTCGCCCGCGGGGTCCGCCGCGGGCTGCGCCACGCACGCCCCGCCGCCGAGCCACA
>CAYPGJ010000056.1:0-11360 GCA_964410465.1 uncultured Phycisphaeraceae bacterium | reverse complement strand
GTTGGGAGCGGCCCCGACCCCGCCGTCAACGCCTCGCTGACCCGCTACGACCGCCGACCCGCCGCAGATCACGTCGCCGTTGTCCAGCTGTATGCAGCAGACCATGCAGCGAGGCGCGGCCTGGCTGCCCATGTCTGGCGGCCACTCGGGGGCATAGCGGACATAGGCGAGCCACGACGTGTTCTCGAGCGCGAGGAGGAGTGTGGCAACATCGTCCTCGTCGATGAGCCGGTCGTTGTTGAGATCGCCAGGGCCGCGCGGAGTGGACGCGCTCCCGAGACGGAGGAGGAGGAGCTGAAGGTCGAGGTCGTCGATGCGCTGGTCGTCGTTCAGGTCGGCGGGATGGCGGCCCGCGATCCGGATCAGCGACGCCTCGGAGTCGACATGGAAGGAAGCGATCGGCTCTGCCGTCGCGCCGGAAACGATGTCGACCTCCCCGGCGCCTTGCGGCTGCGACGGATCGACAGGCGTGAAGGCGCCGATGTCGCGAACGCCGTCGCCGTCGAGGTCGCGGAGAATGTGGTGTGTCACGGCGCCGACGCGCGGGGAAGGTGAACGCAGCTCGGAGGAGCGCGCCGCGACGACGGGCGGGGCGGCCGGCTTGCCGGATGTTTCTGCCGCGACAGGCTCGGCGGCGGGGCCGGCGGCGCGCGCAGGTCCCGCCATCGTCAAGGAGACCGCGCAGGCGGCAAGGGCGGCGATGTGGAGGAACAGCGCGCGAGAACTACGACGATCGCACAACATCGATGGGCACTCCCGGTCAGGTTTCATTGGGACGGGATACGAGCGCCGCGGCCCTGGCGGACCATAAATGGGCGAATCACACCGGCGCCGTGTGACACGCTACGAAAGAAAAAATCGAGAGCTGCATGCCGTCCCCCGCGTCTCCCGCCCGCGGACAAGGAGCCGTAAACTTTCCCGCGTGTCCACCGCCGCAGAAACACGACCACGACGCCAGCGCGACCGCATGCCCGACGAGTCCGGGACTTCCGGGGGATCCGGGGGCGCCGCGCCGTGGTTCTCCGGCACCGCCGACTTCACCGGCTACATGCGCGAAGCCTTTCACGCACTCAACGCCGACAACACCCCCAAACGCATCCTCGACCTCCCCGCCGGCCTCGGCCAATTCACCGACGCCCTCCGCGCACGCGGCCACACCGTCACCCCCGCCGACATCAACAAGGAACGCGAGGACTACACCTACGCCGACATGAACGCGGCGCTGCCGTTCCAGGATGGTGAATTCGACGCGGCCGTGTGCCTCGAAGGCCTCGAGCACCTCATCGAACCGCTGCGCCTCCTCTCCGAGCTCGTCCGCGTCGTCCGCCCCGGCGGGCTCGTCGTCCTCTCCACGCCCAACACCCAGAACTACTACTCCCGCCTCCAGTTCCTCTTCACCGGCGCCTTCTATCAGTTCAACCCCGCCACTCTCCGCGATCTTCCGCCCGGCGCCATGGAAGACCGCTTTCACATCTCCCCGCTCACGCTCCAATGGCTCTGGTACTACGCGACGTATCTCAACGCGGCCGTCATCGATGTCCGCGGCGACCGCATGAAGAAGAAGTGGATGCTCCCCCTCTTCGGCCTCATCCACCTCCTCGGCCGCCCCTGGTCCCGCAAGCTCTTCTTTGCCGGGCGCGCCAGGCAGTGGCCCGAGCGCAACCGCGCCATGCACGCCGCGCTCAACTCCAAGCCCATGCTCTTCAGCCGCACGATGATCGTCGTGATGCGGAAGAACGAGCGCTGAGGCCTTGTTCTGAAATCGGCGGGGCGTGGGGCTCTTTTCCGGCGGCGTAAACTGAGGCCATGCCCGATCTCAAAGGCCGAGTCGTCATCCTCACCGGCGCCTCCTCAGGCATCGGTCTCGCCACCGCCAAGCGCCTCGCGCACGCCGGGGCGAAAGTCGCCCTCCTCGCGCGCCGCGAAGCCCTCCTCCACGACCTCGCGCGCGAGCTCACGCCCATCGCCGAGCCGCTCGGCGGCGAATGCCTCCCCCTCGTCTGCGACGTCGCCAACCGCGACTCCGTCGATCAGGCCCTCGACGCCGCGCGCGACCGCCTCGGCCCGCCCGACGCGCTCATCAACAACGCCGGCGTCATGCTCCTCTCCACCGTTGAAAAGAACCGCGTCGAGGAGTGGGAACAACAGATCGACGTCAACATCAAGGGCGTCCTCTACTGCACCGCCCACGCCCTCCCCCAGATGATCGCACGCAAGCGCGGCCACTTCATCAACGTCTCCTCCGTCGCCGGGCGACGCGTCTTCCCGGGCGCCGCGGTCTACTGCGGCACGAAGTTCTTCGTCCACGCCTTCTCCGAAGGCCTCCGCTCCGAAACCTTCAACCACAACATCCGCGTCACCATCATCGCCCCCGGCCTCGTGACCACCGACCTCCACAAGCACACCAGCGAGCCCGAGCAGCGCGCCCGCATGGACAACCGCCCGCCCATGCGTTGGCTCGACGCCGACGACGTCGCCCGCGAGATCGTCCACGCCCTCGAGACCCCCGAGCACGTCGCCCTCAACGAAGTCCTCATCCGCCCCACCGAGCAGGAACGCTGACCCGCCGGGGGACACGAACTTCACCCCGCCCCCCGACGCATTATCTCTCACATGCCCCCCCGCATCGTCCACGCCGACTCCCCCGCCCACCTCGACCACGCACGCGCGCTCTTCCGCGAGTACGCCGCGACCATCGACGCCGAGGCGTGCTTCCACGGCATCGACGCCGAGCTCGCCTCGCTCCCCGGGGCCTACGCCCCACCCAGGGGCCTCCTCCTCCTCGCCTACGACGACCACGACCAACCGCTCGGCTGCGTGGCCGTGCGACCCCTCGCCGGCGCAACCGCCCACGGCCTCTCCGCCCCAACCGACAACCTCCAACACGCCGAACTCAAGCGCCTCTACCTCCGCGCGCACGCACGCGGCCAGGGCCTTGCCCGCGCACTCACCCGGCGCGCACTCAACTTCGCACGCTCCCGCGCCTACGCGTCCATCCGCCTCGACACGCTCCCCTCCATGAAAGAGGCCATCGCGCTCTATCAATCCCTCGGCTTCTCCGAGATCACCCCCCCTACTCCGCCGCGCTTCAACGAACGCTTCTTCGAACTCTCCCTCACCCCCTCCCTCGACATCACCGACGCCTCCGGCGCGCTCGCGCCCGGCGCGCTCCGCGGGCTCAATGAGAGCGCCGCGCGCGTCATGGCCCAGCTTGCGGCGCGTCACAACGCCCACGGCTCCGTCCGCGCGCGGATCATCCGCGACCCCGAGATGAGCGCCCTCCACGCGCAGCACTCCAACGACCCCACCACCACCGACGTCCTCACCTTCGACCTGCGCGAGGACCCCGAGAACCCGGCTCTCGACGTGGATGTGCTGCTCTGCGTGGATGAGGCCGCTCGTCAGGCCGCGCTGCGGAACCATTCCCCCGAAGCGGAACTCCTCCTCTATCTCCTGCACGCCTGTCTGCACTGTCTGGGCCACGACGACGACACGCCGGAGGCGTCGGCGCGCATGCACGCCGAGGAGGACGCCGTGCTCGCCGCAGCGGGCCTTCCCGCCATCTACTCGGCGCCCGCCTCCCCCTAACCCCGCTACCCTTCGCCCCATGCCCTTCCGCCTCTACAACACGCTCACGCGCTCCGTCGAGGACTTCACCCCCGCCGACCCCGCGAACGTCACGTTCTATTCGTGCGGGCCGACCGTCTACGACTTCGCGCACATCGGCAACTTCCGCTCCTTCCTCCTCGCCGACGTCCTGCGCCGTTGGATCGAGTCGCCCCTGTGCGAAGTGCGCACCCCAGATGGCGGCGTACACGCCGGGCCGCGCACCGTCCGCCACGTCATGAACATCACCGACGTCGGCCACATGGTCGACGACGACAACGCCGACGGCGCCGGTGTCGACCGCATGGAAGAGGGCGCGCGACGCCTCACCGAAGCCAAAAAGTCCGGCAAGCTCCCCCCCGGCGCCCCAGCCTCCATCGACCCCGACGACCCCTTCCAGATCGCCGACTTCTACGCCAACGCCTTCCTCGCCGACGCGCGACTCCTCGGCCTCAAGGTCGCGTTGGAAGCGCAGCACGACGGCGCGCTGATGCCCCGCCCGACCCAGAAAGTCCCGCAGATGCAGGCCATGATCCGCGAGCTGCTCGACAAGGGCGACGCGTACATCGTCGATGGTCCGGGCGGCGCCGGCTCGCCCGGCACGGCCGTGTACTTCGACGTCGCCCGCTTCCCCGACTACGGCCGACTCTCCGGCAACACGCTCGACGCGCTCAAAGTCGGCGCCGGCGGGCGCGTCTCCGCCGCCAACCAGTCCGCCAAGCGCAACCCCGCGGACTTCCTCCTCTGGAAGGTCGACCCCGCGCACAAAATGAAGTGGGACTTCCCGGGCGTGGGCGCCGGCTACCCCGGCTGGCACATCGAGTGCAGCGCGATGTCCCGCGAAGCCCTCGGCCAGACGATCGACCTCCACTCCGGCGGCGAGGACAACATCTTCCCCCACCACGAGTGCGAGATCGCGCAGTCCCGCTGCGCGAACAGCACCAAAACCTTCGCACGACACTGGTTCCACGTGCGACACCTGCAGGTCGAGGGCGAGAAGATGTCCAAGTCCAAGGGCAACTTCTACACCATCCGCGATCTCGTCTCGAAGGGGTTCTCGCCCGCCGCGATCCGCCTCGAACTCATCAAGACGCACTACCGCGCGAACGCGAACTTCACGGAGCAGGGGCTGAAGGGATCGATGAACCACATCGTGGGCTGGAAGCGGATTATCGCCTCGCTGGACCAGGTCGATGGCAAAGTAACACCTGAGAACGAGCATGGAATCCGTGAAGTACTACACCACATGCGCGCGTGGTTCGCTAAGGCCATGTCTGATGATCTGAACATGTCGGGTGCATTGGCTTCAATCCATGAGTTGCGACGCATATCCAACTTTCGTCTCACTGGCGAGCAAGCAGTTCCAGTTGTAGACGACTCACGGATAGCGGAATCCGTCCAACGCGCGCTCGATCCAGACACCGAGTACGCGACCTCTGCAATTGGCGAAACCGTTGAATTCATCCGGCAAGTCAACGCCGTTCTAGGAGTCTTCAGTCTCGCGGATGCGCCAGACGTACTCTCGCCAGAATCCGACTCCTCCTCCGACATCGACTCCCTCATCGCCGCCCGCGCCGCCGCCAAGAAGTCCAAGGACTTCGCCGAGGCCGACCGCATCCGCCTTGAGCTCTCCTCTATGGGCATCGAGATCAAGGACACGCCCCAGGGCACGACCTGGTCCCGCAAGCCCTCGCTCTAAACCGCCCGCCCGCGCCCCCTCCTTTACACTCCACCCCCGTGACCGCCCCCTCCCCCAAACCCGCCTTCCTCAAGCAGCTCGCGGGCTGTTTCCTCGTCGTCGAGGGGCCCGACGGCTCCGGCAAGTCCACCCAGCACAAACGCCTCAGCGCCTCGCTTCGCTCCCTCGGCCTTGTCGTCCGCGAGGCCCCCGACCCCGGCGGCACGCCCGTCGGCGACCGCATCCGACACATCCTCCTCGACCCCATCCACGCCGAGATGTGCGTCCGCACTGAGGCCATGCTCTACATGGCCTCCCGCGCACAGCTCGTCGACCAGGTCATCCGCCCCGCCCTCTCCCGCGGCGAGGTCGTGCTGGGGGACCGCTTCGTCCCCTCCACCATCGCGTACCAGGGCGCCGCGGGCGGGCTCTCGCCCGAAGAGATCGACCTCCTCGCGCGCGTCGCCTGCGGGCCGACGCTCCCCGACCTCGTCCTGCTCTTCGACGTCAACGAGCACACCGCGGCCTCGCGCCTCAACCCCCTCCTCGACCGCATGGAGGCCAAGGGCGCCGAGTTCCACCGGCGCGTCCGCGCTTCCTACCTCGAGCAGGCCAAGGCCAACCCCGCCCACTTCGCCGTGATCGACGCCTCCGGCGACCCCGATCAGGTCGAGCACAACGTGCACGTCGCGATCAAGAAGTGGCTCGACGCGCGGCCGGGGCGCACCGCGCGCTGATCAGTGAAGCAGCGGCCGCTCCAGGCGCACCTCGAGGTGGCCCGGAAAGGGCGGGCTGCGCAGCATCGACGCGTCCACGCGCATCGTGTACTTCCGATCGTTGCGGAACTTCAGCATCGCGCTCGGCCCGCTCCACACGTGCCACTGCGCCGGCGTCCCCGACATGCTCCACGCACGCGCCACCTCCTTGCCGTCAACGACGCAACCGGACGTGGAGTCAAACACCTCGGCGCCCGTGTCGTCCGTGATCGTCACGCGCATCGCGTTGAACCGGTCCGCGAACGTCTGACGCAGCACGCTGTTGTGCAGCGGAACGTCGAAGCACGCCGGCAGGCAGAGCGCCACGTACATCTCGCAATCCGGGATGCCCTCCAGCTCGTACGTCGCGGCCGACGGGCCCGAGCCGTTCAGCCACACCGTCCCGACGATCACCCGGACCTGCGAATCCGGCTCCGGCGTTACACAGAGCCACTGACCACCACGGAACTTCACCGGCGCTCCCCCCTCGCTTCCCCCCGCTCCCGGCGCGGCAAACGACACCAGCGGCGCGAACAGCAGCGCAGCGCACAAGGACGCAACAACGGGCCGATAGGACATGCGCCGTCTCCTCTTCATCCCGGTGTGTGACCGAACTCGCCCCCGCAATGCACGGTATCCCGCGCCCCACGCAAAGCCTAGCGCCGCGCGCGGGAATGCCGCGAACGGTTCACGCCTCCGGCTCGCTCACCACCACGATCGCGCGCCGCAGGACGGGCCGATCGTTCACGCCCCCCTGCGCCCCGGGACGCACCTCCACCGTCAATCTCCGCCCCGCCGCGCTCACACCCACCCGCGCCGAGGGCTCCCCGCCCCACAGACGACCCTTCCACACCTCTACCCCGTCCACCATCACCACCACCTCACAATCCCCCCAAGGCCTCGTCCCCAGCGGCATCTCCACCAGCGCGCTGAACTTCAACGCCCCCGCCGGCAGCTCCCACGTCGCGCTCAGCGGCCCGCCCAGCTCGATGTCGTACGCGTTCCACGCCGGCGTCACCGACGACTCCAGCGCCCGAACCCCGTCCAACACCGCCCGATCTCCCACCGGCGCGACGCTCGCCACCCCGAGCGATGACAGCGGCAGCACCACCCCCGCGTCCATCACCATCGCGCGCACCGCGCTCATCGGCACACGCGCCGACGATCCGCCCTTCAGCGTCACGCTCGACCACCCCGTGCCCGCGCTCGTCGCGCCCGACACGGAACACACCGTCCCGTCCTCCAGCCAGTACCGCACCCCGCGCGTCACCGTGCTCGCCCCCGAGAGCACCAGCCCCGACACCCGATCCATCGGCGCAGACGCCTCCCCCCCGTCCGTCTGCATCTCCACCCGCTCGCCCACACCAACCAAAAACCCCTCGAGCACGTCCCCGTTCGCCAGCCACGCCACGTCGCGCGTCCGACCGGACCACGCCGTCCGCTCGATCCGCTCACGCGCCGGCGTGTCGAACCCGGCGCGTCGTATCTCGTCCAGCCCGAACGACATCCGCCCGAACAGCGGGTGACGCCACAGCAGCGTCTCCTCCCCCGCGCCCTCGCCAAGCAACCGCTCGCCCGGATACCGCTGCCCGTCCGACAACTCCACCATCCCCGTCGCCCCAACCTGCACGCCCATCAACTCCAGCGGCGTGTCCGCCGCGATCAGCGGCCGCATCCTCGGCGCCACCCCCAGCAACTCCGCCGCGCTCGCCCGCTTCCGCACGCCGCCCTCTTCCACCCACTCCGCGCCCTGCTCGTCCGCACGCACCAGCACCCCCACCGACACCCGAAGATCTCGGTACAGCACCTCGTGCTGCGCGCCCACGACCTCGCCCTGCGCGCACACGCACGCGCTCAACACACACCCCAACGCCGCCGACGCCAGCACGCTCCCACGCTTCATCGCGCCCTCACTTCTGGAAAATCGGCAGATACCGCTTCGGCATCTGCAGGATGATCAGCGCCATCGCCGTCCCGTACGTGTCCCCGGCCTGCCGCTCCGACCACCTCCCGTCCGCCTCCTGCGACGCCAGCAACTCATCCCGGATCGCGGGCCACCACTTCTCCCAGTGCTCACCCCCGGCCAGGTACATCGCCTGCACCGCGTAATAGTGACCGTAGAAATAGTGCGCCTGGTTCACCCCGTCCGTCCCCGGAAGGAACGTGTTCCGCAGATACTCGAGCCCGCTCTGCAGCGCCGCATCCTCGTAGATGCCCGCGTAATACAGGCTCGCCACACCCGCCGCGCTCCTCGGCGGCGCGCTCCGCCCGCTCGTCAGCTGGTACTTGAACCCCCCGTCCGAGTTCTGGCACTGCCGCACATACTCCACCGCGCGATCGATCGTCCCCTTCGGGATCTCGATCCCCGCGTTCCGCGCCGATCGCAGACCCATGATCTGACAGATCGTCACCGACACGTCCGCGTCGTACGGGATCGGGTTGTACCTCCACCCCCCCTGATCGTTCTGGCTCTGCACGATGAGCCGGCACGCGCGCACCAGCGCGTCGTGCACCCGCGCCGACGTCGCCGTGTCCGCGCCGCCCGCCGTCATCCCGTACACCTCGCCCAGAAACAGCGTCGCGAACCCGTGCCCGTACATCGGCCCGTGCGACGTGTCCGCCGCGATCAGCCCCGTCTCCGCCACGTTCGCGAGGATGAACTCGAGCCCCTTCTGCACCACCTCCCCGTGCGCGCCGCGGCCCGGCACGTTCCCGTCCGCCATCATCGCGATGCACGCAAGCGACGTCAGCGCCACGTGCCGACGATACTGCGACGATCCAAACGCCCCGTCCGGCTCCTGCTGCGACGCGAGCCACGACATCCCCTTCTGCACCGCCGCCTCCAGCTCCGGCGTCATCTCCCCCGCCATCGCCGCGTTCTCCGCCCCCGCGCGCTCCGCCCCGCCTTCGCCCTGCGCGCACGCCGCGCCACCCCACACCCCGAGCGCACAAACCACCGAGATCCACCCTCGTCCAATCATGGCCTGGGCCCCTCTTCCGCCAGCCGGCGGTAATACTCCTCCGTCAACGCCTCGTACAACGACGAGTACTTGTCGCCGGATCCCTGCAGCAACGCCTCACGCACGCGCGCGGGCAACGCGCCCCACGACGCACGCGCCGCCTCCAGACTCTCGCGCAACGCCCCCGACTTCATCGCCCCGCCCCTCGGCCCCTCCTTCGGGTCCGACGTGCTCCCGGATTCCTGCTGCTGCTGCTGCGACGTCGGGCTCCGCTGCTCCTGGCTCGAACTCTGCGATTGCGACTGCTGCTGTTGCTGCTGCTGCTCCCGTGCGCTCTCGATCAGCGTGTCCAGCCGACGAACGATCTCCTCCTGAATCCGCTGCGTGTTCAGCCCCGTGTCCCCCGCGCGGCCCAGCCGCTCCGCCGTGTCGCCCATCAACGCCACCGCCTGCGCAAACGTCTCCGTCATCTCCCGACCCGTCAGACGACGCTGCAACTCCTGCTCGCCAACACCTTCCTGCTTCTTCTCAACCTCCCCCTCCTCGACCTTCTTCTCGCCCGAGCCCGCCCTCGGCAGACCCAGCAACTCATCCAGCCCGGGCAGCGGCCCGGACTCCTGCTTCTCCGCCTTCTTCTCCTCGCTCGGCTTCGTCTCCTGCGCAGACCACACCACCCCCACGCTCATCGCCAGCCCCACAACACCCGCGCTCAGACGCGTCCAACGCGTGCTCATTGCCCGCCTCCTCCCTGCCCCGACCCGCCTCCGCCGGGCGCGCCCCGGCTCATCTTCTCGATCAACGCCTTCCCGATCTCCGCCAGCTCGCGCTGCGCCGCGCTCAGCGGCTCCACGTCGCGCCCCTCCCGCGCCTCATCCATCGCGCGCGTCTCCACCGCGATCTGCGCCTGCATCTCCCGGAGCAGCACCAGCTCCGCCAGCGGCGGGATCAGCGGGCTCTCCCCCCCGCCCTGGCCGCCGCCGCTCTCACCGCCCGCGTTCTCCGAGAACTTCTCCTCCTTGTCATTCCGAGGATCATTCGACAACGCGCGCATCAGCCCCTGCAGCAACGACACCACCCGGTCCACGTGCGGCAACGCAACCCTCGCCTCGCCCACGCGCAGCCCGTCCGCCGCCCTCCCCGCGGCCTCGTCCAGACGCGCGTGCGTGAACACGAAGATTTTCGCCTCCTGCAGGTCCTTCGTCTGCTCCAGCACCGCCGCCAGCTCCACCCGCACCGCCGTCTGCTCCTCCCCCAACGCCCGCACCGACGCCCGGTCCCGGCGCGTCAGCTCCTCCACCGACGCAAGACCGCCGACCCGCTCCCGGATCCGCTGCTCACGCTCCAGCAACTCCCGATACGCCGTGCGCAACGCCCGACGCTTCTCCTGCTGCTCCCGCGCCTCCTCCCCCTTGTCCACCTTTTCCGCCTCCCCCTTCGCCTCCCGCAGCCGCGCCAGACTCTCCTCCTCCGCGGCGCGCGTCGCCCCGGCGTCAATGCTCGCCTCGCGCAATCCCCCGATCGCCCGAACCTGCGCATCCGAGGCCCGGCCCAGCAGATTCACCACCCCGGCCAGCTCACGCCCCGCCGCGCGCGCCTCGTCTTGCACCGCCAGCGTGTTCCGGTTCAGACCGATCATCCCGCCGTCCAGCCCCGCCAACGCCCCCGCGCGCTCCCCCTCCGAAAGCCGCTGCAACTCCGCCTCCTGCTGCCCGATCAGCCCCTCGATCGATTCCATCACGCTCGCCAGACGACGACGGAGCTGCTCGCGACGCGTCTTCTCGCCACGCTCCATCTCCTCCAGCATCTTCTCCAGCGCACGCTCCGCTCGCTCCTGCGAACCCATCGCCTCGTTCGTCTGATTCTGCTCCGCCTGCTCGCCCGCACGCTGCATCGCCGACGATACACCCGCCGCGCGCGCCTCCTGCGCCGCACGCTGCATCCCGGCCGCCGCGCTCGGGTCCTGCTGGCTCAGCTGCTCCGACTTGCTCGGCATCTCCTCCACCAGCTTCTGCGCACGCTCCGCCATCGACCGCTGCGCGTCCGCCACCTTCTGCAACGCCTCGCGCTGCGACTCCGTCAACGCGCCGGCCTCCGCGCCCGCCGTCTCGTTCGCCGCCGCGCGCAACGCCTCACGCGCTTCCTTCTGCGCCTCCAGCAACCGCTCGATCTCACGACGCGTCGCCCACGCGTCCTCCCCGGCGTCCAACGAGCCGATCAGGCCCGCCAACTCGTCCCGAACCGACTGCTGATCCCCCGCAACCGCGCGACCCTCCTCCCCCGTCAACGCCGCCGCGTCCACCTCCGACGCGCCGCTCGCGCCGCGCTCCGCCGCCTCGCGCTTCGCCCGCTCCGCCGCGCGCT
>CAYPGJ010000055.1:0-11427 GCA_964410465.1 uncultured Phycisphaeraceae bacterium | reverse complement strand
CGCCTCCAGCAGCAGCACGTCCCCCGCCACCACCTCCTCCGCGTCCACCTCGCGCGCGGCGCCGTCCCGCTCCACCACCGCGCGCGTCCGCAACAGCGTCTGCAACGCCCGCGCGCTCCGCTCCGCCTGACGCTCCTGCACCGTACCGATCAGCGTGTTCACCAGCACCACCACCCCGATGATCCACGCGTCGTTCACGTGTCCGATCGCCACCGAGACCCCCGCGGCCCCGAGCAGCACCCAGATGATCGGGCTCCGCAGCTGACGCAGCGCGATCAGCCACACCCCCGCTGCCCTTCGGTGCGGGATCGCGTTTCGACCGCAGCGCGCCAGCCGCTCCGCGGCCTCCCGCCCGCTGAGCCCCCCGCTCGCCGAGCCGAGGGCCTCGAGCGCCTCCTCCGCGCCCAGCGCGTGCCACGCGGGCTCGGGGCTCGCGCCCCCCTCTTCGCGCATCACCGCTTCCCCCCGTTCGCCACGAGCGCGCGCGTCACAAGGTTCTCCGGCGATACGCCGCCGCCCTCGAAACCGGTCATGTTCGCGATGGTCGTGCGCGCGATCTGCGTCATCGCCTCGCGCGTGAAGAACGCCTGGTGGGCCGTGATCAGCACGTTCGGGAACGTCATCAATCGCACGAACACGTCGTCGTCGATCACACGCTCCGACAGATCGCGGAAGAACAGATCCCCCTCTTCCTCGTACACGTCCAGCCCCAGCGAGCCCAGCCGCCCCTGCTTGAGCGCGCCGATCAGCGCGCGCGAATCCACCACCGC
Source organism: uncultured Phycisphaeraceae bacterium (assembly GCA_964410465.1). Taxonomy (GTDB): domain Bacteria; phylum Planctomycetota; class Phycisphaerae; order Phycisphaerales; family UBA1924; genus CAYPGJ01. The sequence continues at coordinate 10,657 of CAYPGJ010000055.1, read as the reverse complement.
CCCTCGGCTCGTGTTGATCAGCATCGCCCCGTCCTTCATGCGCGCCAGCGCCTTCGCATCGATCAGGCGCTTCGTCCCCGGCGTCAGCGGGCAGTGCAGCGTCACGATGTCCGCGCGCCCCAGCAGCTCTTCCAGGCCCACGTACCGCACGCCCATCGCGCGCACCTCGTCCCGCTCCTTCGGATCGCACGCCAGTGTCTCGCACCCGAACCCGAGCAGGATGCGGCACACCACCTCCCCGATATTCCCCGTCCCCACCACCCCGACCACCTTCCCGTGCATGTCGAACCCCATCAGCCCGTCGAGCGCGAAGTTCTGCTCACGCACGCGCGCGTACGCGCGATGGAACTTGCGGTTCAGCGTCAGCATCAGCCCAACCGTGTGCTCCGCGACCGCGTGCGGCGAGTACGCCGGCACCCGCGCCACCGTCAGCCCCAGCTCCTCGGCAGCGTGCACGTCCACGTGATTGAAACCCGCCGAACGCAGCGCGATCAATCTCGTCCCGCCCGCGGCCAGCGCGCGCAATACCTCGCCACTTCCGCTGTCGTTCACGAACACGCACGCCCCCGTACACCCCTTCGCCAGCGCGGCCGTGCGCGCCGTGAGCGCCTCTTCCAGATACACCAGCTCGTGCCGCCCCGCGTTCACCTCGTCGAAGAAGGGCCGCTCGAACCGCTTCGCGCTGAACACCACCGTCCGCATCGCCGCGCCTCCCCGCGCGCGTGCCCGCGCGCGATGTCACTGCTGCGCAGCATACCCCTCCACCCGCGCCCCGCACTCCGGGCACCGATCGGCGCCCTCCACGCCCAGCACGTACCCGCACTTCCAGCACAGCCCCCGCGCGCGCAGCGACGCTCCCGCGCTCCCACGCATCGCCTCCGCGCCCACGGCCAACAGCACCCACACCAGACCGAGCCGAGATCCCCACAACAACGCGCGACCGCCAACCGCACGCGCCACCCACACCCGCTTCCATTCCGTCACGCTCCCCGGCCCGCGCGCCGCCGCGGCACGCAGCTTTCCGAACGACGCCAACCCCGCGCCCACCAGCATCCGGTCCACCGTGTCCGCCCACCGAACCTCCCGCAGCAGCGCGGGCTCGTCAACCTTCGCCGCCGCCTCCTGCGGCTGAACCTCGTACCACACACGCCCGCTCCGCCCCACCGGCGCTCCCCCCCACCACTCCGTCCCCGTCTCCGCCACGACGTTCACCTGCAGCATCAGCACCTCGCCCCCGTTGCGGCGCGCGATCGACGCGGCCTGCGAACTCATCAGCCGCTGCGACGCCACGTCCCAATGCACCATGAACCCGTGGCTCGACACCGTCGTCCTGACGCCCTGCGCGCGCATCGCGGCTCCGCGCATCGCCCCGTTTCCCACCCACATCAACACCGCCGCCGCCGCGACCACCGCCGTCCACCCCCGCCCCCGAAACGTCAGCCACGCCAGCGCCCTCCCCGCGCCCGTCCACCAGAAGCCGCCCTCAGCTGCCCGTTGCGCGCTCACGCCAGACTATAAACGTCTGCGTTGCTCCCTCACCGGCTCGCGATCGCGCCGAAATCGCTGCGCACGGCGCGCCCTGCTCCAGCAAGGCCGAGCCGCGCGCGTTGCCTGCAGCACACGGACACGCACAGCGCCCACACCCAAAAACACAAGAAGCCGCGTCGCTCGCGGCTCCTTGCGTTCTTTGACAATGACCCCATGGGGATTCGAACCCCAGTTTCCAGGATGAGAACCTGGCGTCCTAGACCGGACTAGACGATGGGGCCCACCTGCAGCACCACGCCGGGCAAATGCCCCGCCCGTCGGGTGGATCGTCATCGTATTCACCCCCCCGCCCCCGTCAACCGACCGCGACCGAGGCCCCCCGACGGCGAGCCAGGGCGTAGACCGCGGCCTCCTCGCGCGTGCTCCCCACCACCGCGCCCGCCGGGTTGCCGGTCGCGTCTGTCCACTCGGCCCGCCAGCAATCGAACGGCGCGAGATGGCGCAGTCGCAGCGCGTAGCCCGCCTCTCGGAACTCGCCCTCGACGCGCGTCACGCCCGGGTACACGCGTCCCGAATCGGAGTGCTCGCACCCGCGCGGGTCGGAGCCCGACCAGCCGGTGCGTACGAGTTCGTCGATGGCGACGTCCAGGCCCATGAGACTTCGTTCCTTGGGTGCGGCGGTGATGTCAGCCGCATGGTAGAAGCGGGCGGCATCCCATTCCATGATGCGTCGGCGGCTCGCGTCCAGAACGTGCGCGAGCGACGCCGGCGCGGCCGCGTGCGTGTTCTTCTCGGACGACACAGCCCACACAGAGTGCGAACATGACGACCCCATTCCCGACTGTCCCGCTCGCTCCGTACGACCCAGGTGTATCCCCCGAGATCGGCGCGCGGCGATTCTACGAGATCATGAAGCAGCGGCGCTCGGTGCGGTTCTTCGCCGACCGGCCCGTGTCGCGCGAGACGATCGAGTGGGTGGTGCGCGCGGGCGGCTCGGCGCCGAGCGGGGCCAACAAACAGCCGTGGCGCTTCGTGTGCGTGAACGACCCCTCGCTCAAGCGCGAGATCCGCGTTGGGGCCGAGGAAGAAGAGCGCGAGTTCTACTCGCGGCGTGCGAGCGAGCGATGGCTTGCGGATCTCGCGCCGCTCGGCACGGACGAGCACAAGCCCTTCCTCGAGATCGCGCCGTGGCTCATCGTCGTGTTCAAGCTCGCGAAGGATGACCCAGACGCCGCGGGCGAGCAGGGGCAGATCTACTACATGGACGAGTCGGTGGGGATCGCGACGGGGATGCTCATCTCGGCGATTCACATGGCGGGGCTGGTGACGCTGACGCACACGCCGAGCCCGATGAAGTTTCTCGGCTCGATCCTGAATCGCCCCGCGCACGAGCGGCCGTTCCTGCTGTTGCCCGTGGGGTATCCCGCGGAAGGGTGCGTCGTGCCCGACATTCACCGCAAGCCGCTCGAGAAGATCATGGTGATCAACCGGGGCGAGTGAGCGCGGGAATCAATCCGCTCGCTTCGCGTGCGTGAGCCAATCGGGGAGGGGCTGCACTCGCCCTTCGCGGTTGACGCAGGCGAGGACGGAGGACGCGGTGGCGATCGTTTCGCCTTGCGGCGGGTCGTTCGGGCCCTTGCGCGTGATGGTGTACTCGTGGGTGAGTTTCACCGCGCTGCCGCCGGAGACGGCGCAGTAGATGGTGAGTTCATCGTCGTAGCGCGCGGGGCGTCGGTAGGAGAGTTCGAGGCGCGCGACGACGAGGAAGACGCCGGCGGCTTCGAGTTCGCGGTAGGAGACGCCGCAGGCGCGGAGGAGTTCGGTGCGTGCGATCTCGAGCCAGACGGGATAGGCCGCGTGATGCGCGACGCCCATGGGGTCGCACTCGCAGTAGCGGACGCGGACGGGGATGTCGCCCTGCATGGCTGGGGGCGCGGCGGGCTTGGGAGATTCGGGCTCGGCTCGGGACATGGGGGAAATCGTATCGGGCGCGGGCGTTGTCGTGCGGGCGCGGAATGGGGACAATGCGCGGCATGAAGATCGCACGAATCGTGAAGTACCTGCCCGTGGTGATGACGCTTGCGCTGTGCGCGAGCGCGGTCGCGGCGCCGGCGTCGTTGCCTCCGGATGCCGAGCATGCTGTGGAGGCGCTGACAAACTCGCCGAGGCACGGGGAGTGGGTGACGATCGAGCGTGAGGGCGGAGCGCCGATCAAGACGTGGGTGTCGTACCCGGAGCGCGCGGGGAAGGCGCCGGTGGTGATCGTGATTCACGAGATTTTCGGGATGACGGACTGGGTGCGGAGCGTGGCGGACACGCTGGCCGCGGAGGGTTTTCTGGCGGTTGCGCCGGACCTCTTGTCGGGCATGGGTCCGAACGGGGGCGGGACGGAGTCGTTCGAAGGTGACAAGGTGCGCGAGGCGATTCGCGCGCTAGGCGGGAAGGAGTGCGCTGCTCGATTGAACGTCGTGCGCGAGTGGGCGCTGCATCAGCCTTCGGCGAGCGCGAAGAGCGCGACGATCGGGTTTTGCTGGGGAGGATCGACGAGCTTCGCGTACGCGACGGTGCAGCCGCGGTTGGATGCTGCGGTGGTGTATTACGGCACGGCGCCGCGAGAGAGCGAGTCGTTCGCGCATGTGGAGTGTGCGGTGCTCGGTTTGTACGGGGGAGATGATGCGCGGGTGACGTCGACGGTTGGGGCGACGGAGGAGGCGATGAAGGTTGCGGGGAAGGAGTTTGAGCGGTTTGTGTATGAGGGGGCGGGGCACGGGTTTTTGCGGCAGCAGGGAGGGCGGGACGGGGCGAATCTGAGGGCGGCCGAGGGGGCTTGGGGGGAGACGGTTCGGTTTTTGAAGGCCCGCTTGGAGTAGTCGCGGCGGGGGACGGGGGCGCGCGCAATGTGGCGACAGGTTTGGGGTGCGCGCGCAGAGTGGCGGTGATGCGGAGTTGCGGGTTTTGGCCGAGGGGGGGTGAGTTCCGGGCGTGGTGCGCTGTTTTGGGGTGATACGGCCGAGCCGTGCGCACGGGGGGTGTATGTGTAGGAGAAGGGTCGGTGAGGGCGCGACCGCGGCGTGCGCACGCGTGGACGTGCGGGGTTGGTGCGCACGGGAGGAGGGGGCGGAGCAGAGGCGGCAGGGGTTGGGGGACGTCAACGACACCACTCAAGGGGAACATCGAGTTAATGAGCGAGTCTGGGATGTATCGGGGGGGCGTGAAGGAGGCGTACGCGATGGGACGAACGGGAATGTGGAGCGTGGTCGGTGGCGCGGGTGTTGTTGTCGTCGTGAGCGCGGTTGGGAGTGCGCGGGGAGATGAGGGTGCGGCGCGCGTGCCGAGGGAGGTGGAGGAGAGACTGATCGAGATCGGGCGGACGTACCGGGAGGCGCTGGGGCTGGCATCCGATGCGGTGCTGTGGACGCCGACGCAGTGCGTGCCACCGGAGCCGCGGGTGGAGATGAGCGCGAGCGGGGATGCGGAGACGCACGGGAGCAAGCTGTACGTGCTGTATGCGCGCGACGTGGAGGGGTACAAGAAGTTGACGGGGGATCGCGCGGCGGGATCGTCCACGGATCAGGTGATCGTGAAGGAGACATGGTTGCCGGTGCAGGCGGAGGGAGAGGGGGCGAGGGATGCGAGGGCGCCGAGAACGAGGGTGAAGGGGAATGACGGGGTGGAGTACATGGCGGGCGAGAAGGGGCCGGTGTTCGTGATGCTGCGGACGGGGGGCACGGAGGCGTGGGAGGATGCGGGGTGGGTGTACGCGACACTGACGGCGGACGGGTCGCGGGTGACGGGGGCGGGGAGGATGGCGTCGTGCATGGGGTGTCATGCGGAGGCCGGGGAGGGGAGGTTGTTTGGGATGAAGAGGGAGTGAGGGGCTACGCTGGCTTGTCAGCCGCACCTCTGCAGGCAATCGCTCGATCGCTATGATTTAGCAGATATTCGATGCCGCCAAAAATACGCTCAATCCGGGATCCCATTCACGGGTTCGTTGAACTCAATAACGGTGAATGGAGCATTGTCGAATCGGCACCGTTTCAACGCCTGCGAGACATTCGCCAACTCGGCATGGGCCATCTGGTCTATCCTGGCGCTGTTCACACCCGATTTGAACACAGCCTCGGCTGTGTTCACGTTGCGACACGAATGTTCGACCAGCTCACTCAGACGTCCAAAGAGCTGGTAGCGGATGCATTCGGTTCATCCCTTTCCGATGCACGCCAAGTGCTCCGCCTAGCGTCAATGCTTCACGACATCGGTCATGGACCGTTTTCTCACTCAGGCGAAGCGCTTTTTGTTCCTGCGTCGGAATCGCTCGCCGACAAGTCTCCGAACGAGCTCAAGCGATTGTTCAAGAAGTACTCACATGAGTACATGACTGCACGATTGATTCGAGAGACTGACCTAAGAGAGCTGATCGCAGCGATGTCGGTTGATCCTGAAGCAGTGATCGCGGTTGCGACCGACATCAATCGCGCCAAGATCAATTGGGACAAGTGCGCTATCTCACCTATTGGCATTGAGATCTTGAACACTATTCTAACAGGAGAAATTGGCGCGGATCGGTGCGATTACCTTATTCGGGACGCTCATCATTCCGGCCAGCCAGGCGGGCAATTCGATATTGATCGCCTCATTCAGCAAGTCTGTTTACTGGATTATGAGGGCGTCATTTGCTTCGGTCTCCGCGAAGGTGGATGGTTTGCTGCTGAACAACTCATCGCGGCCCGGTATGCCGCCTATGCAACTCTCTATTTCCACAAGACGAAACGCGCGTTTGAACGGCATCTCATCGAGTTTCTTGAGAATTCACTTCCAAATGGGCGCTTTCCGGAATCGCCAGCTCAGTATCTACGAGTCACCGACAGCGCGGTGGTCGCCAAGATCCACAAGCTCGCCGACTCTCCTGATCATAAAGCGCATTCCGTGGCCATCCGCTTGGATAGACGCCAGCACTTTCGAGTCGCAGACGAAAGAGTATCCGCGGATTTGAAGCACATCACGCCCGAGGCCTATTCAGGCTTTGCGGAGGAGGTTAGCAATCACTTTACTTCCGACGTATTCGTTGATATTTTGGAGCACTCGGCGCTCAAGATTCGACGTCGAGAAAGTCAGATTCTCGTCGAAATGCAAAATCCGAAGCGAATCAGATCATTGGACGAACTTTCGGAGATTGTTCGGGGTATGAACGCTATCATCTGGCGTTTGCGAGTGTACGCTAACTCTGATATCTCTCACGAAAGGCGGACTGAGATAAAGCGGTTTTGTGCGGATCGCTGGGCGAAGCTGGGCACGGGAGCATCCAAATGAGCGAGACCGCATGGATTTTGCATGCATTGACCGAACTCAAGCAACAAGGTAGCTGGGCAGGGCGCACGCACCTCCACAAAATTTTGTTCTTGGCGGATCGACTTCTAGACGCCAAGCAACCGTTCGAGTTTGAGCTTTACCGGTTTGGACCATATAGCTTCGAACTTGATGCATGTGTACGAAACCTAGATGCGGCCGGCCTTGTCGAGAAGGACTACTCCGATTCTGGCACCACCTATGGTCCGCGATACGTGCCTTTTGAAGACTGGCAATCAGCCATTCCTACGGAACTTGATATTCCCGAAGACCAGAAGCAGAAGTTGCAACAAATAGCGAAAGCGATCGGGAACAGGACAAGCTCAGATTTAGAGCTTATTGCAACCTGCCTGTGGTGTGAGCACGACGAAAGTACACAAGGTGACTCTGCGATCATTGGACGAGTTAAACAACTCAAGCCCAGATATCAAGAATCTGAGATCAAACTTCAGTTGAGCAATCTGCGAAAAATACAACAATCATTTGTTGGCTGAACGCCAACCGGCTCATCGGATTCAAAGTCGAAAAACGCACACACGGCGACTTTAAAGGTTGCATTGCCATCGCCACATCGATTTACGGCGGAGATTCAGTCTCCCTTGCTGTCGCCGCGGGCGAAGATGGAGGCGACGTAGTTGAGCACGTCGGTGGCGGACTGCTCGTTGTAGCCGAAGTTCTTGATGAGGCGCTGCTTGACGATGTCGATCTTGGCCTGTGTCTCGTCGTCGACGACGGAGGAGACGAGGTTCTTGAGCTTGATGGTGTCGCGCTGGTCCTCGAAGAGCTTGAGCTCGAGGGCACGGTAGAGGCGGGCGTTGGTGTTGTAGTCGAACTTGCGGCCGTCGAGAGAGAGGGCGCCGATGTAGTTCATGATCTCCTGGCGGAAGTCGTCCTTGCGCGAGTCGGGGATGTCGATCTTCTCCTCGATGGAGCGCATGAGGCGTTCGTCGGGCTCGTCGTCCTTGCCGGTGTAGCGGTTCTTGACGCGCTCCTTCTGGGTGTAGGCGCGGACGTTCTCGATGTAGTTGGCGCAGAGGCGCTTGATGGCGTCCTCGTCGGCGCTGATGGCGCGCTGGACCTCGCCCTTGATGATGTCCTCGTACTCCTCCTTCACGACGGCGAGGAGCTCCTTGTAGCGCTTGCGCAAGTCTTCGTCGGAGATGAGGGAGTGGTGTGAGAGGCCTTCTTCGAGCTCGTTCATCACCATGAAGGGGTTGATGGTGCGTTCTTCGAGCGCGATGGGGGAGACGAGGGCGTTGGAGATCTTGTCCTGGATGTATCGGGGCGAGATGCCGCCCATGCCTTCGCGCGGGGCTTCCTCGACGAGTTCCTTGATGGAGTCTTCGGTGAAGCCGGGGATGGCCTTGCCGTTGTAGAGCTTCATCTTCTGGAGGAGGGTGAGGCCGGCCTTTTTGGGGTCGGAGAGTCGGGTGAGGAGGGCCCACATCGCGGCGACCTCGAGGGTGTGGGGCGCGATGTGTGTGTTGCGGACGCGGTCGGGGCCGAAGTCCTTCTGGTAGATGCGGATCTCGTCGTCGAGGCGGATGTTGTAGGGGATATCGATTTTGATGGTGCGGTCGCGGAAGGCTTCCATGAGCTCGTTGGACTGGAGCTTCTTGTACTCGGGCTCGTTGGTGTGCCCGATGATGACCTCGTCGATGGAGGTCTGGGCGAATTTCTTGGGCTTGATGAGGTGTTCCTGGGAGGCGCCGAGGAGGTCGTAGAGGAAGGCGACGTCGAGCTTGAGGACTTCGATGAACTCGCAGAGGCCGCGGTTGGCGACGTTGAGTTCGCCGTCGAAGTTGAAGGCGCGTGGGTCGGAGTCGGAGCCGTACTGTGCGATTTTGCGGTAGTTGATGTCGCCGGTGAGTTCGGTGGAGTCCTGGTTCTTCTCGTCCTTGGGCTGGAAGGTTCCGATGCCGACGCGGTCTTTTTCGGAGAGGGTGATGCGTCGGACCTTGACGTGTGTCATGGCCTGTTTCCAGTCGCCGCCGTAGTGGCGGAGGAGGTCGGCCATGACGCGTCGGCAGAAGGGGTCGAGTTCGCCGATGACTTTGATGCGGCCGTGGCCGCCCATTTCGGAGTAGCGGTCGTTGATTTTTTCGAGGACGGATTCGCGGGCTTCGCGCGGGATGAGGAGGAGTGGGTCCTCGTGCATGGGGCAGGGGAACTCGTGGTCCTTGGCGCCGGGGCCGCAGGTTTCGTCGAGCATCCAGGAGAAGGAGTAGAGGGCGCCCGTGTCGGAGCGTGTGTACTGCTCGAGTCCTTTTTTGAGGAGGCGCGCGATGGTTGATTTCGAGGAGCCGACGGGTCCGTGGAGGAGGATGATTCGCTTGTCGGTGCCGTAGCCTTCGGCGGCGGAGCGGAAGATGTCGACGAGTTGCATGAGCGCGCGGTCGAGGCCGTAGATGGCGTCGGCGCCGCGGTCGATGGGGTCGGAGAAGAACTTGTAGCGGATGACGTCGTGCTTGAATCGGGCATATTTTTCGACGCCGTGGGAGAGGATCATGTCGTAGATGCGTTGGAAGGCGTTGCGTGCGACGTGCGGTCGCTTGGAGACGATGTCGAGGTAGTCCCAGAGGGAGCCTTCCCAGTTGTGCTCTCGGAAGCGTGTGCGGTCGATGCGTGACTCGATGAGCGTGACGAGTTCATCGCGACGCGCGTTGCCGCCGTTGGCGGGAGCGCCGCCGTTCGGGGGGTTGTTCCCGTAGTCGGTTCGAAACGCCGAGTGCCTTTCGTCCATCGTTCGGCCTCCGGACCACCGCGGCGAGGCGGCGGCCTCGTTGCAAACACTCGGAGGAGTCCGAGCGGCTTGGGTCCGAAACTCTCTATCGGCCGAGCGTGCCAGCCCCTCCGAAGGAATCGTACGCCCCGGGTGTTGGGGAGGTTCCGAGAACGGGGATTGGAGCGCGTGGGGCGTGGTGCGGATAGAGTTTCGCGTCCATGGGATTCGGTCTTGCGAAGAAGGGACGGACGTTTGAGACGGGGCCTGTGGGTCTGCGCGCGGAGGATCTGCCGTCGCTTCCGGACGACGTGGTGGGATCGCCGGAGTCGGGGTGGTTGGATGCGCGGCAGTGGTTTCCGGACGCGGGGAGGCCGCTGGAGATCGAGATCGGGTCGGGAAAGGGGACGTTTCTGGTGCAGCAGGCGGGGCTGCAGGCGGGGACGAATTTCCTCGGGATCGAGTGGGCGGGTGAGTTCTGGGCGTACGCGGCGGATCGTGTGCGGCGTTCGGGGCTGACGAACGTGCGGTTGTTGCACGGGGACGGGGGGGAGTTTCTGCATTGGCGCGTGGCGAGCGGGAGCGTGCGCGTGGTGCACTTGTATTTCCCGGATCCGTGGCCGAAGACGCGGCACCACAAGAGGAGGATGGTGAGCGATCGGTTTTTGAAGGATGTGGAGCGGGTGCTCGAGGTGGGTGGGGAGCTGCGCGTGGTGACGGATCACGAGGAGTATTGGGCGTGGATGTGCGAGCACTTTGAGCGGTGGTTGCGAGGGGGCGCGGCGTTTGAGGAGATCGCGTTCGAGAGGCCGCACTCGGCGAGCGAGGGCGAGGTGGTGGGGACGAATTTCGAGCGGAAGTACCGGCGGGAGGGGAGGCCGTTTCATGCGAGGGCGTTTCGGAAGCGCGGATCGGGAGGGCGGTGATGCATAACCCGGACGCTGATCCGTTGAACATGCGGCCTGAGGATTTCTGGTGTGACTTCTGTCGGCGCGCGTGGTCGGAGGACCTGGCGATGGTGGAGGGGCACCAGGGCTCGCTGATCTGCGGGAAGTGCCTGAGCGTGGCGTACAGCGAGGTGGGGCGGACGGAGGACGCGGG
>CAYPGJ010000054.1:0-11563 GCA_964410465.1 uncultured Phycisphaeraceae bacterium | reverse complement strand
GGCGCTCGCGCCGCCGCGCCGCCGCTCCGCAACGAAGCCCGACGCGCTCGCGTGCAGCTTCGCCCGCACCGACGCCGGCGCAGGCTCGATCGCGACGCCGTGAAGCGCCGGGTCGAGCATGGCCGCGGCCAGCTCGAACCCCTCGCGCTCGCTCTTCCCTATCCCCAACGCCGCTTCAAGACGCTCGATCTCCGCCATCTCCTCGCGCGTGACCCCCTGCGTCGCCAGGTCGGCGTACAGCTGCATCAGTCGGTCGTGAGGCTGCATCTGGCTCATGACGCCGCCTCCGCTTCCGTGCCCAGCGCCTCGCGCAGACGCATCAGCCCGCGGCGCACGTGCGTCTTCACCGTGCCCAGCGGAAGCCCCGTGATCTCCGCGATCTCCGTGTGCGTCTTGCCCTGCTGCACGGCCAGGCCCAGCACACGACGCTGCTCCTCCGACAGATCTTCCATCGCGCGCATCGCGCGTCGAGCGTCCTCCGACACGTGCTCGCCGCTCGTGCGCTCCACCCCCGCCACCGACGACTCCACCCACGCCGACCCCGAAACCTCCTCAACCCGACGGGAGCGACGACGCAGACGGTCGATCATCCGCCGACGCGCGATCATCACCACGAACGCGGCCTCCGACGCCACCGACGGGTCAAACCGACCCGCGCTCTTCCACAGATCGACGAACACTTCCTGCACCGCGTCCTCGGCCTCCACGCGCGCCCCGCCCCCCAGCAGCCGGCGCGCGATGCTCCACACAAGATCGGCATAGCGCTCGACGCACTCACGCGTCGCGTCCGCATCCCCGCCCGCCACTCGTTGGAGAATCGACTCAGACACCGACAGACGCCCGCTCCTTGCCGTCCCGCGCCGCCGCGCCCGAGCCCGCGCCGGGCAGCGCACGACGCGCCGTCCCGACGAACCGACACGCTCCCGCAGTATCCCTATCTCACACCACGCTGACAAATCGGCCGCCCTCACGCGCAGCCACGATCCACAATCGGCCCAAGCCGGGTCTCCCCGGCTCAGCCGAGCCGCTCGTGCGCCCCCGCGCGAGCGACGCAGGAGAAAGGCGCGTCCCGATCAGTTCTTCGCCGACGGCGGCATGATCACCGTGTCGATCACGTGAATGACGCCGTTGCTGGCCGCAACGTCCGTCTTCACCACCGTCGCGTTGTTGATCATCACCTTCCCGCCATCGACCTTGATCATGATCGGCGAGCCCTGCACCGTCTTTGCGCTCGTCATCTTCACCACCTGCGCAGAGGACACCTTCCCGGGAACCACGTGATACGTCAGGATGCCCGCCAGCATCGCGCGATTCTCCGGCTTCAGCAGCGAGTCCACCGTCTCCTTCGGCAGCTTCGCGAACGCCTCGTCCGTCGGCGCAAACACCGTGAACGGGCCCTCGCCCTTCAGCGTGGACACCAGCTCGGCCTTCTCCAGCAGCATCGCCAGCGTCTTGAACTGCCCGGCGCCCACCGCCACGTCCACCACGTCCCCGACCGAGGCCTGGCCCCCCCCGTACGAGACCGGCGTGGCCATCGGGGCCCCGCACGAGCCTCCGCCCGCCTGCGCCGCCACCGCCAGCAGACCAGCCCCAGCCAACGCGCCCGCCCGGATCAATGCCTTCTTCGTCGTCATGTGTGCTCCGTGAATATCAGACGTGGAGGCTCTTGCGGCCCCCTGATTATGACGGGGATGACCTCCATCGCCCGCACCCGAGCCTTCGCCCTTCGCGCGCTTCGGATGCACCTCCACGCCCTAACCCGCCGATACCTCTGTTTTGAGTGGCTTTGTTTGGTTATCCGCACTTGCTCGCACAGGAGCTCCACACATGAACCAAAGAATGATCCGGCAGGCAGCAGCACTGATGTGCGCGTTCGCAATTCTCCCCTCGCGCGCGCTCACGCCCGCGCTCGCCACCGCCACCTCGCACGTCTTCCCGTCCTCCGTCGTCGCGACCGCAGACTTCGACGCCGACGGGCACGCCGACATCGTCCTCGTCGACCCGGTCACCAACGAATGCTCCATCCTCCTCAACAACGGAAGCAACAACTTCACCGTGCGTGATCCCATCAACCTCACCGTCGGCAAGCGACCCTCCGACGCGGTCACCGCCGACTTCAATCTCGACGGATTCCCCGACCTCGCCGTCGCCTGCGAAGGCTCCGGCGCCGTCTACATCTATCTCAACTCCGCCACCACCCCGGGAACCTTCACATCCTCGACCGTCACCTGCCCCGCGCCCTCGCGCCTCACGGCCGGCAGGCTCTCCCTCGATCCCGACCCCGATCTCGCCGTCGCCTCCACCTCCAACAACTCCCTCTCCATCCTCAGGAATCAAGGAGACGGATCCTTCATCGCTCTCCTCCCGATCACAAACGCCGGAGGGACCGACGGCGTCATCGTCGCCGTCGACATCGGGGACCTCGACAACGACAAAGACCTCGAGGAGGTCGCCATCATCTCCGGAATCGAAAGCGCCTCGCCCGCACAGGGCCGCGTCATCTCATACTTCCTCGACATCGACGTCGACCCCACGGACCCCGTCATCATCAACGCCGCCTACACCACCACACTCCCCGAAGGCTATGAACCCGTCGACGCAGTCCTCCACGACTTCGACAGCGACGCCAACGGCCTCTACGACCTCGCCGTCGCCGCCACCGGCTCCAACGCCATCCTCTACCTCGTCAATCGCGGGCCCGATCCCATCAACGACTCCTGGCTCGGCTTCGACACCCCACAAACCTACGGACCGCTCGACGACGCCCCCGCCGCGCTCTCCGCCGGGCTCCTACCACCCCCCGACTCGCTCGCCGACATCGCCGTCGTACTCCCGTCCGTCTCCCAGGTCCTCATCCTCACCAACACCGGCTCCTCCAGCCCCCGCTTCTCCCTCGGCTCGCCCTTCCCAGCGCCCTCCGGCGGAGCCATCGACGTCGCGAGCCTCGGCGAGAACGCCAACGCCGACATCATCCTCCCCGGCGGATTCATCTCCTACTAGCCCACCGCCGCTCGGGAACCACCAAGCCGCTCGCGCGTCTTGACGAACGGCCCCCATCTGGGGAAAAAAAGAAGCTGGACCCCCGATCCCTCACGCCCGCACGCGGCGTCTCGAAGGGCGGGGTCGGCTTCCTTTTCCGACGGACCCCGCACACACGCCATACCCAGCCGCACCACCGACAACACCCATGGCAAAGCCAAAGCAACACACCAAGAACAACGCAGAAGCCCCGCCCATGATCCGCGCCGAAGGACTCACGCGCACCTTCGGCCCCTTCTACGCCGTCCGAGACGCCTCCTTCGAGATCCCCAAGGGACAGGTCGTCGCCTTCCTCGGCCCCAACGGCGCCGGGAAGTCCACCACCATGCGCCTCCTCACCGGCTACCTCGCACCTACCTCCGGACGCGCCTTCATCGCCGGCATCAACGTCCAGGACAACCGACTCGACGCCGCACGACGACTCGGCTATCTCCCCGAGAACGGACCCCTCTACGACGACATGACCACCCGCGCACACCTCGAGTTCTTCGGGCGCGCACGCGGCCTCTCCCCCAGGGAACTCGCCTCACGCATCGAGCGCGTCGTCGACCAGTGCCGGCTCGCCGACGTCATCGGCAAGCCCGCCGGCAAGCTCTCCCGCGGCTACCGACAGCGCCTCGGCATGGCCCAGGCCCTCCTCCACGACCCGGACGTCCTCATCATGGACGAGCCCACCGCAGGCCTCGACCCCAACCAGATCGACCACGTCCGCGACCTCCTCCGCTCCCTCGCCTCCACCAAAACCATCCTCCTCTCCACACACATCCTCCAGGAAGTCCGAGCCGTCGCCCAGCGCGTCCTCTTCATCCATCAGGGACGCATCGTCCACGACGGTTCCGTCGACTCCCTGGGGGCCGACGAGCGCGCCATGGAGCGCCGATTCCACGAACTCACCCGACCCTCCGAACGCAAGTCCGCCTGACGCACACGCCTCACACGACACAACAGCCATGCAGACCCACGTCATCACCGCCGTCTTCCGACGCCAGTTCGCCGCGTACTTCGCCACGCCCGCCGGCTACGTCTTCATCACCATCTTCGTCTTCCTCGCCGGCCTCGCCGCCTTCTGGACACCAGCCTTCTTCCAACGCAACCTCGCCAACCTCGACCAGCTCAACGCATGGTTCCCCATGCTCCTCGTCTTCATCGTCCCCGCAATCGCCATGTCCGCATGGGCCGACGAGCGACGCCAGGGCGCAGACGAACTCCTCCTCACCCTCCCCGCACGCGACTCCGAACTCGTGCTCGGAAAATACCTCGCCTGCGCCGCCATCTACTCCGTCGCTCTCGCATTCTCCGTCGTCGGTCAGCTCGGCGTCCTCTTCTACCTCGGCAGCCCCGATCCCGGACTCCTCTTCTCCACCTACCTCGGCCAGTGGCTCGCCGGCGTCGCACTCCTCGCGCTCGCCATCGCCGCCGCCTCGCTCACCGCAAACATGACCGTCGCCTTCATCCTCGCCGCCGTCCTCTGCGCCCTCGTCGTCGGCGCCTCGCTCCCGGCCAGCCTCAACCCAGACTCCCCCATCGCCGCGCTCCTCCGCGCCATCGCACTCCCCCCACGCTTCGTCGACTTCGGGCGCGGCGTCATCACCCCCGACAACCTCTTCTACTTCGCCGCCATCGCCGCCATCGGACTCTGGGCCCACGTCTTCATCATCTCCCGCACACACTGGGCCGGCGCACCAGGCGCACCCAAACGCTCCTCACTCGCCTCCGTCCGCTTCATCGCCTACCTCGTCGCCGCCGGCGCCCTCACCACCATCCTCGCACGCACCCCCATCCGCGCCGACGCCACCGCCGAGCGCCTCTGGACGCTCGCCCCCGAAACCCGATCCCTCATCCGCGACATCCCACACGACCGCACCGTCCTCATCACCGCATACGTCTCCCCCGCATCCGACACGCCGGCCTCCTACACCCAGACCCGCGAGAACCTCCTCGGCGTCCTCCGCGAGTTCGACCGCTCCGCCGGCGGACGCATCGCACTCAAAGTCGTCGAGACCACCCAGTTCTCCGACGACGCGCGCGACGCCTCCAAGAACTTCAAGATCGAACCCCGCACCATCCCGCCCTCACCCGACGACCCAGACCAGTCCATGAAGCAGGTCTTCCTCGCCGTCGCCGTCGCCTCCGGACCCGATCAAACCGTCATCCCGTTCCTCTCACGCGGCCTCTCCCCCGAATACGAACTCGCCCGCGCCGTCCGCACCGTCTCCGCGCGAGACCGCAAAAACATCGGAATCCTCGAGACGGAGGCCGCCCTCTTCGCTCGATTCAACTTCCAAACCTTCACCCCCGGACGCGACTGGCCCATCGTCGCCGAACTCCGCAAGCAATACGAAGTCACCAAGGTCGCACGCCGCGCGCCCATCCCCGACGACGTCGACGCCCTCATCGTCGCGCAGCCCTCCACGCTCACCGACGGCGAACTCACACACCTCCTCGACTGGATCCGCAAGGGCAAGCCCACCCTCATCCTCGAAGACCCCCTCCCGCTCGCCAACCCCGCCATCGCCACCTCCGAGCCGCGCGAAGCCACGCGCAACCCGATGCAGCAGCAGCAACAGCCCCAGGACCCCAAGGCAGACCTCACCCCACTCTGGAGCCTCCTCGCCATCCAGACCAACGCCAAGCGCGTCGTCTGGGACGGCTACAACCCGCGCCCCGCGCTCGCCGACCTGCCGCCCGAGTTCGTCTTCGTCGCCGCCGAGCGCTCAGGCCGATTCCGCGCCGGCGCGCGGCAAGACACCCCCGCCATCAGCGGATTCAACGACCGCGACCCCATCTCCTCCGGCCTCCAGGAACTCGTCATGATGGCCCCCGGCGCCATCTCACAAGGTCCGCCCGCCCCCAACACGCCCGCGCCCACCTTCACACCACTCCTCCTCACCTCCTCCGCCTCCGGCTACGTCAACTACGACGACGTCCTCCAACGCACCTTCTTCGGACCCGCAGGCTTCAACCCCAACCGACGATTCAACCAATCACCCGAGGTCTCCGTCCTCGCCGCGCGGATCACACGCGCCGGCGAGACACCCAAGGACTCCGACGCGGCCGCGGACGAGCCCCCAGCCGAAGGCCCATCGCCCAACGAAGCCAAGCCCGCCGCGCCGCCACCACTCAACGTCATCTGCATCGCCGACCTCGACATGATCTCCGAGGTCTTCTTCTCGCTCCGTGAAGAAGGCGCCGCGGACTTCGAGTTCGACAACGTCACCTTCATCCTCAACGCCGTCGACACCCTCGCGGGCGACGAGTCCCTCCTCAATCTCCGCAAGCGTCGCGCGGCCCACCGAACCCTCGACCGCATCGAGGCCCGCCGTCTCGCGCAGCAGCAGGCGACACAGGAAGCCATCGACAACGCCGGCGCCGAGGCAGAGAAGGAACTCGCGCTCGCACGCGAGCGCATGAACGCCAAGGTCAAGGAGATCGAGGCCCAAAAAGACCTCGACGACACAACCCGACGCATCATGATCGAGTCCGTCCGTCAGACAGAGCAGCGACGGCTCGACGTCCAGTCCGCCGCCATCGAAGGCGATAAGCAGCAACGAATCGCCGACGCCCGCGCAGAAGCCCGACAGGAGATCTCCCGCATCGAGATGAACATCCGTCTCGCGGCCGTGGCGCTCCCACCCATCCCCGCGCTCCTCCTCGCAGGCATCGTCTTCGTCCGACGCCGCGCCCTCGAGAGCGAGGGCGTCGCCAAAGACCGACTCCGCTGAGCACACTCGCACGCAACACACGCGCATCACCATGAACGACAACGCGAAAACCATCGTCGCCGTCCTCCTCGCCGCCGGCCTCGCCTCCGCGGCCTGGCTCACCGCGCCCAAACCACGCGCCGCCGCACAGTTCTCCGACGTCGGACAGCTCCTCTCGCCCAAGCTCACCGACACCCTCGCCGCCCGCTCCCTCGAGATCATCTACTTCGATCAGCCCACCGCCTCCTTCTCCGCATTCAAAGTCGAGTTCAACGGAAAGCAGTGGGTCATCCCCTCTCACTACAACTACCCCGCGGACGCCGAAACCAAAATGGCTCAGGCCGCCTCCGCCTTCGTCGGTCTCAACCGAGAATCCGTCGTCTCCGACTCCCCAGCAGACCACGCCGCACTCGGCGTCCTCGCCCCCGACGACGACGCCGCGCCACTCGAAGGAAGAGGCACGCGCGTCGTCATCCGCGACGCCGACGGCGCCGTGCTCTCCGAACTCATCCTCGGCCACGAGGTCCCCGCCGAACCCAACGCCCAAGCCCCCTCCAACAAGCGCTACGTCCGCCTCGCAGGCTCCAACCGCGTCTACACCACCACCCTCCAGCACTCCATCTCCACACGCTTCACCGACTGGATCGAGACCGACCCGCTCCGTGCCGCCACAGGCGCCGACATCCTCGCAATCGCCTCCAACCGATACCGAATCGACGACAAGACCGGCTCCACGATCGACCATCAGCGCGTCGAACTCTCCCGCGACATCACCGACGCCGGCGTGCCCGGCGCCTGGACGCTCAACGCCGAGCCAGGCGGACCCCCCGCCCCGGATCAGGAAATCAACCTCGCCAAGACCGACCAACTCCTCAACGCGCTCAACACGCTCAAAATCGTCGGCGTCCGACCCAAGCCCGCCAACCTCGCAAACATCCTCGCAGGAACCGCCCCTCCGAACTCCACCATCAACACCGCGGACATGCTCTCCCTTCAATCCCGCGGCTTCTACCTCACCGAACGCAGCACGCTCGTCTCCTCCCAGGGCACGCTCTCCGTCGGCCGCTCCGACGGCGTCCGCTACACACTCATGTTCGGCGAGGTCGCCCCAGGCGCAGGGCTCGAACTCTCCGCGGGCATCGACGCCGCCGACAAGAATCCCGATGCAACCCCCGAGTCCACGACGCACCGCTACCTCTTCGTCACCACCGCCTTCGACGAATCCCTCCTCCCGCCCGCGCCGACCCCTCCCACCCCACCGAATACCACCACGCCCACCGAACCCGCCCCCGAAGGCTCCGCGGAGAACGAGAGCAAGCCCACCGCTGACGAGGAGCACGCCGCAGCCAAGGCCGCGTACGACAAGGCCATCGCCGACCGCGAGGAGAAGATCAAACAGGGCAAGCAGGCCGCGGACGCCCTCGCGAAGCGATTCTCCCCCTGGTACTACGTCATCGACGCGTCCTCCTTCGATCTCCTTCGCCCCACGCGCGACGAGCTCCTCGCCGCCAAGACCGCCGGCGCGCCCACCCCCCCGCAGCCCATGCCCGTGATCCCCGCCCCCGCCCCCCAATAGGCCCCCCCGCTCACCGGCGCCCGCGACACAAAAACACAAACGCGAGCCCGGAGGGGGCCCGCGCGCCGGCGTTCGGCAAATGGCGATGGGCGGACTCGAACCGCCGACCTAGGGGTTATGAATCCCTCGCTCTAACCAGCTGAGCTACATCGCCGACAAGGTCGAAACTCTAGCCCCTCCCCCCGGCTCGTCAACGCCCCTCACTTCCGCAGCTGCGACAGCACCCCCGACACCCAGCGCCGCTGCTGCAGCTCCTCCCAGCTCCCCCCCGTCATCGGCGCCACGCTCTCCACCGTCACGAACGCGCGCGGCGCGCTCTCCTTCACCATCGCCTTGACCGACTCCACCGACTTCCGCTTCACCACCGTGAACGCCACCTCCACCGGACCCGAACGACCCTTCCCCTCCACCTGCGTCACCCGGAACCCCTCCCGACGAAGACGCTCCGACACGAACGTCCCCTCCTCCTTCCCGTCCGGGTTCACGATCCGGATCATCCGGAACCCCAGCGCCACCCGCTCCTCGAACGTCATCCCCACCACGACGCCGGCCGCGAATCCCAACGCATACCCCGCCACCGCCGTCCAGTTCGCCAGCGAGATGTACTTCAGCACCCCCCCCACCGCGATCACCCAGATCGTCACCTCCACCGCCCCGAGCGCGCCCGCAAGCCACTTCCGACCCGACATCATCAGGATCGTCCGGAACGTGTTGATCGACACGTCGCACACACGCGCCAGACACACCAAGATCGGGATGAACCAAGGCATCTGCTGCATCGAATCACGTCCGCCGGCAGGCCCGCCGCGCGCGCCGCCACGCTCCTCCGCGCCGCTCCGTCACCAACTCGTCTCGTCCCCCGGCCTGAGCGCGAACCGTATCACATCCGACCAGCCCCCGCCCGCGCTCCCACCTTCAACTCCGCCGTCCCCACCGGGCGAATCCAACGACCCACGTCCGCCGACGGATCCTTCCGACGGATCGCCGCCGCCACAAGACCCATGAACATCGGCTGCGGCGTCAGCGGACGGCTCGTCAGCTCCGGGTGGTACTGCGACCCCAGGAAGAACGGGTGCTTCACCGCCGACCCGCTCTCCATCCCGGGCAACTCCATCACCTGCATGATCGGGTGCTTCGGGTGCCGCCCCGAGAACAGCATCCCCGCCCGCTCCAGCTGCTCCACGAACCTCGGCTCCACCTCATACCGATGCCGGAACCGCTCGCGCACCAGCGTCTTCCCCCCGTGCAGCCACGACGCCAAACTCCCCTCCGTCAGCAGCACGTCCTGACCCCCAAGACGCATCGTCCCCCCCAATCGCTCGATCTTCTTCTGCTCCGGAAGCTCGCTGATCACCGGCTCCGCGCAACCAGGATCAAACTCCGTCGAGTTCGCCGCCGACAACCCCAGCACGCTCCGCGCAAACTCGATCACCGCGATCTGGAACCCAAGACAGATGCCCAGGTACGGTATCCCGTTCTCGCGGCAGTGCCTCGCGCACGCGATCTTCCCCTCCACGCCCCGCGACCCAAACCCCCCGGGCACGATCACCGCGTCCAGGTCGCGAAGGTGCTCCGCCACGTTCCCGCCCGTGATCTCGTCCGTCTCGATCCACTCCAGCGCCACCTCGCACCCAAGATGCGCCCCGCAGTGCTCCACCGCCTTGTCGATCGACGCGTACGCGTCCCGAAGCGACGCATACTTCCCCGTCAGACCGATCCGCACCCGACGCGCCTTCGGCGCCGACAACGCTCGCGAGAACTCGATCCACTCGTCCCGCGCCGCGTCCTCCTGCGCAGGGTCCACCCGGTCGTGCAGCCCCAGCACGCTCAGAATCTCTCGATCGATCCCGGCGCGCCGGATCGAGTCCGGAATCACGTAAATACTCGAACGATCGTGCATGCTCACCACGCGCCGAAGCGGCACGTTCGAGAACATCGCGATCTTCTGCATCACCGTCTGCGTGCACGGGCTGCTCGCGCGACACGCGATGATGTGCGGCTGGATCCCCGCCTCCATCAACCGCTTGATCCCCAGCTGCGCCGCCTTGCTCTTCTGCTCACCCAACGCCGGCGGCTCGATCACATACGTCAGCGCCACGAAGCACGTCGAGCCCTCCCCCTCCTCGAACGCCAGCTCACGCAACGCCTCGATGTAGAACGCGTTCTCGTAGTCCCCCACCGTCCCGCCCACCTCCACGAACACCACGTCCGCCGGGCTCTTCCCGTCACCCTTCATCGCCAGCTCGCGAAGCTTCCGCTTCACCTCGCCCGTCACGTGCGGGATCATCTGCACGTCCCGACCCAGGTACCCCCCCTTCCGCTCACGCTCCAGCACCTCCGTGAACACCTGACCCGCCGTCACGAAGTTCCGACGCGACAGGTCCTGGTCGAGCATCCGCTCGTACGTCCCAAGGTCCATATCGCACTCCGTCCCGTCGTCCAGCACGAACACCTCGCCGTGCCGGAACGGGTTCAGCGTCCCCGAATCCACGTTCAAATATCCCTCCATCTTGATCGGAGAGATCACCAAGCCCTTGTCCTTCAGCAGCTTCGCGACGCTCGACGCGAAGATCCCCTTCCCCAGACCCGACATCACCGTTCCCACCACCACCACGTACTTGTGCCGACCCTTCCGGTACCCCTCAGGCACCGGAGAATAGAACTCCGTCGTCTGCGACGTATGACCCGGCGTGGCGAGCAATTCCGCGCCACAAGCCGACACCCCGCCCGCACTGCCGCGCGGGCCCGACGAAGATTCTTCCGAGACGGGCATTCCCTATCGTATCCGCGCCGCGACGACTCACAAGTCCGCGGCCTCCCGCTACATTCCATCTCCGCAGCCAGCCCATAACCGACGGAGCCTCGCATGCCCCGCGCACTCGCACTCGCCGCGCTCCTCCTCCTCGCCTCCGCCCACGCCGACCCCTTCGACCCCCTCTCCGGACGCGACCTCCGAAACTACCCACCCAACCGCCACGCAGACCTCACGCGCATGGTCCTCCGCATCGACATCCCCGACATGTCCACGCCCGCCTTCTCCGCCCTCGAAACCCTCTCCCTCATCCCCACCTCCACACCCCTCGCCTCTCTCTCCCTCAACGCCCCCCTCCTCAGCATCAACTCCGTCACCCACAAGGGCACAGCCCTCGCCTACGCACACGACGGCGAATCCCTCGACATCACCTTCGATCCCCCACTCCCCCCCGGCGCCGAAACCTCCATCGACATCGCCTACACCTGCTCAGAC
>CAYPGJ010000053.1:3462-11699 GCA_964410465.1 uncultured Phycisphaeraceae bacterium | reverse complement strand
CATCGACATCGCCTACACCTGCTCAGACCCCCCCGACGGACTCATCTGGACCATCACTCCACCAGCCGACCTCACCGGCGGATCCACCTCCCCTGCCTTCGCCCCCCAGATCCACTCCCAAGGCCAGCCCGAGTCCAACCGCTACTGGTTCCCCACCCACGACTCACCAAACGAACGATTCGCCTCCGAACTCATCGTCACCGTCCCTCAAGCCTTCCTCGTCTCCTCCAACGGCCACCTCGCCTCCTCCTCCACCACCAACGCCCGCACCACCTACCACTGGGTCCAGGAACTCCCACACCCCGCCTACCTCGTCTCACTCGTCGTCGGAAAATTCGACGTCGTTGACGTCGCGAAGCCCGGCGACCGCACGCCACTCCCCGTCTACGTCCCACCCGGACTCGCCCCACGCGTCCACGACACCTACGCCCGCACACGCGACATGATCCGCGCCTTCGAAGACCGCTTCGACGAGCCCTACCCGTGGGACCGATACGCCCAGCTCGTCCTCTGGAACTTCCAGGCCGGCGGCATGGAAAACACCTCCGCCACCTCCCTCTTCGATACCGCCCTCTTCGACCAGCGCGCCATCAACGACCGACAGGACCTCGAAGGCCTCATCGCCCACGAGCTCGGCCACCAGTGGTTCGGCGACCTCCTCACCTGCAACTCCTGGGCGCACATCTGGCTCAACGAAGGATTCGCCTCCTACACCGAGTCCATCTGGTTCGAAGCCCGCGACGGATACGACCAGGGCTACCTCGAGGACGTCTGGGTCACCCTCCGAGGCATCGCCCGCTCCGACCGCATCGCCGCCGACGACAAATCCCCCCTCCGCCCCGCCATGGTCTCCAACGTCTACGAGCACCCCGACGAAACCTTCCGCCGTCGCTCCAACCCCTACCCCAAGGGCGCCTCCATCCTCCACATGCTCCGCACCTCCCTCGGCGACGACGTCTTCTTCAAAGCCGTCGCCGACTACATCGACCGGCACCGTCTCTCCACTGTCGACACCGACGACTTCCGCAAGGCACTCGAACGCGCCTCCGGCCGCTCTCTCGAACACTTCTTCACCCAATGGGCCTACCGCCCCGGCACGCCCCAGCTCACCCTCTCCGCCTCGTGGAAAGAATCCTCCAAATCCCTCCGCCTCTCCGTCGAACAAACCCAGCGCATCGACGCCGACCTCCCCGCCTTCGTCTTCTCCCTCCCCGTCCACGTCCGCGTCGGCGATGAAACGCGCATCATCACCATCGACGTCGACGCGCGCCGCCACGAACAAACCATCGACCTCCCCGCCGAGCCCGCCTGGGTCGCCTTCGATCCCTTCCTCTCCGTCCTCGCCAACCCCACGCTCAAAGTCCCCGACCCCTGGCTCATCGCGCAGCTCAGCGACGGCCCGACGCTCGCCTCCCGCCTCGACGCCGCCCGCGCCCTCCGAGAGCACCCCTCCCCCGCCGTCAACAAGGCACTCGCCTCCATCCTCTCCGACGCCTCTCTCCATCACCGTCTCCGTCGCGTAGCCGCCGACTCCCTCGCCGCCCTCGCCGCAGACGACGCCCTCTTCGACGCGCTCTCCTCCACCCACGACGACCCCCGCGTCCACGCCGACGCCCTCGAAGCCCTCTCCACCGCCTCACCCCGCCGCCCCGACGCCGTCGCACTCTTCACGCGTCTCGCCGCAGACGACAACGCCCCCTACGCCGTCCGCGCGCAGGCCCTCCGCAACCTCGGCTCAACCCGCGACGTCACCCACCTCCCCCTCATCACGAGCGCCCTCTCCGCCCGCTCCCAGTCCGATCAGGTCCGCCTCGCCGCGCTCCAGGCCATCGCCGCGCTCGACCAGAAAGACTCTCTCGACGCCGTCATCCCCTTCCTCGACATCGCCTACTACGCACGCACACGCGCCGCCGCGTTCTCCGTCCTCGCCGACCTCGCGCACCACGACCCCGCCAAGGCCTTCCTCGCCATCGAGCCACACCTCAAGGACCGCACCGAACGCGTCCGAGGCGCCGCCTTCTCCGCCATGTCCAACGTCAAGGACCAACGCGCCGTCGATGCACTCCGCGCCCGCGCGAGCGCCGAGCCCCTCCAGTCCTTCCGCGACCGCGCCAAACGCGCCGCCGACCGCGCAGCCGGTCTCCTCTCAGGCGACGACACCGACTCCCTCCGCACCGAGCTCGGCCGTCTCTCCCGCGAACTCGAAGACCTCAAGAAATCCGTCGAGAAGAGCCACGCCGACGAAAAGCACTAACGCGCCCGCGCGCTCCACCGCCCCACAAACGCCTCGTACTGCTCTCTCGTGTCTATCCCCTGCTGCCCCGCGCGCACCACGCCCACACCGATCCCCCACCCGTGCGCCAGCGCCCGCAGCTGCTCCAGCTTCTCCGCACGATCCAATCTCGTCGGCGTGAGCCGCACATACCTCCTGAGCGTCCCGCGCCGGTACGCGTAGATCCCCACGTGCCGCAGACGCTCCACGCCCTCCCCGTGCGGGATCGCGCTCCGCGAGAAGTACAGCGCCCGCCCGTCCTCACCCCGCACCACCTTCACCACGTTCGGGTTCTCAAACTCGCGCGCATCCCCGATCGCGCACGCCGCCGTCCCGATCTCCAGCTCCCGCCCCCCAGCCCGCATCGCCCCGACCGCGGCCTCGACCACCTCACCCTCGATCTCCGGCTCATCACCCTGCACGTTCACGATCAGCCGCTCATCCCCCACCCCCACCTTCTCCGCGGCCTCATCGATCCTGCTCGTCCCGTTCTCATGCTCCCCCGTCAACACCGCCTCGAACCCCGCACCCCGCACCACCCGCGCGATCTCCTCGCTGTCCGTCGCCGCCACCACGCGCTCCACCACCGCGCACCGCGCCGCCGCCTCGCACACGTGCACGATCAACGCCTTCCCCGTCTCCGCTAACAACGCCTTCCGCGGGAGCCTCGTCGACCCCTCCCGCGCCGGGATCATCGCGATCACCCGCTCAATCCCGCTCACCCGCCACCCTTCAGACTCTCCACCAACCCCTTCAACTCATCCCGCTTCCCGCGCACGTCCCGGTACCCGATCTGCTGAATCGCGATCCCCGACGCGATCCGGTACGCCTCTTCCGCGGCCTTCAGGTCCTTCTGCTCCCGCGCCTTCCGCTCAAGCGCCCCCATCAGGTTGTACCGCATGTCCATCCCGGCATCGCTGTCCGAACTCTCCGTCGCCTCCAACGCCTCGCGCAGCGTCGCCACCGCCTCCTCCACCCAACCCACGCGCAGGAACGACAACCCCAGATAGTTCAGCGCGCGGCCCTTGTTCCGCGCGTCGTTCCGCGCCTCCTGGAACAGCGAGATCGCCTCCTCGTTCTCGCCGAGCAGGTAGTGCCGGATCCCCGTCTCCATCTTGAGACCCAGGTCCGTCGGATAGTTCTCGATCCGGAGCTTCAACTCCTCCAGCTCCATCCGCAGGAACTTCTCGTGCGCCGTGCGATGCTCCTCAACAGCCTTCGAGTCGCCGCCCTTCGCACGCTCCTTCAGCTCCGCCACCTTCCGCCGAGCATGACGCAGTCGCAGCTCCCCAGCCCCCTGCCGGAAACGAAACTCCTTCGTCTCCTGATACGCCTTCATCAGCAGCTCGAACGCCGCCTTCTCATCCTCAGGCTTGCCACGCTCCTGCAACGCACGCGCGTACTTCGCGATCGCGCTCCGATCCGTCGGCCGGCTCTCATAGTCCGCCCTCGCGGCCTCGACGAGCCGATCCACCGTCGCCTCGCTCTTCACTAGCCGCTCTTCTTCCTCCAGCCGACGCTGCTTCTCCAAATCCTTGATGTTCCCGCGGAATCCACCCTCCTCACCCGTCTTCTCATACCCCCCGCGCGTCATCGTCGCCTGCGCGGCCATGTTCCGCACCTCCGACTCCAACCCCGCATCACCACCACCACTCGCGCGAACCGCCGCCTCACCCGCCCGCACCGCCAGGTCATACGCGCCCAGCGCCTCGAGCAGGCCCATCAACTTCACCAACTCCCCCTTCTTCATCTTGTCGTTCAACGCCACCGCCAGCACCCGATCACCAACCCACTTCCCAGGCTCCTGCAGCCCAAGCTCCCCCGCAAACTCCAGAACCCGCGCCCCCTTCCCCACGTCCCCAGGCTTCACCCCCCAACCCAGCAACGCCTCCAGATACTTCTCCAGCGACCCCTTGCCCCCGAAGTTCGCGCTCTGATCCTTCGACGGCCTGTCCTTACCGCTGTCCACCGCGTACGCCTGCGCACTCCGCAGGAACCCCTCCAGCCCCGCCATGTCCGTCGGGTCCTGCCGCAGCCCCTGCAGCCACAGCGTCGTCGCATACTCGTAGTTCGTCGACTCGTGCACCGTCTTCGCACGCTCGAAGAACTTCGCCGCCTTCGCGGCGTCCGCCTCGAACGCTCCCGGCGCGGCGCCGCCGCCCGACCCCTCACCCTCCGCGCCGGGCTCCCCCTCACCCTTCGCGCCCTTCTTGAACCGGTCCAGAATCGACAAAACGACGCCTCCGCGCGATCCGCGCAATACTCCCACAGCACCCCTCCGCATGCTACGAGACCCCGGTTCCCCCCGCCAACACGCCCACACGCCCCTTCTCAGAATACACTCGCCCTCTTGATCCCAGACCCCGCAGATCTCACCGTCCTCAACTGGCCCCACCCCGCCCTCCGTACGCGCGCCGCCGACGTCTCTCCCATCACCAAAAACACCCTCGACGTCGCCAACCGAATGCTCGAACTCATGCGCGAGCACGAGGGCATCGGCCTCGCCGCCCCCCAGGTCGGACTCCCCTGGCGCCTCTTCGTCGCCCACGTCCCCCTCCACGAGGAGGACGAGACCGTCCAAAACGCCCCAGCCCACACCGACACCCCCCTCATCGCCATCAACCCCGTCATCACCTCACTCGAAGGCCCCCCCGAGCCCTTCGAAGAGGGCTGCCTCTCCCTCCCAGACATCCGAGGCGACGTCCGACGCCCACCCATCGTCACCATCTCCGCACTCGACCCCTCCTCCAACCCCTTCACCCTCCGCGCCTCCGGACTCCTCGCACGCTGCATCCAGCACGAGATCGACCACCTCGACGCAACGCTCATCATCGACCGCTTCTCACAGATCACACGTCTCAAGGTCCGCGCCGCGCTCAAAGACCTCGAACGCGACGCGCGAGACCGCGCATGAACATCATCCTCTTCGCCTCCGGCGCCTTCGCCATCCCATCACTCGACGCCATCGCCGGCGCGCACCACATCCCCCTCATCGTCACCCAGCCCGACCGCCCCGCCGGACGAGGCCTCCAACTCACCCCCAACCCCCTCGCCGCGCACGCCGCCGACCACTACCCCGCCATCCCCCTCCTCAAGACCCCCAACGCCTCCGCGCACGCAGACCTCCTCACCATCCGCGACACGCACGCCGACGCGTTCGTCGTCATCGCCTTCGGCCAAAAGCTCTCCCCCGACCTCCTCCGCGACCGCTTCGCCATCAACCTCCACGCCTCACTCCTCCCACGCTGGCGAGGCGCCGCCCCCATCCACCACGCCATCCTCGCCGGCGACACCACCACCGGAAACTCCGTCATCACCCTCGCCGACCGCATGGACGCCGGACTCATCCTCGCGCAAGCCTCCCGACCCATCCCCCCCACCATCACCACCGCCGAACTCCACGACGCCCTCGCACGCGAAGGGGCGCCACTCATCCTCGAAACACTCGCCGACTTCGCCTCCGACACCCTCTCCCCCCACACCCAGAACGAAAAACTCGTCACCCTCGCCCCCAAAATCTCCCGCGAACTCGCCCGCATCGACCCCACGACCCAATCCGCCGACCACTGCCGACGCATCATCAACGCCCTCTCCCCCCGCCCGGGCGTCGCCGCGACACTCGGCCCACACCCCCTCAAACTCCTCCGCGCGGCATCCCGCCCCTCCAATCCCCAATCAACCCCCGGCTCACTCATCGACCCCGACCAGGCCCTCATCGCCTGCGCCGACAACTCCGCCCTCCAACTCCTCGACGTCCAACCCCCCGGCAAGTCCCCCATGCCCTGGAACGATTTCGCGCGTGGCCGCGCACTCTCACCCGATCTCATCCTCACATGCGATCAGCCCTCCTGACACTCTGGGATCTCCTCACGCCCTCCGCGCCGCAGAAACACCCGCGCGCCAACCAACGTACGCAGGCCGATACGCAGCGTGCGCACGCCGCGGTTCGCGCCGAAGCCGAAAGCCCCGTCCTCACCACGCGCAAAGCCTCCCGCCCCCGCGCCAAACCTCTCGCACGCAACCACGCCGCCATCGCCCGCTACGAATCACTCACCCGCCAACTCCTCGCCGAACACAACATCCGCGTCCGCAAATGGCGATCCTCCATGACCGGCGTCGCCTGGCAGGTTCACTACGAGAACGGCTCCACCACCCGACTCATCGAAGCCCCGCGCCCGCGCGGCCCGATGTCCGCCGCCATCTTCCTCCACGAAGTCGGACACCACGCCATCGGCTTCTACCGCTACAAGCCCCGCTGCCTCGAAGAGCACCACGCCTGGGCATGGGCCCTCGCCGCAATGCAACAACACAACATCCCCATCACCGACGCCGTCAACCGACGCGTACGACTCTCCATGCGATACGCCATCCACAAAGCACAACGCCGCGGCATCAAAGCCCTCCCACCCGAAATGCTCGCGTACCTCTGATCGATTCGATTGGTTTGTGTGCCGTGGCCTACGGCGAAGCCGGGGGCCACGACGATCCACCGGTGATCTCCGTGTGCCGTGGCCCCGGGGGCGGCGAATCCGGCGGCCACGCCCCGATCGGATCCATCTCCAACTCCCCGTCCCGTGTGCCCACATACCACCTGGCCGATGACCACTTCCAATCCGTTGGGGTCTTCACCAATCCTCTCCGAACTGGATTCGCATGCATGTACTCGATCGTCTCACGCACCGCGCGTTCCGAGAACACATTCCGATCGTGTCCCCCTCCCCGCATCCAGAATCTTGCCTTACCTCGCGAATCAACGCACCTCTGCAACCACTCCGATCCGCCTTTGCGCCACGCACAAAGCACTCGCCGGGCCGTGTGCTCTTTGATGTCCTGCAACACCCTCCCCACCCCACCCTCACTCACCCTCACCAACAAATGCACGTGCTCCGGCATCACCACCCACCCGTGCAGCCCGAACCCCAGCCGCTCCCGCGACTCCCGAAGCCGCTCCGCAAACACATCGCGCACCCACTCCTCCCCCATCAGCGGCGCCCGCCCCTGACACGAGAACGTCAGCATCCGCGCGTGCCCCGCCCGCTCGACCCGCACACGCCTCCGCCCACCCACACGCTGTCCCGCAGGCTCATCCATACTCACCTCCGCCTCACCTCCCCCGTCCGTTCACTCCTCAACCTACTCCCCCCCACACTTCCCCCACATTTCATCGCTCCTCACTCCAACACCCTTCTTCACGCGCAACTCCACCACTACACTCCAGCTCCCACAACTCACAGGAGACACACATGAAGCCAGCGCCCGTCGTCCACTTCGAAATCGGCTGCAAAGACATCGCCAAAACCCGAAAGTTCTACGCCGACCTCTTCGCCTGGGAATACGCCCCAGACATGCCCAACATGGGAATGGTCACGAACCTCGGACCCATGGCCAAAAACAAAACCGACGGCATCGCAGGACACATCAACTCCCTCGGCCACCCGCCCCACCAGTACGTCACCTTCTACACACTCGTCGACGACATCGACGCCACACTCGCCAAAGTCAACAAGCTCGGCGGCTCCACGCTCATCCCAAAGCAAGAAGTCCCAGGCATGGGCTGGTTCGCATGGTTCAAAGACCCCGAAGGCAACTGCCTCGGCCTCTGGACCTCCATGCAACGCTGAGTCACCTTCAATCGCATTCGCGCCGTTGCAACCCCTCCCCCCGCCGTCAGGCGCGGGGGAGGATGTCGCGCAGCGACAGGAGGGGGGACTGCCTGCTGCTTGCATGCCTCATCGCGCCGTTGCAACCCCTCCCCCCGCCGTGAGGCGCGGGGGAGGATGTCGCGCAGCGACAGGAGGGGGGACTGCCTGCTGCTTGCATGCCTCATCGCGCCGTTGCAACCCCTCCCCCCGCCGTCAGGCGCGGGGGAGGATGTCGCACAGCGACAGGAGGGGGGACTGCCTCCTGCTCGCATGCCTCATCGCGCCGTTGCAACCCCTCCCCCCGCCGTGAGGCGCGGGGGAGG
>CAYPGJ010000053.1:0-3362 GCA_964410465.1 uncultured Phycisphaeraceae bacterium | reverse complement strand
CCTCCCCCCGCCGTGAGGCGCGGGGGAGGATGTCGCGCAGCGACAGGAGGGGGGAGTGCCTGCCGCTTGCATGCCTCATCGCGCCGTTACAACCCCTCCTCCCGCAAGCCGTGCAGCGGGGGACCACGCTGTACTTGCTCCATGTGGCATGGCCAAGCCTCTGCTTGGCCATGCCGATCGCGCTTGCCTTTGTGCATCACCGGAGCCGCGACCGTGAGGGAGCGGTCTCCTGCCCGTTGCTCTCATCGCGCCGTTGCAACCCCTCCCCCCGCCGTGAGGCGCGGGGGAGGATGTCGCGCAGCGACAGGAGGGGAGCTTCCGCGGGGTTCGCAAAGGGGGCAAGGCCCCCTTTGCACTGCAAAAACCATCCGTCGTCGCTCGATCTACAATCTATGCTCCGCGCAATGCTCGGATTACAGTTTGCAGAGGTTAGTATGGACGACATCACAAATGGATGAGCCGACTTTCCTTCAGTTTGCTCTCGAACAATACCGAGCGACATTGCACACTACTGAGTCGCTCTACCAACGGCATTCATTTCTGTTTACCGTGAGGCAGCACTCGTAGGCACAAGCTACTGGATGCTGGAAGGGCTACATGACCTGCACGAGTGGAACCACGCAATGAGCGCTGTATTTCTTGTGACCGGCGTGGTTGGGATTGGCTGTGGACTCGTGAGCGCCGCTTGCTTACTGGCTGCGGTAAAACACCAAAAGATGCACACCATTCCACTTGTTGCAGATTGGGCGCTTTGGCAAGCAGCTCAACCGAACGGAGCACGTGCGGCCACGACAGAAGAATTCACGTCGGCAGTAATCTTGAAACTGCAAGAAGCAGAATCAGTGAATGCGCGAATAATCGAACGCCGCCTTCGCCTGCTAAAGCGAGCCATCACCGCGCTCGCCGTATGTCTGTTCGCAACAATCCTGCAAGCCGGCGTTAGGTTGGCCCCAGTCATCATCGGAGCCTTCTTCCAATGAGTGAGGACACGAAGACACCCAATCCGGCGCCTCGTCCCGATCCGCCCCCGAACAAGCCGAGCGAACGTGGACTCCCTCGGGGCTCTGGCTTAACGGATGCGCGAAACGTCCCTCCACCAGAGAACCGCGTGATCAACGCCGCGGAACCGTTCAACAAGGATGACAACCCGCCATTAGAGACCTAACAGCTGCGCCTATTGCAAGCGCGTCAGTCCTCGCTTTTACCTCACCCCCGCCGCCGTCTTGTCCCGTGCCGACCTCTCCTGTCTCTTCCGGTCCGTCTCATTCAACAGCCGCTTCCGCATCCGCACCGACCCCGGCGTGATCTCCACCAGCTCATCGTCCTCGATGTACTCCAGCGCCTGCTCCATGCTCAGCTTCCGAGGCGTCTTCAGCGTCACCGTCGCCTCCTTGCTCGCCGCACGCATGTTCGTCAGCTGCTTCGCCCGGACGATGTTCACGTTCAGGTCGTTGTCCCGGTTGTGCTCCCCGATGATCATCCCCGTGTACACCTTCTCGCCCGGGCTCACGAACATCACGCCCCGGTCCGCCATCGCCTCGATCGAGAACGCCGTCGCCGGACCCGTCTCCGTCGAGATCAGCACCCCGTTCAGCCGGCTCGGCAGCTCCCCCGCGCTCGGCCCATACCGCTCGAACGTGTGGTGCATGATCGCCTGACCCTGCGTCGCGTTCAGCAGCCTCGAACGCAGCCCGATCAGCCCCCGCGCCGGCGCCTCGAACGCCAGGTGCGTGAACGTCCCCCGCTGATCCATGTGCTTGATCTCGCCCTTGCGCTGACCCACCAGCTCCATCACGCTCCCCACGCACTCGTTCGGGCAGTCCACCGTCAGCTGCTCGATCGGCTCCATCACCACCCCGTCGATCACCTTCTGGATCACCACCGGCTTGCCCACCGACAGCTCATACCCCTCCCGCCGCATCGTCTCCAGCAAAATGCCCAGGTGCAGCAAGCCGCGACCCGACACGTGGAACTCATCGCTCGTCCGTCCCGGCTCCACCCGCAAGGCCACGTTCGTCTGCAACTCCCGATCCAGACGCTCCTTGATCTGCCGGCTCGTGACGTACGTCCCCTCCTGCCCCGCGAACGGCGAGTCGTTGATCCTGAACAACATCGACACCGTCGGCTCGTCCACGCGCACCGTCGGCAACGCCTCCGGGTTCGCCACGTCCGCGATCGTGTCCCCGATGTCCACGTCCTCCAGCCCGATCACCGCGCACAGATCCCCCGCGCGAACCTCCTGCGTCTCCACTCGCCCCAGCCCCTGGAACCGCATCAGCTTCTGCAGCCGATCGTTCCGCACCCCGCCCTCGCGCCCGATCACCGCCACGCTCCCCGGCTTGATCTTCCCGCGGAACACCCGACCGATCCCGATCTTCCCCACGTAATCCGAAAAATCGAGCGTCGTGATCAGCATCTGCAGCGGCGCATCCGCGTCCCCCCCCGCCGTCGGCACGTTCTCGACTATCGCCTCGAACACCGGACGAAGGTCCGCCCCCTTCTGCTCAAGATCCCGCGTCGCCCAACCCGCTCGCGCCGACGCGAACACCACCGGGAAGTCCAGCGCCATCTCCTCGGCGCCCAACTCCACCAGCAGATCAAACACCTCGTCCACGACCTTCTGCGGCCTCCCGTCCGGACGATCGCACTTGTTCACCACCACCACCGGCTTCAATCCCGCCTCCAGCGCCTTCCCCAACACAAACCGCGTCTGCGGCATCGGCCCATCAAACGAATCCACCACCAGCAGACAACCGTCCGCCATCCGAAGCACACGCTCCACCTCGCCGCCGAAGTCCGCGTGCCCCGGCGTGTCGATGATGTTGATCCGGAACGTGTCCCCGTTCTCCCGGTGATACGTCACCGCGCAGTTCTTCGACAGGATCGTGATCCCACGCTCACGCTCCAGCGGGTTGCTGTCCATGATCAGCCCGTGCTGACCCCCCGCGAGCTTGTCCAGCTCACCGGTGCGGAAGTTCCCCGACTGCTTGAGCAGCTGATCGACAAGCGTCGTCTTCCCGTGGTCGACGTGCGCAATGATGGCCACATTCCGAAGCGATTCCATGCCGAGCGACATCCTCTCGTTGCCGATCCGTCACGCACGTTCGTGTCACAACCCCGCCGCGCGAGACCAAAGACGGGCCGCGAGTATATGCCCGCTCACTCACCCCCCGCCCGAATACCCACCTGGCCGCTCAGAACGCCCTTCCCGTCCACCCGCAACTCCCACGACATCCCCTCGATCACCGACAACACCCCCGACACCGCACCCACCCGCACGCCCGCAGCCTCCAACACCGACAGCAGCTCCCTCGGCCGCGCCGAGCCCAACGACACCAGCTCCCCCTCCACCCCGCGACCCC
>CAYPGJ010000052.1:0-12129 GCA_964410465.1 uncultured Phycisphaeraceae bacterium | reverse complement strand
CCCCCCGCGATCCTCCCCTCCCCCCGGCGCCAACTGAGACTCAACCCGTCACGCGTTGCTCGACGCGATCGCCTCGCGCAGCGGCGCAAGCACCAGCGGCGCCACTCGCTCCGACACGATCCGCTCCGCCTCCTCACCGATCTGCGAGAACACCCCGGGCAGCTCGCGCACGTCCGACACGCCGCCCACACGACGCATCGTCACAAACACGCTGATCGGCTCCTCCCGGTACCGGCTCGTCCGCACCTCGCGCGGCCCCGTCCGCGTCTTGATCTCCACCGACGCCTGCACGTCGCAACGCTTCGTCAGCCCCATCGACCAGTACGGCTGGAAATCCACCAGCGACCAGTCCGTCCCCTCCATCAGCCGCGCCAGCGGCGTCTTCGAGAACAGCGCGTCGTACACGATCTCGTTGTGATTCCCCACCGCGTCGAGATCAAACCCGTACAACGCCTCCACAGACTCCACGTCCAGCGGACTGATCGACAGGTACATCGGCGCCAGCTCCAGCACCGCCCGGTGCAGACGCGACGCCTCCTCCCCCTCGCTCGGACGCACCACGCCCGAACGCACCGACGTCTTCCGCAACGCCACCCACTGGTGCGAGCCCGCCCGCACCGCCGTCTCCAGCGCCAACTCGCCCTCGTACCGGCGGAACCGCTCCAGCGCGGGGAACTCCTTCCGCAACCGCTCGAACAACTCGAGCACCCCGTCACGACGCAGAGGAAGATCCATCTTCGTCGTCAGCTTCTGGTTGACGTAGAACCCGTCGCACAACGCGCCGAAACTGCTCGCGCTCATGCCGTCTCGCTCCTCCGTGCGGGGCGCACAACCGACGCCCCTCCTCCGAAATCCATACGACCGACGCGAAATACATCATATCGCGCGAACCCGGCGCACAGGGCCCGCAACAACGCCTTCGCGGCCAAAAGTCGCGGATCACCCACCGACAACGCTCGTGCGCACATTATCCGACCATCCACGACGCCAACGCCATCGTGTCCGACAGCGTCTCCACCGAAAGATCCGCGCCCGCCTCCGATAACTGCGCCGTCGAAAACGACCCCGTCGCCACGCCCAACGCGCGACCCCCGATCACCTTCGCGCACGCCACGTCGTGCGGCGTGTCCCCGATGATCACCACACGATCCGCCCCGATCGCGCGAACGTCCCGCGCGCAACGCTCCAGCGCCACGCCCGGAAGATGCGTCCGACGCGCCGGACGATGCGGCGAATCGCAACCCCACACGCTCACCCGGAACCGCGACGGATCGATCCCCGCCGCACGCAGCTTCATCGCCCCCGTCTCCGGATAATTCCCCGTCAAAACCCCCAGCACCACCCCATCCTCACGCTCGAGCGCATCGAGCAGCTGCGCCACGCCCGGCAACGCCCGCGCCCCCGTCCGCGGCAGCAGGCTCTCCAGCCGCCTCGCGTACCGCGCGCGAAACTCCTCGATCACCCCCTCGTGCGCCTCCGCGCCGTTGCGGATCAACAGCTCCTCCACCAGCAGCGGATCGATGTTCCCCGCGAACGACACACCCTCGGCGTGGAACCCCGGCCCCACCATCTCCTCGCCGGTCTCGATCATCGCGCGAACCCCCGCGCGATTCGTCACCAACATCGTCGCGTCGATGTCGAACAACGCCAGCGTGTCCGTCCTCATCGACGCACCTCGAACCCCCGATACGCCTCGCCCATCTCCGCCGACTCCTCCCGCTCTTCCGCGATGAACCCGCGCATCGTCTCGCGCAGCTCGCCCAGCACAACCCCGACGTCCAACTCGCTCCCCTCAAGCTCCAGCGCCACCGAACCGTCCGGCTCGTTCCGCACCCACCCCCGCACCGGCAAGCCCGACCGGCGAACGATCTCCCGCGCCGTCGCACGGAACCCCACCCCCTGCACGCGACCAATGAATCGGACCCTCTTTCGCATGGGCGGGAAGTGTACGGCGTGCCCCGGCGCCAACTTTGCTATATGGGCGATTTTTCGGTCCGTGTTTGACCGGACGTTGCCGGGTGCTACGGTTCATACGGACGTCCTTCGCGCCTCCTCCAGGGCCACGCGCCGACCGCCGTGTGCGGACAATTCGGCAGAGCGGGCCAACCTCCACGCGGCACGGACGGACGTCGGTGCGCATTGTCGGGAGCGCTGTCTTCGGTGTCGGCGATGGTGGGAGAGTCCCTTTCGCGGTGTCGTGCGCGACGCGGAGCGCTGTCCGGCGCGCAGGCGCCCGGCAACGCGGGCTCTCTGTCCATGTGCTCTCCCAGAGGCAACACGACGCGGATGTGATGTTCGTGAGCGAAGTCGGAAGATCGCAGCTCGGCTTGTCGGATGACCGCGCCAAGGTTCTCGACGCCACGGACATCGTCCGACTCGTCGGCGATCACGTCGCTCTCAAGTCCAAGGGACGAGAGTTCGTCGGCAAGTGCCCCTTCCACGACGACCACTCCCCCTCCATGTACGTCGTCCCCCAGAAGGGCATCTTCTACTGCTTCGCCTGCGGCGCCGGCGGCAACGCCATCGACTTCGTCATGCGCCATCACAAGATGGAGTTCGTCGAAGCCCTCCGATTCCTGGCCGAGCGCTCCGGCGTCGAGCTCGCCCCTCGAAAGCAGGCCCGCGCCGCCGCCGTCGGAGACGGCGCCGCGCCCGCGCGGGCCGAACTCATCGAGGCCAACGCCTTCGCCTCCGACTTCTTCCGCGCGCTCTTCCGCCACGCCGAGCACGGCAAGCTCGCCCGCCACACCTGCGAACGACGAGGCATCTCCTCCGACATGATCGAGGCCTTCGCCGTCGGCGCCGCGCCCGACCGCTGGGACGGCCTCGCGCTCACCGCGCAGCAGAAGAAGTTCCGACTCGAAGCGCTCCGCGCTCTCGGCCTCGTCAAGGAGCGCGAGCGCGGCGGCGGTGTCTACGACGCCTTCCGAAACCGCCTCATGTTCCCCATCCACGATCAGATGGGACGCGTCATCGGCTTCGGCGGCCGCCGTCTCAACGACGAGGACGAGCCCAAGTACATCAACTCCCCGGAATCCCCGCTCTTCGACAAGTCCAAAACCCTCTACGGCTTCGCCCAGGCCTTCCGCGCCATCCAGGACGCGCGCTGCGCCATCGTCGTCGAGGGATACATCGACGTCATCGCCTGCCATCAGGCCGGCGTCAAGAACGTCGTCGCCACCCTCGGCACAGCGCTCACGCCCCAGCACGCCTCCGTCCTCCAACGCGTCTGCGACAGCGTCGTCCTCGTCTTCGACGGCGACGACGCCGGCTCCCGCGCCGCCGACCGCGCCGTCGAAGTCTTCTTCGCGCAGCCCGTCGACGTCCGCATCGCCACGCTCGCGCAGACCGGCGCCAAGGACCCCGACGAACTCCTCAAACGCGACGGCGGACGCGCCCTCTTCGACCACGCCATCGCCAACGCCGCAGACGCCCTCGAGTACCGCTTCGCGCGCGTCAGGGAGCGCATCGCCACCCTCGGCCTCTCCGCCCGCGCGAAGGCCGTCGAGGAAGACCTCGAACGCCTCTCACAGCTCGGACTCACAAAGATCTCTCCCATCCGGCGCCGGCTCGTCGTTCGGAAACTGGCCGGTATCGCGGGCGTCTCCGAGGGCGAAGTCCTGGAAGCGCTGAAGCGGGTGAGGGGACGAGACCGCGCGGATGACGTCTCCGGGGCCGGCGCGTCCGCACTCGCCGGCTTGGGCGTCTGGGAGCAGGCCGTCGGGGCCTTGCTCTCGTGCCCGGGCGTCTGGCTGGACCTCACCGAGGCCGAGCGAGACTTGGTCGTCGAGGGCGCCTACGCTGCGGGCCCTGTGGGGCGGGTGGCTCGCGCGGCGTTGGAGATCGTCGCGCGGGGGGAGGAAGCGTCGGTGTCGACGGTGAGCGCGGCGCTGGAGGACGATGCGTTGCGCGGGCTCACGAGCCGCATGGTCGTAGAGGTGGAACGCATGACGCAAGGTGACCGTGGACGTCTGCTCGACATCGCGCGCGAAGCGGCGCGCCTCGAGCTGGCCAAGCGGGCGCTGCGTCGGGCCGGGGAGCAGGAACGAGTCACGCTCGAGGGCGCGGGCAAGGCGCTCGAAGAACTCCGCCGTGCGCGCGAAGCGGTGGGGGGGCTCGCCGCCGTGCTGCCGAAGACGGGGGGTGGGGCGTGAGGGGTTGTGGACGAACGATCACCTGTTTGCGAGCCGCGGCGCGTGTCCGCGGCGTGTTGTGTATGCGCTTGATCCTGGCAGGCCGGGCTTCCGCGGACGTGGTCGCGGGCTTGAGGCCGAACCTTGCGGGCGCCGGACACGGAGACCTGATGTGATGGACATGCATCCCACGGTGGCGGAGTTCGTGACGCTCACGAAGACGCGAGGCTGGATCTCCTTCGAGGAGATCAACGTCCGCATCGACGACGAGCTGGTCGACCCCGCCCGGATCGACGACCTGCTCACCCCATTCGATCGCGAGGACGTCGAGCCCGTCGACGTGCGCGACTATCGCGCTCGATGCCTGCGCGAGGGCATCGAGGCCATCCCCGCCGCCCCCGCCATCGTCACCAGCGAGGCCGAGCACCGACGACAGCTCATGCTCGCCGAGCGTCTCGCCGCCGGCGAGGCCGAGAACGCCGACCTCGACCCCGAGGCCGCCGCCGAGCTCGCCAAGGCCCTCGAGGCCGAGGCCGCCACCAAGCGCATCGACGACCCCGTCCGCATGTACCTCACGCAGATGGGCAAGCTCTCCCTCCTCACCCGCGAGGAAGAGATCCGGCTCGCCAAGAAGATCGAGCTCACTCGCATGATCTTCCGACGCCGCGTCCTCGAGAGCGATTACGCGGTCCAGCAGGCCGTGGAAACGCTCGCGGCCGTCGACAAGGGCGAGCTCCCCTTCGACCGCACCATGCGCATCTCCACGGCCGAGGAAAAGGCCAAGGAAAAGATCGCCAAGCGCATCCCCAGCCAGCTCCCCACCATCACGCGACTCCTCGAGCAGAACCGCGAGGACTGGGAGGCGCTCGACGAGGCGAGACGCTCACGCAACGCCGGACTCGTCTCCGAGATCCGCGAACGAATGTTCCGCCGCCGACGCCGCATCGCGGCCCTCACCGAGGAGTGCAGCCTCCGCACCGGCCGCATCATCCCCATCATGCGCAAGCTCCGCGCCATCTCCCACAAGATGCTCGAGCTCCAGCGCGAGCTCGAAAAGGCCAAGGAAGGCATCTCCCGCCACGACGCCGAGGACCTCGACGTCATGCGCGAGGAGCTCGCGGGCCTCCGCTCGCTCGTCCTCGAGGACGCCGACGAACTCGCCAAGCGCATGAAGCGCATCGACACCATCTTCTGGGAGTACGAGCAGGCCAAGCGAGACCTCGCCGGCGGAAACCTCCGACTCGTCGTCTCCATCGCCAAGAAGTACCGCAACCGCGGCCTCGCCTTCCTCGACATCATCCAGGAGGGCAACACCGGCCTCATGCGCGCCGTCGACAAGTACGAGTACAAGCGCGGCTACAAGTTCTCCACCTACGCCACCTGGTGGATCCGCCAGGCCATCACCCGCGCCATCGCCGACCACGCCCGCACCATCCGCATCCCGGTGCACATGATCGAGACGATGAGCAAGCTGCGCAACATCCAGAAGCAGATGCTCCAGGAGATGGGCGCCGAGCCCACCATCGAGGAACTCGCCGAGCGCGCCAAGATGCCGGTCGAGGAAGTCCGCCGAGTCATGAAGATCTCGCGCCACCCCATCTCGCTCGACCGCCCCGTCGGCGAGAGCGAGGACTCCTACTTCGGCGACTTCATCGAGGACGAGCGCCAGGAAGCCCCCGCCAGCACCGCCGGCTCCGACATGCTCAAGGGACGCATCGAGCAGGTCCTCAAAACACTCACCTACCGCGAACGCGAGATCATCAAGCTCCGCTACGGCATCGGCGACGGATACACCTACACCCTCGAAGAGGTCGGCCGAATCTTCAAGGTCACCCGCGAACGCGTCCGCCAGGTCGAGGCCAAGGCCATCCGCAAGCTCCAGCACCCCGTACGCTCCCGCAAACTCGCCGGCTTCCTCGACGGAAAGGGCGAGCCCCAGATCGCCGACTGAGCCGACGTTCAACCCATGATCGCAACGAACGGGCTCGGCCAATCGCCGGGCCCGTTTTCGCTGCGGCCCCGCGAGAACCGCATGAATCCGGAACCGCCACCCGACGCGCCCTCCGACAATACGCATACGCCCGCCCTGCGCGTCAAACCCCCAATCCTCTTCCTCGCCGTCATCGTCGCCGGATGGGCCGCCGACCACGTCTGGCCGACGACGTTCGCCCTCCCGCGAGCCGCGCTCCTCACGCTCGCCGCCGCGTTGATGCTCCTCGGCGCCTCTCTCGCCTCGTGGGGCTGGTGGGCGTTCCATCGCGCCGGAACCAGCGCGCTCCCCTGGCGTCCCTCCACCGCCATCGCGCGATCCGGCCCCTACCGCTTCACGCGCAATCCCATGTACGTCGGAATGGCGCTCGCTGCCTCGGGCGTCGCGCTCGCGCTCGACACCGCCTGGACGCTCCTGCTCATACCCCCCGCGCTCCTCGGCGTGTGGGCCTGGGCCATCGCGCCCGAGGAGCGATACCTCGAGTCGCGCTTCGGCGAGCCCTACCGGCAGTTCAAACAAGCCACGCGCCGGTGGCTCTAGCCCCCTCTGCTACTCTCTTGCACATGCCACTCCGCTACAAAACCCGTCTCCTGCGCCACCTGCGCCACGAGAGTTACTCCCCGGCCACGGTGCGCACACTCGCGGAAGACCTCGGCGTCGCGGAGGCGGACTTCGACGAGTTCGAGGACGCCGTCCGACAGCTCGCCGACGCCGGCGAGGTCGTCTACGGCGACGACAAGCTCGTCACGCTCCCCCCCATGGGCAAGGAAATCATCGGCGTCTTCCGACGCAACCCCAAGGGCTTCGGCTTCGTCATCCCGCGACAGGCCAACCTCCACGGCGACCTCTTCGTCCCGCCGGACGCCACCTCCGACGCGCTCAGCGGCGACCTCGTCCGCGTGCACGTCGTCCGCTCTCGTCGTGGCGGTGGCGGCGCCGGAAGATCCCCCTTCACCGGCGAGATCGTCGAGGTCCTCGAACGCAAACGCTCCGAGTTCTCCGGCGAGCTGATGAAGCGCGGCGGAACTTGGATCGTGCAGCCCGACGGCAAGGGGCTCAGCGAGCCCGTCATCGTCCGCGACCCCAGCGCCAAGAACGCCGTCGAGGGCGACAAGGTCGTCTTCGAACTCGTGCGACGGCCGGAGGGCAACATGGTCGGCGAGGGCGCAATCCTCCGCGTCCTCGGCAAGACCGGCGAGCCGGACGTCGAGACCCAGGCCGTCATCGCGGCCTTCGGCCTGCCCCAGGAGTTCCCCGACGCGTGCCTCGCGGAGGCCCGCGAAGCCACCGACGCCTTCGAAGAAGAACTCCGCGCCTGGGAGAAGAGCGGCCGAAAATCCGACGACCGGCTCGACCTCACCGGCGACTTCATCATCACCATCGACCCCCCCGACGCCAAGGACTACGACGACGCCATCTCCATCTCACGCCGGGGCGACACCTGGAAGCTCGCCGTCCACATCGCCGACGTCGCGCACTTCATCGCCCCCGGCAGCGCACTCGACGTAGAGGCCAGCGAACGCGGCAACTCGGTCTACCTCCCCCGCCTCGTCATCCCCATGCTCCCCGAGACGCTCAGCAACGGCATCTGCTCGCTGCAAGAGGGCGTCCTCCGATTCTGCAAGTCCGCGTTCATGGAGTACGACGCCGGCGGGCGCGTCCGCAGGCAAGGCTTCGCCAGCACCGTCATCAAGTCCGTCAAACGCCTCACCTATCTCGAAGCGCAGGCCCTCATCGACGGCAACCACAAGGAGGCCGAGCGCCACGCCAAGACCGAGCCCAGGTACACGCCCGAGCTGCTCGAAGCGCTGCGCATGATGAACGACCTCTCCAAGACCATCCTCGCGCGACGCATGAAGCAGGGCATGATCCGGCTCGACCTCCCCGAGGTCGAACTCATCTTCGACGAGAAGGGACGCGTCGTCGACGCCGCGCCCGAGGACGATTCCTACACGCACACGCTCATCGAGATGTTCATGGTCGAGGCCAACGAGGCGCTCGCACGACTCTTCGAAGAGCTGCGCGTCCCGCTCCTCCGTCGCGTCCACGAAGAGCCCGTCCCCGGAGAGATCGACGAGCTCCGACGATTCGCGCTCGTCGCCGGATACCGCATCCCCAAGAACCCCACGCGTGAGGAGCTCCAGGGACTCCTCGAAGCCACCCGCGGCTCCCCCGCCGCCAAGGCCGTTCACTTCGCCGTCCTCCGCAGCCTCTCCAAAGCAAACTACTCGCCCGCCCTCGTCGGACACTTCGCGCTCGCCAGCGAGGCCTACGCCCACTTCACCAGCCCCATCCGACGATACCCCGACCTCACCGTCCACCGCGCACTCCGCGCATTCCTCGAAGCCACCAGGAACGGACGAGAGACCCCCAAGGACGAGAAGGACAAGCGCGCCCTCGGCCTCGACCTGCGACGCACCGACCTCTGCCCCGACGAGCAGACGCTCCGAGACATCGGCAACCGGTGCTCCCAGACCGAAGTCAACGCCTCCGAGGCCGAGAACGAACTCCGACAGTTCCTCGTGCTCCAGCTCCTCAGCGAGCACATCGGCGACGTCTTCGAGGGCGTCGTCACCGGCATGACCGGCAACGGCGTCTTCGTCCAGATCGAGAAGTACCTCGCCGAAGGCATGGTCAAAGCCCCAGACCTCCCCGTGGCCAGCGCCGACGACAAGGGAAAGACCAGCTTCCGCACCGGCGGTCGATGGAAGATCGACCCCCGCTCCGGCGCCCTCGTCGAGCAGAGCACCGGACGAAGCTTCAACATCGGCGACCGCGTCGACGTCGTCATCGCCGCCGTCGATCTCCCCGCACGGAAGATGGACCTCCTCATCGCCGACCCCGAGGCACGCGCCCGCGGCAAGTCCAAGGCCCCCCAGCTCAAGCTCGCGGGCGAAGCGTTCTCGGGCGGGCTCGTCGGCGGCAAAGGCGCCGGATTCCAGACCGGCGCCGACCGCCGCTCCTCCCGAAGCCGCT
Source organism: uncultured Phycisphaeraceae bacterium (assembly GCA_964410465.1). Lineage (GTDB taxonomy): Bacteria > Planctomycetota > Phycisphaerae > Phycisphaerales > UBA1924 > CAYPGJ01. Next base: position 3,030 of record CAYPGJ010000052.1, on the reverse strand, counting down.
CACGCGATAAGAGGAAGAAGGATTATCGGGACGATCGAAAGGGCAAGCGCAAGGGCTGAGCCCGCGTGCCCCGCACGCCCCGCGCATCCCGACCCTCGACCGCCCCTTCTCCCCACGCGCGGGTTGAGCATCCCGCCCCCGTATCACGATACTTCACCGTTCGTTCCATCATCCTGGGGATTCCGGAGGTATCGCATGCTCGCTATCGATTCCGTGGGTTGGCCGAAACCAAGGCTGGATGGTCTGGTGCGTCGGCTCGACGAGGAATCTCGTCTGCGTCTGACCGGCGACGCCAGGCGCATGCACGGCGCGCGAGGCCTACTCACCGTCGCGCAGCCAGGCGTCGAAACCACCTACCTCACTCCCGTCACCCAGATCGGCTCGGCGCGGATGTCCTTCCTACTCAAGGCCATGCTGCACCCGGGAACCCTGTGCGTCCTGCACCTGCGGATGCCCGACGGGGAACGATTCGACATCTCCGGCAAGACCTCGCTCTGCCGGCACGTGGACGGGCTCGTCCACGAAGTGGAACTGGTGTTCGACTCGCCGATCGACCTGGAAGCATTGTCCGGCGGCGCCGAGACCGAAGTCACCGAGGCCGAGGCCGCGTAGGCTTGACGCGTGCCCGACGACGAGCCGTGGAAGCATGAGGACGAGGAGGAGCGACGGACGCGCCTGGCGGCGCGGGCCGCGGCTCTTCCGCGCGCGCCCGGCGTCTACCTCCTGAAGGACGACGCGGGACGCGTCCTCTACGTCGGAAAAGCGGCGCGACTCCGCGACCGCGTCGGCTCATACTTCCAGCCCTCCGCCGACCTCGGCCCGCGCAAGCAACGCATGCTCGACATCGTCGTCGACTTCGACACGCTCGAATGCGAGTCCGAGTGGGAGGCGCTCCTCGCCGAAAACCGACTCATCAAGGACGTCCGACCCCGATTCAACGCGCGGCTCACCGACGACAAATCCTTCCCCTACCTCGTCGTCACCATGCGCGACGACTTCCCCGCCGTCTACGTCACCCGCGAGCCCGCGGCCCCGCAGCACAAGGGCGCACGCGTCTTCGGCCCCTTCGCCAGCGCCGGCGGGCTCCGACGCGCCGTCGAGCACCTCCAGTCCGTCTTCAAATTCCGGACCTGCGCCCTCGAGATCAGCGACGGCGACGACCAGCGACGCTTCTTCCGCCCCTGCCTCCTCCACGCCATCGGCCGATGCACCGCCCCCTGCGCCGCCAAGATCTCCCGCGACGACTACCGCGCGGACATCGACGCCCTCCTCCGATTCCTCTCCAGCAAACGCGCCGACATGCTCCGAGACCTCCGCCGAGAGATGGACGACGCCTCCAAAGCCATGGCCTTCGAACGCGCCGCCGCCATCCGAGACCGCATCCGCGCCATCGAACGCCTCGCCGAGCGAGGCGCACGCAGCCAGGGATGGCAGCCGGAGACCGAGGCGCCCATCATCGACCCGCGAAAAGGGCTCCGCAGCCTCGAACGCACGCTCGAACTCACCGAGCCCATCCGATGCATCGAGGGCATCGACATCGCGCACCTCATGGGCGGCGAAACCGTCGGCTCCAAGGTCTGCTTCGTCGACGGGCGACCACTCAAGAACGAATACCGCCGGTACCGCGTCCGACGCGTCGCCAACGACGATTACGCCGCCATCCGCGAGGTCGTCTCCCGACGGTACCGCGACGCCGGCGCAGGACACGAGCTCTACCCCGACGTCATCCTCATCGACGGCGGCCTCGGGCAGCTCCACGCGGCCATGGACGCCTTCGAATCACTCGGCGTGAAGCCCCCCATGGTCATCTCCCTCGCAAAGAAAGAAGAACTCATCTACACACAAGCGCGCAGCGAGCCCATCCGGCTCGGACGCGACAACCCCGCCCTCCGACTCTGCCAGGCCGTGCGCGACGAAGCCCACCGCTTCGCGCAGCACTACCATCACGTCCTGCGTCGAAAAGCCTCCCTCGGCGAGAAGAGCCGACGCGACGCCCGCAAGGAGACAGAGCCGTGACGCCGCGCACAACCGCACGCAGCGCAGCCATCCTCGCCGCCGCCGCCGCGACCCTCGCGGGCTGCGCCGGCACGCGCACCGTCGCCTTCGAGGTGCTCTCCAAAGACGGCTCGCCCGTCCGCGGCGCCCACCTCATGGCCGTCCGGCTCGACACCGGCTCCACTCCCCTCCCCATCAACGACGCCACCATCAACGAGATGCTCCTCAAGGACAAGACGTCCGAACAGGCCTGGACCGACGCGCACGGCGTTGCGCGACTCACGATCGCCGCTGGACGCCCCCATCTCGTCCAGGCCCACCCCCCCATGTTCTCACCCGATGCCGACCGCGGCGCGCCCCCGGCGCGCTTCCGCCTCAGCGAACACGCCGACACGCTGACACCCGTCGAAGCGGGCCCCTCGTGGGCCGGAGAGGTTCGAGTGCTCCGATGACACACCACGCTCGACTCGATGCCCGGCTCGCCCGCGCGGGCCTCGCCGCCATCCTCCTCTTCGCCACCGGCTGCGCCGACCGCGCCTGGATGACCGTCCACGTACGCGATCGCGACTCCTACGAGCCCGTCCCCGACGCACACGTCCGCATCGAGAACACCGGCATCAACCCGCTCAAGCCCGAAGGCGACGAGGGCGACACCGACCAGACCGGCGCCGTACGTCTCCGGCTCGCGGCCTACAACCGCCTGCTCATCGTCGTCCGTGCAAAGGGCCGCAGCGAGCACGTGGTGAACGGCGACCACCCCCTCGTCAACGGAGATTCCGGCTGGTTCGGGCCCAAGGTCGCCAAGGGCGGCGAACGCGCGACGCTCGAAGTCCGCCTCACCCCCTGATCGCGCGCCGCCCCGCCGAACGCTCCGACACGCTCAATCCTCGTCTGAGTCGTCCGCGTTGTCGTCGTCACTCGCGTCGCTCTGCACGCTCGCGTCCTGCGCGGGCTTCGCGCCCGTCGTGCTCGCCGGCTCCGCGCTCGCGGGCGTCGTCGCGCTGGGCACAACCCCCGGCGTCGGCGCCGGCGCCG
>CAYPGJ010000051.1:0-13459 GCA_964410465.1 uncultured Phycisphaeraceae bacterium | reverse complement strand
GGCGGGCGGGGCTCCGGCGGGCGGCGTGGCGGCGGCGATCGACGGGCGCGCGGCATGGTGAGGTCCGCCCGGAAGGGGGAGTCGAGCCACGCGCGCCGTCGCAAGGCGCTGCGGGCTCGTCGGGCATGGCGCGTGGGGTTCGTGCTCTGGGCGGCGCTGATGATCGCGTCGAACCTGGCGCAGTGGGGATGGTCGAAGCGCGCGGAGCGCGAGATCGAGGGCGCGACGCGCGCGTGCGCGACGCTGCGCGTGGGGGATCGCTCGGGACGGCAGCGCGAGGAGGCGGTTTCGTGGCTGCGCTGGCCGGCTCAGGAGTCGGACGCGCCGCGGACGCCGGTGGTGCTCGTGCACGGGAGCCCCGGGGAGGCGGACGATTTCCGGGACTTCGCGGCTCTGCTCAGCGACGCGGGGCACGAGGTGTTCTCGGTGGACATGCCGGGGTTCGGCGGCTCGGAGCGCTGGCCGCGGGATTACTCGATCGAGTCGAACGGTCGCGTCGTGCTGGCGCTGCTGGATCATCTGGGCATCGCGCGAGCGCATCTGGTGGGGTGGTCGCTCGGAGGGGGCGCGGCGTTGCACGCCGCGTCGGACGATCCTTCTCGGGTGGCGAGCGTGACGCTGCTGGCGTCGATCGGGACGATGGAGGCGGAGGGGTCGGGTTCGTACGGGTTCGAGCGGGCGAAGTACGCGCTGGGGTTCTTTGCCGCGGTGGTCGTGCCGGAGGTTGTGCCGCACTTCGGACTGCTGGGCGATCGTGCGCACCGGTTCGCGTTCATCCGGAGCTTCTGGGACACGGACCTTCGGCCGATGCGGTCGCTGCTGCAGCGGATCACGACGCCGACGCTGATCGTGCACGGTCGGAGGGACCCGCTCGTGCCCGCGTGGGGGGCGGAGCTGCATCACTCGCTGATCCCGACGTCGCGGCTGGTGATGCTGGACGCGAGCCACTTCCTGCCGCTGCACGGGAACATCCCCGGGACGAACAAGCATTTCGGGAACGCGCCGCTGACGGCGGCGCACGTGCTGCCGTTCCTGGCGCGTCACGACGCGCCGGGGGTTCCGGCGTTGCCGGGGGTGGCGGACTTTGCGCCGGTGACGGACACGGGGCGATCGGACCTTGGTCCGTTCGAGGTGTCGCGCGGGACGGCGTGGTGGCTGATCGTGCTGCTGATCATCGTCGCGACGTTCATCACGGAGGACGGGACGGTGATCGCGGTGGGTCTGGGGATCGCGCACCAGCAGATCGACTGGGGCGTAGGGTTCATCGCGTGCCTGATCGGGATCGCGGCGGGGGACGGGGGGCTGTGGGCGATCGGTCGGGTGTTCGGTCGGCGTGCGCTTCGTCTGCCGCTGCTGCGCGGGTGGCTGCCGGAATCGTCGCTGGAGCGTTGGGGCCGGTGGTTCGATCGGCACACGGTGCAGGCGGTGTTCCTGGCGCGGGTGATCCCTGGGACGCGTCTGCCGACGTATCTGGCGGCGGGGCTGTTGTCGCGTCGGGCGCACGGGTTCTTGTTCTGGGCCGGGGTGGCGGCGTTCGTGTGGACGCCGTTGATTCTGCTGACGGTGATCCTGGTGGGGCCGGGGGTGTTCGAGGCGGTTCGTTCGGTGTTCTCGGGACCGGTGGCGATCGTGGTGTCGATCGCGGTGCTGTTCGTGGGCATCCGGACGATGGTGTACATGTTCACGTGGGAGGGCCGCCGGCGGTTGTCGCGCGACGTGGCGATGCCGCTGCGTCACGAGTTCTGGCCGTCGTGGCTGTTCTACGCGCCGCTGGTTCCGTACGTGCTGTGGCTTGCGGCGCGGCACGGGAGGCCGATGACGTTCACGTGCATCAACCCGGCGATCGCGCACGGCGGCGGGACGGTGGGCGAGAGCAAGTGGGAGATCCTGGAGAAGCTGAGCGCGTCGCGGGCGTGGGTGATCCCGACGGCGCACATCCCGGATCATCTGTCGCCGGCGGATCGGGCGGCGCGGGTGGACGAGCTGGTGCGGACGGACGAGCGGTTCGGCGGGTACCCGGTGGCGCTGAAGCCGGACGCGGCGCAGCGCGGGCACGGGTTCAAGGTGGCGCGCTCGAAGGAGGAGACGGAGCGGTATTTCCGCGACATGACGCGGCCCGCGATCCTGCAGGCGTTCCACCCGGGGCCGCACGAGGTGGGCGTGCTGTGGTCGCGCGACGCGGGCGGGACGGGCGGTCGGATCTTCTCGATCACGCGGAAGCGGTTCCAGACGCTGGTGGGCAACGGGAAGGACACGCTGGAGCGGCTGATCTGGCAGCACCCGCGGTACCGGATGCAGGCGGAGACGTTCCTGAAGCGGTTTGATGCGCAGCGCGATCGCGTGCTGGCGGAGGGGGAGCGGCTGCACCTTGCGGTGGCGGGGAATCACTGCCAGGGGACGATGTTCGAGGACGGCGCGGACCTGATCACGCCGGAGCTGGAGGCGCGGTTCAACGAGATCTCGCTGTCGTTCGCGGACAACGGGCTGGACTTCGGGAGGTACGACGCGCGCTACGAGGACGAGGCGCTGTTCCGGAAGGGCGAGGGGTTCCAGATCATCGAGCTGAACGGGACGATGTCGGAGTCGACGAACATGTACGACCCGAAGAAGAGCGTCTGGTGGGCGTACGGCGTGCTGTTCCGTCAGTGGCGGACGATGTTCGAGCTTGGGGTGTGGCGTCGCCGGCAGGGCGTGCGTCCGATGCGACTGATGGAGCTGTTGCAGGCGGCCCGGGACCACTTCCGGGGGCGTCCGGGGTCGAGCGTGGCGGATTGATCGTGCGGGAATGCGCGGGGCTGATTGACTTTGGGGGGGGAGGGGGCAGAGGATCAGGCGTGGGGCTTTGACGTGGGGCTTTGACGTGGGTCTGGCGCGGAGGCGTGCGTATGTCGGTGCTGATGGAGCTGTCGCGGATCCTCATCCGTGAGTTGAACGATTACCAGCTGATCGAGCTGCGCGAGGTGGACGGCGATCGGTCGTTCCCGATCGTGATCGGTCTGCCGGAGGCGCAGGCGATCGAGCGGCGGCTGAAGGGGATGGAGATCAAGCGGCCGCAGACGCACGAGCTGCTGGCGAGCGTGATCGAGCAGCTGGGGGGCTCGCTGGAGAGCATCGAGATTCATGATCTGTCGGACCACACGTTCTTCGCGAAGCTGCGGATCAAGCGCGGGGTGGAGGTGATCGAGGTGGACTCTCGTCCGTCGGACGCGATCGCGCTGGGCGTGGCGACGGGCTCGCCGATCTACGTGGCGGAGCACGTGCTTGCGGCGGCGCAGCAGGACGCGGCGTGAGCGCGGGCGGGTGGGCGTCGTCGGGCGGGCTGGTCACGGGCGAGCTGCCGGGCATCGGGGGCCGGCTGCGCGAGCGGCCTTCCGATTTTCTGGTGGACGAGCTGCCGCTGTACGAGCCGTGCGGGGAGGGGGAGCACCTGTACGTGTGCGTGCAGAAGGAGCTGCTGACGACGAACGACGCGGCGCGTCTTCTGGCGCGGCACTACGGGGTTCGAGAGCGGGACGTCGGGTTCGCGGGGCGGAAGGACAAGCACGCGATCACTCGCCAGGTGTTCTCGGTGCATCTGGCGGGGAAGACGGGGCAGGCGCTGCCGGAGTTCTCGCACGAGCGGATGGTCGTGCTGTGGACGGACTGGCACACGAACAAGCTGCGTCTTGGGCATCTTGCCGGGAATCGGTTTTCGATCCGGGTGCGGGGCGTCGACTTCACGAGGGCGCGGGCGGCGGGGCTGGCGCTGAGGGCGTTGGAGCAGCGCGGTGCGGCGAATCTCGCGGGCGAGCAACGGTTCGGGATGCGGGGGAACAACGCGCACCTGGCGCGTCTGGACGTGGCCGGGGACGCGCGGGGGCTTGTGGATGCGCTGCTCGCGCCGGACGAGCGGTTTCCGCGGATGCAGGAGGAGGCGCGTGCGGCGTATGCGCGGGGGGAGATGCACGAGGCGTTGATGCTGTGGCCGAGGGAGATGCGGGTGGAGCGCGGCGTGCTGCGCGCGTTGTCGGAGGGGCGGGGCGTGGAGGAGGCGGCGCGGGCGATCGACGCGACGCAGCGTCGGTTCTGGGTGTCGGCGCTGCAGTCGGAGGTGTTCAACGGGGTGGTGGCGGAGCGGCTGCGCACGGGCCTGTTCGACGCGCTGGTTGAGGGGGACGTGGCGCGGAAGCGGGTGAACGGGGCGATGTTCGCGGTGGACGCGGAGACGGCGGCGTCGGAGGAGTTGAAGGAGCGGGCGCGGACGTTCGAGGTGGACGCGACGGGGCCGATGTGGGGGCCGAGAATGATGCGCGCGGGGGGTGCGATCGATGCGATGGAGCGTGAGGCGTTGTCGCGGTCGGGGATGACGCTGGAGGCGCTGAGCGCGCACGCGGAGCGGCTGGGTCAGGGCGTTGCGGGAGAGCGGCGTGCGGTGCGCGTGCCGGTGAAGGACGTGGACGTGGAGGGCGGGACGGACGAGCACGGGCACTACGTGAAGTGCGCGTTCGAGCTGCCTGCGGGGGCGTTCGCGACGGTGGTGATGCGCGAGGTGATGAAGGTGGACGTGGACGAGCACGCGGAGGAGCCGGCGTCTACTGAATGACGAGGCTCTTGTTGAGTCGGCCGGCGCCCTCGACGTCGATGAGTCCGACGCGGATTCGCTTGTTGAGGAGCGCGGGCCCGGCGTTGGGGAAGCGGAAGCGGCGGACGGCGGTCTCGCCGGGGCCGAGCGAGGAGACGGGGGCCTGCTCGCGCGGGAATCCCGGCGCGAGGGCGAAGACCTGGACGGTCTCCGGGCTCTGCCCGGAGTTGGTGACGGAGAGCGTGACGACGACGTCGGGCGCGCCGCCGGTGGGGCTTGGGATGAAGGCGTAGGAGGGGGAGAGCTGCATGCTTGCGAGCCCGACCTCGAGCGGCGCGGCGAGCCGGATGCCGGAGTGTCGCCGATCGGCGATGACGTCGGCGTCGGCGATGATGTGCTTGAGGCCGGCTTCTTCGCCGAGGCCGAAGGAGAGTTCGGCGGGGATGCGTCGCTCGGCGCCCGCGGGGATGTCGAAGGCGATGACTCGGGGCTCGATCTTCCATCCCTTGGGGTCGGTGATGCGGAGCGTGCCGGAGATGGTGACGGGCCAGGGGTTGTGGAGGACGAGCTCGACGGAGTGGAGTGAGGCTTCGGCCTCGACGCGTCCTGGCGCGACGAGGAAGGAGCCGCGGAAGAGCGCGAGGGGGACGTCGATGCCCTCGATGAAGACGGGGGTGTCGGTGAGGGGGATGCGGTCGAGTCCCTGTTCGCGCGGGGCGGGTCGTTCGTTGCCGAAGAGGTCGATGACGCGGACGGGGTCTTCGGCGAGTCGCATGTGGATGGTGGCTTCGGCGGGGTCTGCGTAGTCGTTCCATGCGAAGAGTGCGCCGCCTCGGGGACCGTCGAGGATGAGCGCGCGAGCGCCGACGGCGAGGGGGAGTTCGCCGACGATGCGTCGTCCGCCGAGCCGTTCGGCGAGTTGGCGCCAGACGGCGAGGGAGGGGCGTGGATCGAGTTCGGGGCTGGCGGGCGTTTTCCATCGCCACGCGTGCCGGATGGAGAGGCGGTTGGGTGCGGCGGCCCATGCGGCGGCCGCGCGTTTGGCGGTGTCGATGACGGAGGCGCGCGGGCCGTAGACGGACTCGTCGAGCGGCTCGATGACGATGGTGGAGCCGGCGCGGGAGGAGGCTTGGGCGATGAAGGAGGAGATGGCGTCCTGCGTTGCTGCGGGCGGCGCGAGTGCGGAGGCCCAGCGTGCGCCGCCGAAGCGGTCGTCGACGGCCTGATCGATGCTCCAGGGGACGACGATGACGGGCCGCGGGGCGAGGCGGCCGAAGGATTGTTCGAGGAGGGTGAGATCTGCGGCGAGTGTGGGACGCCAGAAGGCGAGCGGCTCGGAGATGAGTCCGACCTGCCAGCGTCGGACGCGTTGGCCGAACTTGGAGAGGACGTCCCAGAGGTACGGCGCCCAGGGCGGCTCGGCGTCGGGGGTTGCGGGCGGGGCGGTGAGGGAGTCCCAGATGGCGTCCGGCTCGCTGGCGAGGTTTCGTCGGAGTTCCTCGGGGGTGCGCGCGAGAGCGAGCGTGACTTCCTGTCCGGAGGCGATGGCGCGTTCGACTGCGGCGTCGAGTCGGTTGATGTCGGCGCGGAGGGTTTCGCGTGTTTGCGTGCCGTCCCAGGCGGGGAGGACGAGGGCGCCGAGGGCGAGCGCGCGGGCGACGTCGGGGAGGTCTCGGAGCTGGGAGAGACGCGCGTCGTCGGCGGTGAGTCCGAAGCGTGCGGCCTCGCGCGCGGTGGAGGAGAGCGCGTCGGCGCGCGGGAGCGGCGGGAGCGAGACGGCGGTGGAGGTGGATCGAGCGACGACGCCGGAGGGCCCGCGGACCTCGAGGTCGACACGGAGCCAGCCGTACTCCTTCATGGCGGGCGACCAGGTGAGTCGTTGTCCGGCTTCGGGCGCGGGCGCGTCGAGGGTGTCGATGATGCGCCCGTCGAGGTCGGTGGCGGTCATCTGGACACGGAGCGGTTCGCCGGTGAGGTCGCGGACCTCGAGTTCGTAGGCGGGCCTGTCGGGGGCGGCTGCGACGCCGCCTGGCGCGATGGAGCGCAGGCGCACGCGCGGGACCTGCATGACGGTGACGTCGTCGAAGAGCGCGCCGCCGGAGACGTCCTCGATAATGGCGCGGTGGGGCGCGAGGGCGGAGGGCTGATGGTCGCCGGATCGCTCGGCGGCGAGGAGTCGTTCGTGCTCGATCTCGCGGGGCTGGACGAGCTCGAGATCGAGCTGGATCCAGGCCGCGCCCGGGGTGTCGCCGTCGAGTTCGACGAGGGCTTCGGTCCATGCGTCGGGCGAGCGGATGGGGCGTGAGACGGCCTCGCTGGACTCGATGACTTCGAGCCGCTCGTTGAGGAATCTGGCGCGGAGGCGTGCGCCGGCGTGCGCGAGGCCGTCGGTGCGCACGCGCGCGGTGATGGCGTAGTCGGCGCTGGGGATGGCCGCGAGCACGCCGCCGCTGAGCCGGAGGGAGGCCGAACCGCCGCGGGTGGGGAGTCGGAGGGAGTGCCGGCCGCTGGTGGCGTAGTCGGTGTCGAAGGCGGCCTGGTTCCAGGCCGGGAAGCCTGGGCGTTCGCGGCTTGGCGGATCGTTCTGCGCGCGGAACCAGTGCTGGGGGACGGGCTCGGGATTCCAGGGTCGTTCTTCGAAGTCGAAGACGCGGACGATTCGTCGCGCGGCCTCGGGTCGTTCGCCGGCCTCCTTGGACTCGTCGGGCTTTTCTTCGACGGCGGGCTTTGCGGGCTGCGGTCGTTTGGGAGGGAGCGGGCCGAGCGAGCGCGGCGGAGGCTGGACCTGCGCGAGGGCGAGCCCGCAGAGCGCGCAGGCGATAGCGATCGCGTTCAGGAGCATCCGTGTCACCGGTGCTTTATCGACCGTCGCGGGGATTCGGCTTGCAACAGGGGACGAGAGCCGCCCGCGGAGCGCCCCGGGGCCGCGTGCGGGCGCGGATCGTGCTTCGCGGGAGCGTTATTCGTCGAGGGCGCCGATGGTTCGTGGGCGGAAGACGGCGGCGACGGCGGTCTGGCCGTGCAGGTGGGCCTCATCGCCGACGGGGCCGATCTCTCCTGCGGCGAAGAACCCGGCCATGGGGGGCGCGTCGCCGGACTCGGCTCGGAGGCCGTCGGCGAGGGCTTTGGCGTCGTGGTCGGGGGAGTCGAAGAGGCGTGTGCCTCGTCCGTTGCAGGTGAGGAGGAGCGCGCCGGCGGGCTCTCGTTTGAGTTTCTGGGCGGCGAGGAGGAGCCGGAGGTCTTCGTCGGCGGTCTGCGCGTCGCGGAGGTGGAAGCGGACGGTCTGGCCGACGCGGACGAGGTCGGCGACGGCGAAGGCGCCGCGTCCCTGGTCGACGCCGAGGATGTTGCGGATGAGGTAGTCGCCGCGTCCGAAGCGTTCCTTGTACTCGTTGACGACGCGGCCGAGGAAGACGCCCTTGCTGAGCTGATCCCGCTCTTCGGGCGCGAGCGACTCGACGGCCTCGTGGAGCATCTGGACGGCGGGCTTGCCGGAGAGCATGGTGATGACGTTGTGTCGCGCGCCGGTGACGACCATGGTCGGGCCGAAGGGTTTGCACCCCTGGGAGACGACGCCGTCGACGCTGATGTCTCCGGAGATGATCGCGCCGACGGCGCCCGTGCGTGAGAGCCGCTTGTTGACGATGAGGCCGTTGACGCCGGGCTTGCTGCCGGCGCTGGCCATCCCGCCGAAGATGGGCGCGCGGTTGAGTCCGACGACCTCCCGGCACATGGAGGTGAGCGAGGGGAGGAGGCGGACCATCGGAGCGGAGAAGGGGTCGGCGAAGAGGAGGATGGCGCGGAGGTCTTCGGTGACGGCGAGTGATTCGGCGAGTTTTTCGCCCGCGCGGAGGGCGTCTTCTTCGCCTGCGGGGAGGTCTTCGGAGGTGAAGGTGCGGACGGTGACGCCGGGGAGCCGCGCGGCGAGCATGGAGACGCCGGGCTTGCCCTCGAGCTCGGTGGCGCCGCCGATGACGGCCTCGGCGCTGACGGCGAGGAGTGTCGCCGGGGAGAGTCTTCGGTGGATGACGTCGCCGACGGCGCCCATGAGGTCGGCGTGGTGGGAGGAGACGAAGACGAGCGCGAGGTCCGCGTCGGGGCCCTCGTGGAGGGATTCGAGTGCGGCGTCGCAGGCGCGCTCGGCGGCGGTGACCGCGTCCTCGTGGGCGCCGAGCCCAGCGCCCATCGTCAACACACTGACCGGCGTGTCGGACATCGTGTGGAGTATATGTCCGGCGCGCGTGGGGGCGTGGATGAAATCCGGGCGCACGCCCTTATCGGAGTTCGACGGACCAGTAGGCGTGGTCGAGGAAGGCCTTCCAGGACGCGTACTTTTCCTGTCCCATGCGCATCGCGATGACGGGGTTGCGGCGCGGGCGGACGGGCTTGGTGATGAGGGACATGCGGGCCTGGTCGGGCGTTCGTCCGCCCTTTCGCGCGTTGCAGCGGACGCACGCGCAGACGAGGTTCTCCCAGGAGTCGGCGCCGCCCTGCGCGCGCGGGACGACGTGGTCGATGGAGAGTTCGCTGGTGGGGAAGCCGCCGCCGCAGTACTGGCAGCGGTTGCGGTCGCGCGCGAACAGGTTCCGACGGTTGAGCTTCACGTGCTGCTGCGGGAGGCGGTCGTAGCCCAGGAGCCGGACGACCTTGGGCACGGCGATCTCGAAGCGGACGGTGCGGACCCAGTCGGTGCGTGCGGCGTCGAAGGAGGAGCGTGCGACGGAGAGCTCGGCCCACGAGGTGAAGTCGTAGGCCATGTACTGGCCCTGATCGACGTGGATGACCTCGGCGAGGTCGCGCATGAGGAGCGAGAAGGCGCGTCGTGCGGAGACGACGCGGAGCGCCATCCACGCCTTGTTCAGCACGAGCACTTTCGCGTCGAGCCCGCCGGTGAGTGCGAGACGACAGTGGCCCTCCGAGTCGTCGGGCCCGGAGGGGTTGGCGACGAGGTGGGAGGGCAGCGATCCCTCACCGAGATGTTCGGCGTGCGCGGGGCCCGAGTTGCGTCGTCCCGTGTCGGACATACGCGTCTCCCTTCGACGTCCCCGCACGGCGGAAGCCCGCGGGCGGGCGTCGACGGCAACAGTATGAACGAAATCCGGCGTCTGGCAATGGCCGCGCCGTGATCCTGGGGGGGGCGCCGCGGGCTTTGCGCAATCCCTACACTCGCACTCCATGACTTTCGCGTACCACCAGCGGACCCTCCCCAACGGGCTCACCATCCTCGCGGAGACGTCGAAGGACGCGCCTTCGGCGGCGGTGGGCTTCTTCGTCCGTACCGGGGCACGGGACGAATCGCCCGCCCTGATGGGCGTCTCGCACTTCCTCGAGCACATGATGTTCAAGGGAACGGCGCGGCGTTCGGCGGACGACGTGAACCGGGAGTTCGACGAGATCGGGGCGAAATACAACGCGTACACGTCGTCGGAGATGACGTGCTTTCACGCGCAGGTGCTCCCGGAGCGGCTCGCGCAGGCGACGGACATTCTTGCCGACATTCTTCGTCCGGCGATCCGGCAGGAGGACTTCGACAGCGAGAAGGGCGTGATTCTCGAAGAGATCGCCATGTACAAGGACAACCCCTTCTGGGTCCTCTACGAGGAGACGATCGACCGGCACTACCGGCCGCACGGGCTGGCGCACCGCGTGCTCGGCACGAACGAGACGGTCGGGGCGCTGACGCGCGGCCAGATGCAGCGGTATTTCGACGATCGGTACTCGGCGGACAACACGGTCGTCGCGCTGGCCGGGAACGTGGACATCGAGCGTGCGTGCGCGCAGCTGGGGTCGCTGACGGGCTCGTGGCGGGAGACGAAGCCGACGCGGGACACGGCGCGCCCGAAGGCGCCGCGGGGCGAGACGTTCACGCTCGAGGACGAGAAGGTCGCGCGGGCGTACTGGCTGCTGCTGGCGCCGGCGCCGGGCATGTCGGACGAGCGACGGTACGCCGCGATGATGCTGGCGCTGGTGCTCGGCGGGCCGGACTCGTCGCGCCTGCACTGGTCGCTGATCGAGCCGGGGATCGCGGAGGAGGCGCAGGCGTCGTACGACGCGCACGACGGGACGGGGGACTATTACGTGTTCTTCTCGTGCGATCCGGAGCGTGCGGAGGAGGCGCGGGACATCGTGCTGCGCGAGATGGACGGGCTTGTGGGCTCGCTGTGCGAGGACGATCTGACGCGTCTTCGGAACAAGCTCGCGACGAGCGTGGCGCTGGCCGGGGAGCGGCCGAGCGGGCGCATGCAGCGGCTCGGGCGTTTGTGGACCTATCTGCGTTCGCGGATGTCGCTCGAGGAGGAGCTGGAGGCGATCAACAGGGTGACGCTGGACGACCTGCGTGCGGTGCACGAGGCGTTCCCGTTCTCCCCACGAACGGTCGGCCTGTTGCGCCCGAAGGCGTGATGCGCGGGGATCGGCTCAGGCGGTGAGGGCGTCGCGGATGGCGCGCATGGCCTTGTCGCGCTGCTCCGCGGCCGAGGCGGCGCTCTTGCGCCACATGGTGCGGAGCGCGAAGGGGAGTGGGACGGCGGTGAGGGGGATGTACCACCACCAGGTCTCGACGTGGCGCGTGAGCCAGGGCCAGTAGGTCTCGAGCATGGAGTCGGTGAGCCAGACGCCGGGCCAGATGGCGGTGATGCAGAGAACGGCCGCGACAGCCGGCCAGAGGAGGAGGACGCGCTCGCGGATGGCGACGGTGGCGCCGGCGTCGGCGCTCTCAGCGCGGCCCTCGAGTTCTCGATCGAATGGCTCGCCCATGAGACGGACGCGGAACTCGTGGTCGCCGGGGCCTGCGCGGAAGCCCGGGAGCTTGCCTCGGCGTGAGGCCTGCGCAAGCCGGTTGATGGCCTCGGCGGGGGGGCAGACGGCGCGAACGGTCGTCGTCGACGGCGAGGTGGAAGGCGCCTTGAGCCCGGTTGGTGGCGTGGAGGGTGGCATGCCTGAGCCACTCTACTGACAGAATGTCGCCTCGGTTCGGAGGGGGCGCCCTCGTGCGTGGGAGGGGAAGGTTCTCGGACGTGACCGCAAGAACCGGGTGGAATCGTGGGTGAACAACCTGTCGTCGGCGACCCGAACGGGGCGGGGTGCGTACAAGTGTGGTCCCATGTTCGGCGAAGCCGCCATCCCGCACCCCTCGCTCCGGCTCGTGCGCGCCCCGCTGCGCGTGGAGCACGACGCGCCGTCGGGTCCGGACGCGTGGCGGCGCGACGCCCGCGCGCGGCTGGCGATCGCGGATGAGAACACTGCGGCGAGCGCGCTGGACGCGCATGACGCGCGTCGGTTGCTCGCGGCGCGGGTGGCGGAGAGCCTCGAGGGCGGGCGGTCGGCCATCCTGACGCCGCTGCGGCGCAAGCGCGTGCTGCGGCTCGCGCACATGCTGGGCGTGCGCGACTTCGACGCGCATCTGGTGATCGCGATCGTGCAGGAGAGCGCGCGCCGGGGAGAGACGGCGGAGCGCGTCGTGGAGGACCAGAGGCTGGACCTGCTGCCGAAGCGCGCGGACGCGCGCGAGGAGCCGAGGAAGCGGGTGGTGATGGCCGGCGCGCTGGGCGGCGTGGTGCTGGCGGCGCTGCTGGCGTGGTTCTTCGGCGTGTGACGGGAGCGTGTGCGCGCTCGTCGGCGGGGGTGTGAGCAGGTCAGGCGTTGGGTTGTGACGGCGCGGAGGCGGGCGCGGCTCGTCGTTCGTCGCGCCACACGCCCCAGATCTTCACGGCGCCCCAGAGGGCGAGGATGCCCGCGAGCACGGGGAGGAGCCAGTGGAGCGCGGGGGCGATGACCGCGCGCTCGAGGAAGCCGGCGCGCTCGACGAGTGTGGCCTTGCCGTCGGGGCCGATGACGATCTCTGCGGAGCCGTCGAAGATGCGGTCGGCGTTGGCGGCGAGGATGGCGCCGGCGCCGCCGATCAGAAAGAACTTGGGGTGGGCGTCGAGGAACGAGGCGGCCTTGGCGGGCTGGGACGCGAGGAGCTTGAGCACGCGAGCGCGTTCGACGGTCGGGAGGGCGGCGATGTCGTCGGCGTGCCGGAGGACGCTGACGGCCTGCTCGGTGGAGGCTGCGCGGACGACGGGCATGCCCTCGGGGCCGAGCCGGCCGAGCATGGTGGCGCCCACGCCGGGGTGACGCGCCGCGGCTTCGAGGGCCTCGGGCCCGAAGCGGACGGTGAGACCCGCGAGCGCCTGGCCCTCCGCGGGGCGCGCCAGGGCCCGGAGCGCGGCGGGAGCGAGCTCAGCGGGGAGTTCGTCGACGGCGCGGAGGATGGTGGGGGCCTGGGCGGGGGAGACGGAGCGGAGCATGCGCACGGCGTCGAAGCCGTGGCGTTCGACGAGGGAGGAGGCTCGCTTAAGGGCTTCCTCGCCGCCCTCGCGCGCGATGCGTTCGACCGTTTCGCGGACGGCGGTTTCGCCGCCGATCTCGGCGAGTTCGCGGGCGAGGGTCTCGGCGCCTTCGCGGCCGGCGCGCCGGGTGAGGACTTCGGTGATCTGGCGCGCGACGGCCTTGGCGCCGGACGCGGCGGCTGCGCCGGCCTGTGCGGGCGCGGGGGCGGTCGCGCAGGCGAGCCCGATGAAGACGACCATGATCGCGTTGCGATGGGATTTCATCGCGCTGCCTCCTCGACCGCTTGTGTCAACGCCTGGCGCCGAGCCTGGCGGGCCTCGTTCACGCTCGTGACGAACGCCTCGCGGGCGCCGGGCGCGCCGTCCATACCATCGACCACTCGGGCCTCGAGACCGTCGAGATAAGCCAGAGTTTCCGCGCGGACGGCGCTCTTGAACTCCTCGGTCATCCACCAGTCAATCCCGGCGCCCACGACCAGACCGACGCCAACGCCGACGGCGATCCCGACGGGCCCGGCCGCGGCCCCTGCGGTCCCCCCCGCTCCGGCGGCGCCGGCCACGGCGC
>CAYPGJ010000050.1:0-13555 GCA_964410465.1 uncultured Phycisphaeraceae bacterium | reverse complement strand
CCTGCGCGTTCGGACGCTGCCCAGGTCCACGACGCTGACCCGCTCCCGGCCCACCCGGCGCGTCCGGCGCCGCCTGCTCCAGCGCCGCCAACGCCTTCGCGTCAAAATCACCCGCGATGATCTCGCCCGGCTTCGGCTCACGCAGCAGCACCGCGATCCCGTCATCCACCCCGGCACGAAGCTCGATCTGCGTGTCCGAGCGACGCCCGATCTTCACCGGCACGCGAGCGAACTTGCTCCCCTTCGGCGTGTACACGAACCGCGTCGGGCCGTCGTTGAACACCGCCTGGATCGGCGCCGCAAGCACGTTGTCCACCTTCCCCAGCACGATCTCGGCCTCGCAACGCATCGACGGCTTGAGCAGCACGGCGTCCTTCGACGCGTCCAGCGCGATCTTCACCGTGTACTCGCGCAGGTTCGGGTCGCGCCACCCGCCCGACTCCGCCAGCACCGACACCCGGTCCACCTTCCCCGTGAACGCCTTGCCCTGCGCCGCGTCGATCTTCAGCGTCGCCGGCTGCCCCGCCTTCACCCGCCCCGCGTTCGCCTCGTGCACCCGCACCGACGCAACCATCTCGCGCGTGTCCGGCAGCACGATCAGCAGCTGATTGGGGTGCACCTGCTGACCGATCTGATACGGGCCGTCCCCACCGCCCCAGCGGTTGCGGTCCACCGTCGAGCCGTACACCACCAGCCCGTCCTGCGGCGCGTTCAGCGTGCAGTTCCCCAGCTGCTCCTTCAGCTTCGAAACCTTCGACTCGCGCATCGTCAGCTGCTGACGCTTGTTCGCACGATCCGCCTCCTTCGCCGCCAGCTGCGACGCGTTCTTCCGGTCCACTCGCTCGATCTCCGCCGCCGCCTCCTCGATGTCGCTGCTCAGCTTCTTGATCTGCTTCGGACGCTCGTACGTCTCGTACACCTCTTTCTCGAGCAGCGCCGTCTTCAGGTTCGCCACCGCCTCGATCGCCGCCACCTCGTCACGATCCCGCTCGTCCTTGCTCAGGAACTCCTGCGCGAACAGCTGCTCCGACTTCGCGAACTTCTCCGACAGCCGAACCTTCTCGCGCTGCGCCTTCTCGATCCCAAGCTCGATCTTCTGACGCTCCTTGAGATCGTCCCCCTCCAGCCACTTCTGATACTCGATCTCCGCCAGCTCGTGCTTCAGCTTCGCCTGACGCATCGCCGACTCGTTCTCGTTGATCTGGATCTCGTACGCGTTCTCCGCGGCCACGAGGTCCGACTTCGCAGACTCCAGCCGCAGAAGCTCCTCGTCCAGCTGCTGCTGAATGTCGTCCGAGTTCAGACGCACGAGCAGATCGCCCGCCTTCACCCGCTTCCCCTCGTCCACGATCTCCGCGATCGTCGAAGGCTTCTCCAGCCTCGAACGGATCTCCACCTGGCTCTTCGCCTCAAGCTCCCCGTTCGCCGTCACCGCAATGTCGAACGACGTGTGCGAGACCTTGAAGATCTCCGCCGGCGCGATCGAGTCCTTCTCCGTCCGCAGAAGCGCCGCCGCCCCCGCCGTGATCGCGATCAACGCGACCGCCCCTACAACGATGCGCAACGCGAGACCGCGAACGCGACGAGATGACTGGGACTGGTTTGACATGCTCTGGTGCTCCGCGATGCGTCCAACGACTCGTGACGTCCCCTCTTCCGCCCCCTCACTCGGCGCGCCGCCGCGACGGCCACGCCCCCTCCGGACGGCCCCCTCGGCTCGCACAACCGCCCACCTGCTCTACCGCTCACCAACGACCCGGTTCCCCACTCCAGGGTCACATCGGCAAAACCAAGCCACTCTAGGCGGGGAATCCGCGATGCCACCTCCACCCGGTTCCGTGGCGCCACGCAGCGCCATGCCCGCTCAGGGCTCCACGCCGCCCGCCCCACCACCCGCAGGCCCCTCAACGACCAGTTCCGGGCGAGCGTCCGGGGGCGCTTCCGGGGGCGCTTCCGGGGGCGCTTCCGGGGGCGCTTCCGGGGGTGGGATGATCGGACCCGGCTCCTCGACCGGGGCGAGCGGCGCCGCCGCGGGGGCCGCCTGCGCGGGCGTGAACATCCCCTCCAGCGGCTGGAACGACCCGTCCGGCGTCACCCGCATCTGCCCCGTCGCCAGCAGGTAGTTCAAAATCGCGATCCGCAGGTCGCGCAACGCGGCGTCTCGATCGTTCCGCGCCTGGAGCAGATCGTTCTGCGCTTCCAGCCGGCGTCTCGGCTCGATCGTGTCCGACTTCAACTCCGTTTCCTTCAACCGCAGCTCGTTGATCTCCACAGCCGTCAGCTGCAGGTCGTACGCGAACCGCGCACGATCGATCTCACGCACCGCCTGCCGCGCCTCGAGAATGATGGTGTCCTCGAACTGCCGCAGCTCCCGCGTCGTCCGCTGAAGCGATATCTGCGCCGACCGCAGGTTCAGACGATCCTGCTCACGATCCAGCGGCAACGAGAGCGTCGCGGCCGCCCGGTACACCGTCTGATCCGTCCGGAAGTCCAGCCCGGACGTCGGGTCCGCCCGCTCCGTGTTCAGACCGATCGATCCCGAGATGTTCAGGTCCGGCAACAGCCCGTTCGCCGCGTTGTCCACTGCCCGCTGCGCATCCACCTGACGATCTCGACGGTTCTGCAGATCCAGCCGCAGACGCAGCGCCGCCTCCGCGGCCACGTTCGGCGTCACGTCCGGCTCCGGCGGGTCAAGGTCCACCGGCGCAAGCCGGATCGCACGCTCCACCGGAATCCCCAGCCGGATCTTGAACCGGTCCAGCGACGTCAGAAATCGCTCCCGGGCGTTCGCGAACGACGACTCGCCCGACAGCACGCTCTGCTCAACGTCCCGACGCTCGAACGCCGCAGAACGCCCCGCCTCCACCCGCGCCGTCACCTCGGCCTGCTGCCGACGCAACGACTCCAGACGCTGCGCCTGGTTCTCGATCGACGACTGATCGCGCACCAGATCGAAGTAATCCCGCGCCACCTGCACCAGGAACGCACGACGAAAATTCTCGAACGTCCGCGCCGCGTACACCAGGCTCCGCTCCGCGTCGATCAGGTCCTCACGCGCGATCTGCCCCGCTCCGCGCAGCAGCGGGATGTTCCCCTCCAGCACGATCTGCGACGATTGCACGTAATCGTTCGCCACCGCGTTCCGAAGCTGGTCCGTCGCGTTCACGATCCACCGCGCCTCGATGTCGCCGCCGAACGGCAGACGCTGCGTCGCCCGAAGCGTGTTCACCACGCTCAACGCCGTCTGGTACGAGCCCCCGCTCAGCCGCTGCGGGTCAGAGCCGATCGACACCGTCGTGTCGTTGAACAGCCTCGGCCCCCACAGATGCCGCTGGATCAGCAGGCGAATCGCCGCAAGCAGATAGTCCTCCTCCGCCGTCAGAAACTCCGGCGACGTCTGCTGCGCCTGCCGGAACGCGTCCTGCAACGTGAACACCTGCGCGTCCGCCGGCGCCGTCGCATACGCGTCGAGCCGCTCCAGACGCTCCCGAACCGAAAGCGGCGGCGCCACAGGAAAATGGAGCTCCTCCGCCCCGGGATTCACGCTCGCCGGCGTCTTCGCGAGCTTCGACGCCCCCGTCGCCCTGGGCTCGATCGGCACGTAATCCGCCTTCGGCGCGATCGCGCCGCCGGACAACAACGAAGATCGCTCCTGCACCGCCTTCCGAAGGTCCCTGTCGACGTCCGACATCGACTGGCACCCCGCAAGCACCAGGGCCGCCCCCGCGACGCCCGCGCCACAGCGCGCACGCAGCGTCAGAAGGGCACGCGCGCGTTTCCTCGTCATCCGTCGGGTCATCGCGGCCGAGTCTACCGGCACACTCCGCCCGCGTTGCGAGGCCGGGAGGGGGCTCCTATCTTCGGGGCCCGCGGCCACGCGCCCAGCATCCCGTCTCCGGTCCCTCCCGCCCCGAATCCACCGATTCACGGCGGCACAGCCCCGGATTCTTCATCCCCGCCCATTCCCCGGCCCGGGGACCAGCCCCGATCCGAGCGCGCAGCCGGGGACAATCTCCGGACACTCTTCCGGAGGACGGGGCGCATCCCGCGGAGCGGGCCGGGCTGATGCGTGAACGGTTCACCCAGAGGCGCAGGCGAGAGAGGCGGAAAGACCCAAGCACATGGCGACAGTCACGTTCGACGCACAGAGTCTCATGATCGACGGGCGACGCGAGTGGCTCGTCTCCGGAACCTTCTGGTGCTCGCGCACCCCCGCCTCCGGCTGGACACGCGCGCTCGCCGCCCTCCGCGACTGCGGTTTCAATACCGTACTCCTCCCGGTCGTCTGGTCCCACCACGAACCACGCAAGGGCGAGTTCCGCTTCACCGGCGACCACGACCTCGCCGCATGCGTCCGAACCGCCGGCGCCCTCGGCCTCAAGGTCATCCTCCGAATGGGCCCGCACGTCGCCGGCGGCGAAGACCTCGGCGGCATCCCCGCATGGGCCGGCGGACTCAACGGCATCGGCGAACCCTCCCTCTGGCGAGGGCCGGACGGCGGCAAACCCGCCGTGCGTCCCCCCACCAAGACCGACTTCGCCGCCACCATGGCGCGCGTCCGTTCCGGCAGCGCCGCGTTCCTCGAAGACGCAGCCCGGTGGTTCACCGCGCTCGGCGAGCAGGTCGAAGACCTCCAGGCCACCTCGCGCGTCGAAGGACCCATCGTCCTCGCACAGGTCGAGCACGAGTGGTTCTGCGAGCACGACACCTCCAGCGAGGCGTACCTCGCGGAAATCTCCCGATACGCGCGCGAGAGCGGAATCAGCGTCCCCATCCTCAACGCGAACAACCTCCACGCGTGGGCCGAGGGCGACGTCGACACATGGTCCGGATCAGAAGCGCCGCTCCTCACCGCGCGCCAGCTCCGCGCCGTCCGACCCAACCAGCCGCCCTTCCTCATCGAGCTCGCCCCGCCCCCGGAAATCGCATGGGGCGACGACCCCAAGCACGCCATCCCCGACGGCCGGTCGCTCGCCCGCGCACTCGCCGAGGCCTCCGCCGCCGGCGCCCAGGCCAATCTCGCCTGCGTCCTCGGCGGAAACCGAACCGCCTTCTCCGCCGGCGCCTGGGACGATCGCCCCGCCGCCTACGCCGCCACCGCCGCCGACTTCGCCACGCTCTTCTCCTCAACCGTCTCCCCACGCGACGCCGTCGGACAAGTCCGACGAATCGCCACCTTCGCATCACACTTCGGCCGCGTCCTCGCGCACGCCGATCCAACCTTCACGCCCATCTCGCTCGCGCCGGGCTCCCCGGGCGCAAGCGTCGTCCCCCTCCGAGGCCCCCGAGGCTCCGTCGTCTTCATCCTCCTCGACAACGCCACGAACAAGCTTCCCAGCCTCACCCTCGCGCGCCCCGACGGCTCCACACTCACCGTCCCCGTCCCCGACCAGCCCGTCGCCTGGGTGCTCTTCGACACCCACCTCATGAACCGCTCCACTCTCGACTGGTGCACCCTCAGCGCCTTCGCGCAGTCCGGACGCGTTCTCGTCTGCTACGGGCCCGCGGGACGGACCGGCTCCGTCTCCATCAACGGCTCAGCGCTCGAACTCGCCGTGCCCTCCGGACAATCACCACTCATCGTCGAGCACGAGGGCATCGTCATCGTCCTCTGCAGCGAGCCCATGATCGAAGCCACCGTCATCGGACCCACCGGCGTCCACGTCGGCGTCCTCGGCCTCGAACCCGACGGCGACCCACAGCCGCACCCGGCCTTCAAGACCCGCTGGCACATCACGCCCGAAGGCGAAGCCTCCAAGTCCTCATCCGGAAACTCCAATCCTCCCGCCGCTCGCGCTCCCTCACTCACCGGCTGGGCCAAGGCGCCCTGCGACGCTCTCGTCTCCGGCGAGCACCCGCGATACAAACCCATCAAGGCCCCGGCCACCCACACCGCCCTCGCCGTACCCACCGGCTACGCGTGGTGCCGCCTCACCTTCAAGGGCAAAGGCGCCTCACGCATCGCCTCCGCACTCGTCCACGCGCCCGACCGCGCACACCTCTTCGCCGACTCCAAACGCTTCGCGCTCCTCGGCTCCGGCCCCGGCGCCGAAGACCCCGTCTGCGCCATCCCCGCACGCAAGTCCGGCGACTCCATCGTCGCGCTCATCGACGACATGGGACGCGTCGGCGGCGCCGCGCCCGTCGGCGAGCCCAAGGGCCTCCACCAGCACGTCTGGAGCGTCACGCAGATCAAAGCCGGCAAACCAAAGCTCGTCCTCGGCCCAACCTTCACCCCACTCGTCGCACGCACGCCGATCATGGGACTTCGCGCCCCCGACTCCGCCTCCCCCCACCGAGTCACCTGGTCCTTCTCCCGCCGAAAGAAGACTCCCGTCTGGGTCCGCATCCCCGAACCCATCGGCCCCGCAGTCCTCTCCGTCAACGACGCGCCCGCAACCCTGCTCGAATGGTGGGGCCCCGCCCTCGTCCAGATCCCCGACGACGCACTCAAGTCCGGCAAGAACCTCATCCAGATCGCCCCCATCGAAGGCATGACCGCGCCCGAAGACGCCCTCAAAATCCTCTCCGCAGGCGTCCGCATCTACGAGGGCGCCGACTGCATCACCGACAAGTGCGACTGGGCATTCGCGCCATGGGAGACGCCCGCTGAGGACGACTGGGAACGCATCCCAAAGCCACCCGCCTCGCAAAAGTCCGGCGTCCCAACCTGGTGGCGATGCGCCTTCAAATCAAAGCCCGACAGCCCCGCCATGCTCCTCGACGCCGCCGGACTCACGAAGGGACAACTCTTCCTCAACGGGCACAACCTCGCCCGCTACTGGGTCTCCACGCACGACGGAAAGCCCCTCCCGACACAGCGCCTCTATCACCTCCCCCAAGCCTGGCTCGACAAGGACGGCGAGAACACGCTCCTCATCTTCGACGAGCACGGCGCCTCCCCAGCCAAGGCCCGAATCATCCTCGAGAAATAATCACGCCCCCGCCGGCTCGGCCCCGCCCGCGCCCTCCCCCTGCGCATTCCGCTCCTCGTAATTCCGCCGTCGCTCCTCCACCATCTTCCGAATCACCCGATCAGACACGCCCGGGAACGGCATCGCCAACGCCATCCCCAGACGCACCGGCGCCGACGTCCACACCTCCGCCCTCGGCCTCCGCAAACACCGCACGATCGCCCGCGCCACACGCTCCGGCCGCTGCAACACCCAGTCCGGCCCGTGACTCACCAGCTTCGCCGCCTCGCTCCTCCGCTGCACCGTGTCGAAGAACTCCGTCCGCGTCCCCACCGGATGCACCGACGACACGTGAATCCCCCAGGGCCGCAGCTCCAACCGCATCGCCCGCGCAACGTGATTCTGCGCCGCCTTCGTCGCCGAATACGCCCCGTAAAACGGCAGCGTGAACTTCGACACGCACGACGAACAAATCAACGCGTGCCCACGCCCCGCCTCCTTCATCAGCGGGATCGCCGGACGCAGCGTGTGCATCGTCCCGAAAAAATTGCACTCGAAGATGTCGCGCAGCTCCCTGTCCGACATCTCGTGCATCGCACGCTCCACCCCGTACCCCGCGTTCGCGAACGCCGCGTACAACCCCCCGAACTCCCTCCGACACGCCTCCACCGCCCCCGCGCACGCCTCCTCACTCGTCACATCCCCGGCGTACGGCACGATCCTCCCAGTAGGCGCCCCGCTCACGTCGCGCAGACGCGCTGCATCCTCCGCCAGCGCCCGCAGCGGCTCCATCCGCCTCCCCATCGCCACCACCGGCATCCCCGCACGCGCGCACGCCAACGCCGTCGCGCGACCGATCCCCGTCCCGGCGCCCGTGATCAAAATCGGAAGTCCGCTCAGCTCGTTCGCCATCGCGCTCGCATCATAGTGCGCGCCACCCCCACACCCCCGCGCCCCGACTCACACCAACAAACTCTTCCCCGTCATCTCCGGGGGCGCCTCCAGCCCGATCATCTCGAACGCCGTCGGCGCAATGTCCGCCAACCGACCCCCCTCGCGCAAGCGCCTCCCCCTGAACGCCTCGCCCACCACGATCAAGGGCACGTCGTACGTCGTGTGCGCCGTGTGCGCCGCCCGCGTCTCCGGGTCCCACATCTGCTCCGCATTCCCATGATCCGCCGTCACGATCGCGCACCCGCCCCGCGCACGCACCGCCTCCAGGATCGCCCCCACGCACCCGTCCACCATCTCGCACGCCGCGATCGCCGCCTCCAGCTTCCCCGTGTGCCCCACCATGTCCGGGTTCGCAAAGTTCACCACGATGAACGGCTCGCCATTCGGATCGCGCAGCCGCGCCAGCACCGCGTCCCGCACGCCCGCCGCCGACATCCTCGGCTCAAGGTCGTACGTCGCCACCTTCGGGCTCTGCACAATCTCCCGCGTCTCCCCCTCAAACGGCTCGTCCCGGTAATCGTTGAAAAAGAACGTGACGTGCGGAAACTTCTCCGTCTCCGCGCACCGAAACTGCCGCAATCCCTTCGACTCCAGCCACGCCCCCACGATGTTCGTCATCTTCGCCGGCTTCGGATACGCCACCCGCACCAGCGGGTTCACGTCCTCCGCATACGCGCACATCGTCACGAACTCGACGTCCAGCTTCTCGCCCCGATCGAACCCCTTCGCCCCCGTGTCCGGGCTCGCCTTCACCCGACCCTCAAACTCCGGATACACGAACGCCCTCAAAATCTCCCTCGGCCTGTCCCCGCGATAGTTGTAGAAAATCGCCGCGTCCCCACCCCGAATCCTCGACGCGCTCGCCTCCTCTTCACTCCCCCCGATCATCGTCGGCGTCACGAACTCATCGCCGTTCTGCGAAGAAGTGGTGGGGGAGTCGTAATACCGCTGCAACGCCCCCTCGGCGCTCCCCGCGAGCCCCACCCCCAACTCCGCCGCGCGATGCCCCGTCATGCACGCGTACGCCCTCGCCACCCGCTCCCACCGGTTGTCCCGGTCCATCGCGTAATACCGACCCATCACCGACGCCACGCGACCCACACCGATCTCGCGCGCACGCTTCTCGATCGCCCCCACGAACCCCAGCCCCGTGTACGGCCCCGTGTCCCGACCGTCCGTGAACAAATGCAGCCAAACCTTCTCCGCCCCCTCGCGCTCGCACAGCTCGAGACACCCATACAAATGCGTCAGCAGCCCGTGCACACCCGCGTCCGACGCGATCCCCATCACATGCACCGCGCCGCCGCGCCGCACCGCCCCACGCACCGCGCCCACCAACGCCTCGTTCGCAAAGAACGAGCCCTCCCGCACCGCCTTCGTGATCCGCACCGACTCCTGATCCACGATCCGCCCCGCCCCGATGTTCTGATGCCCCACCTCCGAGTTGCCCATCGTCCCCTCAGGCAACCCAACATCCTCACCGCTCGTCCGGATCAGCGTGTGCGGACACTCGCGCAGCAGACGGTCAGCCACCGGCGTCCTCGCCAGACGCACGGCATTGAACGCGTCATGCTCCCGGTTCGGGTTCTCCCCCCAACCGTCACGAATGATCAACACAAACGGCGTGTTGCGCAGCGGCATCGCCTTCACTCCTCACGAGATCGCCGCCAGCACGTCCTCGTTCTGCACCGCGGCCCCCAGCTCCCGCGCCGACACCCACTTCACCACCCCGTCCGGACCGATCACCACCGTCCCGCGACCCGCCACGTTCAGGGGCGCAAAGTACATCCCGTACGCCCGGCACACCGCACGGTGCATGTCCGCCAGCATCGTCGCCTGGATCCCCTCCGCCTCCGACCACGCCTTCAGCGTCGCGAACGAGTCGCACGACACCCCCAGCACCACCGTGTTCTTCTCCTTGAACTTCCCCAGGTCCCTCGTGAAGCACCCCATCTCCGTCCCGCACACCGACGTGAACGCCATCGGGAAGAACGACAGCGCCACCGTCTTCCCCGCCTTCAGATACTCAGACAGCGTCACGTCCTTCCGGTCCTGATCCGGCAACGTGAAGTCCGGCGCCTTCTCCCCCACACGGATCGGTGTCTCACGCACAGTCAGGTGTTCGTTGGGCATGTCTCGAATCTCTCGCTCGCATCGCTTGTCCCGCGCCGCGCTCCACGCCGGACGCGACCCGCCTTCCAAGCCGTATTTCCCGCTACGATATCCCCGTCCGCAGATCGGCGGGCGGAGCCCGCGTCCCACGCGCCAGGAGAGCGCCATGATGCCCCTCGCGAGCACACTCAAGGACCGCTACCTCGAAACCATCGATCGCGTCCGCGCCGCCGCCGCACGCGCCGGCGCCGACCCCGACCGAATCATCACCGTCGCCGTCACCAAGTACACCGACCCGGAGAGCATCCGGGAGCTGATCCACTTGGGACACCGCGACTTCGGCGAAAGCCGCGTCCAGCAGCTCGTCCAACGCGCCGCCATCATGGACGAGTGCCTCGACCGCGAACGCCGTCTCATCGACGCCGGCGTCACCGACGCGCCCGCGCTCCCAAACCCCGGTCTCCTCCGCTGGCACATGATCGGACGCATCCAACGAAACAAGGTCAAGAAGGCCGTCGAGACCGCGAAACTCATCCACTCCGTCGATTCGCTCCGCGTCGCCGAAGAAATACAAACCGCCGCCGTCAAACGACCCGAGCCCGTCAACATCCTCCTCCAGATCAACGCCTCCGACGAGCCACAGAAGGGCGGCGTCGCACTCCCCGCCGCTCGTCACGTCGCCGACCAGATCGCCACCATGGTCAACGTCCACCTCCGCGGCCTCATGACCATGGCCGCGCTCACCGACGACGAACGCGAGGTCCGACGCGCCTTCTCCCGCGCTCGCGAGTGCTTCGACGAACTCAAGGCTCACGGCGTCGGACGCGACGACGAGCCCCAGGGCGGTGGCTTCAACATCCTCTCCATGGGAATGTCCAACGACTTCGAGATCGCCATCGAAGAAGGCTCCAACGTCGTCCGCGTCGGCTCCGCCATCTTCGGCGATCCCCCGCACGGACACGACGAGCCCGACGACGATCCGCCCTCCCACAACGACTGACGCGCACGGCCCCCCCGCGCTCCTCTCAAAAAAAAGCGGACGCCCGGCGATGCTGCCGAGCGTCCGTCAGGGGGACCATGCGTGCAGGTCGCAGGCCCGCGCGATCAGCAGCTCTGACCGAAGTTGCTCAGAACGATGTTCAGGTCCGTGAAGTTCACCACACCGTCGCCGTTCACGTCGCCCGGCAGACCGACGCCCGACTGACCGAACCCGGACAGCACGTTGTTCAGGTCCGCGAAGTTCACGACGTTGTCGCCGTTCGTGTCCCCCGCGCACTGCGCCACGAACTCGTACGCGCCGCGATCCACGCAGGGCGCCGGCCCGACGCCCGTCACCGGGTGCGACGCCGCCAGCTGACGACGAGGCTTCCGATCAAGATCGATCGGCAGTATCTCGTTCGTCACCCCGTTCCCGTCCACGTCGAACGTGTCGAACGGGATCACCGGCGTGTTCCCCGCGTTGATCATCGTCGAGTCGTTCCGAAGACGAAGATTGTCATCGAAGTTCCCCGCAACCCCGTCCGCGCCGAGCGCGTTCACGAACTGCGGGTCCGTCCCGTTGCACCCCACGCCATTGAAGATCTGCAAGCCCTGAACCGTCGAGTACGTCATCGTGTACGTCGACCCCGACCCCAACGAGTCCATGCTCAGCTGCTTCTGCTCCACCGTCGTCGAGTTCGCGTCCAGATTCCCCCAGAGAATCGTGCTGTGCATCGTCAGGTCCGCCCCGTTGCGGATGTACATCCCGCCCACGCTCTGACCCGACGCATTCCGCGAGAACGTGCTGCTGTGGACCAGCACGTTCGCCGTCGCCCCCGTCGCATAGATCGCCCCACCCCCCGTCAGCGAATAGTTCCCCGAGAACAGGCAGTTCACCACGCGGCTCGGCGCCCCCGCGCACAGGATCGCCCCGCCCGGCCCGCCGCTCCGATTCCCGAGGAACTGACAGTTCCACACGTCCAGCAAGCTCCCCACGTTGTTGTTGTAGATCGCCCCGCCCTCCCCGTTCGTGCAGTCGTTGTTGAAGAAGACGCAGTCCACAAACGTCGGCGCCCCGCCCTGGCTGTGCGCCCCGGCCCCCGCCACCGTCGCCATGTTGTTGATGATGTTGCACGTCCGGAACACCGCCAGGCCGCCGTCCATCCGGATGCCCGCGCCCCGCCCGTCATTCCCCCCCGTCCCGCTCGCGTTCCCAGACGTGATGAAAAACCCGTCAACCAGCGTCGAGAACGTCGTGTTCTTCGCATCAACCACCGTGAACGAATTGTCGGCGCTCGACCCCGTGTTGCCGATGTTCCCCGACAGGTACGTCACGTTCACCCTCGCCGCCGTCCGCTCCGCGAGCGTCGCCTCCGTCCCCGCAAACCCCCCGTACAGCCTCAGGTTCGTCGGAACCTTGAACGACACCGTCCGGTCCGTCCCGCCCGTCGGGTAATAGATCCCCTTCCGCACCCACACCTCCACGTTGCCGCCATGCAACGCGGCCCCGCGCAGCGCGAACTGCAGATCGGGCAACGCCGTCGCCCACGAATTCCCGTCGCACACCCCCGCCGCGTTCACACCCTTGTCCACATACCACCGGATCCGCTCGCCCGCGCCCGTCAGCTTCCGCAGCTGGAACCCCGCAACGCCGCACTGCCCGTCCAGCGTCCCCGCCAGCGCGCTCACCGAGATCGATCCAACACCCTGCAGGCTCACGACGTGCATCGCGTACGTCTGCGTCGGCGCCGCCCAGCTCCCGCCGGGGTTGCCCCCGACATACTGCACCGTCGCGCCGTTCCCCGTGATCTGCACCGCCGTCGCACGCCCGGACTGCTGCGGGTCCATCGCGTACGTGTACAACGCGTACGTCCCCTGCGGCACGTTCGAAAACTGCCACACCTGCGCCGCGTCCCCCGCAGATGTCCTCTCAAAGTCGTTCAGCAGCCGTGCATGCTCGCCCGTCAGCGTCGGCAGCGACACGCTCCCGCTCACCCCGCCCGAGATCCTCGTGAGCGTCACCCCCGTCGCGTTCCCGCTCAGGTCCACCAGCGACACCGTCCCCGCAACTCCGATGTTCACCCCGTTCCACACGCCCGGCTGGTTCGCACCCCCGCCGAACGACGCCGCCGGAAGCGACCCCGGCGCCGGGATGTTCAGGTCGATGTTGAACGACTGCGCCGACGCCGCGCACCCCAGCAGCAATCCAACAATCCCCGCCGCGTGAACCCTTCGAATCATGGCTGTCCGCTCCGTATGCGAGCGCATGGCGCCGCGCCGAGACTCCCGTCCCGACCGCGTGCCGCATGCGCCCTGATGCGATCCCGATCTCTCGCCCGCGCCGATACCGACACGGGCCGCCTCATCCCGTGCGACGTCCGCGCGCCGCGAAGCTAACTCAACCCCACATTTCTGAATCCCCCCCTTACCCCGGCCGCTCCCACCCCGTCTCCGCATCCTTCTCCAGCATCCCCGCCGACTGCCGCACGCACCTGCGGCAGATCGCCCTCCCCTCATCCATCGCCGACCTCCACATCGGCCCCTCCTTCTCCTCCAGACACATCAAGCACTTCCCCCCCCCCCCCCCCCCCCCCCCC
>CAYPGJ010000049.1:0-14780 GCA_964410465.1 uncultured Phycisphaeraceae bacterium | reverse complement strand
CCTAGTGCCTAGTGCCTAGTGCCTAGTGCCTAGTGCCTAGTGCCTAGTGCCCCTCTCTTCCTACGCCTCCGCCTTCTCCTCCGCGGCAGACTCCTGAACCTCGCCCGGAGCCTCCTTCCCCGCAGCCTTCGCGGCCGCCGCGGCCTCCTTCGCTTCCTTCCGCTTGATCGCCTCGATCTTCGTCTTGTCAGGCGCCAGGATCAGACTCACGCGCTTGCCGAAACTGCGCGGCGGAACCTCCACCTTCGCAACGTCCAGCAGCGACTCCACGATGTCCCGCAGCATCTTCTCGCCCAGATCGCGGTGCATCATCTCGCGACCGCGGAACACCTGCACCATCTGCACCTTGTGGCCTTCCAGCAAAAACCGGCGAGCCTGCTCGACGCGGATCGACACGTCGTGCGGATCGATCTTGATCGACCGACCGAGCCGAACCTCCTTCAGCTCCTGCGCCTTGTTCTTCGTCTTCGCTTTCTCTTCCTTCGATTGCTCATACTTGAACTTCCCGTAGTCCATGATGCGACACACGGGCGGACGAGCGTCCGGCGAGATCTCCACGAGGTCCATGCCCCGCTCGTCCGCCATGCGCAACGCGTCGCTCGTCTCCACAACCCCCAGCTGCTCATTGTCCGGACCGATCAACCGGATCGGCGTGATGCGAATCAAGTGGTTCACGCGCGTCCGCTTCACCGGCGGCCCGGAGTCTCTCGAAAACCTGGCGATGAGCTGTCTCCTTCTGCTATGCCTCAATCACGTCGGGCCGTCCCCGCGCGCCGACACCGGCCGCGCGAGCCGTTCCCTCGGCCCGTCAATCCGTTCCCATCACTCGCACGCGCCCCGTCCCCCTCATGCGCGAGCGCCCGCGCGCCCCACCGCCCGCCGCACAGACACCAACTCAAGCACAACCTTCAACGTGCAGCGCAACAACAGGCCTCGCGCCCCGGATTCCGGTGATCCGTCCGACGTCTCCAGACGCCGAACGCCTCCCCCACAGACTACCCCCCCGATCCGCACCCGACAAGACCCATTCTCCCCTTCCCCGCAAGCGAACTCGGCGTCATCCGAACCCCAACTTTTTCTGCGCGACTTCCCATTTTTCCCACCATCCAGGTATCCCCTCCCACGTGCGCACCCGCCACGCCCATACGCCCCCTCGGCCAATTGTCGCCGATCCGCCCCGCGCACAAACCCCCTCACTACCCCCCTCCATCCACCACAACACGGCGCACAAAGACCGCACATGCCCCCGGCTCGACTCCGGTACGCCGATTGCGGAAGGCCACCCATGCTGATCTCCGACCTCGCCTCCTCCGACGCCATACCAGCCCTGAAGATGGCCGTCTCCTTCGCCGCACAGCGCCAGCGCATCCTCGCCCACAACATCGCCAACATCTCCACACCCGACTTCCGCCCTCTCGACGCCCCCGTCTCCGAGTTCCAGGAAACCCTCTCCAAGGCCATCGACCGCCGCCGCTCCGGCGCGCCCCGAACCGCCAACGGAGAACTCGATTGGCGCGAGTCGCGCCACATCCGCCGCGACGACAACCGACGAATGACCGTCGTCCCGTCCGTGCCCTCCGACAACGTCCTCTTCCACGATCGCAACAACCGCGACGTCGAGCGGATGATGCAGGACGTCGCCGAAAACGTCGTCGCCTTCCGCCTCGCCTCCGACCTGCTCAAGTCACGCAACGACCTGATCCGCTCGGCCATCGCCGGGCGTGTCGCCTGATCCCTGAGGAGCCACACCCATGTACGGCGCACTCGATATCTCGGTCAGCGGCATGGTGGCGCAACGCGTCCGCATGGAGGCCATCTCCGCGAATCTCGCCGGCGCAGAGGCCGTCCGCGACGCCAACAACGAGATCAACCCCTTCCGACGCCGATTCGTCCACATCGCCGCCGGAGACCCCACGGCACGGAACGAGTCCGGGCGCAAGCTCGGCGTGCACGTCTCGGCCATCGAGCTGGACCCCGCGCCACCGCGACTCACCTGGGACCCAACCCACCACGACGCCTACCCCACCGGCCACCCCATGGCCGGCTACGTCCCCAAGCCGAACATCGACCCCACCATCGAACAGATCAACGCGCTCGAGGCCTCACGCGCCTACGAAGCGAACATCGCGGCCGCCGAGGCCACCAAGACCATGATGGCGCAGGCACTGCGCCTCATCGCGTGAGAACTGCGCCTGGACGAGAGATGAAGTTGCGCGGCCGCTTCGGCCGAAGTGTAGAGTGAGCGACGACGATGGCAGACCCTCTAGGACTCATCGGTGGGAGCGGCGGCATCGGGCCGGTTCGGCCCGGCCTGACACCCGCGGGCGGAAAACCCGCGGACCCCAACGCGCCCACATTCCGGGACGCGCTGCTCGCCGAGATCGAGCAGGTCAACAAGCTCCAGCAGGACGCCGCTGCCGCCATGGAGGACGTCGTCTCCGGCAAGCGCACCGACGTCGAGCAGGTGCTCTCCGCCACGCAGGACGCCGACAACGCGTTCCGCATGCTCCTCCAGGTCCGCAACCGCGTCATGGAGGCCTACGACGAGCTCAAGCAGATCCGCGTGTAAGGATTGCGCGGGGCGCTTCCGCGCCCGACACACGGGTTGGATTCAAGCTCGCGGGCGCGGTATTCCGACAATGGGATTGGCGGTCGGCCGCGCAGTGATCGCGCGTCCGCAGTCCGTCGAGGCGCATGGAGTGCGCCGCATTCGTAGCCCGCCCGTTCTGGGCCGGGGCATGGAGGCCTGGGCGTTATGGATCAGCTGAGGCGGGTCCTCAAGCAGATCTCGGCATCGCTGTCGAAGCTGACGATCGCGCAGCGACTGCTCATCGTGAGCCTGGTCGCCATCATGGCCATGGCGCTCACGCTCGTGGCGCTCTACTCGGCCGAGCCCACCATGAAGGCGCTCGCGCCCGGCGCCGGCGCCAAGGACCAGGCGCGCGTCGGCGCCTTCCTCGACGGGCAGGGGATCAAGTACAAGACCGTCGGCGGCCAGATCCACGTCCCCGCCGAGCAGGCCGCCTACCTGCGGTCGCGCCTCTTCGAGGAGGGCGTGCAGCTCGACGACGCCGCGGTCATGTTCAACACGCTCCTCTCCCAGCAGTCCTGGACGATGTCACGAACCCAGGTCGCGCTCAGCGAGATGATCGCACTCCAGAACGAGCTGAGCGGGATCGTCTCCCGATTCCGCGGCGTCCGACGCGCCAACGTCATCATCGACGCCCCCTCCGTCAGCGGGCTCGGCACGGCCGTCCGCCGCCCCACCGCATCCGCCACCGTCTTCACCAGCGACGGGCGGCCCATCGACCAGAGCACCGTCGACGCCATCGCCCACCTCATCGCCGGCGCCAAGGCCGGCCTCGAAGTCCAGAACATCCGCATCATCGACGGCACCCACAACAAGCAGTACCGCGCCCGCGCCGAAGACGCCGCGATCGCTAGCACCTACCTCGAGCACGCCGCCAAGGTCGAGGACCGTGTCCGCGACAAGCTCCTCGATCTCCTCCAGTACATCGGCGGCGCCGTCGTCGCCGTCAACGCCCAGGTCGACGTCACCCGCAAGGAGAGCCAGACCAGCCGCGTCCTCGACGTCGGCAAGGGCTCCGTCACCGCCCCCGTCCGCGAAACCTCCAGCGAGCGAACCCAGGGCGACATGGCAAGCGCCGCCGAGCCCGGCGTCCGCAGCAACGTCGGCCTCGACATCAACCGCGCCGGCGGCGTAGGGTCCTCCTCCAAGGACAAGCAGAGCGAAGCCGAGATGCAGACCGAGTTCGGCCGCACGGTCGAGAAGGTCGTCGATCCGCGCGGCATGCCGACCAAGATCAACGCCACCATCGGCGTCCCACGCTCCTACTTCGTCGCGCTGTGGAAGCGGGCGCAAGGGGCTCAGGGCGCCAACGCCGAGCCCACCGATCAGGACCTCGACCCGCTCATGAAGAGCGAGACCGACCGCATCCGCGCGGACGTCAAGCCGCTCGTCGAGGCCTCCGGAGAGGGCGGCGCCATCGGCGGCGACGTCGTCGTCTCGGTCTTCCCCGACGTGGTCGCCGGCGCCGGCGTCGCCATCGCCGGTGTCGGCCCGGGCGGCGGCGCAGGAGGCCTGAGCGGCATCCTCGGCATGGGCGGGCTCGTCAAGAACGTCGCGCTCGGCGCCCTCGCCGCGGTCGCTCTCGGCATGATGCTGCTCATGGTCCGCAAGACCGGCAAGGCGGACCCGCTGCCCACACCGCAGGAGCTCGTCGGCGCGCCGCCCATGCTGCAGCGACAGTCCGACCTCATCGGCGAGGCGGACGAGGCCGAGGCCGCGCTCGCAGGCATCGAACTCACCGACGACACGATCAAGCACCAGAAGCTCCTCGAGCAGGTCACGGAGATGGTCCGATCCAAGCCTGACGAGACGGCGTCGCTGTTGAACCGGTGGATCACGGCGGACAGTTGAGGAGATTGACGGCCCATGCCACGCAAGCCTGGGGAACGGCTCCCCGACACGCCTGAAGAATTGGACGGGCTCACGAAGGCGGCCATCATTCTGCTCAGCGTCGACGCCATGACCGCCGGCCACGTGCTCAAGCAGCTTCCCCCGGAAGCCGTCGAGCAGGTCACGCGCGAGCTGGCCGGGCTCGGACGCATCCCCACCGCACTGCGCGACAGAGTCGTCGAGGAGTTCTACAACCTCACCATCGCCGCGCAGCACATGGCCGAGGGCGGACTCGAGTACGCCAAGGTCCTCCTCAAGCAGTCCATGGACCCCAAGGCCGCCGAGAAGATGCTCGGCCAGATCCAGACGCAGGTCCGCAAGGCGCCCTTCTCCTTCCTCCAGAAGGCCGAGAGCGAGAACCTCCTCACCTTCATCCAGGACGAGCACCCCCAGACCATCGCGCTCATCGTCTGCCACCTCCCGCACCACAAGGCCTCCGAGATCGTCAGCGGGCTCCCGGCCCAGAAGCAGGTCGAGGTCATCAAGCGCGTCGCGAACATGGAGCAGACGAACCCAGAGGTCATCCGCGAGGTCGAGAAGGCGCTCGAGATGCGCCTCTCCAACCTCATCGGACAGTCCATGGAGAAGGCCGGCGGCGTCGACGCCGTCGCCGAGATCCTCAACCTCGTCGACCGCGGCACCGAGAAGCAGATCATGGAGGGGCTCGAGGTCGAGGACCAGGACCTCGTCGAGCAGATCCGTCGGCTCATGTTCGTCTTCGAGGACATCCTGCAGGTCGACGACAAGGGCATCCAGTCCGTGCTCAAGGAGGTCGACAACGACGAGCTCTCCCTCGCCCTCAAGACCGCCTCCGAAGACCTCAAGAAGAAGATCTTCGGCAACATGTCCGAGCGCGCGGCCCAGCTCATCAAGGAAGACATGGAGTTCATGGGCCCCGTGCGCGTCAGCGACGTCGAGTCCGCGCAGCAGCGCATCGTCGACATCGTCCGACGGCTGGAGGACGCGGGCGAGATCGTGATCGCGGGCCGCGGCGAAGAAGGCCTGATCGTCTGAGGAGCGACCCATGGGCCTCATCCGACGAGCGGACGCGATGACGATGGTGCGGGACGCGGTGGTGCTCGACCTGGGCGACCTCGCGCGCCAGGGGGAAGAGATCCTCGCCCGCTCGCGCCAGCAGGCGCAGGGCGTCGTCGCCGAGGCTCAGCGCGAGCGCGAACGGCTCCTCGCCACCGCGTCCGAGGAGGGACGTCGCGCCGGATTCGAAGAAGGGCTCAAGCAGGGACGCATCGAGGGCCGGCAAGCCGCGCTCGACGCCGACGCCGAGGAGATCTCGAGGCTCGTCGGGGTCTGGGAAGAGGCCGCGGCCCGGTTCGAGGCGCAGCGCGATCGCCTCATGGGCGAGCTGCGCACCGACGTGCTCCGGCTGGCGCTCGCGATCTCGGAGCGCGTCGTGAAACGCATCGTCGAGATCGACGAGGGCCTGGCCGCACGCGAGGTCGAGGCCGCACTCTCCCTCGTCGCCGCCAACTCCAGGGCCGTCGTCGCCGTGCACCCCGACGATCGCGCCAACGTCGAGGGCGTGGTGGGGGGGATCCTGCGCCGATTCGGCCGCGCCGGCCACGTCGAGGTCGTCGAGGACCCCGTCGTGACGCGCGGCGGGTGCGTCATCCGCTCCGCCCGCGGCAGCGTCGACGCCCGCGTCGAAACGCAGCTCCAACGCATCGCGCAGGCCGTCCTCGGCGAATCCGGCATCGCCGGTGATTCCGCCGCGGACGCAACGCCCGGCGATGCCTCGTCCGGGGGCGCGTCGTGAGCGCGGTCGCCTGGGCGTTCGAGTCGGTGCAGCGCGCCCAGCCGCTCGGCGTCACCGGCTCCGTCGCCGCGCTCCGGGGACTCACCGTCCTCGTCGACGATCTGCCGCTCGCCGTGGGCTCGTTCGTCCGCGTCGGCGAGGGCGAGGGCTCGCGCGTCGGCGAGGTCGTCGGCTTCGACGGCGAGCGCGCCATCGTGATGCTCCTCGGCTCCACCGCGGGCATCCGCACCGGCGAGCCCGTGCGCGGCGAGCAATCCGCCGGAGTCGTCCGCGCCGGGCGAGGGCTGCTCGGACGCGTCGTCAACGCGCTCGGCCAGCCCATCGACGGCAAGGGCGACATCGGGAACGTCTCGCCCACCGCGCTGCTCCCCGCCCCCATCGGCCCCATGCAACGCCGACGAATCCGCGAGCCGCTGCCGACCGGAGTCCGCGCGGTCGACATGATCACCACCGTCGGCAAGGGGCAGCGCATCGGCGTGTTCGCCGGCCCGGGCGTCGG
Source organism: uncultured Phycisphaeraceae bacterium (assembly GCA_964410465.1). GTDB lineage: Bacteria > Planctomycetota > Phycisphaerae > Phycisphaerales > UBA1924 > CAYPGJ01. Next base: position 8,027 of record CAYPGJ010000049.1, on the reverse strand, counting down.
CAAGTCGACGCTCCTGGGGACGATCGCCAAACGCACCCGCGCCGACGTCAGCGTCATCGCCCTCGTCGGCGAGCGCGGACGCGAGGTGCGCGACTTCGTCGAGGGCTCGCTCGGTGAGGAAGGACTGAAGCGCAGCGTCGTCGTCGTGGCGACCAGCGACGAGAGCCCCCTCATGCGCATCCGCGCCGCGCTCGCCGCCGCGTCGATCGCGGAGCGATTCCGCGACGACGGCGACGACGTCATGCTGATGATGGACTCGGTGACCCGCCTCGCGCAGGCGCAGCGCCAGGTCGGGCTCTCCGTGGGCGAGCCCCCGGCCACCAAGGGCTACACGCCCAGCGTCTTCGCGATGCTCCCCGTGCTCCTCGAACGCGCCGGCGCCGTCGAGGGCGGCGGCTCCGTCACCGGCTTCTACACCATCCTCGTCGAGGGCGACGACATGACCGAGCCCGTCTCCGACGCCGCGCGAGGCATCCTCGACGGACACGTCGTCCTCTCCAGGAAGCTCGCCCACCGCGGGCATTACCCCGCCATCGACATCCTCGACTCCGTCAGCCGAGTCGCCGACGAGGTGTGCGACCCGGGCCACACGGCCGCGCGCCGGCAGGTCCAACGCCTCGTCGCGGCCTACCGGGAGGTCGAAGAACTCGTCCAGATCGGGGCGTACGCCCGCGGCTCGAACCCGATCGCGGACGTGGCCATCGCGCTCAAAGGCAAGATCGACGCGATCCTCCAGCAGTCCTCGGGCGACGCCGAGCCCTTCGAGGACGCGCGCAAGCGGCTCATCGGGCTCGCGGTCGAGGCGGGCGGCATGCTCCAGCAGAAGGCGAGGTGATCGGTGGCGAAGTTCAGGTTCAACCTCGAGGCCGTGCTGACACAGCGCCGCGCCATCGAGCAGGAAAAGCAGCGGGTGGTGGGGGACCTCGAGCGCGAACGCCTGGCCATGGAAGCCCGACTCCGCGACTGGAACGACTCGCTCCGCGTCGGACGCGACGAACTGCGCGAGGCCCTCGGCTCCGCCGGCGGCGGGACGGTGTCGGTCGCGGACGTGCGCCTGCACGCCGCCTCGTCCCTGCGCATGGTCGCGGAGGCCGAGCGCCTCGCCGTCACGCTCGCCGGGCTCTACCGGAGGATCGAGCGCGCGCGCGTCGATCTGCTCGAAGCCGCACGCTCGCGCCGCGCGGTCGAGCTGCTCAAGGAGAGAAGACGCGAGGAGTGGAAGCGCGACCAGGACAAGCGCGAGGCCGAGGCGGTCGACGAGATCGCGGTGATGCGCGCGGCACGGAATGAGGAGCGCGTGGCATGAGATCGATCTGGACGATCGTCTCCGTGGTCGCGGTCGCAAACCTGCTCGGCGTCGGCGCCTTCCTGGGATGGCTCGGCGCCACCGGCCGCCTCAACGGCGAGCGCATCGGCGAGATCCGCGAGATGCTCCGCGAAACCGTCGCCGAACAGATGGCGCGCGAGAAGAAGGAGGCCGAGGAGGCCGAGGCCAAGCGACTCGCCGCCGAGGAAGAGGCACGGAAGAAGGAAGCGCCCCTCTCGGCCTCGGAATCCCTCCAGATCGCCGGGCAAAGCGACGAGCTGCGCAGGCAGGCGCTCGAACGCATGCGGCGCGAATCCGAAGACCTCCGAAGAACGCTCTCGCGCGAGCGCGACGAGGTCGACAAGGCGCTCGCCCGATTGGGGGAGGAGCGTGCGGCGTTCGAAGCCATGCGCACCCGCATCGCCGAGCTGGAGGGCAGCGAGCAGTTCGAAAAGGCCCTCCGGCTCTACGAGTCGCTCAAGCCCGATCAGGCCAAGGCCGTCTTCCAGGCCCTCATCGACAAGGGGGAGACCGAACAAGTCGTCAGCTACCTCAACGCGATGCAGTCGCGCGCCGCCACAAAAATCCTGGCCGAATTCGCCGACGCCGCCGTGGCAGCCGACTTGCTGGAGCGTCTCCGGACGCGCGGGCTCGAAGCCCGCGGCGAGAAGGAGATGTCGAGTGGGGCCAACCCCGGCTGACAGCCTGTTTTCGATCGGAGCAACGGCCGTGAAGCCGCGGGTGGAGCCCGCGCGAGCCGCCGTTCCCGTGGGCGCAGCGGGCCCGGAGGGCCGGCGCGAGGGAGTCGAGCGGTTCTCAAGATCGCTCCAGCGCGCGACAAACAACGCGGACTCCAAACCTCGAAACACCCAGACGCGAACCGCCAACACGCCCGATGACCGAGCCGCGGCCGCGCAGATCGAGCCGCGCGACGCGCAGGAAACCGCACCCGTTGCGCAGGAACCGAGCCGCGAAGGCGATCGCGGCCCGCGCGACGCCAACCGGGTCGAAGACGTCGGTGAACGCTCGGAGCCAGCCGAGCTCGAGGGCGCCGAGACCGGCGCGACGAACGCCCCGGCAGACGAGACAGAAACCGTGAACACGGACGCCGCCCCCGAGGCGCAGCGAGCGGTTGCGCAGGCGGCGGTGACCGCGGAGACCCAAGCCGAGCCAGCGAGCCCGATCGAAGGCGTCCGTTCGCCCGTCCAGGGCGTGACCGGCGAGCAGGCGCCCCAGGCGAGCGAAGAGGCGCACGCCGAGATTCTCCCCACGGCGCACGGCGACACACGGCGGCCCGCAGTCAAGCCCGCCATCCTCGCGTCCAGCGGCGCCGAGCACGCCCGCGACGCACACAACACCGCCGGCGACGCGACACCCACGAACGAAACCCACGAGCCGGGTGCGCCGTCCGCGCCCTCCGGCTCGCACGTCGAGGAGCCGATCGAAGAATCGGCGGACGCCTCCGCGCAGATACGGCGGCTCGCCGCCGAAGCCGAAGCCAAGGCCGGCCGCGCGGACGACACGCGTCACGAAACGCACACGACCCGCGATCCCGCGACCGCGAACGCCATCTTGGACCGCGCGGAAGGCCGAGGCGCTCTCGATCGGCTCATCGACGCGGGGCGCCCCGCCGATCGCGCCGTCGAGACGAAGCCGGAACGCGCCGGCGACGCGACCAAGAGCGTTTCCCAGCAGACCGCGGCACAGGCCGCGCCGTCCCAGGACGGCGCCCCATCGAACGAAAACAAGCAACAGGACCAGAACGGACGACGCGACGCGCGCACCCACAACGCGCGCGCCATCGACTCCGCCCACACCGCCCCCAAACGCACCGACGACAAGCCAGAGACGCACGCGCCGCCCAAGCCGGGGGCAGATCCGACCCTCGGCGCCGGCGCTCCCTCCATCAAGAGCGGCCACGACAGCGTGAAACCCGCGACCAACGTCCACGCCGCCTACGACGCCTCGAACGTCGAGGCCGCGGCCTCGCGCGGGCTCATGGCCGCGGTCCACCAGAAGGGTGGAACCGTCACCGTCCGTCTCGATCCCGAATCGCTGGGGTCGATGCGCATCCGCATGGAGCTCACCGGCGGCGTCGTCCGCGCCACCATCGAAGTGACCAATCCCGAGGCACGGGACTTGCTGGGTTCGAAGCTCGACGCGCTGCGCTCTTCGCTGGAAGCGAAGGGACTGGGCGTCGAGAAGCTGCAGGTGCAGCTGACCAGCGCGGGGCACGGAAGCGCCGCGAATCACGATTCGTCGTCCGGAGAAGGTCGAGGGCACGGAAGCCGCTCGTCTCCTGACGCGGGCGAGGGGAAAACACGCGGCGACACCGGCGGAGGCCGGGACGGCCGCGAGCACGAGCCGCGAGACCGGAAGGAATCCGGGTTCGCGGGCGCGTTGGGCGGAGCCTGGCGCGAGGACTGGGTGCGCGTCGGAGTGGACGCGCTCGTCTAAGAAGTCCGTCACGCGCGGAGGCGCGGACGCAGCGGACAATCCAATCGCGCGTCACGCGCGGAGGTGGTCTCATGGCTGACGTTCCAGGTGTCGGTGGAACGAGCGGTTCCTCTTCGACGTCGTCCTCACGCGCGACGGGCTTCAACTCCCTCTCCAGCGAGGACTTCATCAAAATCATGACCACCGAGCTCTCACGACAGGACCCGCTCAGCCCGACGGACTCCAAGGCCATCCTCGAGCAGATCTCGAGCATCCGCTCCATCGAGTCCAACATCTCACTCAAAGCCTCACTCGAACAGATGGTCAAGCAGAACGAGTTCTCATCCGCCAGCGGACTCATCGGCAAGAAGGTCCTCGCCCTCACCGACCAGGCCGAAGAAGTCGTCGGCGTCGTCCGCGGCGTCAGCAACACGCGCGAGGGCGCTCGCGTCGTCCTCCACAACGGCGTCGGCGCCTTCGTCCGCAACGTCCTCCAGATCGGCGACAACACCCCAGCGGGCTCCGCCGCGTGACCCCCGCCGGACACGCCAACTCCGCGGGAGACCTCCTGCTCCGACGCCTCGGCGCCGTCTCGCGAGGCGTCGCGCCGCAGGCCGCCTCCACCGCGCCCGTCGGCGGCGTCTCCTTCGAATCACTCCTCGAGCACGCCCGCGCTGGCCGAGTCGAGACCGGACGCGACGTCCACATGGGCGACGGCGTCCGAGTTGCGCTCTCCGACGCGCAGATGCGGCGCGTCTCCGCCGCCGTCGACGCCGCTGAAGCCTCCGGCGCCGTGCGCGCCCTCGTGCTCGTCGACGGCCACGCGCTCACTATCGACGTCGGCGCACGCACCATCGTCGGGTGCTGCGACGCCTCCAGCGCAGGCGTCATCAGCGGCGTCGACGCCGTCGTCACCACCGGCGCAGGAGACCAGCAAGCCGACATTTCCACGGCGCCGGTTTCGCTGGGGAGGTTGCCCACGAACGCGGGCCTCGCCCGCGTCCTGGGGGACTGAAGCTCGAACACGCGATCGGACGGGAGAGAATCAAGGGGGCCGGGAACACGGGGGCGCGGAGCGGGAGGCTCCGTGCGATGGAGTGATGAGAGGCTGGTGACGCGGAGCGTGGGCCGGCATGTTGTGAAGCGGCTTTCGAAGAGGCGCACACGCGGCACGAGCCGCCGTGCGCAGGAGCATCCGCTATGGCGTCAACCACCGCCCTGCTGACGGGACTGTCCGGACTGATCGCGAACTCCCGCCGACTCGACGTGATCGGCAACAACATCGCCAACGTCAACACCACCGCATTCAAGTCCAACCGAATGCTCTTCGCGCCGACCTTCAGCCGGACGCTCTCCTCCGGCACAAGCCCGGGCGGCGCATCCGGCGGCACCAACCCCACGCAGGTCGGGCTCGGCGTCAGCATCGCCGGCACGCAACGAAACTTCGCCAACGGCGCCATCGCCGCGACCGGCGTCGCCACCGACCTCGCCATCGAGGGCAACGGGCTCTTCGTCGTCGATCGCGCGGGACAGCAGATCTACACGCGATCCGGAGCCTTCCAGCTCTCCGCACAACGAGACCTCGTCACCATCACCGGCGAACGCGTCCTCGGCTTCGGCGTCGACGAGAACTTCAACGTCGTCGAAGGACAGCGAGTCCCCATCAACATCCCCATCGGCTCGCTCACACTCGCCGAGGCCACCCAGAACGTCAACTTCGCCGGAAACCTCAACGCCGGCGGAACACTCCCAACCCAGGGCTCCACCACCATCTTCGACCAGCTCTTCGTCACCACCGTCGGCGTGCCCATGGTCGGCGCCGACGTCCTCAGCAGCCTCCAAGACCCCTCCGCCGCGCCCGGCACCGCGCTCTTCCCAGGCCCGTTCCCCTACACCTTCCGCCTCAGCGGCGCGCAGCGAGGCGGCGCCTCCATCCCCAGCGCCGACTACTCCATCACAGCCGCATCCACCGTCAACGACCTCCTCAACTTCGTCAACCAATCACTCGGCATCGTCCCCGGCATCACCAACCCGGACGGCTCAATCTCCGGCGCGCAGATCAACGGCGCAGGTCAACTCCAGATCATCGGAAACACCGGCGCCGCCAACAACATCATCATCGACAACACCGACGTCACGCTCATCGACTCCACCGGCGCCACCATGACGCCCCCGCGATTCACCTTCACGCAGGCCGCAAACGCCGACGGCGAGAGCGTCCGAACCTCCTTCACCGTCTTCGACTCACTCGGCCGCGCCATGACCGTCGATGTCACCATGGTCCTCGACGCCACCACCGCCACCGGAACCACCTGGCGGTACTTCGTCGACTCGCCCGACAACGTCTCCACCCCTGCGCCCGGACTCAACATCGCCGACGGCACGCTCAACTTCGACACCTCCGGCCGACTCATCACCTCGTCACCCGTCTCCGTCTCCATCGGACGCGAGAACACCGGCGCCGTCGACCCGCTCACCATCGCGCTCAACTTCTCCTCCGGAAGCAACTCCGTCACCGCGCTCGCCAGCGCAAACCAGACGCAGGGCTCCACCATCGCGGCCGTCTTCCAGGACGGCTCCGAACTCGGCGTCCTCTCCGCCTTCTCCGTCGGCGGCAACGGCCTCATCACCGGCGCCTTCTCCAACGGGCTCACGCGCACCATCGGACAGATGGTCATCGCCACCTTCACCAACGCCGAAGGCCTCGTCGACATCGGCAACAACCTCTTCACCGTCGGACCGAACTCCGGAACGCCGCTCATCACCACGCCGCAGAACTTCGGCGCCGGCAGAATCGTCGGCGGCGCGCTCGAGCAGTCCAACGTCGACCTCGGCCAGGAGTTCATCGACCTCGTCCAGACCTCCACCGGATACTCCGCCGCGGCCCGCGTCATCACCACCACCGACCAGCTCCTCCAGCAGCTCATCGCCCTGGGCCGATAAGCCGCGCAACCGCAACGCCGGCGTAAACCGACGCCCACGCAGCGTCGATGAAGAGGGCGTGGCCCCCGGTCCGCGCGTCCGCCTCCGCTGGCGCCGCGCGCCGGCGCCCGTGAGGAGACGCCCATGGCCGAGAAAGCGCCCCCGAAACCAGAGAAGGACGCACCCAAGCCCGAGGGCGCGCCGGAGGCCGGAGAGAAGAAAAAGCTCCCCATCAAGGCCATCGCCATCGTCGGCGTCATCGTCCTCCTCGAGGCCGTCGCCGTCATCGGCGTCGCCATGCGCTCCGGTCCCAGCAAGGCCAAAGCCGCCGACGCCGCGCACGCCGAAGGCGATCACGCCGCTGCGGCCGACCCCCACGCCGCCAAGAAAGACGACGGCCACGGCGCCAAGAAGGACGACGGACACGGCGCAAAAAAGGATGACGGCCACGGCGCCAAGAAGGACGACGGACACGGCGCGAAAAAGGACGACGGGCACGGCGCCAAGAAGGACAGCGGCCACGGCGGCGGCGACAAGCCCGCAGGACCATCCCTCGGACCCGAAGACATCGCCGAGACACTCGTCGTCAAGGAAAAATTCCCGAACAACCAGACCGGACGCTCCTGGCTCTGGGACGTCGAGGTCTACGTCCAGGTCCGCAACAAGCGTCTCGACACCGTCACCGCCACGCTCACCACCCGATCCGCCGAGGTAAAAACCGGCATCGCGCGCATCTGGCGCACCGCGCAGCACGCATACTTCAACGAGCCAGGGCTCGAGACGCTCACCCGTCAGGTGCGCGAGTTCCTCAACGGCGTCGTCGGACAAGGCTCCGACGGACAGCCCATGATCGAGCGCGTCCTTATCCCGCGATGCGTCGGCTTCCCGACCGAATTCTGATTCGGACTCTGTACGGGACCCGAAACACCATCCGAGAAAGTTTGGGTTATGGGGCCGTGCTCAGCCGATGGAAGCCGCACGGCGGAATGCGCTGCGCGGAGCGCAGGCGCCGTCGGTGTGTGCCGTGGAGGGCCGAGCGTCCGACGCGGAGAGCGAAGGGCTAGGGATGGCCGAGCAGGACGACGCGCCGCAAGGCGCCGACAATCCGACACCTGACCCCTCCAGCGCAGCCAGCGCCGAGGACGCGCTCCGCGCCGCCGAGGGATCCGTCGAGAAACTCAAGAACGAAGAGGCGTCCGCGCCGCCCGCCGTCTCGGCCGCGATCTCGGACAAGGCGAACGCCGCGCTCGAAGCCGCAAAGGCCGCGCTCGCCGCCGCAAAGTCCGCACAGGCCGGGAAGGCCGCCGCGCCGTCGCCCATGGCGGCCGCCATGAGCGCCGCCGCCGCCGCACCCGCCGCCCCG
>CAYPGJ010000048.1:0-16528 GCA_964410465.1 uncultured Phycisphaeraceae bacterium | reverse complement strand
CACCTCCCCGACCAACGCCGTGACCCCGGCTCCCCCCTCACAAGACGCATCGCCCTCCTCGCCACCATCCTCGTCGTCGCCCTCGTCGTCTGGATGCAGGCCGCCGCACGCAACGCCCCATATCTCGCCTCCACAACCTCCGTCGATCCCCCAGGCGCCGTCGTCCAGCTCATCGGCCGCTACTCCGTCGGCGCCGCCAAACTCCTCAACGCCCAAAACCAGCAGCTCGCCGAGCCCCTCACCCAGCAGATGGACACATCCTTCGGCGCCGACCCCGCCGACGCCCTCCGCGTCGCCATCGTCAAAGCCGAACTCATCTCCGCCCAGGCCGCGACCGACCACCTCACCGCGCTCCTCGAACGCGAAGACATCCCCGAACCCGTCCGCGCCGACGCCGACATCCTCCTCCGCCTCTACGCCGACGGAACCACCACGCTCACGCCCGAAGACCGCGACGTCATCTCCGATCACCACGACTGGTTCGGACGTCTCGCCCTCTCCCACTCCCTCCCCGACTCCAACCCCACCCGCGCCTCCGCCCTTGCCGACGCCAAACGCACCGCGATCGTCCTCTTCCTCGCGCTCATCGCCGCCGGCGGCCTCTCACTCCTCGGCCTCGTCCTCCTCATCGTCCTCATCCTCAAACGCGCCTCCGGAAACCTCCACTTCACCTACCACCCCCCAGCTCCCGGCGGTTCCGCATACCTCGAAGCCTTCGCCATCTTCCTCCTCGGCTTCATCGCCATCTCCTTCGCTTCCGAATTCCTCTCCAACGCCTCCGGACTCAACCTCACCCCACTCCTCATCTGGCTCCTCGCCCTCGTCCCCTTCTATCCCCTCCTCCGAGGACAACCCTGGGCCAAACACCGCTACGCCCTCGGCCTCCACAAGGGCCGGGGCCTCTTCTGCGAGATCGGCGCCGGCATCCTCGCCTACCTCGCAGGACTCCCCGTCTTCCTCCTCGGCATCCTCTGCACGCTCCTCTTCGCACTCATCCACTCCGCACTCACCAGCGCGGCCGGCGAACCCGCAGGCCCGCCTCCCTCACACCCACTCGTCGACTCCGTCGGCGCCGGCGGAATCCTCGGCGTCCTCATCCTCTACTCCATGGTCTCCGTCTGGGCGCCCCTCGTCGAAGAATCCATGTTCCGCGGCTGCTTCTACCACCACCTCCGCGCGCGATACCGCCCACTCATCTCCGCCTTCCTCGTCGCCTTCGTCTTCGCCGTCATCCACCCACCCGGAATCATCGCCGTCCCCGCACTCATGTCCCTCGCCATCGTCTTCGCCTACATCCGCGAATGGCGCGGCTCGCTCATCGGCTGCGTCACCGCGCACGCCCTCCACAACGGCGCCATCATCACCACACTCCTCCTCATGCTCGCCTGAGCGCGAGAAGCCCACCCCATCCGACGCCGCTCACTTCTTCTTCGCGCGCAGCTCCGCGTAGAACGTCACCACGTCCTTCCCCTCCACCTTCCGCGTGTCCGTCACCGTGATCTCCCCGTTCACGCCGCGCTTGAACACCGACGTGATCTCCTGCAGCTCCCCCGTCGTCCCGTCCGGCTGCCGCGAGATCAGCGTCAGCGTCCGAGCCTTCTCGTCATACGTCCCCGTCTCGCTGAACCGATACCCGCTGCTCCCCGTCCACGTCGTCTCGTACACCCCCTCGCGCGGGTTCCACGACAGCACGCACCAATACTCCACGCGCCGGCCCGCCACCTCCACGTCGAACGTCATCCGAAGGTGACGCCCGCCCAACACCCGCTCGTTCTTCCACGCCCCCTTCTGCTCGTCACGCGTCCCGTCCGGCTTCGGCCCCCCGTACGTCCCCTTCGCCTCGAACTCCCCCACCAGCCAATCCAACTTCCCCAGCGCCCCCTCCACCTGCTCACCCAGCGTCACCGCAGGCTTCTCCGTGCCGCCCGACTGCTGCGCCATAGCCGCTCCCATCGCGATCATCCCCGCCACACACCCGATCATCGCTCGCGTCAGCTTCGTCATCACGCACCTCCTGCTCTGTATCCCCACGCGACCAGCATACCCCGCGCACCCGCGCAACATGAGCCCGGTTTCATCCCGCGCTCATCCCCCCCTTCACCGCGCCGGCCAACATTCCCCACGTGAGACGCGAGCATCTCAGGACAGTCCGTGCGGCCTCCCGAGACGCGCCGCCTCACCGCCAAGGAGCTCTTCCCCATGAACGGCCTCCTCAAAACCGCCATCGCAGGATTCGCCGCCTGGAAATGGGGCGGCGGAATCATCGGCGCCATCCTCCTCTTTCTCATCGTCTTCTACCTCCTTGGCTACCTCTAACCCACCACGACACGCTCGCGCCATCAAGACGATGGCGCACACAAGAGCCCCGCTCGAAAGAGCGGGGCTCTTTCGTACAACGTCCGCAGCCCCCCGCCTCGCGTCGGCGCATGTCAGCGTGCCGACGTCATGCCTCCTCTCCCAGTCGCTTCGACTGGGAGAGGGTGGGGTGAGGGCTCCATGGCCTCTTTCTTCTCTATCCCTCTCGCACACACACGGCCCCATTCGCGCACCCGCCCCCACCCACCGAAGAAAAAACGCCCCGCCTCTCGGCAGAGCGTTTGATCAATAGTCTCAAACTGGCAGTGACAATTCCGGGGGCGGGGGCTTAGCCCTTCGCCATCTTCTCCGCCTTCGCCCGCGCATCGTCCAGCGTGCCGACGTACATGAACGCGCCCTCCGGCAGGTCGTCGCCCTCGCCGTCGCACAACCGCTCGAACGAGTCGATCGTGTCCTCCAGCGTCGTCGTGATGCCCGGGAAGCCCGTGAACACCTCGGCGACGAAGAACGGCTGGCTCAGGAACCGCTCGATCTTCCGCGCCCGCTGCACCGTCTTCTTGTCATCCTCGGACAACTCGTCAATACCCAGAATCGCGATGATGTCCTGAAGGTCCTTGTACCGCTGCAGAATCTGCTGCACCCGACGAGACACGCGATAGTGACGCTCGCCCAGGATGCCCGGATCAAGGATTCGCGACGTCGACGACAGCGGGTCCACGGCCGGGTAAATCCCCTTGTCCGCGATGCTGCGCGACAACACGACGAACGCGTCCAGGTGACCGAACGCCGTCGCCGGCGCCGGGTCCGTCAGGTCGTCCGCCGGCACGTAAATCGCCTGCACCGACGTGATGGCGCCCTTCGCCGTCGACGTGATCCGCTCCTGCATCTCACCCATCTCCGTCGACAGCGTCGGCTGATATCCCACGGCGCTGGGCATGCGCCCCAGAAGCGCCGACACCTCAGACCCCGCCTGCGTAAACCGGAACACGTTGTCCACGAACATCAGCGTCTCTTTGCCCGACGCGTCCCGGAACTCCTCGGCCATCGTCAACGCGCTCAGCCCCACCCGCAGACGCGCGCCCGGCGGCTCGTTCATCTGACCGAACACCATCGCCACCTTGTCCAGCACGTGCGCCGTCTTGCCCGACTCGTCCGTGTACTGGGCCTCGCCCATCTCACGCCACAGGTCGTTCCCCTCGCGCGTCCGCTCCCCCACGCCCGCGAACACCGAGTACCCGCCGAAGTTCCGCGCGACTCGCGCGATCATCTCCTGAATCACGACCGTCTTGCCGACGCCCGCCCCGCCGAACAACCCGATCTTCCCGCCGCGCACGAACGGGCACAGCAGGTCGATCACCTTGATGCCCGTCGGAAGAACCTCCGTCCGAGGGTTCAGGGCCGAGAACTCCGGAGGAGCTCGGTGAATCGGACGCGTCGGCGCCCCCACCGGCGCAGGCCTCTTGTCGATCGGCTCCCCAAGAAGATTGAACACACGACCCAGCACCTTCTCACCCACAGGCACCGACACCGGCCCGCCCATGTCTCGGCATCCCATCCCGCGCGTCACGCCGTCCGTCGAGCCCAGCGCCACCGCGCGCACACGACCGCCACCCAGGTGCTGCGCAATCTCACCCGTCAGCGAGATCGTCCCCGCCTTCGTCTCCCCCTCAACCTTCACGGCGTTGTAAATCGCCGGCAGCCCGTCCTCCGGAAACTGCGCGTCGAACGTCGAACCGATCACCTGAGTCACAACGCCTGTCGCGGGCATGCTCAATCCTCTATCTGATGGGTCCACGCCCCCTCTCGCGGGGCTTCCAAGCCGGCCCGACCCGGGCCAACAGGGGGCGAAAGGATAGCCGAACCCCCGCCCCCCGAAAAGCCGCCCGTCCACGCCTTGTTATGGATGGCGCGCGCCCCGGCTTGCCGAGATGCGGATAGCCACGCCTGGACCGGACACGTTCTGCCCCCCCTCCGCCCGCCGTCGGGCAAGCGCCGGGGAGATCGCGCGCACCGACAAGACACGGGGCAGCGCCTCCCTCCCCAGCCCCCCGCAAACCTCGATTATCGAACAAATACGGAACATCAGGCTGGCAATGCCCCCCGTTCTGTGTGTACGGTCGACATGCTCAATCGCCGCACCACGCGGCTCCGGCCCCGGGATCCCAATGAACACGAGGCGCACGATGAACACACCCATCCACCCCGCCGCTGACCCTTCCTCGCGCCCTGCCACGCGCCTCCCCAACCCCTTCACCGCACCCCTCTTCCTCCTCGCGCTCACACTCCTCCCCGCCCTCCCCCGCGCCGAAGCCGAACCGAACTGGCGCGGCCGTATCGTCCCCCCGGGAATCGCCACCGCCGCCATGGCCTACGACGAAGCACGACAGAAGCTCGTCCTCTTCGGCGGAAAATGCAGCGGCGAGATGAGCATCACCTGGGAGCGATCCGGCTCCGAATGGCTCGTGCGCTCCGTCACCGGCCCGCCGGAGCGCATCGCCGGCGCGCTCGCCTACGACGCCGCACGACAACGCGTCGTCCTCTTCGGCGGATCCACATACACCGACACGTGGGAATGGGACGGCCTCCACTGGACCCTCCGCGCCACCACCGGACCCTCCACGCGCTCCGAAGCCAATATCGCCTACGACGCCGCACGACAACGCATCGTCCTCTTCGGCGGAACCTCGAATGCGCTGCCCCTGGGCGACACGTGGGAATGGGACGGCCTCACATGGACCCTCCGCGCTACCACAGGACCCTCCCCGCGCCGAACCACTCTGGCCTACGACGCCGCACGCCAACGCGTCGTCATGTTCGGCGGGGCCCACAGCTCCGGCGTGCTCCAGGACACGTGGGAATGGGACGGCGCCTCCTGGTCCCGCCGCGCAACCACCGGCCCGAGCATCCGCGTACGCAACTCCCTCGTCTACGACCCCATCCTCCAACGCGTCATCCTCTTCGGCGGCTCAGCGGGAGTCTCCTACTCCGACACGTGGGCATGGAACGGCTCGACGTGGACAAACCTGCCCATCCAAGGCCCACCCGCCCGCCATTCACACGCCGCCGCCTACGACCCATCCATCTCCCGCATCGTCATCTTCGGCGGTTACGCCTCCGAAGCGGGCGTCGGAATCACCGCCAACTACGCAGACACGTGGACGCTCGACAGTCTCAACAACTGGACGCGCGAAGACCCGCCCGGGCCCGGGGTGCGCTCGCATCACGCCATCGCCTACCACGCAGCAAGCCGAAAGACAGTGCTCTTCGGCGGCGGCGGCCCCAACTTCAGCCCCGCCGGTGATACCTGGCTCTGGAACGGCGAGACCTGGACCAGCCACTCCGCCCCTGGCCCCCAACCCCGTTTCGGACACGCCATGGTCTACGACACCGCGCGGGAGCGCGTCGTCCTCTTCGGCGGTAGCGGCGCCACCAACTTCGGCGACACCTGGGAGTGGGACGGCGCCGCATGGACCCAGCGATCCGTCACCGGCCCCTTGGCGCGCATCCGACACGCCATGGCCTACGACGAGGCGCGCCAGCGCGTCGTCCTCTTCGGCGGCGATCGGTTCGGCTCGCTCAACGACACCTGGGAGTGGGACGGCGCCGTCTGGACACAGCGCGCCGTCACCGGCCCGCCCCCGCGCGAGCGCCATTCCATGGCCTACGACAGCGCGCGCCAACGCGTCGTCCTCTACAGCGGATACCGAGGCGGACCCGTCACACGCTACGACGACACCTGGGAATGGGACGGCTCGACATGGACCCAGCGATCCGTCACCGGCCCCTCACACCTCGAGGCCGCTTCCATGACCTACGACCCCATCCGCCAACGCATCGTGGTCTTCGGCGGAAAGACCATCGGCAACCGCTTCGTCGCCGACACCTGGGAATGGGACGGCGCGACCTGGTCCCTCCGCCCCGTCTCAGGCCCCGACGTACGAAACTTCTCAGCGCTCACCTACGACAATCACCGCCGACGCATCGTCCTCCATGGCGGCGAACGAGTCACCCCCTACACCCAACACGCCGACACCTGGGAACTCCCAAGCGCCGACCCCTGCCCGGGCGACACCAACACCGACTTCGTCGTCAACTTCACCGACCTCAACAACATCATCGACTCCCTCGGCCAGACCGTCCCCCTCTGGTCCGACAAAGACCTCAACAGCGACGGCGTCATCGACTTCCTCGACCTCAACCTCGTCCTCTCCTACTTCGGCGCCACCGGCTGCTGAACCACAACCGACGCGATCCCCGCGCCACCTCTCCCGTTGGCTTTGCAACGGGAGAGGGTAGGGAGAGGGCTTCTGCATCGCTTCCCTTCCTACTCTGCCTCGTAGAGCATTTCGCCGTCGTTGCCGTGAGCGATCTGTGCCGATCGGCCTTTCGTTCCGCGCATGCAACCACCGCCGCACCGCGCCTCCCTCGCCTCTCACCCAAAGCACACCGGCAACCCCAGCCCCCTCCGAATCAGCGCAAGCTGCCCCGTGTGAAACCCCTCATGCCACACATGCGCTGACACAAGCGTGCCGAGGTCCGGCGCAAACTCGCTGATCGCACCCGAACTCTCGCGCGCCAAATCCGCCTCCGTCACCCGCTCCAGCGCGCCGATGAACCGCTCGTGCGCTTCCTCCACGCACCGAAGCACCCGCGGCACATCCGGATACGCACCCGCATCACCCGTGACCGGCGCCGAACCACCAAACACGCCATCGAACTCCTCCAGAAACCGTCTCTCCACGCCAACCGACCTCAACCCCAAATCATCCGCCACAGCGAAATGCCCCGCGATCCACAGCGCATGCTGTCCGCCCGGAACAACCTGCGCAAACCACTGATTACCCTCGATCTGCTGCAACAGCCCCAGCGTCATCCGCCGAGCCGTCCGCAGCGAATGAACATGGCGCTCGATCTGATTCACGCGCCCCTCTTCAACAAACACCCCATCCGCAGCATCGCAGCGC
Source organism: uncultured Phycisphaeraceae bacterium (assembly GCA_964410465.1). Taxonomy (GTDB): domain Bacteria; phylum Planctomycetota; class Phycisphaerae; order Phycisphaerales; family UBA1924; genus CAYPGJ01. The sequence continues at coordinate 9,248 of CAYPGJ010000048.1, read as the reverse complement.
ACCTTCCATAACGCACACTCCCACGCTGGCCGAGTCTACTCCTCACTTCTGAGTTGCCGGGGCGTTCCCTCTTCTCCCGCCGACCTCCCCCCGCTACGCTCCCCATCTATATGAATCCCCCCTCCATCTCCCCCGAAACCTACGACCTCCTCCGACTCACCTTCGTCCCAGGACTCGGCCCAGTCCTCATCCAACGACTCGTCGACCACTTCGGCTCTGCCTCCAACGTATGTCGCGCTTCCGGCGCACAGCTCCTGGCAGTGCACGGTCTCGGCCAAAAGTTGGCGTCTTCGTTTTCCGCCGCAGTCACCGCCGCCGTGCGCACAGCTGACGACGAAATAGCCCTCGCCAACCGCCTCGGCGTGACGCTCGTCGCGCGCACCGACCCCGCCTATCCACCCCTCCTCAGGCTCATCCCAAACCCCCCTCCACTCCTCTACGTCCGAGGCCATCTCGACCCCGAGCACGACAAACACGCCCTCGCCGTCGTCGGCTCCCGCGCCTGCACCCCCTACGGCCTCGAACAAGCCGAGCGATTCTCCGCATTCCTCGCACAATCCGGCCTCACCATCGTCTCCGGCGGCGCACGCGGCATCGACACCGCCGCACACCGCGCCGCACTCCGCGTCAAAGGCCGAACCATCGTCGTCATGGGCTGCGGCCTCTCCCACTGCTACCCCCCAGAAAACGCGGAGATCTACGACAAAATCATCGCCTCAGGCGGCGCCGTCATCTCCGAACTCCCCCTCCGCACCGCACCCACGGCAGAAAACTTCCCCGCGCGCAACCGCATCATCTCCGGCATCTCGCTCGGCTCACTCATCATCGAAGCCGCGCGCGGCTCGGGCGCCCTCATCACCGCCCGACTCGCCGCCGAGGAACATGCCCGCGAAGTCATGGCCCTCCCCGGACGCGTCGACTCCCCAGCAAGCGAAGGCTCCCACGACCTCATCCGCGCAGGCGGCGCCGCTCTCGTCTCCGCACCCACCGACGTCCTCGACCTCCTCGAACCACTTGCCCGCAAAGCCTTCGACGGCGTCCTGGACGCCTGGCTTGGAGCCGAACCAAAGCCGACCGCGCAACCTCTTGCCACCGCCACCCTTACGGACACGCAACGGATCGTCTGGGACGCGCTCTCCTCACCGCGCACACTCGATGAACTCGCTCGCTCCACCGGGCTCGACGCCGGCCAACTCCGGGCCGAAACGACACTTATGGAGATGCGCCGCGTCGTCATCCGCGACGGCGACCGACTTTCCCGACGTCAGCCCACCTGACACCCATACCCGATTCTTTTCCGAATATCCGTATTGATTTCTGGAGAATGGTCGGGTACCTTACCGAACAGAGATAGGACGGACGGGCATCGACACCCGTTCGTGCGAGCACTTTCGAGTTCGGCCCGGAGCGGCAACGAACCAAGTAAGGCGGAGGCCGCAGAGGCTGTCGTCCCCCGGCGACAGCGGGAAGTTGAGAGGCCGAGATGGCAACAATGGCGCCGACACCGCTGGTGAGATTGGGTCCGGGAGGGTCGTACGTATCCGAGTACGTCGGCTTGAGTGGGCGGCTGGTCGCCTCGGAGGAGACGGGCTCGCCCTTTGGCGAAGACTCCGCCGGCGGCGGTCTGGCCACCTGGTCTCGCCCGCACGGGCATGCAACGCGCGGCCGCGAGCCGGACGCCTTCACGTCCGCCGGCGAGAAGTGGGATGGCTCCGGGGAGCGCGTTTCCCTCTCGTCCTGGGCGGTGCGCGCGGGTGGGTTCTGGGCCGCGGCGCGCCTCATGGACGGGCAGCGGGCCACGATCCGCGAAATCGCAGAGTCCACGCGCGAGGCTCGTCTCGCGCGTTTCGAGTCCGGTGGGGTGGAAGCAGTCGCGACGAACATTTGGGAGGCCTTGGAACATGAACCTGACACCCAAGCAATTGAAGATCCTGCAGCTCATCCGGGACTGGCGCGTGCGGACGGGGTACTCCCCCACGATGCAGGAGCTCGCCGACGAGCTCGGCGTCAGCAAGGTCACGGTCTTCGAGCACGTCGAAGCGCTTATCAAGAAGGGCGCGCTCGTCCGCGAGCCGAACAAAGCTCGCTCTTTGTCGATCGCTGACGGCATCGCCGTCCCCGACGAAGACCGCCCCCTCCGCTTCCCCCTCGTCGGCAAGATCGCCGCGGGCTACCCCATCGAGAAACTCGAAGACCGCGACGAGCTCGATCTCACCAACCTCTTCGGTCCGCGCATCGGCCAGGCCGGCGCCACCTTCGCCCTCCGTGTCGACGGCGACTCCATGAAGGACGAGGGCATCCTCGACGGCGACTACGTCATCATCGAACGCCGCGACTCCGCCCGCAACGGCGAGCGCGTCGTCGCCATGCTCCCAGACGGCCAGACCACTCTCAAAACCTTCTTCCGCGAGGCCGACCACATCCGTCTCCAGCCCGCCAACAGCGCCTTCGAGCCCATCCGCGTCAAGGACTGCAAAGTCCAAGGCGTCGTCATGGGCGTCCTCCGCCGCTACTAACTCCCCTCACCCGCGCAATCCGGGCGACACGGCCTAGCGCCGCGTTCACGCAGCAGGCCGCTCCTCGCCTACACGTCTCTCCACCGACGGCGCTCGCCGGCGCCGCGCTCTCGCGCGGGGGCCTGGCGCGGCGGGCGCAGGTCGGACTTGAGCAGCTCCACCTGCCCGTCACCCGCGCTTTCGACACGACACCGGTCGATCACGCATCGTCCGATGCGAACGAACCCCCGATAATCTCGCATCGACGGCTCCCGCCTGGCTCATCACTCGCGCGATCGATGCCGACGGCGCCATGCGTCGCTCGCATTTCGGGCTTCACCGCATTGTGACAAGCCGTGCCGTCGTATATTTTGAATACACCGCGATCGCGCGGCGGACCGGGCTCGCGTCGTGCGGGCGGAGATTCGAGAGAGACAACCCCGAACGCGAACCCCTCGGGGACACCCAAAGAGGAATCGGAGCGCTCATGAACAGGACCGCGTTGTTGTGCCTTGCGGCATCATTGTCGGCAGGCTCGAGTCTCGCCGCCACACGCTTCGTCGACGCCAACCTCACCACCGGCGCCAACAACGGCTCCTCCTGGGCCGACGCCCACCAGGGCCCCGGCGGGCTCCAGACCGCCATCCTCGCCGCGAACCCCGGCGACGAGATCTGGGTCGCCGACGGCCGATACACCCCCAGCACCACGGGCGACCGCAGCGCCTCCTTCTTCCCACGCACCGGCATCACCCTCTACGGTGGATTCGCCGGCGGCGAAACACTGCTCGCGCAGCGCAACGTCAACGCGAACATCACGACGCTCTCCGGCGACCTCGCGGGCAATTCCGGCTCCGGTGTCTTCACCGACGATTCCTTCCACGTCGTCTTCGCCGCGGGCGCCTCGCACAGCGGCGTCATCGACGGCTTCACCATCACCCACGCCAACGCCAACGGCTCCTCCGCCAACGACACCGATCGCGGCGGCGGGCTCATCATCCTCACCGGCGCCAACCCCACCTTCCGCAACTGCCGCGTCGTGCAGAACCGCTGCGTCTTCGGCGGCGGCGCCGGCTACGTCCGCACCGCCAGCCCCCGCTTCGAGGACTGCGTCTTCGAAAGCAACTTCGGCGCCTCCTTCGGCGGCGGCTTCGACACCTTCAGCGGCTCCATCACCACCTGGGTCCGCTGCTCCTTCATCAGCAACACCGCGGCCCGCGCCAGCGCGGTCGAGGCCTTCGGCTCCTGCACCGTCAACCTCATCAACTGCGTCATCCGCAACAACTCCGCCACCGGCGCTTCCGGCGGCGCCATCCTCGTCGCCTCCTCCTCCATCGCCAACATCCACAACTGCACCATCGTCAACAACACCTCCGCCGGCGCCACCCCCGGCGGCATCTTTTCCTCCGGCTCCACCGTCAACATCACCAACTCCATCCTCTTCGGAAACACCGTCGCCCAGATCACGGGCCCCGCCACCCCCACGTACAGCCTCATCCAGGGCGGCTTCGCCGGCGCCGGCAACATCTCCTCCTCCCCCATCTTCTTCAACGCGGCCGGCGGAGACCTCCGACTCGCCGCCAACTCCCCCGGCATCGACGCCGGCAACAACTCCCTCGTCCCCGCCGGCACGACCTCCGACATCCGAGGCCTCTCGCGCCTCGTCGACGACCTCGCCGCCCCCGACACCGGCGTCGGACCCGCCCCCATCGTCGACATGGGCGCCTACGAGCGCCAGGAGTGCCGAGCCGACGTCAACGGCAACGGCGTCGTCGACTTCGGCGACCTCAACGTCGTCCTCAGCAACTTCGGGCAGAACGTCGCGCCCGGCACGAACGGCGACGCCACCGGCGACGGCGTCGTCAACTTCGCCGACCTCAACCTCGTGCTCAGCGGGTTCGGGCAGAACTGCTGAAGACCGCCAGCGGCAGACCGCGTCGAAAACAGGGCGGCGTCTCGGCCGCCCTGTTCATGGACACGCACGGGAAGAGTCGCGCGCGTCAGGATGCGCGACGTGATGACGGCCCCGCGGACGCCAGCGGGCGGAGCGTGGGCGTGGCCCGGCGCGCCGACCCGTGCGAGTTCTGCGACGCCGGAGACGACGGGGCGCCCGGTGTCGACGAGGACCCGGAGGGCCCCGGCGTGGAACTCGGTGGCCGTGTCGTCGGCGCATCGGCCGGCGGCTGGGACGGCTCGCGCATCGGCTCGAGCGAGATGATCCCCAGACGCAACGCCAGCAGCGCAAGGTCCACGCGGTTCGTCGCGTTCAGCTTCCGGCCGATCGCCATCCGCCGCCACTCGATCGTCTTCACCGACCGGCTGAGACGCTCTGCGATCTGCGCCGTCGTCATCCCGTCCGCGATCAGCCGGAGCACGGCCACGTCCGTCTCGTTCAGACCCGCGTAACGCGATCGCCGGCGCGGATTCGGGCCGCTCGTCGGAGCGTCGAGCAGCTCGGGAGGCAGCGCCGCGATCGGCGTCCACAGCACCACGCACACGTTCGCCGTCGCGCCCGGCGACACCGGCGGGAACGGCCGATACGACACGCGATACCGAACCCCGTCGTGCGTCTCCTCCGCGTACGTCGGCGCCTGGTCCAGCACCGCGCGACGCAGCGGCTCCGAACGCGGCAACGCCGTCTGCCCGGGCGCCGCGTCCGGAAGCGTCATGCCCTCGGGCGGCGACGAGGGAAGATCCAACAGCGACGCGGCCCGGCGCGACAGCGAGTGGATGCGCAGGGAGTAATCCACCAACGCAAACGCCGCGTGGGCATCATCGGAAAGGACTCGCCAAAGGACTGTTTCTGAGTTCGTCATGCACGGCGCTCGCGGACCAGGGGGATCGACGGTAGAGCCGACGTCCGAAGCGGCGGCAAGGGCGCCCGAACGATCCCACGAGACCGCGGCGTGGTCGAGGATCGCGCCGCGACGGCCGGAACAAAGGCCACCACTCTCTACGACACAGAGACGCGCCCGGTTGCGGTATTTGTCGGGGTTTGCCTCTCTCACTTCCACGCCCGCAAAAACACCCCGCCCCGTCGCGCCGACCCCCCGGGGCGCGACCCCGGCGCCCGTTGAGCGTGCGATCAACTCGCCCGCCCGCTCCGCATCAAGCCGTCCCGTGCAGCTGCTTGTCCAGCCAATCCGAGACCTGCGCGATCCCCACCCTCTCCTGCTGCAGCGAGTCCCGATGCCGCACCGTCACCGTCTGGTCGTTCAGCGTGTCCGAGTCCACCGTGAAGCAGAACGGGCACCCCGCCTCGTCCATCCGCGCGTACCGCTTCCCGATCGACTGCTTCGCGTCCGTCTCGATCAGCCCCGTCCGCCCGAACCGCTTCAACAGCTCCCCATGCAGCCGCGACGCGATCTCCGGCATCCCATCCTTATTCACCAGCGGGAACACCGCGGCCTTGATCGGCGCCATCCGCGGGTGGAACCGCAGGTACTCCGGCGACGGTCGCGACTCATCCTTCGTATACGCCTCACACAGCAGCGCCAGCACGCCCCGGTCCAGCCCCGCCGACGGCTCGATCACGTGCGGCAGATACCGCTCGCCCTTCTTCGACCCGTTCGGCAGCGTCTCGCCCCGATCCGTGTCGAAGTAATCGAGCTTCACCTTCGAGTGCTCCTGGTGCTGCTGCAGGTCGAAGCACCCCCGGTACGCCACGCCCTCCAGCTCCCCGAACCCCGGATGCGTGAAGGGGAACCGGTACTCGATGTCCGACGTCGCCTTGGAGTAGTGCGCCAGCTCGTCCGGGTCATGCTCGCGCAGCACGAGGTTGTCGCCCGCGAGCCCGATCGACCTCCACCACTCCATGCGCCAGTCGCGCCAGAACGCGTACCACCGCAGCGCCTCCGACTCGTGACAGAAGAACTCGATCTCCATCTGCTCGAATTCGCGCGAGCGGAAGGTGAAGTTGCGGGGCGTCACCTCGTTGCGGAAGGCCGTGCCGGTCTGGGCGATCCCGAACGGCACGCGGACGCGCGTCGAATCCACCACGTTCTTGAAGTTGATGAAGATGCCCTGCGCCGTCTCCGGGCGAAGGTACGCCTTGTTCGCCTCGTCCCGGATCGCCCCGGGGATGGTGTCGAACATGAGGTTGAACTGCCTCGGCTCCGTCAGCGATCCCGGCTTCTCCGCCTCGGGCGCGATGATCCGCGCCCAACGCTCCTTCGCCACGCTCGACAGCGCCACCGCCCGCACCTCGCCGAACGTCTTCTCCGCCTTCTTCCGCTGCTTCGCCTCGCTCGCCGTGTCCCCCACGAACGCGAAGCAAGGCTTGTCCCCCGGGTCGCCCGACGCCGGCTCGAACACCTGCACGTGGTCGTACCGATACCGCCCCTTCGTCTCCTTGCAGTCCACCATCGGGTCGTTGAAACCCGCCACGTGCCCGCTCGCGTGCCACACCTTCGGGTTCTGAATGATCCGCGTGTCCACCGGAACGATCGACACCCCGTCCCCCGTCGGCCCCTTCCTCCCCCAGCAAGGCATCATCACCACGTCCGACCACCACGCGTCCCGCAGGTTCTTCTTGAGCAGCGTCCCAAGCGGACCGTAATCCCAGAACCCGTTGATCCCACCGTAGATCTCCGACGCTTGGTAGATGAACCCGCGTCGCTTGCACAGCGCCATGATGTCATCCATCGACTTGCGGGGCGCGCTCGTTGTCGGCTCGTGGCTCATGGGGAGGGGCTCGTCTGGAGGCTAAATCCAAGGAATCCGCCCGAAGGGCGGCCACTATAGAGCCCTTCCGCCCGCCCGTTGTGCGGTAGAATCACGACGCAAGCGCCCGTAGCTCAACGGATAGAGCATCGGTCTTCGGAACCGAGGGTTGGGGGTTCGAATCCCTCCGGGCGCGTTCCAGACGGGGGATCTCACCACCACATTCCACCCTCCGCCTCCCCCGCGCACTGCGACCGCCCCACCCCGTCGCCTGTAGCATCCACGCGGCCTCTCACGCCGACTTCCTTTCAGGAGACCACCATGGCGCGGAAACTCGGTTCGGGCGTTCGTTTCACCGCGGCCGCGATCCTCGCGGCGCTCTCGGCAGTGGGGGGGCTCACGGAGCAAACCATGGCGCAAGAGGCCTACCGAAAGCCCCCCGCCGACGTCGTCAACATCCTCGAAGCGCCCTCCCTCCCGGGCGTCAGCCTCAGCCCCGACCGCGCCACCATGATCCTCATGGAGCGCGAAACCCTCCCACCCATCGCCGACATGGCCGCGCCAATGCTCCGGCTCGCCGGCTACCGCGTGAACCCCGACACCAACGCGCCCCACGGCCCGCGCTCCGTCGTCGGCCTCACCCTCAAACGCGTCGCCGACGGCCGAGAAACCAAGATCGACCTCCCCAAGGACGCCAACATCGGCGGCGTCCGATGGTCCCCCGACAGCAAACGCTTCGCATTCACCCTCACCAAGGACAACGGCGTCGAAGTCTGGGTCTGTGACGCATCCTCCGCCAAGCCCCGCGCCCTCACCGGCCCCACCCTCAACGCCCTCGGCTCCGACACCGTCCAGTGGCTCCCAGACTCCAAGACCCTCCTCTGCCAGTTCGTCCCGGCCAACCGCGCTCCTGCCCCAACCGCCCCACGCGTTCCCGCCGGACCCGTCGTCCAGCAGACCAGCGGCAAGGTCGCGCCCGTCCGCACCTATCAGGACCTCCTCTCCAACCCGCACGACGTGGCCCTCTTCGACCATTACTTCACCTCGCAACTCGCCTTCATCGACGCCGACACCGGCAAGCGCACCGACGTCGGCCCCGCCGCCATCTACTCCGCCGTCGATCCCTCCCCCAGCGGCGAGTACCTCCTCGTCGAACGCATCGAAAAACCCTACTCCTACCTCGTCCCCGCCTATCTCTTCGCCACCACCACCGAAGTCTGGACCAACTCCGGCAAGCCCATCGCCACCGTCTGGAAGCACGGCCTCCTCGAAGAGATCCCCATCGAAGGCGTCGAGACCGGCCGCCGAGCCATCCAGTGGTCCTCCGTCGAGCCCGCGCGCCTCTTCTGGGCCGAGGCCCTCGATGGCGGCGACCCTAAGACCAAGGTCCCGCACCGCGACAAGCTCATGACCCTCGCCTCGCCCTTCACCGGCGAGCCGAAGGAAGTCCTCAAGACCGAGCACCGCTACAGCGGCCTCGCCTGGATCGACGCCGAGGACCACGCGCTGGTCTACGAGTACGACCGCGACAAGCGCTGGGTCCGCACCTGGGCCGTCCATCCCGTCGGTGGCGGCGAGCCCCGACTCATCTGGGACCGCTCCGTCCGCGACCGCTACAACAACCCGGGCGTCCCCCTCACGACCCCCAACAAGTTCGGCAGATCCGTCGTCCGTGTCGAGAACGGCTTCACCTTCCTCAGCGGCGCCGGCGCCTCGCCCGACGGCGACTACCCATTCCTTGACCGCATGAACATCGACACCCTCGCCACCGAGCGCCTCTGGCGCTGCGAGGGCGAGACGTACGAGTCCGTCATCGACGTCCTCGACCCCGCCGGCCCGCGCTTCATGACCTCCTACGAAACCCCGGCCGACCCGCCGAACTACTTCATCCGCGACCTCGCCAAGAACGCCCGCACCCAGGTCACCAACTTCCCCGACCCCGCCCCCCAGCTCCGCGGCATCACCAAGGAACTCGTCAAGTACAAGCGCGCCGACGGCGTCGATCTCTCCGCCACCCTCTACCTCCCCTCCGGATACGACAAGTCGCGCGACGGCCCGCTCCCACTCGTCCTCTGGGCGTATCCCATGGAGTAC
>CAYPGJ010000047.1:0-16810 GCA_964410465.1 uncultured Phycisphaeraceae bacterium | reverse complement strand
GGCGAGATCGTCGCCTCCACCCAGGAGCAGGCCGGCGCCTCCGAGCAGATCTCCCAAAACATGGAGCGCATCACCGCCGTGACGCGCGAGTCCACCGACGGAGCCACGCAGGCCGCGTCCGCCGCATCGCAGCTCTCCGCCTCGGCAGAGCAGCTCCAGACCCTCGTGAGTCACTTCCGGATCTGATCCAACCGTCGGATCGCTCCCGACACAACGCGGCCCTCGGCGCCCCCCCGGCCCCGAGGGCTTTTCAATTCCCCGCATCCCTCCGCCCCGTCGCTCGCCCCGCGCCGATACCGGGATAGACTCGACGAGAAACCACCGCATCCCACACGATCGAGAGACGAGAGACACATGCGCCGACGATTCTTCCCCGCCATCCTCGCGGCCGCCTGCTTCATCCCTTCACTCACCGCCGCCGCCCCTGTCTATCGGACCAAGCTCCTCCACGCACGCTCAAACTTCAGCGGCGCCCACAACCTCCCAAACTCCGCGTTCTTCACCAACTCCACCCCCGACATCGCCGACCGCGCCCCCGGCAGCCCCGCCGTCTGGCCGCGCATCGTCACCCGCATCGCCGTCATCGGCGGCTCCGACGCACAGGCCGTCTGGTCCGGCATGGGCGGCGCCGGCGGGCTGGCCTACACCTCCCCCAACGTCATCGACGCCTACGTCTCCGATGCCACCATCAACAACACCGGCGTCATCGCCGCGGAGCAAGCCGTCGCCACGCCCCAGGGCGTCTTCCGCGTCGACACCACCAACGGCAACGCCTTCACCCTCACCATCACCCAGGGCGCCCCGTTCGGCATCTCCTCCTTCGGCGGCGCGCTCATCAACAACAACCAACAGATCGCCTATCGCGGCCGCAGCGGCTTCACCGGCAATCTCTGGGTCTCCTGGTCCGCTGGCGCGCAGTCCGTCCACGCCGCTGAGAACTCGTGGGACCCGCAGTCCCCCTACTCCTTCCTCTTCACCCCAGCCTTCAACGACGCCCGACAGATCGCCGGCAAGGTCCGCCTCGGCGCCCCCGGCCAGACCGGCAACAGCCAGCCCGACCAGATCCGCCTCTTCAACCCAGACGGCTCCTCCACACTCATCGCCGAAGACCGCGACTCCAACCCCGCCTCCAACTTCGCCGCATTCGACAACTCCGTCGGCGTCAACGCCGCCGGCCACGTCGTCTTTGTCGCCAACCTCGTCGCTCCCGCAAACACCCGCGCCGTCTTCCGCTCCGACGGCGTCACCACCACCGAACTCGCCCGCCAGGGCGTCAATGGCCTCGGCTCCATCGAGTTCTTCTCCCCCGACATCAACGGCAACGGGCTCTGCGTCTTCCGCGCCTTCGACAGCGCCAACAAACGCGCCGTCTGGATCGCCGACGGCGCCACCCTCCGACGTGTCGTCAGCCAGGACGACCTTGTCCCCATCGACAACGCCCAGACCGCGCAGATCAGCGAGAACAACCCCTCCGACCCCTGCTTCGGCGGCGCGCCGCGCATCAACGCACAGGGCGACGTCGTGTTCCAAGCCGCGCTGATCCCCCCCGGCCAGTTTGCCGTCGAACTCGGCTCCGGGCTCTTCGTCGCTCGCGCATCGCTCCAGGCCGACGCCACCGGCGACGACCTCGTCAACTTCGCCGACCTCAACCTCGTCCTCTCCCAGTTCGGCCAGTCCGGCTCCGGCCTCTCAGCCGACCTCAACGGCGACGGCGTCGTCAACTTCGCCGACCTCAACCTCGTCCTCTCGGAGTTCGGCCAGTCCCTCTGATCCCCCTCAGCGGCCCGTATCGACCTCTTCTGTCGAATTCACGATCCGCTCCACACCCGTCCACCCGCGCTCCACCTCGATCCGCTGCCACAGCAGCATGTCCTCCCGGTGCTCATTCGTCACCGACAGCCGCATCTCCATCTCCCGCCACAACAGCTCAAAGTCGGAGTCGTAGGCCCGGAGCGCTTGCGACACTCGGAACGTGCGCGACACCTCATCCACGTTCGGCTTCACCTCCAACGCCAGATGATCGCGCGCACGCTCGAACACCGGCTCCGGACAAGGCGACCACCCCACACGCGACAGCTCCTCCGCGCCGAAACCCATCGACCGGAGCGTCCACGACGCCGCGACCACGGACGGGGCGCCCTCGAACCTCGCGCCCGACGATGCCTCCCACGTCGCAGCGATCCCCTCACGCGGCGCGCCCTCGTGCAACGAGACCAGCGTGGCCTCGAGCCGCCCGGCCACGCGGACCGTGGCCGCCGCCGCGCTCGCAAGCCTTGCACGCTCCCGATCCGTCAGCGACCCCTCGGGCCCGTCCGCGGGAGGCGTGACGAGAAACAGCTCCCGCACACGGTGACGGACGCTCTTCACCACCATCTCAAGCCCTTCCTCGTACGCGCGCTCGAATGCCTCCCCCTCCGGCCCGCCCCGGCGCAGCGCGTCATCCCACCCGAACGCCATCACAAGCACCGTCGGGCGTGTCGTCAGCGTGATCCGAGGAACCCACAGCGCCGCGCTCTCGTTCCGCCCCTTACCCGCCTCCGCAGCGCCGTCCGCCACGATCGCCCCGTCCCACGAAGCGCTGTACGTGCGGATCTGCTCACCCGCACGAACGCGCAACACCCCTGCGCCCACCTGAGTCGCGAACGCGCTCCGCGCCACGAACGAATCCCCCGCGACAAGCACCGTGTCGCGTGTCTTCAGCGTCCTGCGATGCGCGGGCGCATCCTCCGCTTGCGCGAAGCACGTCCCGAGCGCCATCGCGCCGATGCACACGATCCACCCGAACAAGCCCTTCATCCCGCCCTCCCCTGCGCAGCGCGCATCTCTCGCTTCATCTCCGCCACCGCCTCGCGCAGCCCCACGAACACGCCCCGCGCCACGATCGAATGACCGATGTGCAGCTCCCACAACCCCTCGATCCCCGCGATCGCTCCAACGTTGTGGTAGTTCAGCGCATGACCCGCGTTGCAACGCATGCCCGCGCCGATCACCGTACGCGCCGCGTGCCGCAGTCGCTCCACCTCCCCCGCCAGCCCCGCGTCGCGATCATCCCCCGCGCTCCCCCGCTTCTCGCCACCGCTCGTCCCCGCGGCCGTGACCGCGAACCGCGAGAACGCCGCGCCGAACGACCCGGTATGCAGCTCGCACACGTCGAACCCCGCCTCCGCAGCCGCCTCGATCTCCCGCTCCACCGGATCGACAAACGCCGAGACCAGGCCCACCCCCTCCTTCAGCCGCGACACCACGTCCTTGAGCCGCTTCGCGTCCTTCGACACGGCAAGCCCGCCCTCCGTCGTCACCTCTTGGCGTCCCTCCGGAACCAGCGTCGCCATCTCCGGCATCACACGCAGCGCGATGCCCACCATCTCCTCCGTCGCGCCCATCTCCAGATTGAGCTTGGTCTGCACGCACTCGGCCAACCGCTCGATGTCGCGATCCTGCGCGTGCCGCCGGTCTTCACGCAGATGCGCCGTAATGCAGTCCGCGCCCCCCAGCTCCGCCTGCAGCGCGGCGTGCACCGGGTCCGGCTCGTGCCCTCGACGCGCCTGCCGCAGCGTCGCCACGTGATCGATGTTCACACCGAGTCTCAGCATGGCGGAACACTAGCACACCGACGACCGCTCACCCGCCCCGCAGCCCCTCCATCGCCTCCGGGATCAGCTCCGCCAGCTCCATCGCCAGCATCCCCCCGCTCGCGCTGCGGCGCTCCCGCCACTTCGCCGCGGCCAGCGCGTGCGCGGCCACACCCACGCGCGCCGCGTCGAACAACGACAACCCACCCGTCCGCACCACCACCGAACCCGCATGAACTGGCGGCGGCGCCTGGGCGATCACCCCACCGATCACCCCAGCCAGAACGTCCCCGGTCCCCGCCGCGCCCAGCACCGGGTTCGCCGCGTGGTCTCCGCGCAGCGTCCATGTCTCATGCCCGTCCGACACCACCGTCCCCGCCCCCTTCAGCACAACCACCACCCCCAGCGTCCGCGCCAGCCCCTCGCACGCGGCCGCGCGCTCTCCCTCCGATTCGCCACAGGCTGTCGGGATCCCGAGCGAGCGCGCCAACCGCGCATATTCCCCAGGGTGCGGCGTGATTACCGCCGCGCACCGGATGTCCCGTCGAATCTCCTTCGTCTCCGCAAGGCAGTTGAGCGCGTCCGCGTCCAGCACCACCGGGCAGTCCTCCTGCCCCGCCGCACGAACCGTCACCGCGCGCCCACCCTCCCCCGTCCCCAGCCCCGGCCCGACAACAAGACAGTCACTGCCGCGCGACAACTCGTCGATCCGGCGTGCAGCCTCATGCCCGACGAGACGCCCACTCTCATCCACTCCGAGCGCGACCCCCGTAGCGGACGGCGCGATCACCAACCCTTCGCTCAGCACCGGCTCGGGCATCGCCAGCCGCACCAGCCCCGCCCCCGCACGCAGCGCGCCGATCGCCGCGAGCGCAACCCCCCCGATCATCCGCACCCCGCCCTCGTCCGCGCAGCCCCCCACCACCGCCACCGTACCGAACGTTCCCTTATGCCCACGCGCGTCGCGCGGGCCGAGCCTCGGCAAACCCTCCATCCGGCAACTCCTTCATTCCGCCCGAACCACCTCGATCTCCAGCCGCCCCAGCAACGGCGCCAGCGCCGCGAACGCGTTCAGACGGTCCCCTCCCTCGAACGCCGTCCACGCGAGCGCGATGTGCGTTGCGTCGAACGAGGTCTCGTCCGGCAGCGTCCCGTCCACGTCGACCCAACGCCCAGAACCATCGGCGCCCCGCACGTGCGCCTGCGCCCACATGTGATACCCGAACACCCGGTCACGACCCAGAAACCCGTCCGCGTACACCAGCCCGCTCACGCAACGCGACGGGATCCCCGCGCTCCGAAGCATCGCCGCCAGCAGCACCCCGTGCTCCGTGCAATCCCCCTGACGCGTCCGCGCCGTCTCGCTCGCCGTCGCGAACCCGACGTCCAGATTCTTCGACGAGATGAACGAATGCACGAACCGTCGCAAGCGCTCGGCCTTCGCCCCGTCATCATCCCCCTCGTGCCCCCGCAGCGCTTCCCGTGTCAGCGCCACGATCGTCGGGTCCCCGCTGTCCAGCATCGACGATCGCGCGAGATGCTTCTCCCGCGGCCCCTCCGTCTCCACCGAACCGCCGACGTCCACGAACAGACGGCCGCTCGCGCCGTCAATCCGCTCAAACCGCTGTGCGCCGCCGCTCGGAAGGTCCGGCAGCGCGCCACCGCCGACCCGGAGCACGTACTCCGCGCTCCGCGTCCGCCGAGGATTCTCGATCGGCCGAACTACGTCCACCAGCGTCTCACGCATGAACTCCGGGCCCGTGGCCGGCAGCAACGCGGTCTCCTTGTCCGCGGCCACCATCGTGAGCGTCATCCCGCCGAAGTTCGTCTCGCCCCGAATCAGCTCGCCGTCCCCGTTCACGTACTCCACCGAAACCACGCCGGGCACGACCGACTGCGTCACGTCCCACCGGCTCGCGTGCACCGCCTTCCCGAGTGCCTCCACCACCTCATCCGCCACCCAGACGCGATGCACCTCGACGACCTGCAGCCCGCCCGTCGGATCGATCGTGCGCAGCGTCATCTCCTTGGCGCCCTCCCGCAACAACGCCTCGCCCCTGCGACGCGACGCGATCGGCGCGTCCCACTCCCCCTCCGGCGCCGGCTGGACCACCATCTGCTGCGTGCCGTCCGCCATCACACTCACCACACGCACGCCCTCATCCGTCCACTCGTAGCGCGTCTCGCTCGGCTGGGCCCCGAGCGTCTGCACGCTCCGCATGGACACCATCTGCCCGTCCGGCGTCTCTTCCGTCATCGTCTCGATCGTGACCTCGATGCCCCCGTCGCCGCGCCCGATCCGAAGCCGCAACTCCGACAACGCGCGAAGATTCCCCTTCCCCGTCGTGATCTCCGCCTCGTGCAGCCATCCCGCACGCTCCCCCATCAGCAGCACGCCGTACCAGCGCTCCTCGTCCGCTCGCGCCACGCGCCCCGAGAACACCGCGGCCAGCGCCGCCCCGACGATCAGCCACACCCTGCATCGTGTCATGCTCATGTTCCAAACACTACCCGCCTCGCCTCGCCCGCGCGCCGAGCCCGGCTACCCTCTTCCCACCGATGATCGACACCCACTGCCATCTCACCTTCCCGGACTTCGAGGGGCGAATCCCGCAAACACTCATGGCCGCCAAGGCCGCGGGCGTGCACGGCGCCATCACGATCTCGACCACGCCCCCCGACTCAGAACACTCGCTCGCCATCGCCCGACAGTTCCCCAACGTCTGGTGCTCGGCGGGCGTCCACCCGCTCTACTCCGATCAGGGCCCCTTCGATTGGACGCTGCTCCGCGCGGTCGCGTTCCACGAGAGGTGCGTCGCCATCGGCGAACTCGGACTCGATAATCACTACACCGACCCGCCGCGCAATGTCCAGCGTGCGGTGCTCGAAGAGCAGCTCCAGCACATCGAGTCGTGGCGCAAGGCCGGTCTCGACAAGCCCGTCATCCTCCACTGCCGCGAGGCCTTCGCCGACCTCATCCCCGTCCTCCAGAACACGTCCATACCCCCCCACCGCTTCGTCTTCCACTGCTTCACAGGGAACGCGAGGGACATGCGGGCCCTGCTCGACTTCGGCGCCCTCGTCTCCTTCACCGGCGTCGTCACCTACCACAACGCAAAGGACGTGCAGGAAGCCGCCAGAATCGCGCCGCTCGACCGGATCATGGTCGAAACCGACGCGCCCTTCCTCACCCCCCACCCGCACCGCGGCGTGCGCCCCAACGAGCCGAAGTTCGCCCGCGTCACGGCCCAGTTCCTGGCAAGGCTCCGAGATGAGCCCTGGGACGAGTTCCATCGCGCGATCGACGAAAACACGAGGCGGTTCTTCGCCATTCAGTGGTCGGAGAGCACGGGCGCCACGATCCGCTCGTAGACCTCCCGCGCGACCCGCTCGTCACTCGTGATCACCTCGGCCCGCCCGTCCGCAAAGAACGTGGCGTCCACCGGCCTCCCCCCAACCACCGTCCGTGCACGAACCAGGTAGGCCGACGCCTCCACCAGAGACTCCTTCTCGCGACACCGAGCGGCGATCCGCTCCAGCGCGCCTCCCGCGGCTACGCCCGGCGTTACCCGCACCGCCGTCTTGCCGCACACCGCCTCGACGCGAACGCCCTGCCCGCGCTTCCCGAGAAACTCGTATCTCCCCTCGCCGCAGCACGCGCACGACCCGTCGCGCTCCGCACGCAACTGCGTGATGCGCCCTGTCCGCGCATCGAACCGCGTCAGCACATTCCCGATGTTTTCGCCCGACCCGCTGGCGATCAGGCGCATCGCGTCACCCGCGGCCGTCGAAGCGGCGAGATGCACCGCGGGGGCAAAGACCCCCGCGGACTCGCAGGTTTCCTGCGTCTCCGGCGAGGGCGGCTCGGGGAACACACAGCGCAGGCACGCGGTCCGTCCCGGCAACACGGTCATCGCCATGCCCACGGCGCCGACGGCGCCGGCGTAACACAGCGGAACGCCACGCTTGACGGCGAGGTCGTTGAGCAGGTAGCGCGTGTCGTAGTTGTCCGAGCCGTCGAGGATCACATCGCAGGGGGGCACGATCTGCTCTGCGTTTCCCGGGGAAACACGCTGGGCGATGGGGGTGATTCGCAGCGACGAATCGACGGACGACAGGCGTGTCTGCGCGGCCTGGACTTTCGGAAGCGCTTGATGCGCATCGGCTTCGGTGTAGAGGGATTGGCGGTGGAGGTTGGTGAGATCGACGGTGTCGCCGTCGATGAGGGTGAGGGAGGCGAGGCCGGAGCGGGCGAGGATGTCGGCGGCGGAGCAGCCGATGGCGCCGAGGCCGACGAGGACGGCGTGGGCGGCGGAGAGGCGTTTTTGGCCTGATTCTCCGATGAATTCGAGTGTTCTTTGGCGGAGGAAGCGGTCGGTCATGGTCGCGGGACCGCTTGGAATTCGGGTTTTTCGTTGGAGAGGACGCGCCAAACGTCGCGGACGACCCAGGACATGTTGCGGTGGGCGCGCGCGGTGGCGGCGCCTATGTGCGGGGTGAGGGTGGCGCGTTCCACGTGGAACAACGAATAGTCGTCGTTTGGGGGCTCGGGATCGTGCACATCGATGATCGTCGAGAATTGGCCGTGGGCCTGTAGATGCTGTGCGAGTGCGCACGGATCCACGACAAACCCTCTGGAGGTGTTGATGAGGATGGCGTCCGGTTTCATGCGCACGAGTTCGGCCTGTCCAACGATGTGTCGGTTGGACTCGCGCTCGTCGACGTGGATGGAGAGGACGTCGGCATCGGAGAGGAGGGTGTTGCGGGAGACGGGCTCGGCGCCGGCACGTTGGTCGTGTGGGATGTCGAGGAGGTCGTGGTAGATGACGCGCATGCGGAGGGCGGTGGCGGCGCGAGCGACGGAGCGTCCGACGCGGCCGAGGCCGAGGATGCCGAGGGTGAGGTCGGCGAGTTGTCGGGGCGCGATGAGCGAGGAGCGGAGGGCTCTCCACTCTTTGGGAGGGAGGGCTTTGGTGAGGCGGGCGCGAGGGCGGAGGTGGTCGAGGAGGAGTGCGAAGAGGAGTTCGGTGACGGCCGCGGTGTTGGCGTCGGGGGTGTAGACGACGGGGATGTTTCGTTTGGCGCAGGCGGGGAGTGAGATGTTGTCGAGGCCGACGCCTGCGCGGGCGACGACCTTGAGTTCGGGTGCGCGATCGAGGAGGGCGTCGTTGACGATGGTGTAGGTGCGGACGATGAGTGCGTCGGCGCGGGAGAGGGCGTCGTGGAAGGTGGGATCGTCGTGGGGGACGCGGAGGACTTCGGCGCGTTCCCGCAGCCAGGCTTCGCAGGCGGGGTCAAGATCCTCGGCGACGAGGACGAGGTGCGTCATGACTTGTTCGCGTTGTCGTCGGGCTCGTGGGCGGGCTCGATGATGGCGGACATGCTGCCTGCGCAGGCGTCGATGCGGTGGTCGCGGCCGTAGGCGAGGATCTGGTCGCGCTTGAGTTCGGCGTGTTCCTTGTGGGTGGTGAGGCAGACGGCGCGTTTGTGGAGGTCGACGGTGGTGGCGACGCGGAGCGCGTCGGACGGGTTGAGGCGGAAGACCTTGCGCATCATCTCGACGACGTAGTCGTAGGTGTGGTGGTCATCGTCCAAGAGGACGACGTTCCAGGGGACGGCGGGCTGCGGCGCCGGGCGTTTCTCGGTTTGCGGCCGAGTGTCGTGGAGGGTGGAAGTCATCGGCTGGGGATTGTACGTCGGGGGGGTTGGGGGGCTGAGGGAAGGGGGCGGATCAGACATCTGGTTCGAGAAGAAGCAGAAGAAGAGGAACAGGAAGAATTGAGCCCCCCTCCTGTCGCTGCGCGACATCCTCCCCCGCGCCCCCGGAAGGGCGGGGGGAGGGGTTGCAACGACGTGATTCGCGCGTGGAGATGCGCGGAGAGCACCCCCCACCGGCTCGGCGCCCCGGAGTGGCGCCAAGCCACCTCCCCCGCGCCTGCGGCGGGGGGAGGGGTTGCAACGGCGTAGATCGAGACGGCAGGGATACGATCATCATGTGAGCGAATCGTTCGAAGAGCACATGCAAGAACGCGCTCGAACGTTGCGGAAGCGCATGACGTTTCCAGAACGATTGCTCTGGTCCAGACTGCGTCGCCATTCGCTGGGGTCTCATTTTCGGCGTCAGGTAGCGATCGGACCGTACGTGGCGGATTTTGCGTGCCCGGAACTGCGACTCATCGTCGAAGTGGATGGGATGAGTCATTCGGGGGAACTCGCATTGCATGATCCGATCCGGCAGGCGTGGCTTGAGCGCGCAGGGTGGCGCGTGGTTCGTGTCACGAACGATGACGTGCTGGAGAGGCTCGACTCTGTTGTCGGTTTCATTCAACGGACTGTTGATGAAGCTCACAAGACATAGACCCCCCTCCTGTCGCTACGCGACATCCTCCCCCGCGCCTTCGGCGGGAGGAGGGGTTGCAACGACGTGATTCGCGCGTGGAGATGCGCGGAAAGCACCCCCCTCCTGTCGCTGCGCGACATCCTCCCCCGCGCCCCCGGAAGGGCGGGGGGAGGAGTTGCAACGACGTGATTCGCGCGTGGAGATGCGCTGAGAGCACCCCCCACCGGCTCGGCGAGACGCCGAGCCACCTCCCCCGCGCCTTCGGCGGGGGGAGGGGTTGCAACGGCGCGAAGTTGTGTCGCCAGTAATCGAGAGACACCCTCCACCAACTCACGCCACAAAGGGCGTGCGCCACCTCCTCCACGCTGCGCCGCCCCCGGAGCGGCATGCGGGAGGAGGGGTGAGAAGAAGCATTGACAGGGGGTTGGGGCGGCTTATTCTCGGTCTTGCCGTCCCCGAGGCTTGCGGAAGACGTGGGGGGCGGCGTTCAGGAGCGTGCCATGAACAAGGGTGAGTTGATCGAGGCCGTGGCGTCGCAGCTTGGTGAGACGCGGGCGATGGCGGCGCGGGCCGTGGACGCGGTGCTGGAGAGCATTGCGGAGGGGGTGAAACAGGACCAGAAGGTGACGATCACGGGGTTCGGGAGTTTTGAGAAGAAGCATCGGAATGCGCGGACGGGGATCAATCCTGCCACGAAGGAGAAGATCCAGATCGCGCCGAGCACGACGGTGGGGTTCAAGCCTGCGCAGGCGCTCAAGTCGTCGATGTGACGCGGGCACGCTGATCGCGCGGTTTGGGGGGTTCAGGTTGCTGGGGTGAAGGCTGATTCGGCGAGTGTGATGGCTCGCGCGAGCGCGGCGGCCTTGTTGACGGTTTCGTCGTACTCCGCGCCGGCCTGTGAGTCGGCGACGATTCCTCCGCTTGCCTGGAGGTGGTATGTCCAGGCGCCGGCGTCGGGATCGTGGAGCGCGGTGGGGACGACGAGTGTGCGGAGGGCGAGGGCGATGTCCATGTCGCCTTCGAGCGAGGCGTAGCCCATGCCTCCGCCGTAGGGGCCGCGGAGGCATGGCTCGAGTTCGTCGATGATCTGCATGGCGCGGACCTTGGGGGCGCCGGAGATGGTGCCGACGGGGAGCGCGGCGCGGAGGGCGTCCCACATGTCGAGGCTCTCGCGGAGTGCGCCGGTGACGGTCGAGGAGATGTGCATGACGTGGGAGTAGCGTTCGACGGCCATGATGGCCGGGAGGGCGACGGAGCCGGGGACGGCGACCTGTCCGACGTCGTTGCGGCCGAGATCGACGAGCATGATGTGCTCGGAACGTTCTTTTTCGTCGGCGAGGAGATCGGCCTCGAGGGCGGCGTCTTCGGCGGGCGTGGCGCCTCGGCGACGGGTGCCTGCGAGGGGTCGGTTGGTGACGATGCGCGAGCCGGAGTCGCGTTCGGTGCGGACACGGCAGAGGATTTCGGGTGAGGAGGCGACGAGGATGGCGCCTTCGCACTGCATGTAGACCATGTACGGGGAGGGGTTGACGGCGCGGAGGGCGCGGTAGACATCGAAGGGGTCGGCGTTGGACATGCGCTCGAAGCGCTGGCCGAGGACGACCTGGAAGATGTCGCCGGAGCGGATGTACTCGCGTGCGCGTTCGACGATGTCGGCGTGTTGTTCGCGGGTGAGGTTGGAGGCGAGGGGAGCGGGCGAGGCGTCGGGCTCGGCGTCGAGGAGTCCGGGGGTGAAGGAGATGGCTTGGGCGGGGTCGGGGGTCTGGAGGCGTGTGACGGTGCGGTCGAGGGCTTCGCGTGCGGCGTCGTAGGCGCGATCGGGGTCGTCGGTGGGCGCGACGAGGGCGAGTCGGATGACGTGGAGGAGTCGCTCGGCGTGATCGAAGACGACGACGGTGGGATAGAAGGAGAAGTGGAGGTCTGGGAGGTTGCGGTCGTCGGTTGGCGCGGAGGATCGTGGGAGCTTGTGGGGGTAGGCGTAGCGGACGGTGTCGTAGCCGGCGTAGCCGAACCATCCGCCGAGCGGCGCGTCCGGGAGGCGCGCGCGGGTGCGTTCGGGCGGGCGGACGAGTCGGATGTGGGCGGTGAGTCGCTTGGGGACGAGGAGGGGGTCTGGCTCGTTGGCGGCGGCGGTGTGTGCGGAGTCTTCGTGGTGGAAGGTTCGGACGGAGTGGTCGTGGGCGATGACTTCGATGGAGGGCTGTGCGCCCATGATGGAGTAGCGGCCTTGGCGGTCGCCGTTTTCGACGGACTCGAGGAGGAAGGAGGGGGCGGTGCGTGGGTCTTTGGCGACGAGTCGTCGGTAGGCGACGACGGGTGTGAGCATGTCGCTGAGGAGGCGGAGGGAGAGTGGGATGGCGAGAGTGGCGTGTGGGTGGAGCGCGCGGCTCGCTGCGAGACAGGCCTTGAACTCGTCGCGTGAGGGGGTGGTCATGGGTCGCGTGAGGAGTATCGGCTGTCTGCCGGGGATTGGTCAGGTGGTTGGGGGGGCATTGGTTGCGAGGGCGTCTGTGACGACCCAGGCGAGGTATGCGAGGAAGCCCAGGAGGAGGAAGGCGCCTTCGGGGCGAGAGATGCGGAATCCGGTTCGCATGAGGGGGAGGAGGACGATGGAGAAGGCGAGCATGACGGGGACATCGCGGAAGAGGATTTCGGGATCGACGTGGACGGGCGTGACGGCGGCGGCGGCGCCGAGGATGAGGACGACGTTGAAGATGTTGGAGCCGACGATGTTCCCGACGGAGAGGTCTGGTTGTTTTTTGATGGCTGCGATGAGCGAGGTGGCGAGTTCGGGGAGCGAGGTGCCGCAGGCGACGATGGTGAGGCCGATGACGACGTCGGAGACGCCGAGGGACCTGGCGATGGTGGTGGCGCCGGAGACGAGGAGCCGAGAGCCGACGATGAGGAGGATGACGCCGCCGGCGATGTAGGCGAGGTCGAGGAGGACGGGCCGCTTGCGGGCGGCTTCGGCGGACTCGCCGGCGGGGACGCTTCCCTCGAGCGCGGCGTGTACGGCGTCGGGCTCACGTTTGGCGATGACGTAGAGGACGGAGGTGTAGGCGAGGGCGATGAGGAGGAGGATGAGGCCGTGCCAGCGTTCGACGACGTAGGCGCCTGTGTGTGCGTGTCCGACCCAGGCGAAGAACGGGACGAGGAGGCAGATGCCGATCATGACGGGTGTTTCGCGTCGGACGACGGCTGCGGCGCAGGCGACGGGCATGATGAGTGCGGTGAGGCCGAGGATGGCGCCGACGTTGAAGATGTTGGATCCGATGACGTTTCCGAGGGCGATGTCTGGGTTTCCGTTGGCTGCGGCGTAGACGGAGACGGCGAGTTCGGGGGCAGAGGTGCCGGCGGCGACGATGGTGAGGCCGACGACGAGGGCGGAGACGCCGAGGCGGAGCGCGAGGGAGGCGGCGCCGCGGACGAGGCCGTCAGCGCCGAGGATGAGCGTGACGAATCCTGCGAGGATGAAGAGGACGGGGGTGATCATGTCGGCGCGGTGTCCGGACGTGCGGCGACGGGGTCAGTGCGCGACCGCGGGTGTTTGTGAGGCGTCGATGGCGAGCCAGGCGATGTATGCAGCGTACGCGATGAGGAGGAGTGCGCCTTCGGCGCGGGAGAGTCGGAGGCCGGAGCGCATCATGGGGAGGAGGGCGAAGGAGAAGGCGAGCATGACGGGGACATCGCGGTAGAGGATGTCGGTGGCGACGTGGATGGGCGAGATGAGGGCGGATGCGCCGAGGATGAGGAGGACGTTGAAGATGTTGGAGCCGACGATGTTCCCGACGGAGAGGTCGGGTTGTTTTTTGATGGCTGCGATGAGCGAGGTGGCGAGTTCGGGGAGCGAGGTGCCGCAGGCGACGATGGTGAGGCCGATGACGACGTCGGAGACGCCGAGGGACCTGGCGATGGTGGTGGCGCCGGAGACGAGGAGCCGAGAGCCGACGATGAGGAGGATGACGCCGCCGGCGATGTAGGCGAGGTCGAGGAGGACGGGTCGCTTGCGGGCGGCTTCGGCGGACTCGCCGGCGGGGACGCCGGCCTCGAACTGCTTGTTGGCCTCGGCGGTTTCACGGCGCGCGTTTCGGTAGAGGAACCATGTGTAGAGGACGGCGAGGAGGAGGAGTATGGCGGCTTGCCATCGGGGGATGAGGTATTGGGCGAGTGTTGCGTAGGCGATGAAGGCGCCGAGGGGAACGAGGAGCGCGACGCCGATCATGATGGGCGTTTCGCGTTTGACGATGGCGGTGGCGCAGGCGATGGGGGCGATGAGGGCGGTGAGGCCGAGGATGGCGCCGATGTTGAAGGAGTTTGAGCCGACGACGTTTGCGAGCGCGATGTCTGGGTTGCCTGTATATGCGGCGTAGACGGAGACGGCGAATTCGGGGGCTGAGGTTCCGCAGGCGACGATGGTGAGGCCGACGACGAGCGCGGAGACGCCGAGGCGGAGCGCGAGGGAGGCGGCGCCGCGGACGAGGCCGTCGGCGCCGACGACGAGGGCGACGAAGCCGAGAAGGATGAGCAGTATGGCGTAGAGCATGGCCGGTCTTCAGCGTGTGAGGATCGGCGCGTGTGTCATTGGGGCGCGGGCTGTGGCGCGGGGGCGGGGGCCGGGGCGGGCTCTGGAGCGGGCTCGGGGTGAGCGTGGTCGTTTCGGAACTGCTCGAGGGAGATGAGCATCTGTTCCTTCATGTCGCCGGAGGCGAGGGCGATGGCCTGCTCGTACCTGGTGACGGCTTCGTCGTGGAGGTCTTTTGCGGCGGCGATGCGGCCGAGTGTGAAGAGTGTGACGGGGTCCTTGTTGTCCTTGATGGAGTTGGCGCGGTCGGCGATGCGTTGCGCGAGGTCGAGGTCGCGTCCTGGGAGCTGTGCGGAGTCGGCGAGGAACCAGGCGATCTGTGTGAGTGCGTCCGCGTTGTCGTTGAGTGGTCCGAATGCGGTTTTGTCGAGGAATGCGTAGGCGCCGGGGACGTCGTTGAGCTGCATGAGCATGACCTGGAAGCGGGTGAGGGTCATGTTGAGCTGCTCGAAGCCCATTTCGATGAGCTGATCGACCTTTGCGAGGGCCTGATCCCAGTCGCCAGCTTCTGCGAGGGCGTTGGCTTCCTGCATGATGGGCATGGCGCGTGCGTGGAGATCGGCGGCGGCTTTGGCCTTGGCTTCGGCGGCGTCGGTGTCGTAGGAGCCGTCGAGGATTGCGTTGATGGCGTCGTCCATGCCGTCCATGGGATGCCCGGACCATGCGAGGCGGCCGTTCTGGTCGATGAGGACGACGTGTGGGATGCCTTGGACGCCGAGCGGCTCGAGCCAGGTTTGGTTGATGTGCCCGGTGGCGTCGTCGGCGACGTGGAACGGCATTTCGTCGCCGGCGCGCTGGGTGTAGGCCTCGGGGGATTCGGAGTTGGGCTGGGGCCAGACGGCGACGGCGATGACGGTGAGGTTGCCTTTGTGCTTGTTTGCGAGTTCGACGTTGTGGGGCATGAGCTTGATGCAGGGCTGGCACCAAGGGGCCCAGAAGTCGATGAGGTATGCGTGGCCCTTGGCCCACTCGTTGACGGGCTCGCCCTTGAGCCAGGTGACGTTCTGGAGCGCGGGTGCGTGCGCACCGACTCGGAGTTGCTCAGCGGGGAGCGCGACGGGCGCGGGCTCGGGCTGCGGAGCGGGCTCCGGCTCGGCGAGCAGCGTGGCGGCGCAGAGCGTGAGAGGGGCGAGGGCGGCGATGAGCATGCGCGTCCTTTCGGGGCGTGTGTGGCTGGGGTGGATGAGCGGAGATGATAGGGCGTGGGGGTGAGGAGCGCGCGCTAGAGTGTGGGAGGCATGGACGGACGGCGCGAGCAGGGTCGGGGCGCGGCGATCGGCGCGTGGGCGGCGAGCGCGCTGTTGCATGGCGCGCTGGGGGTGGGGACGTACGTGGGGGCGAGCGAGTTGGGGGGGGGCGCGGGGAGGGGATCTCGCGTGCAGCTGCAATGGGCGGGGATGCCACCGCCGCCGGCAGCGGCGCCGGCACGCGCTCCGGACGTGAAACCGGCGCAGGAGGAGCGGGAGCGCGAACGGGAGTGGACGTTGGGGGTGGATGCGTCGGCGGTGGAGACGGCGACGTGGGTGGGCGTGGCGCCGGAGTGGGCGGGGGACGCGATGGGGAGGATCTCGGATGTGGAGCAGGGCGCGTTTGCGCTGCCGGAGGGGATGAGCGATGTGATGACGGGGAGCGCGGGGGGAGTGGCGTCGGCGCCGGCGGCAGGGAGCGCGGGGGAGCGCGAGACGGCTCGGACCTCGGTGGAGGCGGCGCAGCGCGCGGAGGTTGCGGCGGCGCGGGAAGGCGAGGAGCGCGAGGAAGCTCGCGCGGCGGCGGGGAAGATCGAGGAACAGAACAAGGCGCAGAGTGCGCCGGTGCGGGGGGAGCGTGAGGAGGGCGGGGAGAGCGCGCGGGGCGTGCGCGAGGGGCTGGAGGAGTCGAAGAAGGATGAGGGGGGAGAGGATGCGGAGACGAGGGAGGCGCGCGAGGCGACGAAGGTGGAGGGGGTGACGGAGTTGGAATCGAGGGGGACGCTGCGCGAGCCGAGCGCGGAGCGGGAAGAGAGGATGAAGGAGTCGAAGGAGGGCGCGGAGCGGGAGGCGCTGGAGGTGTCGACGGCGGAGCAGGCGCCGAGCGCGGGTGGCGTTCAGGGACAGGGAGGGTCAGGTGGCGGGTTGGTGGTGGAGTCGTTGGAGGGTCAGGTTTCGGACAAGGAATCCGAGGCCACGGCGCTGAAGGATCGGGTGAAGGTGACGCCGGGACAGCCGGTGGCGGCGAAGGGGTTGGAGATCAAGACGCGTCGTCCGGTGTTCTCGCGGTATGTGCGGGTGATGGCGGCGCCGAAGAACGCGGTGGTGCGGGTTCGGTTCACACGCGAGG
>CAYPGJ010000046.1:0-16990 GCA_964410465.1 uncultured Phycisphaeraceae bacterium | reverse complement strand
CGCCGCGACGACCACCGCCGCCGCCGCCGAAGCCGCCACGACCGCCGCCGCCACCGCCGCCCGCCTCGCGCGGACGAGCCTCGTTGACCACGAGGGCGCGGCCGCCGCAGTCAGCGCCGTTCATCGCGGCGATCGCGTTGTCGGCCGCCGACGGATCGGACATCTCGACGAAGCCGAAGCCGCGAGGGCGGCCCGTCTCCCGATCCATCACGATGTTGGCGGACGCAACCTCACCGTGCTCCTCGAACATCTCGCGGAGCTGGTCGTCGTTCACGGAGAAAGGCAGATTACCGACGTAGATCTTCTTCACGCTGCAGAATCCTGAAACCCGAGAGGCTGAATCATGAGGCAGAACCGGTGCTGATGCTCGGGTTTCGGATATCCGCGTCGGTCTGACAAGGCGTGGGACGCGAACGGTCCCAATGGACTACGCCAAGTGCGGGGAGTCTAGCCGACGCGGGGGCCCGGTCAAGAGCCCTCCCGAGGCCCACAGGCCCCTCCCGCCCGGGAATCCCCCCCGGCCCCACTCGAGCCCATGGTTTTTTCTGCTCTCCAATCAGCCCTGCCGCCCCGAAACGTCGCATGGACCTGCGGGGAACGGGGCCTCCGACCCCAGGCCCGGAAGAGCGGTCTTCCCGGTTCCCGCCACCCGCGTCACCCGCACGGAGTCTCTCAATGCGCTTCTCCTCCCTCCTGGCCGTCGTTCCCGCCATTCTCCTGGCAACGCCCTCCCGGGCGTCCCTGCTGGTCAACGGCTCGGTCGAGAGCGCCGGCCCGAACGGATCGTCAACCACGTTCACCGGTCTCTCGGCCGGGCCTTGCGCCGCGAGCGGCTGGTCCACCTTTCACAACACCCAAAGCACCACCCGCACCGACCTGCGCACCACCACGCTCCCCACCGCGCCCGTCGGCTCGAACATGATGTACGTCTCCACCGGCGGCCTCAACAACGGCATCGAACAGGTGTTCCTCCCCTTCAATACCGGCCCTGCATCAGCCACATTCTCCGTCTGGGTCTACGTGGTGCGCGGACAGGTCGGCGCCGGCGTCGGCAACGGCGGCAACACCAGCCTCACGTCCTTCTCCACGACCACCGGTCAGTGGGAGTTGCTCACGGGACAGAACGCCCTCAGCCAGTCCCCCGCCAACCTCTTCATCGTCTACGCGTCGACCGCGGGCGGTGCGGATTTCTACGTGGATGAGGCCATCGTCGTTCCCGCGCCCAGCGCCGCGTGCGCCCTGTGCGCAACCAGTCTGCTGGCGCACCGCCGCCGCCGTCGCGCGTGAGCGCCGATCAACCCCGGCGCACCCTCGGTTCACCCACGAATCACCCCCGGTTCATGTGGTGTAACTCGTTCTCGCACATTTAGTTGCGCGCTGTCACAGCACGCGATTCCCGCTCGCTTCTGACAACGAGGACGGCGATCGCCACGTCTGCACGCACAGACGGAACCCGACGCACGTTCGAGCTTGGTGGTGGGCAGGAAGGGAACGCGGCCGCCGCCCTTCTGGGGACTGGGGACCGGGGACTGCAAACACCACCGTCAGCCACGCAGCAGATCCCGAAGCGCCGGCTCCAACTCCGGAAACCGGAACTCGAATCCTGCATCGCGCAGCCGACTCGAAACGAGATATCTCCCGTAGAGCGCCAGCTCAGGGTCCGTCCGAAGCAGGAGACGCGCACCAACCCGCACCATCGGCCCCGCCGCCGGCAACCCCACCGGAACACCCATCACCCGGCGCAGCGTGCGCATGAACTCCACCTGCGAAACCGGGCTCGGCGCCGTGGCGATGTACACCCCTTCCATCGACGCATCCCCGATCGCCCTCTCAAAGATGCGATGCAGGTCCGACTCGTGAATCCATGAGATTCCTTGCCGGCCGTGCCCGATCCGCCCCGCGAGCCCGAGACGCGCCAACGTCCTGAAGCGCGACAGCGCCCCCGCCCCCGCGCCCCGATCCCGGCCGATCACGAACGACGTTCGAAGGACCACCGTGCGCTGATGCGGGAGCGCGGCCTCCTCAAACGCTCCCTCCCACGCACGCCCAACCTGCGGCGCCAAGCCCAGCCCAAGCGGCGAACGCTCATCGCACACCACCTCCGGCGGATCCCCATAGATGTGCCCCGTGCTCATCTGCGCCCACACCGGGGGCGGATTCCTCACCGCGCGCAGCGCACGACCCAGCGCCAGCGTCGACTCCACACGCGACCGCACGATCTCATCCACGTGGTCCGGCGTCTTCACGCAATCCACCGACCGCCCCGTCAGATTCACCAGCGCGCTCGCGCCGGAAAGCGCCTCCGCCCACCCGCCCTCCAGCGTCCGCCCATCCCACCGCACGTGCGTCCACGGGCCCGCGACCCGTGGCGGATTCCGCGACAGCAGCGTCACCGACGCCGACGCAGAGGCCAGATGATGCGCAAGCGACAAGCCCACAAAGCCGCTGCCCCCCGCGATAACCACCGGTCCGGACGCCTCCCGTGCGCTCATGCCGCAAGCGTACCGATCCGACCAGGAAGTGAAAAAGCGGCGCGGACGATGTGTGTCGGTTCGCGCCGCCGAGTTGGGTGTTCCATCACCGGCGACGTCCGCGCCGCCCGATCGCCGCCATCCCGAGCGGCAGCAGCGCCACCGACGCGGGCGACGGGACCAGCGTCGGCTGCTGCAGCACCTGCCACTGCCCCGAGTTGCCCGTGAGCGGCAGCACCACGTTGAACGTCAGCGTGAACGTCGAGCCGTGCGCAACGTTGAGACCGCTCCACACAATCCAGTTCCCAAGCCCCCCCGACGACGACGGCATCGAGTACGTCCCACCCGCCGACGACGTCGTCGCGAACAGGTTGTGGTCGTGAAACAGGAACCAGTTCAGCGCGCTCGGCTGCGCGATCGTCCCCGAGCCGATGAAGAGCGTGTACCCCGTCATCACCTGCCCCGTGCTGTTCGTCACGTTCAGCGTCGTCCGGTACTCCGTCGGCGCCCCCACCGAGTTGTTGAACGACGCCCCGCCCGGGCTCGCGCTCGTCCACGTCTCGCTGTACGTCAGGAAGTTCGGCGTCGCCAGCGACCCCGGATAGTTCCCCGGGTTCGGCGTCGACACCGACCCCGACGTCACGTTCAGCCCGCCCCCGCCTCCGCCCGTGTTCACCGACGTGATCACCGATGCCCCCGCGATCCCCATCCCAAGCAACCCCAGCAGCCCCGCCATCCCCATATGTCCTGCAAGTCTCATTGTCGTTCTCCATGCTCGCTCGTCCGTGCCGCTCGCCGGCGACGTCGCCGAACGCCCGCCGCCGATCCGATGTCAGGGCAAGCGTCATCCGCCCCCCATCCCGGCGCGATTCACACCACTTTCACTCCCCCCCGTGCGGCTTCCATTCGCCCCCCTCCCCCGCCCCGCCCTTCCCCCCGTCCTCCCCAGCCGCTTTTTCATTGACTCCGCACCCGCCCGTGAGATACTCAACCTCGCACAGGCCGGGGACCCCGGGGCTGGGAAGAACACGACGCCGTCGGCTCGGGCGCCAACGCGCCCCTTCGCCGCTTTGTCGAACGACGCCGCGCGATGCGTCGCCCACCCGCACCACCCATCGCGCACACACCGGGACGGAGACTGAGGGACATATGACAACTCGGAGAGTGGCGGGCGTCTGTGCGGCGGTCGTGGTTCTCCTTGCCGGCTCGCTCACCGCGCACGCCGGCGACGCCGTCACACGCTGGAACCAAACCATGATGGAGGCCATCCGCGTCCACGGCGGCGCCCCAGGCCAGACCTCCCGCGCCTACGGCATGATGAGCGCCGCCGTCTACGACGCCGTCAACGCCATCGACCAATCACACACCGTCTTCAAAGTCGACGCCCGCTCCATCGCCTCCTCCTCCGATTCCATGCAGGCAGCCGCCTCCGAAGCCGCATACCGCGTCCTCTCATACCTCTTCCCCGCACAGCAAGCCCTCTTCGACGCGCGCCACGCCCACGAACTCTCCCTCCTCTCCTCCCAATCCTCTCAGCAAGTCAACAACGGCCTCGCCGTCGGACAGCTCGTCGCCTCACAACTCATCTCCCTCCGCGCAAACGACGGAACCGCGAACGCCGAAGTCCCCAACTACACCGGCAGCAACCTCCCCGGCCAATGGCGCCCCACCGGCCCCGCCTTCGCCCCGGGCGTCGGCGTCAATTGGGGGCAAGTCACGCCCTGGACGCTCACCAACGGCGCGCAATTCCGCCCCTCTGCCCCCCCGACCCTCGGCTCATCCGAATACCGCGCCGCATTCCAGGAAGTCAAAGACTACGGCCGCCTCACCGGCTCACTCCGAACACAAGACCAGACCGACGCCGCCATCTTCTGGGCCAACGACCGCAACGGCACCTACAAGCCCATGGGCCAATACTGCGACGCCGTCCGCGTCGTCTGCGAACAGGAAGGTCTCACGCTCGTCCAGAACGCACGACTCTTCGCACTCGCCAACGTCGCACAAGCCGACGCCGGCATCGCCGCCTGGGACGCCAAGTATTTCTACGACCTCTGGCGCCCCATCTCCGCCATCACCGACCCAACCGGCGACGGCGACCCGCTCACCATCGAAGAGCCCGGCTGGATGCCCCTCGCCGATCTCCTCGCCTCCCCCATGACCCCCGCCTTCCCCTCCTACGTCTCAGGCCACGCCACCTTCGGCGCCGCCGCCATGTGGATGGGCGCACTCGTCATGGGCGACAACCACGCCTTCACACTCGCCACCGACGAGCCTATCAACGCCCGCGCCTTCGCCTCCTTCAGCCAGGCCATCCAGGAAAACAGCGACTCCCGCGTCTGGCTCGGCGTCCACTGGCGCTTCGATCAAACCATCGGCGAACTCATGGGCAAACAGATCGCCGAGTACATCCACGCCAACTACTTCCTCCCCGTTCCCGCCCCAGGCGCCGCCGCGCTCCTCACCCTCGCTGGCCTCATCACCGCCCGTCGCCGACGCTGATCACCCCCCCACAACCACACCCCCACGCTCACCGGTCGCGCTCACCGCGCGGCCGGTCTTCTTTCCCGCGCGCCGACACGCGCGCCACCCCTCACCCTGACAGCCGCTCCTCCAGCAGCTCCTTCGCCCCCTTCGGGTCCGCCTGACCCTTCGACCGACGCATCAGCGCCCCCACCAGCGCCCCGATCGCCGTCGTCTTCCCCCCCTTGTACGCCTCCACCGACTTCGCATTCGCCGGGTCGTTCAGCACCTCGTCCACCCACGCGTTCATGGCCGACGCGTCCGACACCTGCAGCAGGTTGTGCTGCGACGCCAGCGCCTCCGGATCCGCGTTCGCCGGCGCATCGCACAACAGCCCGAACAGCTCGTCCGCCGCGCCCGACGACACCTTGTTCCCCTCCCGCAGCATCACGATCGACGCGATCTGCGCCGGCGTCGCCCCCAGCAGGTCCGGCCTCGTCCCGCGCTCATTCGCACGCTTCGCGGCAGACTGCAGCAGCACGTTCGCCGCCTTCTTCGCCGCGATCTCCCGCAACATCCCCCGCTCCGCGATCGCGTCCGTGCACGCCTCGAAGAACTCCGACAGCGCCCGCTCATCATTCAACGCGGCCGCGTCCTTCGCCCCCAGCCCGTACGCGTCCCTGTGCCTCCGCTCCCGCACGTGCGGCAGCTCCGGCAACGACGACGCCAGCCTCCCCCGCGTCCCCTCATCCAGCGACACCGGCAGCAGGTCCGGATCAGGGAAGTACCGATACTCGTGCGCATCCTCCTTCTCCCGCTGCTCCACCGTGCGCATGTTCACGTCGTCCCACCCGCGCGTCCGCTTCGCCCCCGGCCCCATCACCCGCCCGTCCCGCTTCCAGCGCTCCGGCTGCTCCGCCATCTCAAACTCGATCGCCCCCTTCACCGCCTTGAACGAGTTGAGGTTCTTGATCTCCACCACAGGCGTCTTGATCAGCTTCCCGTCAGACAGCTCCAGATGCATGTTGATGTTCGGCTCGAAGCGCATGTGCCCCTTCTGCATCACCCCCTCCGTCGCGCCCAGCCACCGACACAGCCGACGAAGCGCCTGCGCAAACCGCACCACCTCGTCCGCCGTCCGGAAGTCCGGCTGCGTCACGATCTCCAGCAGCGGCGCCCCGGCCCGGTTGTAGTCCACGATCGAGAACGGGATCGCGCGCCCCCCCGGCGCCTCGTGCAGCAGCTTCCCGGCGTCCTCCTCCAGGTGCGCACGGATGATGCCGATCCGCTTCACCCGTGGCTCCCCCGTCTCGCCGTCCGGCTCCCCGATCGGCAGGTCGATCGACCCGTCAAAGCACAGCGGAAGGTCATACTGCGAGATCTGGTACGCCTTCGGAAGGTCCGGGTAGAAGTAGTTCTTCCGGTCCCACTTCGTCGACGGCGCAATCGAGCACCCCAGCGCCAGCCCCACCGTCGCCGCCAGCTCCACGGCCTCCTTATTGATCACCGGCAACGCCCCGGGCAACCCCAGCACCACCGGGTCGATCAGCGTGTTCGGCTCCGCCTCGTCGAACTCCGGATGCGCCGGGTTCGGCGCCCGCGAAAACATCTTGGAGCGCGTGGACAGCTCGACGTGAATCTCGAGCCCGACAAGCAACGTGGAACGGACGATCTCTGCCATGGCGCTCAAATCGTACCGCGCATCACGCCAAGCCCCTCCCCGTTCGATTCCTAGCCCCGGACACGCCGCCGACGCCGCGCGCCGACAAGTACGCACACGCCCAACGCGAGCCCGGAACCCGGCCCTGGAATGGCTGACGCGATGCGGAAGCCGGCGACGCCTCCGCCCACGGACCCGCCCGACCAGCTGTCGAGCAGGTCGCGTTCGGTGTAGTTGCCGCCGATCCCGGCGTAGGAGCCTCGAATGATTCGGCTTCGAAAAAAGCCGGGTAGACCGCCGGGAATGTTATACGTCGGCTCTTCGGTCCACTCCTGCACACCGCCGGAGGTGTCGAGCAGGCCCCACGGGCTCATGACGTCGGGGTACGAACCGACGGGGATGCTGCGCGGATCGAAGCCTTGCGGGAAGTTGTTCCCTGCGCTCGTCTGGCCTTGGCCGGGCGGTCCGGAGGTGAGCGGCTCGTTCTGTCCGCCTTGCGAGGTCCAATAGCCTTCCTGACCTTGGCCGTAGCGGTTGGGGTCGTAGTGCGCGGCCTTGGTCCACTCATCGAGCGAAGGGATCCAGTACAGCGCGCCCGCCGAGCGCGTGACCTGATCGTTGTACGTGAGGTTGGGGTTCTGCGTGAAGGTGCTCGCGTCGTAGGCGCCGGAGAGGAAGACGCCGAAGTCGACGGGGTTGGCCCACGTGCCGAGGGGGCGGCCGTTGTGGAGCCAGTTGCAGTAGTACGCGGCCATGCGGACGCCGATGGTCACCGGGCGGTGCGGGCTGCCGGGAGTCATGGTCCAGCCGGGCGGCGCGTTCGGATTGCCATTGGTGGGGAGAAGGATCTCGCTCGTGAAGTAGGAGTTCAGACGCGAGCCGCCGATGGAGTCCCAGTAGGGCGTGAACGCTTCAACGAAGGGGAGCCATTGGGCTGCTGTGAGTTCGGTGCGGGCGATGCGGTACTCGTAGTTGACGGCGCCGAGGTTGGGGAAGCCTGCGAAGGAGGCGCCGAAGACGCGTTCGGATTCGAGTGCCGCACGGTTGCCGGCGTGGGTGATGGTGATGAAGTCGTGACCGTAGGAGGGTGGAGCGGGGCGGGCGTCTGTACCCACAGCGCAAACGAGCAAGCCCAGACACAAGCCGCAAACAACGCGCATGCCTGACTCTCTCCATCGGCACGTCCCGAAACGTGTGCGCGCGCCGGCACCCGTACAACCAGCAACCTACCCGACACGCCGCCCGAAGCAAGAGAAATCCGCCGCGTCACTCCGCCGGGCACGCCACCGTGAAGAACGACAGCACGCTGTTCAGGTCGGGGAACGTCACCTCCCCGTCGTTGTTCACGTCCCCCGACAGCCCCATCCCGCTCTGCCCGAACGTCGAAAGCACGTTGTTCAGGTCCAGAAAGTCCACCACGTTGTCCCCGTTCGTGTCCCCAGGGCAGATCGGCAGCAGCGTGATCCGGTCGATCCCCAGGTCACCCGTGATCGGCTCGGGGTTGTTCGTGAGCGGCGCCCGGTCGTGCCAGAAGAACGGCCGGCTCGCGCTCGACAGCGACTCCTCGAACGTCGCGCTCCCGCGCACACGCGTCCACTGCGCCTCGTTGAGCGGCTGCAGACGAACAAAGTGCGTCGTCCACGCGTTGTGCGCCGGCATCAGCGGCGCGTTGCACACCCACGTCGTCAGCCCCGAAGGCGTCGGCGCCGTCAGCCCGAAGTGGATCTCGAACGCCTCGTCCGTGTTCACGTCGTTCAGCGAAACCAGAAAACCCCCCACGCCGTTCGTCAGGTAATTCGCGGCATACACGTTGTTGAAATCCGCAGCGACGAGCGCGAGGCTGCCCGGCTGCGTCACACGCAGATACCCGTCATCCGCCCCGTCCGCGCCGCCGCTCCCCGGGTTGTCCAGCAACGCATCCCCAGGCGGCGCGCCCTGCCACCCGTTCACCAGCCCATGCGAAAAGTGCTCCACCAGGCCGGGCCGCGCACGCGACACCACGATGCACCCCTCGAGATGAATCGTGTACTCCCCCGTCTCCGCAGGGGGCGACCAGAACGACAGAAAGAACGCCCCGCCCGGACCGTCCGGCCCCGAGATCTCGTACGGCGTCGCGAACGAAAACTGCGGCCCGAAACCCGCCTGCGGCTCGTTCGACGCGCCGCTCACCGCCAGGAAATACACCCCCGGGAACGGCACGCCCGCGCCCGTCCCGTCGTCCGCCATGTTCGTGAGCTGCGAGCCCGACTCCCCAGGCGCAAAGTCGTCATTGGCCAGCACGCCCCGCCCGCTCGAGTCGAACAGGAACAGCTTTGTGTCGAACGCCGCGCCGCCGCCCTCGCTCGTCGAGAACGTCCGCGCCCGGAACGATTCCGGGTAGAGAATCAGAATCTCGTAGATGTCCTCGTAATCCGACGATGACCCATCGAGCACGCCGGTGATGGTTCCGAGAGGACCCACCCCGTTGAAGCGCGTGGCCGTGGCGATCGACGACCCCGCATCGGTGGGCGGCTCCGTCCACAGCGAGCCCGCACAGGCGAGCGGAGAGAGCGCGAGCAGGAGCGATGCGGCGAGAGCGCGTGGTGACATCAGGGGCCTTCGTGGTTGGGCCGCGTGCGGCGTGATCTCATCGTGAACGCGAACCCTAACGCCTCACGACGCAGGTGTAACGCGAAATCCCCGAATCGGCCCGCCCCGCCCGCTCGCTGTGCTACTCGACCGGGCACGACTGCCCGAAGAACGACAGCGCGCCGTTGAGGTCCGGGAAGTTCACCTGCCCGTCGTTGTTCACGTCCCCGGGCAGCCCCACCCCGCTCTGCCCGAAGAACGAGAGCACGTTGTTCAGGTCGAGGAAATTCACCATGCCGTCCCCGTTCGTGTCCCCGGGGCAGATCGGCGTGAGCCGGATGAAA
This sequence comes from uncultured Phycisphaeraceae bacterium, assembly GCA_964410465.1. Lineage (GTDB taxonomy): Bacteria > Planctomycetota > Phycisphaerae > Phycisphaerales > UBA1924 > CAYPGJ01. The sequence goes on along the minus strand of CAYPGJ010000046.1, from coordinate 7,487 downwards.
TCGATGCCCAGGTCGCCGGACTTCGGATCAGGAAACTGCGTGAACGGCGGAAGATCGTGCCGCAGAAGCAGCGTCGTCGCGTTCGCCAGCGCGTCCTGCAGCGTCCCAGCCCCCGCCACCCGCGACCAGTGCGCCGGGTTCAGCGGATGAATCCGCACGAAGTGCCGCGACCACCCGTTGTGCGCCGGGATCAGCGGCCCGTTGTACGTCCAGAAGTTCACGAACGGCTCGCCCAGCCCAAGGTGCATCTCGAAGTTGTTCGGCGCCCCGATGTCGTTGAGATGCACCACGATCCCCCCAACCCCGTTCGTGAGATAGTTCCCAGCGTACGTGCCGTCGAACTCCGCGGCCCCGAAGAACGCGTTCACGCTCTGCATCACACGCAGATACCCGTCGTTCGGACCAGACGCCCCGTTCACCCCCGGGTTGTCGTACGTCGCGCCCCCGGCGGCCCCGCCGCCCCAACCGCCGATCGACGTGCCGTGGAAATGTTCCGTCAACCCCGGCACAGCGCGCGGAATGAACCGCACCCCCTCCAGCGCGATCGCGTACTCCCCAAACTCCCCAGCCCCCGACCACGCAGAAACCGGCGCCATCCCCCCCGGCCCGTCCGGCCCCGAGATCTCGAACGGACTCACCAGATTGAAGATCGGACCCCCGCTCGACTGCGGCCTGTTCCCCGCGCCGCAGATCGCCAGGTAGTACACCCCCGGCGCCGAGATCACCACGCCCGTGCCGTCGTTCGACATCGGCAACAACGCAGACCCGAACTCTCCCGGGAACGCGTCGTCATTGGCAAGCAAGCCGTTCCCCGACGCATCAAACAGAAACAGCAACGTGTTGAACGTCGCGCTCCCGCCGTCCGACATCGAGAACGTCCGCGCACGAAACGCCGCCGGATTCTGAATGTAGATCTCGTACACGTCCTCGAAGTCCGGCAGGCTCTTCGACCCCTCGAGCACCGGACCGTCGAGCGACCCCGACAACAACTGCAACGGGCCGACCCCGTTCGGCTTGGCCGCCGTCGGCGGCAACGACCCCGCGCCCGAGCCCGGCTCCACCCAGTTAGGACCGCTCATCGCAGCCGGACCGCACAGGAGAAGACAGAGCGCCAGAGGCACGCGGCAAGCCATGGGTATTCCTCAATGTGTGCGCACACGACGCGGAGAAAGGAGGGTGCGGCCAAAACACCGTATCACCCGGAAATGTGCGAATCAACGAAAATCGCCGCGATCGCTCGACCATGTCCCGGACGCGCACAAACCCGGTCATGCGCGTCACTCCGGGCAGGGCACGCCGAACGACGAGAGCATCAGCGCGAGATCGGTCAGGTCGAACCCGCCGGAGTCATCCATGTCCGGGAGACGCAAGCCCGGAACCGCGCCCCCCGTGAGCAGCGTGTGCAGCGCGGCCGGGGACACCGACGCGATCGGCGCCGCCGCCGCGCCGCACGGCAGACCGATCGTCACGCTCCTCGACGCGTCCGGCCCCGACACGCGCGCGTCCATCGGCGTCACGACGCACCGGACCGTCTGCAACGACGACGCAGAGCCCGACGCCAGCGTGTCGGACGACGCGTACGACGTCACGCGCCGAACCTCTTGGCCATCCACGCTCCACACATACCGATACCGAACAACGTCGTAGTCCGGATCGTCGAACAGCGGATCGGTGTTGACCGAGCACACGATCGGCTCAACGCCCGTCGGAATCGCGGGCGAGAGCGAGACCGTGACCGGGCTCGGCGGCCGGTTGAACGACGGGTCGTGCTCCGGAAGCACGCTGAACGGCACGTCGGCGCGGAACGCGCCGTCCACGACCCACTGCACCCGCCACACGCCCGGCGTCGATTCGAGCATCTCGATCGGCCACTCGGCGTGGAGCGTGGTCAGCCGGCTCGCGGGCTCGCGCATCAGGATCATCGGTGACTGCAGCGCGAGCGAGCCGTCCGGACGGCGGAGCATGGTGCACGCCGGTGCGTTCTCCGGGACGTTGAGCATGAGCACCCACGCGCTCAAACGCGCATCGGTGAGCGCCACGTGCGAATGTCGCGGGTACGAGTACGGCGGCGCAAGCCCCAGCAGCGTTTCGGGCGTCACCCCCAGGTCGATCACCCGCGGCTCCGACGGCGCGATCGGCGGCTGCGACACCCAGTACGGCGGCTGCGACGGCGCGCACACCCCCTGAAGGGTCTCGACTCGGGCGCTGTTGATCTGCGTCTCGAAATGCAGGTGAGGCCACGCGCTGCAACCGCTCGACCCCACAAGCCCGATCTGTGCGCCCGCACGCACCACGTCCCCGGGGCTGTGACGGAGCGACCCGCGCTTCAGGTGCCAGTAGTACGTCCGGCGACCGCCCGTGTGCATGAGCACCACCGCGTTCGCCGCGCCCGCGCACGACGTGTTCCGATCCGGCGCGAAGTCCGACGCGAAGATCACGACCCCGTCCAACGCCGCGAACACCGGCGTGCCCTCCTCCGACGCGTCAGGGCCCTGCTCCTCGAACGAGCGGATCATCGCGTCGATCCCGGAATGACCGTCGTACGTCGCGCCGGTGCAGAACGCGTCGGAGAACGCGTCGAACTCGGGATCAAGATCGTTGGAGTGAATCAGGAACGCGTCCTGATTCAGACGACCCGCCATCGGAAAGAACGTGTACGGCTGGAACTGGCCAAGCTCGGGCGTCCCGATCCCGTAGTTCAGAATCGTCAGCCGCGCAATCGCCTCACGCACCGCCGCCCGATCATTGATGCTGATGCACCCGTTGACCGGGTCCAGGCCCCACGACGTGATGAACGTGGGTGAGCCCGGCGCGGCGTCCGGGACGATGTAAGGCTGGGCAAAGGTCGCCGCGACAAGCGCGGCGAGGGCTGCGGGCATGATCTCTCTCTCAGCGTGTTGGAAGATGGGCGAGGGGAGAGGGGTGTGGCAGCGCGGTTCTTGCGCATCTCAAACGCGGGCCCAGTGTACGGACCCTTGGTATTCGGACCAAGCGCAGCCCAAAAAAGAGTCACGAAACCCGCTTCGCGCCCTCTGAATTGCTCAAATATGGGGTGTTCCCCAGCCGCTTGGAGCGGGGTCTCACGCCCGCCGACGCCTCCCCAAAACGCCAGCCGCGGGGGCGAGAAGGGCGAGTGGGCCGGGCGCCGGGAGGATCACGATCTCGTCGATCGCAAAGTCACCGATAATCGGATTTGGGGAAGAGGTGATGGGCAGAAGATCGTGGCGGAAGAGGAGCCGATCGGCATTTGTGAGCGCGGCCATCAGGGTCCCCGACCCTCGGATCCGGGTCCACTGCGACTGCACGATGTTCGTCAGATCCAGCGTGAACTGCGTCCACGTGTTGGAGACAGGGCGGAAGCCGGTGTTGAACATCCAGAAGTTTTCGTTGGAGCGTCCGATGCCGACGTGGACCTCGACGTTGTTGAACGTGCCGAAATCGTTGAGCCAGAACGAGACACCGGTGGCCTGTGTCCAGTCGCCCGTGAATTCGGGGTTTGCGTTGTAGCCGCCGAGGAAACCGAGCCGGTCGTTGGCGATGTTGAGGTAGCCGTCGTTGGCGCCGTTGACGCCGCCCGAGCCCGGGTTGGAGTAGACGGTTCCCGCGCTGGAGCCGCCGGTGAAACCACCGGTGTTGCCCGCGAGAAGGAAGGACTCGCTGAAGCCGGGAGTGACGGCCAGCGCGGGTGTTGTGAGCAGTGCAGCGGCGGCGAGGGCGCTGAGTCGCATGATCGTGTTTCCTTCCCTAACGGTGCGCGTCGACTATGGATGTATGTCTCCGGAAAGTGTATCCCGGAGTCGCCCGGGTGCGAGGCGAGAACCATGAAAAAAGGGCGGCAGAAGCCGCCCTTGGAGCAGTTCTCGGGCGCGATGTCTGGGCTTAGGGGAAGATGCCGCGGGAGGTGTAGACCTTGCCGATGGTCTCAAGGGCGGCGATGTAGGCCGCGGTCCGCATATCGACCTCGTAGCGCTGGCGGGCCAGCTTGGTACGACGGGCGGCGAGGACCATGTGGCGGTTGAGTTCGGCGTCGACGCGCTCGAGGTCCCAGGTGATGTGGGACTTGTTCTGGACCCACTCGAAGTAGGAGACGGTCACGCCGCCGGAGTTGCAGAGGATGGCGGGGAGGATCTCGACGCCCTTGGCAAGGAGCTTGCGCTCGCCGGCGGGGGTGGTGGGGGCGTTGGCGCCCTCAGCGATGACCTTGGCGTTGATCCAGTCGGCGTTCTGCTCGGTGATCATCTGCTCGAGCGCGGCCGGTATGAAGATGTCGACCTTGGTCTCGTAGAACTCCTTGGCGGAGATGGGAGTTCCTCCGAGGCCCGGGTTCTTGGAACCGCTCGCGCCCGAGGTGCTGTGGGCCTTCTCGAAGCCCGCGACGCCGCCGTGACGGGCGACGTACTCGGCGAGGGCTTCGGTGTCGAAGCCGTGATCGTTGCGGAGTGCTCCGGTGTGGTCCATGACGGCGGTGATGCGGCACCCGCGATGGGCGGCGAGGCGCGCGGCCCAGGAGCCGACGTTGCCGTAGCCGAGGACCGAGGCCGTGGCCTGCGCGAAGTCGATCTTGAGCTCGGGGAGCATCTCGACGAGGACGTCGACGACGCCCTGCCCGGTGGCCTTCTCGCGACCGACGGAGCCGCCGATCTCGACGGGCTTGCCGGTGACGACGGCCATGCCGTCGGGAATGGAAGGAGAGATCTGGGCGTAGGTGTCGGCGAACCATGCCATGATCTGCGCGTTGGTGCCGACGTCGGGGGCGGGGATGTCGACGTCGGGGCCGATCATCGGGGCGATGGCGACGGCGAAGCGCCGGGTGACGCGCATGAGCTCATCGCGCGAGAGCTTGTGCGGATCGCACTTGACGCCGCCCTTTCCGCCGCCGAAGGGCACGCGGACGAGGGAGCATTTCATGGTCATGAGCAGCGCGAGAGCCTTGACGTCGTCGAGGGAGACGTGCTCGTGGAAGCGGAGGCCGCCCTTGTAGGGCCCGAGCGCGTTGTTGTGCTGGACGCGGTAGCCCTTGAAGAGCGCGTAGGACCCGTCGTCCATCTTGACGGGGAAGTGGGTCATGGTCTCGTTCTTGGGCTGGGCCAAGATGAGCTGGAGGTAGTGGGGGAGATCGATGATCTCGGCCGCGGTGAGCACCGCGTCGATGGTTTGGAGGTAGACGTTGTTGGGGTCGCGCTGCATCCCGAGCTCGTCAAAGACGGAGCTGGTCTGGAACCCGTCGTGGGTTCGCGAGGTGGGAGCAACGATCGTCGCGGAAGCCGGGGAGTGTGCCATCGGAGGCGTTCACACCTATGCTTGAAACGTGCGAGCGGCGATGCAGCGGTCACGGTGATCGCGGCGTTGGCCGAGCGTCGCTGGAACGGACCCAGAGACGGAAGGGGCGATGATAGCGTACTTCCCGTCGGACCTGCTCTGGGCGACCCGCATCAAGTCCACGGCGGAGGCTGTCGGTCTCTCGGCGCGCCCGGTTCGCTCCGTCGAGATGGTGCGCGCGCGTTTCGGAGACTCGCCGATCAGCTCGCTGATCGTCGATCTTGCCGGCGACGTGGGGGTGGGGCTTGAGATCATCCGTGCGGCGCGGGAGTGTGAGGCCGAGCGATCGGTAGCCACAACAGGCGGTGGCGGGGGTGACGTCGGGCCACGAGGGGCGGGTGGCAAGATGGTCAAGATCGTCGCGTTCGGCCCGCATGTGGATCGGGAGGCGCTGCAGGCGGCGCGCGACGCCGGGGCGGACGAGGTCATGACGCGCGGCGCGTTCTCCAATCATCTCCCTGACGTCCTGCTCCGTCTGGAGTCGGCGTGAGGGCTTGGGAGGTCTGACGTGATCACGGGCACGACAACAACGGAGGCTGTTCGGCTTGGCTGCGTCTCCTATCTCAACACGCTGCCCCTGATCGAGGGGCTGGAGAAGGCCGCGGGCGTCGAGCTGGATCGGGCCGCGCCGGCGCGGCTCATCGACCTGCTCACGAGCGGGCGCGTCGAGGCCGGTCTGATCTCGCTCATCGATGCGCAGCGCAGCCCCGAGCCGCTGGCGCTCATGCCGTGCGGCATGATCGGGTGCGAGGGCGCGACACTCACGGTGCGTCTGTACTCCGCGGCTCCGATCCCGGAGATCACGCGGGTTCACGCGGACGCGGAATCGCACACCGCGGCGGCGCTGCTGCGGTTGATCCTCGCGCGCGTGCATGACGTGCGCGCGGAGGTGGTGGAGTTCGATGCGCGTGAGCGCGTTGTGCGTCATGCCGCCGGTGCTGCGGACCAGGCCGAGTGGCCCGAGTCGCTCCTGCTCATCGGGGACAAGGTCGTGACGCAATCGCCACCCGCGGTGCGCTATCCGCACCAGCTCGACCTGGGGGAAGCGTGGAAGGCGTGGACGGGGCTGCCGTTCGTCTACGCCGCGTGGATGTGCCGAGCGAGCGAGATGGGCACGGAGCGGATGCGAGCAACGGCGCGATTGCTCGATCGGCAGCGTCGTCGGAACGCGTCGCGAGCGGATCGTGTGGCGACGGGACGGGCCCGGGAACGGGGCTGGCCGGAGGATCTCGCGCGCGACTATCTCGGGCGCAAGCTGCGATTTGACCCGGCAATCCCGGGCGCGCGTGAGGCGGTGGAGCGGTTCTTCGACGAGGCGCACGCGTTGGGGCTGATCTCGCGTCGTCGCGAGACCGTGTGGATGGAGGTCGGCGCGGAGGAGCGATGCCTCGTCTGACGCGGGTGCGCATCGGCGCGTTGGAGGACCTGGTGGCGCAGCTTCGGTTCGCGCCGGCGGGGACGGCCCGCCGTCATCTCGCGAACGCCGAGCGGCTCGCGGCGGAGCTCGACCCGGAGCGCAACTACTCGGTGGCCGAGCTGGCGCGCTGGATCACGGGCCTGCGCGCGGACCCGGACGAGATCGAGGACGCGATGCTTGTCGGGCGCGCGCTCGCGTCGGAGCTGTCGGCGCTGATCGAGCGGCTGTCGGACCTGGCGGGGCTGCGCCTCGAGGAGCTCGGGGAAGGCGCGCTGAGGCTGTCGGAGGTGTGCGAGCGGTGGGGCGTCGATCGCAAGACGGTCGAGCGTCGTCGGCGCGACGGGCTGATCGCGCACCGGGTGATCGTCGGGAGCCGAAGGGGGCTCGCGTTCCGCAGGGTGTGGGTCGAGGCGTACGAGCGGCGCGCGGGCGCCGAGAGAGGAGCGCGTCGGGAGCGCGGCTCAAAGGGCTCGCGCGTGAGCCCGGAGGAGCGTGCGGAGATCGTGCGTCGCGCGATGCGCGCCGCGGAGGATGGGCTCACACGGAACGCGGCCGCGTTGCGCGCGGCGGGAGAGACCGGACGAGCCCACGAGACCGCGCGGCGCGCGCTCGCGCGCGAGGAATCGGAGCGCGGCCAGCGGCTTCTTGACGGAGGGTCGAGGGTGACAGCACGAGCGCGCGCCGCGGCGGCGCGGGCGTGGGGGCGGGGCGTCGAGATCGGCGAGATCGCGCAGCGCCTGGGCCGGTCACG
>CAYPGJ010000045.1:0-17410 GCA_964410465.1 uncultured Phycisphaeraceae bacterium | reverse complement strand
GTTCGATTGTCGGCGCAACGAGGTGCAGGAATCCGACGCGCCGCCAGCCCCCGACGGGCCCGGCGCGCGGCCTGACCCGCGACGCGTCCCCGCGCACGGCGCGATACGGTGAGGGGCATGGACGAGCCCCAGGCCCTCATCTGCGCGTACCTCCTCGACTCGCGAGGCGGCGGGCGCGCCCTGTCCTGGCCCGATCTCACGCCCGGCGCAGACGCCGCGCAATCTCCCGTCTGGATCCACCTCGAACGCACCGCGCCCGAGGCCGTCCGCTGGCTGCGCGAGTCCGCGTCGCTCGACCCCCTCGTCTGCGACGCGCTCCTCGCCGAGGAAACGCGCCCACGCGCCGAGGTCATCGGGCCCGGGCTCCTCGTCATCCTCCGCGGCGTCAACCTGAATCCCGGCGCCGACCCCGACGACATGGTCTCCCTCCGCATGTGGGCTGACGAGCGGCGCGTCATCACGCTCCGCCACCGGAAGGTCGCCGCGATCCACGACATGCGCGACGCGATCGAGCGCGCCGACGGCCCCACCCATACCGGCGCGTTCCTCGTGCGCCTCGCCGCGTTGCTCATCGACCGGATGCAGACGGCCATCGACGGCGTCGACGACGCGCTCGCCGACCTGGAGGAGCTGCTCGCCGCAGGCCAGCCCTCCGATCTCCGCCAGCGCCTCGCCGCCGTCCGCAGGCAGGCCATCGCGTTCCGGCGATACATCGCGCCGCAGCGCGAGGCGATGACGCGTCTCGTCGGCGCGCCCGTCCCGTGGCTGACCGATCGGGATCGCGCCCGTCTCCGCGAGGACGCCGACCGTCTCACGCGCTACGTCGAGGAGCTCGACGCCGCGCGCGAACGCGCCATCGTCATGCACGAGGAACTCATGGCCCGCGTCGCCGAACGCATGAACCGCGCGATGTACGTCCTCTCCATCGTCGCCGGCGTGTTCCTCCCGCTCGGGCTCATCACCGGGCTCCTCGGCATCAACGTCGGCGGCATCCCCGGCTCCGACAACCCCGTCGGCTTCCTCGTCGTCTGCGCCCTGCTCCTCCTCCTCGCCCTCGCTCAGCTCTGGCTCTTCCGACGATTCCGCTGGATCTGACCCCCGCGCTCCACGCCCCCGGCGCTCGCGCCCCGCGCCACGAGCTCCACGAACCGCTCGCCCGCCTTGCCCAGCGTCTTGCCCGTCCGCGTCACCACCGCGATCTCGCGCGTCGGCCCGCCCCGCTTCAACGCCGCGTACACCCGCGCGCCCGAACGGTCCTCCCGCGCCGCCATCTCCGGCGCCAGCGACACCCCAAGCCCAAGGCGCACCATCTCCAGGAGCGTCGACAACTGCGTCGCTCGGCACACCACGTTCGCACCCACGCGGCGCGCCGAGCAGAACCCCGCGATCTGCCTCCCCAGGCAGTGCATCTCGTGCAGGCTCACGCGCGGCAGCTCGCGCAACGCGTCCAGCGTGATCTCCCCGGACCCCGCCAGCATTCCCTCCCTCGGCGCCACCACCACCAGCCGCTCCTCCCCCACCACGCGCACGTCGACACCCGCGTGCTCCACCGGAGTGCTCATCACCGCCACGTCCACTTCCAGATCCGTCACCTGCTCGAGCAAACGCTCCGTCAGGTCCTCGCGCACGTGCAGCTCGCACCCCGGGTACGCCGCGCGAACCCCCGCGCACGCCATCGGCAGCAGGTACGGCGCCATCGTCGGTATCGCCCCGACCGACAACCGCCCCGCGCCCTGATCGATGTCCGTGCGCAGGTTCTCCTGCGCGTCCCGCGCCTCGTTGAGAATCCGCTGCGCCCTCGGCAAGAGCGCCCTGCCCGCCGGCGTCAGCGCCACGCCACGCCCCAAACGATCGAACAGCCGCACCCCCAGCGACTCCTCCAGGCGCGCGATCTGCTGGCTCAGCGACGGCTGCGCAACCCGACACCGTTCCGCCGCTCGGCTCATCGACCCCGCCCGTGCCGCGGCCTCGAAATACCTCAGCTGGTGCATTTCCATAGACATATCCTATGTCTCTGTTCGGATATATGTCTTGGACATCTATACCTTGCGCTCGTACGTTCTCTCTGCACCACCGCCCGCGCGACGCTTCGCCCGGGCCACAGCAGGAGATCCCCCATGACCACCAAGCACACCCAGCTCACCACCGCCGACGGCGCCCCCATCGCCCGCCAGCAGGCCCTCACCGCGGGTCCCCGCGGCCCCGTCCTCATGCAGGACGTCGCCCTCCTCGAGCAGATGCAGCACTTCAACCGCGAACGAATCCCCGAGCGCGTCGTCCACGCCAAGGGCTCCGGCGCCTACGGGACCTTCACCGTCACCCACGACGTCGCCAAGCACACCAAGGCCGCGTTCCTCTCCAAGATCGGCCTCAAGACCGACGTCTTCCTCCGCTTCTCCACCGTCGCGGGCGAGCGCGGCGCCGCGGACGCCGAGCGCGACGTCCGCGGCTTCGCCATCAAGTTCTACACCCAGGAAGGCAACTGGGACATGGTGGGCAACAACACGCCCGTCTTCTTCGTCCGTGATCCCTACAAGTTCCAGATGTTCATCCACACCCAGAAGCGCGACCCCAAGACCAATCTTCGCGACATGGACATGCAGTGGGACTTCTGGAGCCAGTGCCCCGAGTCCCTCCACCAGGTCACCATCCTCTTCTCCGATCGCGGCATCCCCGCCTCCTACCGCCACATGCACGGCTTCTCCAGCCACACCTACTCTCTCATCAACGCGCAGGGCGAGCGCGTCTGGTGCAAGTTCCACTTCAAGTCGATGCAGGGCATCAAGAACCTCATGGACGACGAAGGCGCGAAGACCATCGCCGCCGATCGCGAGTCTCACCAGCGCGATCTCTTCGAAGCCATCGAACGCAAGGACTTCCCCAGGTGGCGCTTCTGCATCCAGGTCATGACCCAGAAGCAGGCCGAGTCGTTCCGCTGGAACCCCTTCGATCTCACGAAGGTCTGGCCCCACGCCGAGTTCCCCCTCATCGAGGTCGGCACGCTCGAGCTCAACCGCAATCCCGAGAACTACCACGCCGAGGTCGAGCAGTCGTCCTTCAGCCCCTCGGCCCTCGTGCCGGGCATCGGCCCCAGCCCCGACAAGATGCTCCAGGCCCGCCTCATGTCCTACGCCGACGCCCACCGCTACCGCGTCGGCAACAACTATCACACCCTTCCCGTCAACAAGCCCCGCTGCCCCTTCGCCACCTACCAGCGTGACGGCGTCATGGCCACGGCAGAGAACTACGGCGCCAAGCCCAACTACTGGCCCAACACGCGCGAGAACACCCCCGTGCCGAACGAGAAGTTCTCCGAACCCGCGTGGGACCTCGGCCAGTGCGTCGCCGATCGCTTCGACTCCACCCAGGATCACGACGACTTCACGCAGGCCGGGAACCTCTACCGCCTCTTCGACGACGGCCAGCGCGATCGTCTCACGACCCGCATCGCCGGCGTCCTCTCCCAGGCGCGCCGCGAGGTCCAGCTGCTCCAGCTCTGCCACTTCTTCCGCGCCGACCCGGACTACGGCGCGCGCGTCGCCAAGAAGCTGGGCATCGACCCGCAGAAGGCCATGAGCGAGATGAAGCCCGCGCATACGCCCGCGAAGGTCTGAGCCGGCGCGCGGAGGACAACCGACATCGCCATGTTGCGATGATCCGAAGGGCCGCCCGGCTGCGAGACGGGAGGCCCTTTTGTCTGCGCCCCATCAGTCCTGCCCCATCAGTCCTTGAACAGGAACACCTTGAGCAGGATGTCCCCGATGCCCACCAGCGCGGCGCCCGCGATGAGCCCCGCGCAGATCGGCTCCTGCGTGTCGATCCACAGCAGCTTCCCGCGCGACTCCTTCTTCTCCGCGAACATCTTCCCCATCACCCAGAAGAACAGCGCGCCCGCGAACATCGCCATCGTCGACTCCGGCGGCACCAGCACGCCCAGGCCGATCGCCAGCGGCGAGATCGGGAACTTGCCCTTGCTGAAGATCCGGACCACCTCCATCGCCAGCCCCACCACCGCCGCGATCACCATCGACGTCACGATCGACGGCGTCAGCAGCCGCGCTTCCCCGCCCCCGAACAGCGACGTCACCAGGTCCGACACGCCCTTCCACTGCACCGCGCTCGGGAACGAGAACTGCCCCCCCTCCGGCGCCATGATCTTCTGCACGTGCCCCGCGTCCGCCGCGGCCTTCCCCGCGTCGTAATCGCTCAGGAACAGCACGAAGAACAGCGGCGTCGACGCCAGCGCGCCCGACACGATCCCGATCATGTGCGCGATCGCCTGCTGCCTCGGCTTCGCCCCCAGCATGTACCCGGGCTTGATGTCCATCAGCAGATTGCTCGCGTTCGACGCCACCTCCACGCACATCACCCCCGTCATCAGGTTCGTCGGCGGGTGCTTCGGGTCCGCGGCGCCGAAGATGAACTGCGGGATCTTCGACAGCGACCCCGTCGGCGTGATCCCCGTCAACGCCGTGCTGCTCGACGCGATCAGCGTCAGCACGATGATCAGCGGGATCGCCGTGGCCCCGAAGATCCAGGGCACACCGAAGTACTCGTGCGCCATGAACACGCCCAGCGCGCCCACGATCGGGATCCCGACGAACGACACCTTCAGCGGCAGCTCGATGTGCCCCACCGGGTCCACCGCCGCGTTTGCGCCCCGCTTCCCGAACACCGTCCGGAACGCTTCGATGAACACCTTCGGCTTGGCGAACAGCGACACCATCGACGCCGTCACCATGATCGAGATGCCCCACCACAGCGACCAGTTATTCAGGATGTGCGCCCGCCCGAACACCGCCGTGCCCTCGGCAAGGCTGCCGGACTTCGGCTGAAGCTCCCCGATCGAGATCATCCAAGGCGCGATGATCGCGAAGTTGATCAGCATCCCGATCATCAGGCTCCCCGCCGCACGGATCCCCATCAACCCCCCCGCGCCCACCATCGCCAGATCGAGCGCCGGCCGCAGCGCCAGCTGCCGGATGTCGATGCTCGCGATCTTGGGGACCGACACCCAACCCTTCTCCACCATCCAGTAGTACCACGCGTCCAGCTGATGCGGCAGATGCCACGCCTTCTCCGCGCCGAACAGACGCTCCTGAATCAGCCGCATGTAGTGCTCGCCCGAGATGAACGAGAGAAGCCCCGCCGCACCGGCCGTGATCGCCAGAGCCTTCGCCTTGAACATCCCCACCGCCGCCTCGGCCGTGTACAGCGTGTCCAGCACCACCCCGCACGCGCGACCCTCCGGGAACGGCTGCTGCTCGTCGTTGATGAACCGGCGCTTCATCGGGAACGCCACCAGCACGCCGAGAATCGACAGCACGACGTTAAAGGACATCATGTGCCACCAGTTCATCGGCCGGTTCTCGATCCACATGTACGCGGCCATGCCCGAGATCAGCGGCCCCGTCATGTACCCCGCCGCGGTCGCCACCGACTGCGAGCAGTTGTTCTCGAGGATCGTCATGTCCTTGGCGCCGAGCCGCGACATCACGCGGAACGCGGCGAACGCCAGGATCACCGACGTCAGCCCGACCCCGAGTGTCCAGCCAGCCTTCGCGCCCACGTACAGGTTCGTCGCGGACAGAATCCCTCCCAGCAAGAACCCCGTCAGCGCCGACCTCAGCGTCAGCTGCGGCATGTCCCCCCGAAACACCTTCTCCAGCCACCACCGGTCCTTCTGCTCACGAGTCCACGTTCGGATCTGCTCGTCCGTCAGGTGGGGAATGGCCATGGGGCCGGAATGTAACGGGCTTCGCCGCCGATGGAAGCGCCGCGCGCCGCATTCCTCCGCGGCCCCCGCCACGCGTACCCTCTCCAGCCCGCCAGCGCGCCCCAATCTCCCCCATGATCGACCGCGCCACAGCATGGTTCCGCTCCAAGGGCTGGACGCCCTTCGACTTTCAGCGCGACTGCTGGCGCGCCTACCTCGACGGCAAGTCCGGCCTCCTCCACGCGCCCACCGGCGCAGGAAAAACCCTCGCCGTCTGGCTCGCGCCCCTCCTCGAGCACGCAACCTCGTCCACCACCGAGCCTCTCCGCATCCTCTGGATCACGCCCCTCCGCGCGCTCTCCAACGACACCGCGCAGGCCCTCCTCGCGCCCGTGCGCGACCTCCAACTCCCCTTCACCGTCCAGACCCGCACCGGCGACACCTCCTCCCATCTTCGCGCCAAGCAGCGTAAAGCCGCGCCCTCCGCGCTCATCACCACACCAGAATCACTCTCCATCCTCCTCTCCTACCCCGAAGCAGCCTCCTACTTCTCCACCCTCCGCGCAGTCATCGTCGACGAGTGGCACGAACTCCTCTCGTCCAAACGAGGCGTCCTCACCGAACTCGCTCTCGCGCGCCTCCGTACGCTCTCACCCTCCCTGCGTACGTGGGGCCTCTCCGCAACACTCGCCAATCTCGACGAAGCCGCGCGCGCACTCGTGGGCCACGACGCGCCGGCCCCCGCGCTCGTCCACGCGCCGACACGCCGCGACTACCGCATCGAGACCATCCTCCCCCCCACCCTCGACCGCTTCCCCTGGGCCGGGCACATCGGCATACGACTCCTCGATCAGGTCATCGACGCCATCCTCTCCTCCGGCACAACCCTCCTCTTCACCAACACGCGCTCCCAGTCCGAGATCTGGTTCCGCGAGATGCTCAGGCGCCGCCCCGACCTCCTCGGCCAGATCGCCATCCATCACGGCTCCCTCGACCGCGACATCCGTCAGGAGGTCGAAGCGATGCTCCGTGCCGACGGCCAAGCCTCCTCACAACTCCGCTGCGTCGTCTGCACCTCCTCTCTCGACCTCGGCGTCGACTTCACACCCGTCGATCAGGTCATCCAGATCGGCTCGCCCCGAGGCGTCGCACGCCTCCTCCAGCGCGCCGGGCGCAGCGGCCACCGCCCCGGCGCCGTCAGCCGCATCCTCTGCGTTCCCACCAACGCGCTCGACATGCTCGACTTCGCAGCTGCGCGCGACGCCGCCCACGCCGGCCTCGTCGAACCGCGCGCTCCGCTCCACAAGCCGCTCGACGTCCTCGCGCAGCACCTCGTCACCGTCGGCTGCGGCGGTGGCTTCGACGAGACCGCCCTTCTCCGCGAAGTCCGCTCCACCGCCTCCTATCACGACCTCACCGACGACGAGTGGACGTGGGCGATGGAGTTCTCCCATCAGGGCGGCCCCTCCCTCCACGCCTACCCGCGCTTCGCGCGCATCACCCCCACAGACGCGCGCTGGCGCGTCGCCTCCTCCGCCATCGCGCGCAACCACCGCATGGACATCGGCGTCATCGTCGCCGACGCCGCGGTCAGCGTGCAGTACCGCTCGGGCCGCGTCCTCGGCTCCATCGAGGAGTCCTTCATCTCCCGCCTCACGCCCGGCGACCGCTTCGTCTTCGCGGGCCGCACGCTCGAACTGATCCGCCTCCGCGAGATGACCGCGCACGTCCGCCCCGCGCGCAAAGCCACCAGCGCAGTGCCCCGCTGGCAGGGCAGCAAGATGCCCCTCTCCTCACACCTCGCCTCCGCCGTGCGCAAACGACTCGCCGACGCCTCCCAAGGCGTCTTCGAAGGCCCCGAACTCACCCTCCTCCGCCCCCTCCTCGAACTCCAATCCTCCATCTCCCGCATCCCCGCCCCCGACGAGCTCCTTATCGAATCGCTCTCCACACGCGAAGGACACCACGCCTTCCTCTTTCCTTTCGCAGGCCGGCTCGCGCACGAAGCCCTCGGCCCGCTCCTCGCCTGGCGCCTCTCCCAGCACGACCAACGCACCATCCAAACCGTCGTCAACGACTTCGGCGTCGAGCTCCTCTCCAACCTCCCCCTCACCCCCTCCGAAACCGACTGGCGCACAGCGCTCTCCCCCGACAACCTCGTCGACGATCTCCTCCGCGCCATCAACGCCGGCGAGCTCGCGCGCCGCCAGTTCCGCGAGATCGCCCGCATCGCCGGCCTCACGCCCCAGGGCTACCCCGGCCGTCCCTCCCCCGCGCGCCGCCTGCAAGCCTCCTCCGACATGTTCTTCGACGTCTTCACCGACTTCGACCCCGGCAACCTCCTGCTCTCCCAGGCGCGCCGCGAAGTCCTCGAAGGCCAGTTCGAGATCACCCGTGTCCGCGACTCCCTCACGTGGATGTCCCGCGCGCCCCTGCTCCTCATCACGCCCCCCGACCTCACGCCCCTCTCCTTCCCCCTCTGGGCCGAGAGCCTCCGCGCGACGACCGTGTCCACGCAACGCTGGGAAGACCGCGTGCGCGATATGGTGGTGCGTCTCGAACGCGCGCACGCTCCGGGTGCGAAGCCCAAACGCGCCCCGCGCACACGCAAGCCCTCCGATGCCCCGCGCCATTGACATCTCCTTCGCCGGCGAGCCGCTCACACTCCTCCCCGAGCGCGCCGTCCTCCATGCCCCCTCCTCCACCCTCTTCCTCGCCGACCTTCACCTCGGCAAGCCCGCCTCCTACCGCGCACTCGCCGCGCCCGTCCCCGAATCCATCACCGACGCCGACCTCGCGCGACTCTCGTCGCTCCTCGCGCAGCACCGCCCCGATCACCTCTGCATCCTGGGCGATCTTCTCCACGACTCTCACTACACCTCCCCCGAAACCCTCTCACGCCTCCTCACCTGGCGTGCCGCGCATTCCGCTCTCCACGTCTCCCTCATCCTCGGCAATCACGACGTCCGCGCCGGCGCCCCCCACGCCGATCTCCGCATCAGCGCGCTCCATCCCCCCCACTTCCGCTCTCCCTTCACGCTCCTCCACGATCCCGCGGACGCGCACGCGGACCGTTTCTCGCTCGCGGGCCACCTCCACCCCGCCGCGCGCCTCGCGCCCGCGTCACGCCGCGCCGGCCCCACGCCCCTCCGCGCGCCCTGCTTCTGGCTCTCCCCCACCCTCCTTGTCCTCCCAGCGTTCTCCCGCTTCACCGGCAGCATGATCATCACGCCGCGCGAGCACGACCGCGTCTTCGTCACCCACGACGACACCATTCTCGAAGCGCCGACCCTCGTGCCCGTCACGAGGCCGCGTTCGCGCTCCCGCGCGCCGCGTTAACCCGCATCAGCGCTCGCTCACGCCTCCCCACGCGCAAACAGCCAAGCCCCCGCGCCGAACCCCGCCGCGCCGATCCCCACCAGCACGCCGCACGGCAGCAGCATCTGCTCCAGCGTGAACCCGCGCCACACCGCGCCCTCCATCGCCAGGATCCCCCACTTCACCGGGCTCACGTGGCTCACCGTCTGCATCCACCCGGGCATGATGAACAGCGGGATCATCCCGCCCCCCAGCATCGCCATCACCAGCAGCACCGCCCACCCCGCGCCGCCCGCCGCGGCCTCCGTCTTCGCCACCGTCGCCATCAGCATCATGATCCCCACGAAACACACGCCGACACTCACCACCGCCATCCCGAACAACCAAGGCGACTCGATCCGCAGCCCGAACACCGTCATCGACACCGCCAACAAGAACAGGATCACCAACGCCACCGTCGCCCCGCACGCCACCGCCTTCCCCATCAGCACGTCCGTCCGTCGCAACGGCGCCGCGCGCAGACGCACCAGCGTCCCCTTCGTCCGCTCCGACACCAACGACATCGCAAACCCCGCCGTCGCGCCCAGCACGCCCCAGATCGCCGCCTGCGGGAACGTGATCCCGAACGCGTTCTTCGGCCCCGCACGTTCCTTCCGCGCACGCGTGAGTTCCACTTTCTCCACCCGGATCGGCTCGAATCCCTGCATCACGCCCGCCGCATCCGTCCCGCTCGCCTCCTGCTCCTCCACTCCCTTGAAGAACGTCTGCATGCTCGACAGCATCGGCGTCAGGATCGAGCGCACTCCCGCCGGCATCTCCGGATCGCTCTCCGCCGCCTTCATCGCCTCACCCATCTGCGCCTGCATCTGCTTCGGATCCGAAAACGTCCCCTGCATCCGCTCGAACGCGCTCTTCAGCACCATCCCCTCCAGCATCCCCGCCTCGGCCTTCCTCGACGGGTCCACCGCCAGCTCCACCGTCGCAGGCTCGCCCCAGAACATCTTCTCGCTCCGCTCCCCGAACCCCTGCGGCGTCACCACCGCCGCCGTGCGCTTCCCCCTCCGCACCAGCTCCAGCGCCTCCTCACGCGTCGCAACCTCGCTCACCTCCAGGTCGCCCGAGGCACGCAACGACTCCACGAACGCCCTCGAGCCGGCGGTCCGATCCACGTCCGCCACCACCACCCCGATCTTCGCCGCCTCCCCACCCTGCCCCGAGAAGATCATCCCGAAGAAGATCCCGTACACCAGCGGGAACACGAACACGAAGAACACCCCGACCTTGTCGCGGAACTGCAGCAACAAGTCCTTCCACGCCAGCGCCAGCACCGCTCTCATGTGTCAGTCCCTCAGGCTGCGACCGGTCAGGTTCAAAAACACGCCCTCCAGGCTCGCGCGCTCCACGCGCACGCCCCGGACACTCCCCCTTGTCAGCGCCTCGCGCACCACGCCCACCGGATCATCCGTCGCCACGCGCTCCTCGCCCTCGTCGCGCTGCACCACCACCATGCTCTGACCGCCGTGCCGCTCGATCAGCTCGTCCACCGTCCCCAACGCGAGCATCTTCCCCTTGTCGATCACCCCCACCCGATCGCACAACCGCTGCGCCTCCTCCATGTAGTGCGTCGTGTACACCACCGACACCCCCTCCCCCTTCACCCGCTCGATCGACTCGAAGATCGCGTTGCGGCTCTGCGGGTCCACGCCCGCCGTCGGCTCGTCCAGCAGCACCAGCCTGGGCCCGTGCACCATCGCGCACGCCAGGTTCAACCGCCGCTTCATGCCCCCCGAGAACGTCTTCACCCGCTTCTTCCGCCGGTCCTCCAGACCCGCGAGCGCGAGCATCCGCCCGACCGCGTCCTTCAGCTCGCTCCCACCCAGGCCGTACAGACGACCGAAGAACCCGACGTTCTCCTCCGCTGTCAGCTCGTCGTACACCGCCAGCCCCTGCGGCGCCACGCCGATCACCGCCCTCGCCGCAGCCGCGCTCGGCGGACCCGCCCCCTCGATCTCCACCTCCCCCTCGTCCGGCGCCAGCGCCCCCATCACCATCCCGATCGTCGTCGACTTCCCCGCCCCGTTCGGCCCCAGCAGCCCGAACACCTCCCCGGCCCCCACCTCCAGCGACAGCCCGTCCACCGCCCTCACCCCGCCCCCGTACGTCTTGCTGACCCGCGAAACGCGAAGCATCCCGCCTCCAATCAGTCAGTCAGGAACACGCCGACTCCGGCCCCTCTCTACCACAAACCTGTATCATGCCTTGTTGGGGGGTTCGCCCCCGAAGTTACGGCACTTGGGCCATCTCGCACTTCATCGGAGCAACGACGCTGAGCGTAGCCCCTCCCATCCCCTCCACCTTGGTCTATCCCGAAGACCTCCGGGCCGACGCGCCCGAGCCGAAGGTACGAACCCCCGTCAAGGTCGACGAGATCGGCTCCGGAGAGCCCGTCGTCTTCCTCCACGGCCTCCTCGGCGTCAATGAGCACTGGTACCCCGTCGCTCGCTCGCTCGCGCCCCGCGCCAAGTGCGTCATGCTCGGCATGCCACTCCTCGAGCTCAAAGGCGACGTCTGCTCCGTCGACGGCGTCACTCGACTCACCATCGCCGTCCTCGACGCCGTCGTCGGCGGACCCTCCGTCCTCGTCGGGAATTCTCTCGGCGGGCACGTCGCACAACGCATCGCCATGGAGCGCCCGGACCTCTGCAAGGCCCTCGTCCTCGCCGGCTCCTCCGGCCTCTTCGAACGCACCCTCGAACGAGGCGTCGAGCACCGACCCTCCCACGATTGGGTCACTCGAAAGATCAAGGGGCTCTTCTGCGACGAGGACCGCGTCCCTCCCGACCTCATCGACCGCGCCTTCGAGGAACTCTCGCAGCGGCACGCCGCACGCGCCGTCGTCCGCCTCGGCCGCTCGGCCAAGTCCGACCACATGGGCGACCGCATCCACACCATCCTCCACCCCACACTCCTCCTCTGGGGCATGCAGGACGCCGTCACGCCGCCCGAAGTCGCCGAAGAGTTCCACGACCTCATCCCCAACTCGAAACTCGCCTGGATCGACCGCTGCGGCCACGCGCCCATGATCGAGCGACCCGACGAGTTCGCCCAGGCCATCCACGACTTCCTCGACCAGCTGCAGAGCGGCGAGTTCAACGGCGGCCAGAGCCGCGCCTGAGTCACCGATGCTCCCAGCCTCCCTCCGCTCACTCGTCGGCGTCGGCCTCCGAGCCGCGCTCCACCGGCGCGCCAAACTCCTCGCGGACCGCGACCACTGGGCAGAGCGCTCCGGCGTCGTCCAGGCCGCGCAGCTCCGCAACCTCCTCACCGCCGCGGCCAACACAGAGTTCGGGCGCGCCCACGACTTCGCCCGCATCGCGGGGCTCGCGAACGACACGGAGATGATCCGCGCGTACCGCGCGAGCGTCCCCGTCGCTGAGCACAACGCCTTCCGCCCCCTCCTTGCTCGCATGCGCGAGGAGGGCGAGCCGAGCGTGACCTGGCCCGGCGTCGTGCACGACTGGGCCCAGACCTCCGGCACCACCGCGGGAGACAAGTTCATCCCCGTCTCGCGTGAGATGCTCCGACACAACTTCCGCTCCTCCCTCGACATCTTCGCGCACGCCATCAACGCCGGCGTCCCCCTCCCCCACCTCTACCGCGGCCGCTTCCTCTTCATGGGCGGCTCCACCGACCTCACCACCAACTCCCACGGCATCCGCACCGGCGACCTCTCCGGCATCGTCACGCCGCTCATCCGCTGGCCCCTCTCCGAGATCTATCTGCCCGGGCGCGACGTCGCGCTCATGTCCGACTGGACCTCCAAGATCGACGCGATGGTCCGCGTGTGTCTCAACGAGGACCTCCGCGGCCTCTCGGGCATGGCCTCGTGGGCGCTCGTCTTCTTCAACCGCGCACTCGAGCTCGCTCGCGAGGAAGGACGCGACGTCTCCTGCCTGCGCGATCTCTGGCCCGATTTCTCCTTCTTCATCCACGGCGGCGTGAAGTACGCCCCGTTCGATCCGCGCGTGCGACAGGTCTTCTCTGGGAGCGATTCCGGCCCCAACTCCGACATCCCCCACCGCATCGAGGTCTACCCCGCCTCCGAAGGATTCATCGCCATCCAGGACGCGGCGCGCGAACCCTCCCTGCGCCTCAACGTCGATCACGACGTCTTCTTCGAGTTCGTCCCGCTGGAGGACTACCGCGAGGGCGACCCCGACGCGTTCACCTGCGACGCGGTCACGCCCGGCGTGCGCTACGTCGTCGTCCTCACCACCTGCGCAGGGCTCTGGCGCTACACGCTCGGCGACGTCGTCGAGTTCGATCAGGCGCCGCCCCACGGCCCCGCGCGACTGCGCATCGTCGGCCGACACAAGCACTTCATCAACGCCTTCGGCGAGAACCTCATCGTCGAGAACATCGAGCACGCCGCGGCCCACGCCGCGAAGGAGACGGGCCTGGCCATCGGCGAGTTCAGCGCGGCGCCGGTGTACCCCGACGCCGCGTCGGGCGTCCGCGCCGGCATCGAGCTCGCCGTCGAGTTCGAGCACCCCTCCCCGCCGTCGCGCCTGCTCGACGCGTTCCGCGACGCGTTCGATCTCGATCTCAAGAAACACTGCGTCGACTACGGCATCAAACGCAAGGACGATCTGGGCATGGCCCCTCCGACGATCACGCCCCTCCCCATGGGCGCGTTCCATCGGTGGATGGCCTCGCGCGGGAAGCTCGGCGGGCAGCACAAGTGCCCCCGCTGCGCCAACCATCGCGACATCATCAACCCGGTCGTCGCGCTCGCGCTCGGCTCTCCCGTCACACCGCGCTGACCCGCGCCCAACACGGACCGCGACATGCACGCCGCGCTCCTCATCCTCCGGATCGCCGCCGCGTACGTCGCGATCGGCGCACTCTTTGCCGGCGTCTTTCTCACGCTGCTCCTCCCGCGCGTCGACCACGCCGCGAGGGGCGCACCGCCCACCTTCCGTCTCCTGATCCTGCCGGGCGTCATCGCGCTCTGGCCCGTGCTGCTCGTGCGCTGCGTGCGGCCGATCAAAGATGGAGCCGATCCCTTCCAGAAGATGCACGTGTTCGCGTGGCTCGCGCTCGCGCTGCTCATCCCCGCGCTCATCGCGGCCGCGCTCTCCGTCCGCCCGCCCGCGCCGAGCGCGCCCGTGAGCGCGACGCCGTGAGCGCTTCGTACACCACCGTCGGCTGGAACCGCGCCAAGAAGCGCTACGACGGCGTGATGCTCGCGTGCGTCGGCGTGTTCCTCGCGCTCTTCGTCGCGCTCGGCGCGCTGCTCTTCCCCGATCTCTCCTTCGAAATACTGCTCATCCGCGCGCTCGCCGTGTGCGCCATCCTCATGCTCCACGTCGTGCTCGCCATCGGCCCCCTCGCGCGCCTCTCGCGCTTCTTCGCCCCCGCGCTGTACAACCGTCGCCACCTCGGCGTCGCCACCTTCCTCATCGGCCTCTTCCACGGCGCGCTCGCCACCGGCTGGTACCACGCGGGCGGGGACGTGAACCCGATCCTCTCGCTCCTCACGGCCAACACGCGCGTCGGCTCGCTCCGCGCTTTCCCCTTCGAGTGGCCCGGCATGGGCGCGTTGCTCATTCTCTTCGTGATGGCCGCGACGTCGCACGACTTCTGGCTCGCGAACCTCAGCCCTCGCGTGTGGAAGACGCTCCACATGCTCGTGTACGCGGCGTACTTCCTGCTCGTCGCGCACGTCTCGCTCGGCGCGCTGCAGAGCGAGCGCTCGCCCGTCTATCCCGCGCTCCTCGTGCTCGGCGCCGTGACGCTCATCTCCCTCCATCTCGCCGCGGCGCGCAGGCAGCGACACATCGACCGCGAACTCGACGCGAAGGCAAGCGACGGCTTCGTGGACGTCGGCGCCGTGGACGACATCCGGATCGATCGCGCGGTCTCGATCTGCGTGCGAGGCGAGCGCATCGCCGTGTTCCGTCACGGCGAGCGCGGCGAGCAGGTCTCCGCGGTCGCGAACCGCTGCGCGCATCAGCACGGGCCGCTGGCGGAGGGGAAGATCGTCGACGGGTGCATCACGTGCCCGTGGCACGGCTACCAGTACGTCCCCGAGACGGGCCGCTCGCCCCCGCCGTTCACCGAAAAAATCGACACCTACGCCGTGCGCATCGTCGCGGGGAGAGTGTTCGTCAATCCTAACCCACACTCGTCCGCATTCGCCGTCGATCAGAGCGCAACATCATGAACGACAAGGAATTAGAGCAGCGGGACGACTTCTTCGTGGGCTATTCCGCGGGTTTTGGCCGAGACAGCCCATATACGCGGGTGATGCGCCGTTTCGTGGAGATACTTGCTTTCTGTGCCGTGATCCTCGGGGTCGCCATCCCCTCTTTTCAGGGGGATTCTGGAGACGGGCGGTACGAATCCGAGAAAACGACCATGACCGGGATCGTGCGCACGTGGCCGGCGCCGCTCCTGGAGATCGAGCGCGACGGGAAGACGACCTGGGCGCTGTTGGTGAACGAGCTGAAGCGCGGCGCCTCGGCGCGTGCCGAGCCGCTGCGCGATCGGCGCGTCATCGCCACGGGGTATCGCATCGCGCGCGACGGTGTCGAGATGCTGGAATTGCTCGGCGGAGACGAGGGGTTGCGCGCGGCGGAGGGCTCGCCGGTTGAGCCGGTCTCCCCGGCGCGGTTGGTGGAGGGCGAGGTGGAGCTGCGCGGAGAGGTGATGGATCCGAAGTGCTATCTCGGGGCGATGCGGCCGGGGCGGGGGAAGACGCATCTGGCGTGTGCCGCGCGGTGTATTGAGGGCGGCATTCCGCCGCTGTTCGTGGCGGACAGAATCCGAACGGGCGGGCGTGCGTGGGATGGGCCGAGGCATTACCTTCTTGTCCGCGCGGACGGCGAGCCTGTGGGCGCGAGCGCGGCAAGGATGGTCGGCGTGCCGACGGTGGTGCGTGGGGAGGCGTACGGTCTTCCCGGATCGGCGATGGGGGTTTTCCGAATCACTGGTTCGGAGGACGGTTGGTCGAATCGGTGAGCGCGTGGGGAGCGAAGGCAAGGAGCGCGAGCAAGTTCCATGAGCGGCATAGCGACTGGAGATCGGAGAGCGGTGGAGGTGGGCGGCGGTCGGGCGCCGACGGCCAGCGCGGCGTGCGCGATTCTCGAGCAGTGCGGCGCGTTCGTTCGTCTGCTGACGAGCGAGGCGTACACGCGGCCGTCGGCGCGGATGTTCGGCTCGACGGTGGGGCAGCACGTGCGGCACGCGCTCGATCACTTCGAGGCGGCGTGCGCGGGGCTGGATGGGGAAACGATCGTGTACGACCGTCGCGAGCGGGGGACGGCGGTGGAGACGAGCCGCGAGGCGGCGTTGGAGATGATCGCCCGGCTGACGTCGCGGCTTTCGGGGGTCGGCCCTTCGTCGGCGTCGCGCGGGGTTCGGGTGGAGGTGATGCTGAGCGCGGGCGGGGACGAGGCGACGCTGGAGTCGACGCTGGCGCGTGAGCTGGCGTTCGCGGCGCACCACGCGGTGCATCATCACGCGATGATGGCGTCGCTGGGGTCGGAGATGGGCGTGGAGGCGCCGAGCGGGTTCGGGAAGGCCCCGGCGACGCTGCGTCACGAGCACGGGAGCGTTCGGGGCTGACGACGGCCGCACGGAGAGCGACGCGCGCGTATGTGCACATTGACCATTGTTCCGTTGGGCAGCGGGTACCGGCTGGTGGTGAACCGGGACGAGCTGCGTGCGCGTGTGTCGGCCTCGGCGCCGCGGGTGACGCGCGTGAGCGGTCGTTCGTGCGTGTGGCCGGTGGACGGGAAGGAGGGCGGCACGTGGATCGCGGTGTCGGACGCGGGCGTGTCGATGTCGGTGCAGAACGTGAACCCGGACCCGCGGCCCGCGCTGCCGAGGGGGATCGTGTCGCGCGGGCACATCATCCCGCCGATGATGGGGGTCGGGAGCGCGTCGGAGGCGTTGGTGGCGCTGGAGAATCTGGACCTTGAGACGTTCGCGCCGTTCCGGCTGGTGGCGTTGGACGCGCGGTCGATTCTGGAGGCGCGGTGGAACCGTGAGGCGTTGTCGATCACGCGTCGGCCGATGCAGGCGGTGTGCTTCACGACGTCGGGTCTGGGTGACCATCTGGTGACGGAGCGTCTGACGCTGTTCGACTCGTTCGTGCGCGATCGCGGCGCGACGCGGGAGATGCAGGACGCGTACCACGCGCACCGGTGGGCGGATCGCCCGGAGATCAGCGTGCACATGGCGCGCGCGGACGCGCGGACGGTGTCGGTGACGCGGGTGGAGGTGACGCGCGCGGAGCGGGGCTCGCTCGTGGAGATGGAGTATTCGGACGACGGGGGGACGGCGCGGGCGTCGGTGGGCGCGGAGCGCGCG
>CAYPGJ010000044.1:0-18336 GCA_964410465.1 uncultured Phycisphaeraceae bacterium | reverse complement strand
GCCCGAACCTGCCCGCGTCGTTCGACGCGTCGTTCCAGCAGCGAGATCGCATCGGCCAGGTGTTCGTCTCGCTCAAGGGGGCGGGCGTCCGCGTGGCGCCCGCCACGGACAGTGCGCCGACGCCGGAGCCGCTGCGCGTCATGGCGCGCGGGCCAGCCGAGCCGGCGCGCTCGTGCCGCTCCGTGGACGCGTCGCATTCGGACCACGACGCGGCCACGCGCGTGCTCCGTGCCGCCGGGGCGGGTGGCGAGCCGCTGCGTCTCGACTCACAGTGCAAGTACGCCGTGGTCGCGCGCGGGCAGGCCGAGGTCTACCTCCGTCTCCCCCGTCGCGGGGGCTCGTACGTGGAGCGGATCTGGGATCACGCGCCGGGTGCGCTCATCGCGCGCGAGGCGGGCTGTGTCGTCACCGACGTCCTGGGCAAGCCGCTCGACTTCTCCAAAGGACGCGGGCTCGACGCGAACCGCGGCGTGCTCTGCTGCCGCGAGTCGTTTCACGAGCCGATCCTGCGCGCGATCCGGGAGCATCTGGAATCCCGATCATAAGCCGAACACGCTTGCGGCGAACCATCCGGCATGGCGTGCGTCTGGATGGAGAGCCGGAGAAAGTGTGGTCGAAAGATGTCGGGGATCGGCTCCCCGCGCGACCCGGACAAGCGCGACTGGACGGGGCCGGATGCGCGTCGAATCGTGTCGCAGCGACCAACGTCCAGAGGCGCAGCGCAGACACGCAACATGCGGCTCGGCCGCAGGAGGGTTCTACGAATGCAGTTCCGCAAGACGACCTGGCTGACCATCGCGAGCGCGTCCATCGCGCTGGGGGCGCTCGCCCCTGTCACGCGGGCCGCGGCCCCCGAGGACGACGCCGCCATCGCGCAGGCCGAGTCGCTCTCCAAGGCGTTCCGACGCGCGGCCGCGAAGGTCCGTCCCGCGGTCGTGCAGGTCCGCTCCAAGCAGACCATCGTGCAGCGCGTTGTCGACCCCTTCGAGATGTTCGGCTTCGGCTCACCCTTCGGGAACCGGAGCCCGCAGACGCGCGAGTTCCAGCGGCAGGGGCTGGGCTCGGGGGTCATCATCGACCGCGAGGGTCACATCCTCACCAACAACCACGTCATTCAGGACGCCGACGAACTGATCATCGTCTTCCACGACGAGACACAGGTCGAAGCCAAGCTGGTCGGAGCAGACCCGGCGACGGACCTTGCGGTGATCAAGGTCGATCCTTCGTCGTTGTCCGCGGCCGTCAGCGCCGCGACGCTGGGCGACTCCGACAAGATGGACGTCGGTGATTGGGTGATCGCCATCGGCTCACCCCTTGAACTCCAGGAGACCGTGACAGCGGGAATCATCAGCGCGACGGGCCGGCGCCAGGGGATCATCGGGCGATCCAACGGCGGGCTCGGCTACGAGTCGTTCATTCAGACGGACGCCGCGATCAACCCCGGCAATTCCGGCGGGCCGCTCATCAATCTGCGCGGCGAGGTGATCGGGATCAACACGGCGATCAAGAGCACGTCGGGCGGCAGCATCGGGCTCGGGTTCTCCATCCCGACGTCGATCGCCCAGTCGGTGGCAGAGCAGATCATCGAGACCGGCTCGGTGAAGCGCGGGTACCTGGGCGTCGGGCTCGACACCGTGACGCCGGAGAACTCGGCGCTGCTGGGGCTCGAGAAGGACACGCGCGGCGCCGTGGTCACAACGGTTGAGAAGGACTCTCCCGCGGACAAGGCGGGTGTGCGCGAGAAGGACGTGATTCTCAGCGTGAACGGGAGTGAGGTGCGCGAGCTGGCGGACGTGCAGCTGAAGATCGCGGGGGTGCGGCCGGGGACGGACGCGGTGCTGCGGGTGTTGCGGGACGGGAAAGAGCGGGACATCACGGTGAGCGTGAGCGAGCGTCCGAGCCTGGCCGAGGCGGGCGGGGGGATTGGGTTGTCGGTGGAGGACGTGGATCGCGCGACGGCACGTCGACTGGGGCTTCGTCAGGTGATGGGCGCGCGGGTGACGGGCGTGGCGCCCGGGAGCGCCGCGGAGAAGGCGGGCTTTGCCGAGGGGGACATCATCTTGTCTCTCAACAACTTGCGCGTGCCCGACGCGGCGACGCTGCAGGACTATCTGGACCGTGCGCCGGCGAGGCACCGATTGCAGTTCCAGGTGGTGGATGCGCAGGGGGCGACGGGTGTGAAAAGTTTGACGGTTCCCGGCGGTGCGGGCCGATAACCGGTACGATTGGGTCGATCTCTCTCTCTCCTCCAGCGGGGCGCCGTCCACAGATGGCGCCCTGCTTTTTTCTTGCGAGGCGAGAATTGCGAGTTTTGGCCGAGCGTGTGCAGTGACGTTGACTGTGCGCTGTTTTGGCGTTTAACGGGGGGCGCGGAGGAAGAGGCCTTGCCCGACGAAACCTTCGGGGGTTGCGCGCATGTTCCCGACCATGTCGCCGACGTGTTGGAGGATGGCGTCGGCGGGGACGGGAGTTCGCGCGGTGTGCGGCGTGTGCTCGCGCATCATCTCGAGGTACTCCTTTTCCTGCTCGGGGTCGAGCCCGTAGGCGCGGACCTGCTCTTCGAGGAGCTTGTCGAAGTTCTCTGAGGTCCAGGCCGCGTAGTGGAGCGTGGGTTTGAGTCTGGTCCAGGAGTGTCCGATGGCGGGCGCGGCGATTGCGCGGGTCGCGTCGCGGAATGCCGGGTCGTCGGCGAGTCGTGGGCGGTCGGGGTTGGCTGATTCTCGGAGTGCGTCCTCGACGGAGGTGGTGGCGCCAGCGAAGAGCCAGCCGGCGCCGATGGAGAAGGCGAACCCGCCCCCGATGGGTCCTTGCGCTTCCCAGAGCTGATGTCCGAGGTATTCGCGGGGGGCGAAGCCGAAGAGGCCTTGGGCGACGCCGGCGATGGTCTGTGTGATGGTTTGCGGGTCTTTCACCGCGACGGCGATGAGCGAGCTTTGGCTTGTGGCGGAGTATGGCTGGGTGATGCGTGAGGCGACGTGGAGTTCGGAGGCGAGGGAGGAGGTGATGGCGCCGACGGTGTTGAGGAAGTCTTCGATGAAGGGGCCGGCCTCGTCGCGTTGCTCCTGGGGGAGGTTGTTGAGGACGGCGCGGATGGTGGGGACGACCTGGGCGAAGTTGAATCGGACGGAGTAGAGGCTCGCGGCGTCTGCGGGGATGAACGCTGGGGGTGTGAAGGGGGCGGGGTCGGCGTTGAGGAGGGACATGAGGCCGGTCTTGTTGGGGACGCGGGCCGCGAATGTGTACTGGGCCGCGGCGTCGGGGGTGTCGAAGCGGACGGAGGCGGAGAGGGCCTGGAGCTGATCGAGGCCGAGGACGGAGAACATCATTGGGTCTTCGGTCATCTGCGCGGCGGGGTTCGCGGCGAGCATTCCGTCGGCGAAACCTTCGCGCATGGCGTCGAAGAGGGGCTTGGTGTGGAGCACGGCGTATGCGTGCTGGTCGGCGCGCCGGCCGAGCATGTCGAGCGCGGCGATGTAGTCGGGGTTGTCGTCCGCGG
The DNA here is from genome assembly GCA_964410465.1 of uncultured Phycisphaeraceae bacterium. Lineage (GTDB taxonomy): Bacteria > Planctomycetota > Phycisphaerae > Phycisphaerales > UBA1924 > CAYPGJ01. The sequence continues at coordinate 14,840 of CAYPGJ010000044.1, read as the reverse complement.
ATTCGCCGAGGTCCTTGCCCTCGAGGCGGTCGATGGCGTCGTGGAGTGTGTCGAGGTGAGAGGAGGCGAGGAAGACGTCGTTCACTCGGGTGATGAGGAGGACTGCGGGGAAGTCTTCGGAGGCGTCGTCCTCGGTGTCCCAGGGCATGTCCTGGTCATCGCCGTCTTCGGCGGGGTGGACGTCGGGCTGTTCGGGATCATCGTGCTTGAAGGTGAGTCGTGTGATCTCGTGGTCGCCGTAGTCGAGGAGGTCGGTGACGGCGATCTGCTCGTCGACGGTTTTTTTGAGGAGCTTTTCGATGGCTTCCTCGACGGAGGCCGCGGCGCCGTCGGGGGCGCCTTCGTAGTCGGCGAGGAGGAGGAGCTGGGGGGCGGTCTCCTCGTCGGCGAGTCGCGGGTCGTTTGGCGGGAAGGCGTCGGGCTTTGCGAGGAAGAAGGCGAGTCCGACGGCGGCGGTGGGGGGCTGGATCTCGTCGAGCGCGATGCCGGCGTCTTCCCAGGGCTTGAGGAGTTCGTCGGCCTGCGCGCCGAGCATGTTGTGCAGGTAGGCGCGGACCTGCTTGTCGCTCCAGAGGGAGTGGAGGGATGAGCGTTTGAAGGCGGCGAGGGCTTCGCCGGCGTTGTCGCAGGAGAGGATGGCGACGGTGTCCCTTGGCGCGAGGGAGGCGATGGTGGCGCCGGCGTGGGTGAGGGGTGTGAAGAGCGAGAGCGCGAGGAGTGCGGCGGTGGTGCGGAAGCGCATGGCGTGCTCCGTGGGTGGCTCGGTGTGTGTGTGAGCGCGATGGTTCGGCGGGTTATTGGGGAGAGTCGTCGTTGAGGATCGGCGCCGGGGTGAATTCCTCGCGTGGCGGCGGCTGGTTGTAGGAGTAGCCGGAGTTGGGGTTGTCCTTGTCGTAGGCGAAGGCTTCGCGGTTTCGGAGGAAGTCTCGGAGGTAGCGTGCGGGGATGGCGAAGCCGAGGCCCTCGCCGAAGGGGATCTTCATGTTGCAGACGCCGATGACCTCGCCGCGGTCGTTGAAGAGCGGGCCGCCGGAGTTGCCCGGGTTGATCTGGGCGGTGGTCTGGATGTAGGTGACGCCTTCGAAGTTGCGGAGTGTGGTGGCGATGACGCCACGGGAGAGCGTTCGTTCGAGGCCGAGGGGCGCGCCGATGGCGAAGACGTTTTCTCCGACGGCGAGGGCGTCGTCCGCGGAGACGTAGACGGTGTGGAAGGGTGCTTTGTCGGGGTGGTCGAGCTTGACGAGTGCGAGGTCGAGGTGGTTGTTGACGGCGAGGATGCGGGCGTCATCGATGACGAGGCGTTGGAAGTCGGCTTGCCGTTTCTGGAAGACGGTGCACTTGACGCGGGTTTCGCCCTGGATGACGTGTGCGTTGGTGACGGCGTAGCCGTCGGGGTGGATGAGGAAGCCGGAGCCGAGGCCGGAGGGGGTGGAGATGAGGATGACGGCTTCGCCGAATCGTTCGGCCTGGTCGCGTGCGGATCGTTCGGGGAGGTTGCGGGCGGTGGCGTAGAGCCGGTCGGCGTCGGCGGAGGCGGCGGGTGCGTCGTCGGGGTTGGCGCGCTCGATGGATTCGATGAGTGAGCGGGGGACCTTGAGGACGTCGAAGCCCATGTCGAGCCAGACGGCGTCGGAGGTTTCCTTGAGGATGGGGGCGGAGACGACTCGGCCGTCGGTGAATCGGATGGTGTCGGAGTCGACGCGTGTGGGGGTCGGCGCGGGGGAGACGGGGGGGTTCTCGGGTGCGTGCTGCGCGGGGGTGTCTGATTGCGCGGGCGCGTAGAGGAGGAGTGAGGCGGCGAGGCACGGCGCGAGAATGGTGGGTGGCATGGTGTTTCCCGGGGCGGGAGCTGGTGCGCGAGGACGATGGGTAGAGTATCCGGGCTCGGCTCGGCAGGGCGGGGCGTTGCTGGACCAGGACGGCGCGGATCGCGCAAGGAGTCGGGCATGCGTTGGACGATGTTGGCGGCGGTGTGTGGGGCGTGCGCGGGTGTGTCGTCGGCGCAGTCCGGGGTGAGTCTTGGGCGGTATTTCGGGTTCGATCCGATGCGGATCGTGGTGGTGGACCAGGGGTGCGGGCCGGTGGTGGTGGCGGACGTGGATGGGGACGGTCTGAAGGACCTGGTGGTGGTGAACAACCGGAAGAGCCGCATCGAGGCGCATATGCAGCGGGCGAAGCCGCTGAGCGAGGAGGAGGCGGCCGCGCGGGGGAAGGTGAACGAGCTTCCGCCGAGCCGGTGGTACGAGCGCCGCGAGATCGGGGTGTCGGCGCGTGTGGGCGGGATCCGGGTGGCGGACATGGACGGGGACGGGGTGATGGACATTGTGTACGCGGGCCAGCCGGGCGAGCTGGTGGTGCTGAAGCAGGGGAAGGGCGGAGAGTTTTCGGTGCTGTCACGTCGTCGCGTGAACGGGCTGTCGTCGGGGCGTGACGCGTTGGTGGTTGCGGACGTGACGGGGGACGCGCGCGCGGAGGTTCTGGCGATCGCTGGTGGTCGTGTGCAGGTGTTCCCGGTGGTGAACGGGGCGCGGCTTGGCGAGCCGACGCGGCTTGGCGGGGGGAGCGCATCGCAGCAGGCGGTGGCGATGTTCGTGGAGGACTACGACGGGAACGGGCTGGTGGACGTGATGGCGGTGGCGCCGGACGACGCGGCGCCGCTGCGGATGTGGCTGCAGGGCAGGGTGGAGGGGAGCGGGAAGCGCGGCGCGTTGGGTCCGGAGCTGCGGTTCGAGATGCCGCCGCTGCGCGAGGCGGATTCGGTGCGGCTGCCCGGCCAGGCGTCCGCGAGCATCGGGGTGATCGAGCGGGCGAGCCGGCGGATGGTGCTGTTGGACTTGGTGGAGGAGAGCATCGAGAAGTCGGGATCGGCGGGCGGTGAGCGGGAGGCGCAGGCGGAGGTGACGGCGTTCGAGGATGAGGAGACGAAGGATCGCGCGGTGGTGGTGGCGGACGTTGACGGGGATGGGCGTGCGGACGTGCTTGCCGGGGACGCGAAGGGGAACGCGCTGGTGCTGCACCGTCAGCACGAGGGGATCGGTCTTGCGCGTGGGGAGCGGTTCAGTTCGCTGAAGGCGCCGAAGGCGCTGGCGGCTGGGGCGTGGGACGGTGGGGGCGCGAATCGCGTGTTCGTGCTGAGCGAGGAGGAGAAGGCGGTCGGGATTTCGACGTACGAGGATGGGCGGTTGGGGTTCCCGCAGCCTGTGACGCTGACGACGTCGGGGGCGTCGCCGGTGGCGATCGGTCACATGACGCTGAAGGACGGGCCGGCGCTGGCGGTGGTGGTGCAGAACCGTCGCGACCACACGCTCGAGGTGCATCGTCCTGGCGGCGGCGAGGTGAAGACGGTGTCGTTGGAGGGGGTGAATCGTCCGCCGAGGTCGATGCTGAGCGCGGACGTGGATCACGACGGTTGGACGGACCTGATGCTGTTTACGCCGGGGGAGCCGATGGTGATGGTGCGTGGCGTGGATTCGCCGGAGGGTCCGACGGTTCTGATCGACAAGACGATGCCGCAGTTCGGGCTGGTGCAGAGCGCGGGTCCGGACAACACGGCGTTGTTCGACGCGGACGGCGACGGGCAGGCGGAGCTGCTGATCGCGGACAAGAACTTCGTGCGGGCCGCGGCGTTCGACGCGAAGACGGGGTGGCGTGTGCTGGCGCAGGTGACGGAGTCGGACGCGTCGACGCAGTTTGTGGGGTTGACGGTGCTGGAGCGGGGGCAGGACGCGGGGGGCGCACGGATCGTGGCGTCGGACAAGGGGAGCAAGCGGCTGGTGATGATGGAGCGCGACGGTGACGGGGCGTGGGGGATCGTGGATCGTGTGCGGCTGACGGGGTTCGACCCGAAGGCGATCTACGCCGGGGCGTTCGGCGGGGACGGTCGCGCGGGGTTGCTGTGCTTGTCGGACGAGGCGTTCGGGGTGGTTCGGCTGTCGGGGACGCGTCGCGCGTTGAAGGAGTTCGAGAGCTGGCGTTCGGACGACGAGAATCGTCTGGAGCACGAGATGCTCGTGGGTGACGTGAACGGGGACGGGCACACGGACATCGCGGTGCTGGACGCGAAGGAGCAGATGTGCCAGTTCTTCACGCTGAGCACGGGTCGGAAGCTGCTGTCGGCGACGGAGTTTGAGGTGTTCCAGTCGCGGCTGTTCCAGGGGGGCGAGCCGCGGGAGTTCGAGCCGAGCATGGGGGTGATCGACGACGTGACGGGCGACGGCGCGGCGGACCTTGTGCTGCTGGCGCACGATCGCGTGCTGATCTATCCGCAGATGACGGGGAAGAAGTAGCGATCAGCGTGCGCGGATGGGGCGGCGTTCGACGGTTTTGACGTCGGGGCGCGCGTCGTCGGGCGAGGGGTGCGCGGGGTCGGGCGCTGGGGAGGCTGCGCGGACGGCGTCGAGTCGCTGGCGGAGGTTGTCGAGGACGTTCATGTAGTTGATGTAGGAGTCGTAGGGGGAGTCGTAGGGGTTGAAGTACTTGTGGACGTCGCCGTCGGCGAAGTACTTGGTGCACATGTAGTAGAAGTGGTCGGAGGTGGTGAGCTTGCGCCAGTCGATGAGGAGGTATCGCGCGTCCTCGCGGGCGCGTTCGTCGGAGGATCGGAGGGCGGCGGCGACGGCGGCCTTGATGGGGGCTTCGAGGGAGAAGCACTCTTTGAGGGCGGACTGCTGCATGGCGTTGCCGAGCCATGCGGAGAGGTCTCTCTCGGTGTCGGCCCACGAGGTGAGGTTGGGGGCGTCGTATTCGCCGACGGGGTCGAACTGGTTGAGGACTTCGGATGGGGTGGCGAAGTGGTTGTGCCCGGGGTTGACGTCGAAGATTTTTTCGGGGAGAGCGCTGAGGAAGGGGAAGATTCCGGTCTCGGCCCACTGATGCTCGCCGAAGGTTTCGTAGTCCATGAAGAGGTTGCAGAGGTATCCGTCGCCGTTGATGTTGTTGACCCAGTGTGCGAATTTTTCGGCGGTGAGCGGCCACTCGGACCAGCCACGGTTGGAGAAGCGGAAGGCGACGTCGTCGGAGAGTCGGTAGTGCTTGAGGAGGAGTGAGAAGGGCTTTGCGTGGCGGGCGGTGACGGGGGGGAACGCGGGCCGGTAGACGTAGGTGGGCTTGCGGTAGGCGAGGAGCCAGTCGACGCCCTCGCAGATGGCGCCCTTGAAGCGGGGCTGTCCGTCGTCGGCTTTCCAGTCGGCGAGGTAGCGGGCGAGCTCGTTGGAGTAGATGAGTTCGGTGTTCCGGAAGACGGTGGGGGTCTGTCCGAAGAGGTCGTGGATGCGCTGGGTGTGGATGTTGACCTGCTCGCGGAACTCATCGCGCGAGTAGAGGAAGGAGAGGGAGTGGTGGTAGGTTTCGGCGAGGAACTCGCAGCAGCCGGTGTCGGCGAGGCGTTTGAAGGTGTCGAGGACGTCGGGGGCCCATGCTTCGAGCTGATCGAGACAGACGCCGGTGATGGCGTAGGAGACGCGGAAGCGGCCCTCGTGTCGTTTGACGAGGTCGAGGATGAGATTGGTGGCGGGTCTGTAGCACTTGTGGGCTACTTTTCGGAGGATCTCGGCGTTGTTGGCGTCGTGGAAGTAGAAGGGGTCCTCGTCGAAGACGGTGTACTTGCGGAGTCTGTAGGGCTGGTGGACCTGGAAATAGAAGACGACGGTGGCCATATGGTGGATTGTTCCGTGTTTTGGTGAGGGGACAAGGGGGGAGGCGCGGGAAGGGGGGAGATGGGGTGATTATCGGCGGAAGCGTGGGGATGTGTTAGATGAGGGCGAGGCAGAGAGCGCACCAGAGGAATGCGGCGATCATGGCGATGGCGGTGTAGCCGACGATGTCGCGAGCGCGGGAGCGGGTGATGGCGAGGAGGGGGAGCGCCCAGAAGGGCTGGATCATGTTGGTGAGTTGATCGCCGTAGGCGACGCAGAGGACGAGGCGTCCGGGGTCGGCGCCGGCGTCGAGCGCGGCCTGGATGGCGATGGGGCCTTGGACGGCCCACTGTCCGCCGCCGGAGGGGACGAAGAGGTTGACGATTGCGGCGGAGATAAGGACGAGGACGCGGAGGGCTGGGGGGTTGGAGTGTGAGAGTGCGACGAATTCGTTGGAGAGGAAGGTGATGAGTCCTGAGAATTTGAGCATGGCGATGATGCCGGCGTAGAGGGGGAATTGGACGAGGATGGCGCCGCAGCCGCGCGCGGCTTGGTCGATGGAGGCGGCGTACCGGGCGGTGGAGGCGTGGAGGGCGAGGCCGAGGGCGAGGAGGGTGAGATTGACGGTGTTGAGGTCGAGGGCGTTCCATCCCTTCGCGCGGAACTGTGTGAAGAGGAAGAAGGCCATGGGGATGACGAGGAGGAAGATGGTGAAGGGTGAGTGATCGAGGAAGTGTGGGATGCGGCCGGGCTTGTCGGCGGGGTCGTGGGAGTGTTCCGGGTGTGGTGGTGGAGGAGTGGGTGTGGGCGTTGTGTTTGGCGGCGCGTTGCGCGGGCAGAGGAGGGCGAGGAGGAGCGGGGTGAAGAGGAGGAGACCGCCGGAGATGAGGAGGTTGGTGGGTGTGAGGAGTGTTTGGGAGATGGGGATGGGCCCGCCGAGGCGGGCGTAGAGGGCGGGGCCGAGGAGTTTGGAGAGGGCTTCGGGGTCCGCGGCGGCGAGCGGGGCGGAGCCGGAGAAGCCGCCGTGCCAGCACATGAGGCCGAGGTAGCCTGCGGCGGGGAGGAGGCCCGGTGGGACGTGGCAGTGTGGGTGGCCGGCTGCGGCGCGGCGCGTGAGTGATTCGTGCATGTTGCGCGCGAGCACGGCGCCGACGATGAGTCCGAGGCCCCAGTTGAGGAGCGCGAAGGCGATCGCGGTGGTGGCGGTGAGCCAGACGGCTTGTCGCGCGGTTCGTGGGATGTTGACGAGCGCCCGGAGGAGAACGGTGACCGGGCGCGTGGAGGCGAGGGCGTGGCCGAGGACGAGGATGAGGCACATCTGCATGGCGAATGCGAGGAGGTCCCAGAGTCCGGCCTGCCATGTGTTGACGAGGGCGGAGGCGTTGTGGGAGGTGGGGCCCATGTGTGCCCATGCGAGGAAGAAGGTGAGTGTGGAGAGGAGGATGGCGAGGACGAAGGGGTCGGGTGCGGTGGCGCGGAAGATTGCGGCGATGCGGGCGCCGAGTCGGGGGAGCATGGATGAAAGGGTACGGGAAGCGGGCTGGTGAGTAGTCTGAGGGGATGAGCGGGTTTGGACTGTGGGCGCTGGGTGTGTCTGGGGCGTTTCTGTCGGGCTCGATTCCGTTCGGGCTGTTGATCGGGTTCTCGCGCGGCGTGGACGTGCGTGAGCACGGTTCGAAGAACATCGGCGCGACGAACGTGATGCGCGTGCTCGGCCGGAAGGCGGGCTATTTGTGCTTTGCGCTCGACGTGCTGAAGGGGGCGCTGCCGGTGGCGGGGTACGGGTGGATGTCGGGGTTTGCAGGGCGGAGCGCGACGAGCGCGGTCGAGGCGGGGATGTGGATGGCGGTGGTGTGCGCTGCCGCGTTCGGGCACATGTTCACGCCGTGGGCGCGGTTCAAGGGCGGGAAGGGTGTGGCGACGGGGTTGGGCGCCGCGCTGGGGGTTTGGCCGGCGTTGACGCTGCCGGCGTTGGGGGTGTTGCTGCTGTGGGTGGTGGTGGTGCGGGTGACGCGGTATGTGAGCGCGGCGTCGGTGACGGCGGCGGCGACGCTGCCGGCGCTGGTTCTCGGGCTGGCGGCGTTGGGGGCGACGGTGGAGCTGGAGGGGGTGTGGGAGCGAGTGGGCGCGGTGTGGGTGTACGCGTTGTTCGCGGGGCTGCTGGGCGGTCTGGTGATCTGGCGGCATCGTGGGAACATCGCGCGATTGCGCGCGGGGACTGAGCGCCGGATCGGGGAGCGTGTGGGGGGGTTGGAGGGTCGATAACGGTCGGATGGGGGGAAGAGGGGCAAGGCGCAAGGGTTGCGCGGGGGCCCATAGAAGTTGGAATGGTGTGACTGGTGATGCGTGAGCGCGTGCGGGCCGATGTGGGTTTGTCACGTATGCGGAGGGCTTGCGCGTATGCAACGGTTGAAGTTTCGTGGATCGGAGGATGGAACGGAGGTTGGCGGCGAGGGGAGTTTCGCGTTCCCCGGGTCGATTCGGGACGTGCTGTCCCGTCCTGATCCGAGGAAGATGAGCGCGGACGAGCTGGCGTGCTCGATGGAAGAGACGTTGCAGCGGATGGAGGCGAGCCTCGATCTGCTCCGTCGGGAGTCGGGCGCGTTCCCGATGTCGAACTGGGGACGAGGGGACGGCGACGGCCCGCCTCGTGCGGCGTAAGTTCGGATGACGCTCCGCGCGGCGATTCGTCGCGCGGGGATCGAGGTGCGACGTAGAACCTGGCCGGCGGCGCTTGTGCAACAGGCGCCGCTGCTTTTCAATGGCGTGCATGAGCAGGGCACGATCGAGACGGGACGTGTGCGGGTCGGCGGCCGGGGGCTTGCGCGCGAAGGGGGCGTCGTCGTTCCGCGCGGTGGTCGGGTTCGACGGGATGGTGGACACGATTGCGCGCGCGGTGGATCGGCGCGAGGGTCCGGGGAAGTACGAGGCGATGCGCGCGATGGGGTCGTTCGCGGAGCGCGTGTCGCGCAACGCGGGGACATCGATCAACATCGAGCTGGCGGTGGAGCGGGTGAAGGTTGGGGGGAACGGCGCGATTCTCGCGGACGCGTTGGCGACGCTGGGCGCGCGGGTGACGTTCGTGGGGGGGATCGGCGCGGAGGGTGGTGGTGGCGTGCACGAGGTGTTCCGCGAGTTTGCGGGGCGGTGCGCGTCGACGCACGCGACGTCGCCGCCGGGCTTCACGGACGCCGTGGAGTTCGAGGACGGGAAGGTGATGCTGGGGAAGACCTCGGCGTTGTCGGAGATCACGTGGGGCGTGGTGTTGCGTGCGCTTGGCGGTCCGGAGGGCTTGTTGCGGGCGTTGCGCGGGGCGTCGCTCCTGGCGCCGGAGTCGTGGACGATGGTGCCGCACATGAACGAGATCTGGGCGGGTCTTGCGCGTGAGGGGTTGTCGCGCGTGCCGGCAGGGGAGCGGCCGGGCGTGTTCATCGATCTGGCGGACCCTGCGAAGCGGTCGGACGAGGAGGTGCGCGGGGCGTTGGGGCTGTTGCGTGAGATGCAGGGCGTGACGGAGGTGGCGTTGGGGCTGAATCTGGCGGAGTCGCGTCGGATCGCGTCGATCGTGGGAGCGCGGGCGCCCGAGGGAATCGAGGAGGCCGCGCGTGTGGTGCGAGATTCGCTCGGGCTTGCGTGCGTGGTGGCGCACCGTCGTGAGGGGAGCGCGGCGTCGTGGGAAGGCGGGGAGGCGCGCTTCGAGGGGGCGTTCGTGAAGAAGCCCGCGATGAGCACGGGGGCCGGGGATCACTTCAACGCGGGCTTCTCGCTGGGGTGGCGTCTGGGGCTCGGGATGGAGGAGGCGTTGGCGGTGGGCTCGGCGGTGAGCGGTCTGTACGTGCGCAGCGGCGCATCGCCTTCGCTCGAGAAGGTGATCGCGTTTCTGGAATCGATGCCCGAGCCTGAGCGCTGAACGCGCGTTGGGTTCACATCGCGGCGGGGAGTCCCATGATGCGTCGCCAGGCGCTGATCTGGCCGAGGTGCATCATGGAGTGTGCGCCGAGCATGAAGTCGAAGCGCGAGCCGACGGTGGGGAAGGACTTTGCCCAGTCGTCCGTGAGAGTTCTGTTGAGCGCGGCGTCGTCGGCCTCGGCGAGCGCCTTGATGGCCGCGTCGGTGCGCTCGAAGTAGTAGGAGGTGATGGCTTCCATGGAGGGGTGGATGGAGCCGTTGGGGTCGTCGACGCAGGGCTTGCCGTTCTCGAAGAGTTCTTTGAACTTCGGGTTGGGCTTGGCGAGGTCCTTGCGGTCGAGCATCTCGAGGAGCATGTCGGGGTAGATGGCGAGGTGTCCGAAGACCCAAGCGGGGTGGTTGGTGTTGATGCCCTTGGGGAGTCGCGCGAAGTCGGTCGGGTTGATGCCTTTGAGGACGAGCTCGGCGTAGCCGCGCGTGAGTTTGGCGGCGGGGAGGATTGCGCTGCTGATGTTGCCCATGTGGTCTCGCTCCTGTGGGGTGACGGGAAGGAGATGCTAGGCGGCGCGTGGGGGCCTAGTGTTCTGCATGACCAGGGCGCAGCGCGTTGCGAATGCGGCGTGGAGACGGGTGCTCGTTCGGGAGAGTGTCCGGGCGTGGGGTGCGTCGCTGAGCGCGGGCGCGGTGTGCGGCGCGCTCGGGGCGACGGCGACGAGGCTTGTGTGGGCTGGCGAGTCGCGGACGGCGTGGGTTGTGCTCGGCGCCGGGCTGGGGGCCGGTCTGCTTTCGGGCGGGGTGATCGGGTGGTTGCGCGCGCGTCGCATCGGGACGGCGGGCGCCGCGATCGAGTTGGATCGTGCGCTGGGTCTCCGAGATCGGATTTCGTCGTCGCTCACGTTCGGGTCGTCGGAGGACGAGGCGTTCGTGGCGTTGGCGCGCGAGGACGCGGAGCGTGCGGCGTCGGGGGCGAGGGCGGGTCGCGCGGTGCGCGTGCGCGCGGGTCGGTGGTGGGGGGTGTGGCCCGCGGTGACGGTCGCGGGGGTGTTGGCGGGGTTGTGGGTTCCTGCGATGACGTTGCTCGATCCGCGCGCGAAGTCGGAGCGGCTGCGGCAGGTGGCTCTGGAGCAGGAGCGTGATCGGGCCGGGGAGGACATTCGCGCTGCGCTGGAGCGGTTGAAGGAGGAGGAGGAGAAGGGCGGGGGGGTTTCGGCGGAGGAGCTGCGGGCGCTTGAGGAGATCGAGCGGGAGTTGGAGCGCGGGAGCGCGCAGGGCGAGGAGGGGCGCGCGATGGCCGCGGCGGCGCTGGAGGAGATGGCGCGGGAGCGTGAGTCGTTGGAGCGTCGTGCGCAGGAGCAGGTGGACACGATCGCGGCGCGCGTGGCGGCGCAGGGGTCGGGGAAGGAGAAGGGTTCTCGCGCGGAGTCGCTGCGCGAGGCGCTGGCGCGCGGGGACATGGAGGCTGCGGCCGAGGCGCTGAAGGCGCTGGAGGAGCCGGGGGCGTTGACGAACGAGGAGATGCTGGAGCTGGCCAAGGAGATGGAGGAGCTGGCCGAGGCGCTGGAGGGAGCGGAAGGTGAGCAGGGCGCGAGCGGGACGGGAGGGGAGAGCGCGAAGGAGCTGTCGAAGTCGTTGAAGGAGGCGGCGAGCGAGGCGAAGGAGCAGGGCGGGGGCGGTGGCGAGTCGGGCGAGTCTGGCAAGGAGGGCGCGAGCGAGCGTTCGTCGGACGGGAACTCGTCGCCGAACAGCGCGCAGCAGAAGGGCTCCGCGTCGTCGGGGCAGCAGGGGCGTGGGGAGGGCAAGTCGCCGTCGGGTCAGCCTCGGGGGCAGGCGGGCGAGGGGAGCCAGCGCGGCGAGCGCGCGAGCGGGGAGGCGGTGCGTCAGGCGCGCGAGGCGATGCAGAAGCTCGGGCAGCAGCAGAAGGGGGCGATTAAGGACGGTCAGCGTGCGAAGGATCTTCGCGGCGCCGCGCAGCGACTGATGCGGGGCGAAGCGGACGACGCGGGCGAGCAGTCGTCGGGCGGGTCGGGGCGGAACGGGGAGGCTGGTGGCGGCGCCGGGACCGGGTCGAACGGGCTGCGGATGCGGCCGGCGGGGGAGGAGGGTGGATCGCGCGTGGAGGACGTGGACGCGCGTCGCGGGGCGGACGATCGGGAGGGCGGGGCGCGGTCGTTCGAGTGGTACAACCCGAACGCGCGCGAGGGTCGCGGGACGGTGGATGCGCGGGTTGCGGCGGAGCGGCTGCGCGAGGCGGCGAAGAGCGCGGAGCGCGCGATCGAGGATCAGACGCTGCCTTCGCGGTATTCGAAGTTGTTGCGCGAGTATTACCGTCGCATGCCGGACGCGGTGAAGGGTGAGTCGCCGCCGTCGTCGGAGTCTGGGGGAGAGGTGACGAAGGAGGAAGCGAAGCCGTCGGGGGGTTGAGCCGGCGGGGTTGTGCGCGGGGGGGCTGATCCGGGGCGGACCCTAGGATGGTGTCGTGAGTCTTCGCTTTGCCGATCCGCTGTGGCTGGCGCTGCTGGCGCTGTCGTTGCCGACGGTGTGGGCTGCGCTGCGTTGGCTGCACGCGATGACACGGCTGCGTTCGTGGACGGTTGGTGCGGCGCGGGTGGCGTTGCTGGCGTTGATCGCGGGGGCGCTGGCCGGGGCGAGCGCGGTGACGCGGACGGATCGGGTGGGTGTGGTGTTCGTGGTGGACGTGTCGGAGTCGGTTCGGCGATTTGCGCCGGGGATGCGCGACGCGAGCGGGAACGAGGTTGGGGTGGAGCGTGCGGTGCGGGAGTGGATCGCTCGCGCGTTGGAGGGGCGGAAGGCGGACGATCTGGTGGGGGTTGTGGCGTTCGACGGGAGCGCGATCGCGACGGCCGCGGCTCGGGCGCGTGGTCTGTCGCCGGAGGAGATCGAGGTCGGGGTGACGCTTGCGGAGGGGACGGACATCGGGGGGGCGTTGCGGCTGGCGTCGGCGTTGGTTCCGTCGGGGGTGGCGCACCGGATCGTGCTGGTGTCGGACGGGGCGGAGACGAGTGGTGACGCGCTGGCTGCGGTGGCGGAGGCGACGGTCGCGACGCCGATCGACGTGCTTCCGCTGAGCTATCGGGTGTCGAGCGAGGTGGTGGTGGAGTCGGTGGATGTTCCGCCGCAGGCGCAGGAGAGCGCGACGGTGGCGGTGCGTGTGTCGATGTACGCGACGGGCGCGGCGCGCGGGCGATTGACGCTGCTGCGCGAGGGTCGTGCGGTGGACATCAACGGGAGCGAGCCGGGCGTGAGCCGCGCGCTGGAGTGGGGTCCCGGGCGACGGGTGGAGGTGGTGCCGGTTGCGTTGAACGAGGGTCGTGTGCATCGGTTCGAGGCGGTGTTCGAGCCGGAGGGGGCGGGGTCGGGGCTGGTGGGGGACACGTCGACGGTGAACAACCGGGCGGGTGGCGTGGTGATCACGCCGGGGAAGGGCGCGGTGTTGTTGGTGGACGGGGTGTCGCGCGCGGAGGAGGGCGGTGCGGGGAGGACGGTGGCGCAGGCGTTGGCGCGCGCCGGGTTGAACGTGGAGGTGGTGGGGCCGGGGGCGTTCCCGACGGACCCGCTTGCGCTGCAGCGGTATGACCTGGTGATGTTGGAGAACGTGCCGGCGGAGGAGGTGTCGGGCGGGGCGCAGCGGGCGTTGGTGGACTTTGTGCGTGATCTTGGTGGCGGGCTGGTGATGATCGGGGGGCCGGACTCGTTCGGCGCGGGCGGGTGGAAGGGTTCGGCCCTGGAAGAGGTTCTGCCGGTGCGTCTGGACCTGCCGGAGGAGCTGATCATCCCGAGCGCGGCGTTGATGATCGTGCTGGACTCGTCGGGGTCGATGGGGCAGCGGGTGCTGGGGAGTTCGAGGTCGCAGCAGGAGATCGCGAACGAGGGCGCGGCGCTGGCCGTGCGCACGCTGGACAAGCAGGACCTGATCGGGGTGATCGCGTTCGACAGCGAGAGCCACGAGGTGGTGCAGCTCGGGAAGAACACGGACCCTGAGTGGACGGCGCGGCGTATCCGTGGGATCTCGCCGGGTGGTGGGACGAACCTGTACCCGGCGTTGTCGCGTGCGGGCGATCGCTTGCTGCGGGTCGAGGCGCAGGTGAAGCACATCATCGTGCTTTCGGACGGGGTGTCGATGGGTGATCCGGGGGAGGGCGCTGCGATCGCGGCGGGGCTCGCGGATCACGGGATCACGGTGTCGACGATCGCGGTGGGCGACGGGGCGGACGTGCGGACGCTCGCGGAGATCGCGCTGGAAGGGGGCGGGCAGCACTACCGGGTGTCGGACCCGAACATGCTGCCGAGGATCTTCCTGAAAGAGACGCGCGTGGTGCGCAAGCCGCTGGTGCGCGAGTCGGATTTCGTGCCGGTGGACACGCGTTCGGGGTCGGCGCTCACGCTGGGGCTGCCGGCGGAGATCCCGGCGCTGGGCGGGCTGGTGCTGACGCGCGCGCGGCTCGCGGAGCCGGGGACGCCGCCGGCGATTGTGGACATGGTGGCGCCGTCGGGGGAGCCGGTGCTGGCGCACTGGCGCGTGGGGCTTGGGCAGGTCGCGGCGTTCACGTCGGATGCGCACAAATGGGCGTCGAGGTGGCTGGAATGGCCTGGGTATCAGATCCTTTGGAGCCAGATCGCGCGATCGGTGTCGAGGCCGCCGTTCGGTCGTGACTACGACCTGATGGTGTCGACGGAGGGGGAGACGGTGCGCGTGCGGCTGGAGGCGCGCGATGAGGAAGGGGCGCCGAGGGATTTGCTGACGATTCCCGGCGTGGTGTACGGCCCGGGCGGGACGCGCGAGCCGATCGTGTTGCGGCAGACGGGGCCGGGTGTGTACACGGGCGAGGCGCCGGCGGCGAGCGCGGGGTCGTACGTGGCGGCGCTGACGCCGCGCGAGGGCGGGAGGATGCTGGCGCCGGCGGTGGGGGCGACGACGCGCGAGACGGGGCCGGAGCTGCGGGTGTTGCGGTCGAACGACGCGCTGTTGCGCGAGATCGCGTCGCGGAGCGGTGGTCGTGTGCTGACGATGGGCGATCCGGAGGGCGCGGGGTTGTTCTCGCGTCAGGGGTTGCCGCCGACGGTCTCGGCGTCGCCGCTGTGGAGATCGTTGCTGGTCTGGGCGGTGATCGTGATGCTGCTGGATGTGGCGACGCGGCGCGTGGCGTGGGATCGGCTGATCACGCGCGAGAGCGCGGCCGAGCTGGCGCGGGCGGCGATGTCGCGCGGGAAGCAGGAGGCGCCGGAGGCGGTTGGCGCGATGCGGCGGGCGAAGGCGCGGGCGGACCGGCGCGCGGGCGA
>CAYPGJ010000043.1:0-18667 GCA_964410465.1 uncultured Phycisphaeraceae bacterium | reverse complement strand
CCCCCACGACCGCCGCGACCGCCGCGCGTCGGCGTCGAAAGCGCGGCCTGCGCGCCCGTCGACACCTCCGTGCCCAGCCCCTCCGTCGTGAACGACCGCAGCTGCAGCAGCCTCCATTCACCCGCGGGCAAGCTCGGCGCGCCCAGGGAGAGGAGTTCGGGCTGCGGGTTGGCCGAGGCGAGAATCTCGGAGACGTCCTGCAGGAGTCGCCCCGCGACCGCGCGATGCTCGGTGAGCGTGATGAGGTTCGCGACCGAATGCCCGAGTCGAGCGCCCGACGAGACCTCCGTCCACGCCTGCTTGAGCCGGTCCGACTCGCGCTTCACCTCCGACACCTTGCGCTGCGTCATCTGCTTCGCCGTCGGCACGCCCGAGCCGGCCGTCATCGCGCCGACCACGGCAACACCCGCCCCGACGACGGACAACGCCGCCGCTGCCGCGAACCACGCGGTCTTTCGCTTCCACATCCCCTCGCGCACAACGGAGACGGGCACGAGGTTCGCGTCGATCGGCGCCAGGCCCAGCCCCTGCAGCGCGCACCCGTACGCCGTGGCAAGCTGATGGGACGAGGATGCGAACTCTGCGCCGCGCGCCCCGTCCACCGCGATCCGCACGAACGAGTCCAGACGGACCACGTCCAGGCCGAGCCGCTGGGTGAGGAACTTGCGGAGCCCCGGCAGCTGGAACGAGGCGCCCAGGCCGACGAGCCGGATCAGCTTCGATTCCGGGTGCAGCTGCGTGTAGTACTGGATGGACCGTTGCACGTCGTTCGCGAGGTCGTCGAACGCGGGCTTCATCGCCTGGAAGATCTGCCGCTTGTGCTGCGATTGCTCGACCTCGCGCTTGAGCTTCTCCGCCTTCGCGTACGGCACCTTGAACGCGCTCACGAGCGCATCGGTGAAGTGATGCCCGCCGATGGGAAACGTCCGGACCCACACCCGCCCCGCGTCCGCCACGATCAGGTCCGTCGACACGGTCCCGATATCGAGGATCACCGTGCCCGGCGTCTTGTTCGTGAACGACAGGTCGTACGCCAGCGCGTTGTACACGGCCACCGGGGACAGCGCGACCACGCCGGGGTTGATCTTCACGTCCGCCAGCTGCGCGAGACGCTCCATCACCCGCTCGCGAGTGATCGCGAAGATCCCCACCTCCACGTCCGGGGAGTCCTCCGACACGAACGTCTGATAATCCCACTCGACCTGCTCGATGGGGAAGGGGATCTGCTGCACCGCCTCGAACTTCACGATGTCCGGGACCTTCTTGGGCTCCACCGGCGGCAGCTTGGCGAAGCGTGTGAACCCCATGTGCCCCGGCACGGACACGGCCACGGACGCCCCCTTGAGGTCGGCCTGCGACACCAGCGTGCCCAGGCCCACCCGCAGCGCGTCGCTCGGATCTACGTCCGGCGTCGAGAGCGGCTTCTTGTGAGGGATCACGGCGTAATCCACGAGCCGTACGCCCGCGCCGTCCCGCTCCAACCGAACGGCTTTGATGCCGCCGGCGCCGACTTCGATGCCCCAGCAGGAGTTTCCAGAAGGCATGTGCGTCCCTGATATCAGGTGGCGGACGAACCGCCACGCGCCTGTGTCGATCCCGAGCGCCGAGCCGCCCCGACCCGGGCAGCATGCCTATACGGGCCAACCCCGGCACGGTTCTCGGCCGGCCAGACCCCGCCCGCTCTCGAAGCGAGCACAGAGACCGGCGAGTCTCATTGCATCATCCATCCCCCACCCCGTCAACCGAAGCGCGGCCTTTCGCCCGGAGCGCGGTACACTTCCGGGCTCGCCTGCGGACGGAACGTCTCCGGCGAGACCATGCGTTCCGCCTCCATTCTCCGAATCATCCGACCGAGCACGACGATGGACCCTCAGCCCAACTCCGAGTCCCCCGCGCCCACGCCTCCCCCTGCAACGCAGGGACCGCCCAAGCCCCTCCTCTCAGAGGAGCTTGAACGCGAGATCGCGGAGGCAATGGAAGAACTCGCGGCCGAACAGCACGCGCCGCGCTCCGCGCCCAACGCCGGCGCGCAGCACGGGCAGGGCGGCAAGCCCGGCATTCGCGGGCCGCGCGTCGTCCGCGCGGGGCGAGAGCACCGCACCGGCAAAGTCGTCTCCGTCGGCCCCACCGACATCTTCATCGAGTTCGGCCCCAAGGAGCTCGGCGTCGTGCCCCGCCAGGGGTGGCCCGAGGAAGAACTCCCCAAAGCCAACGACAGCGTCGAGGTGGTCGTCGAGCGGTTCGAGGCCGGCGAGAGCCTGTTCATCTGTTCGCGACCCGGCGCCGTGCAGAAGGCCGACTGGGAACTCCTTGAGCCCGGGCAGGTCGTCGAGGCGCGCGTCACCGGCGTCAACAAGGGCGGGCTTGAACTGGAGGTCGCGAATCATGCGGCCTTCATGCCCGCGTCGCACGTCGACGTGCGCCGCATCGAAGATCTCTCTGTCTTCATCGGTCAGAAGTTTCCCTGCGAGGTGCAGCGCGTCGACCGATCGGGCAAGGGCCAGATCGTCCTCTCCCGCCGCAGCCTTCTGAAGGAAGAGCGCGCCAAGCTGGCCGCGACCCTGAAGGAAGAGCTGGCCGAGGGACAGACGCGCGAGGGCACCGTCCGCAAGCTGATGCCCTTCGGCGCCTTCGTCGACCTTGGCGGGCTGGACGGCCTGCTGCACGTCTCCGACATGTCCTACGACCGGGTCAACGACCCCTCGAAGGTCGTGAAGGAAGGGCAGACCATCACCGTCAAGGTGCTCAAGGTCGATCTCGCCAACAAGAAGATTGCGCTCGGGCTCAAGCAGCTCCAGCAGGACCCCTTCCAGGCCGCGGCCGGCGAGGTCGTCGCCGGCGTCGAGGCCACCGGGCGCGTGACCAAGATCCTCGAGTTCGGGGCGTTCGTCGAGATCGCGCCGGGCGTGGAGGGTCTGGTGCACATCTCCGAGCTGGCGTGGAAGCGAGTGGGCCAGGTCAAGGACGTCGTGCGCGAGGGCGAGGTCGTGAAGGTCAAGGTGCTCGAGGTCGATCCCTCCAAGCGCCGCGTCTCCCTGAGCATCAAGCAGACGCAGGAGCCGCCCGCGGACACCGGCAAGGGGCGAGGCGACCGCCCGGGCCGCTCTGCCGAGGACATCAAGAAGGAAACCCCCGAGTTCCGCCGCCTGCGCGAGAAGTTCCAGAAGGAGCAGAAGCTCAAGGGCTCGCCGCTCAAGGGCGGCATGTGATCCGGGCTCGCTCGCGCCCCTGATCGCTACACTCCGCGCGCGATGGCTTCCTTCGATCCGCTCTCCGTGCTCCGCGATCGTCTGCTCGGCGCGATGCGCGCTGCGCTGCCCGGCGCGATCCCCGACGGCTTCGATCCGCAGATCGTCCCCTCGCGCAACCCCCAGTTCGGCGACTACCAGTGCAACGCCGCGATGGGCCTCGCCAAGCTCGTCGGCCAGAAGCCGCGCGACGTCGCGCTGGCCATCGTCGAGCACGCCGACCTCACCGGCGTGGGCGAGCCCCTCGCCCACGACGCCGTCGCCGGCCCCGGCTTCATCAACATCCGGCTCTCCGGCGACGCGCTCGCCCGCGCGCTCCGGTCCATGGAGTCCGCCGACCTCGGCGTCGAGCCGCCCGCGCGGGCCGAGAACGTCGTCGTCGATCTCTGCGGCGTCAACCTCGCCAAGCAGATGCACGTCGGCCACCTCCGCTCCACCGTGATCGGCGACGCCATCGCGCGCGTCTTCGAGCGTCTCGGCCACCACGTCGTCCGCCAATCCCACTTCGGCGACTGGGGCCTGCCCATCGCCATGGTCACCGCGCGCGTCAAGCGGCTCGCCGAGGCCGGCTCCATCGACCTCGACTCCATCACCCTCGACCAGCTCGACTCCATCTATCGGGCCGCGCAGCGCGCCTGCGAGCGCGACGCGAAGGGACTCGACGCCGCGCGCCGCTTCGGCCTCGGCCCCAAGGCCCTCGCCGAGCTCGAGGCCCAGGTCTCGGGCGCGGAAGAAGAGTTCCTCCACGCGCGACAGACCCTCATCGCGCTGCAGCGCCACGACCCGTCCGTGTTCCGCGTCTGGGAGCGCATCGCCGACATCACCATCGCCGAGTGCATGGCCATCTGCGCGCGCCTGCGCGCGAAGGTCGACGCCTCCATGGTCGCGGGCGAGTCCACCTACGCCGAGGAGCTCGCGGGCGTCGTCGACGATCTCGAGCAGCGAGGCGTCGCGGAGATTTCGCAGGGCGCCCTGGTCGTCCACCTCAAGCAGCACGGCATCGAGGAACCCGCCCTCATCCGCAAGTCGGACGGGGGCTTCCTCTACGCCACCACCGACATCGCCGCCATCCGCCGGCGCGTCCGCAAGCTGCACGCCGACCGTGTCATCTACTGCGTCGACGCGCGGCAGTCTCTCCACTTCCGCCAGGTCTTCGCCGCGTCGATCAAGGCCGGCTACGCCGCCCGGCCCGACGGCGCCGACGCGCGCCTCGAGCACGCCGCGTTCGGCACGGTGCTCGGCGCCGACGGCCGCCCGTTCAAGACCCGCTCCGGCGAGAACGTGAAGCTCTCCGACCTCATCGACGAGGCCGTGACCCGCGCCGAGCGCGCCATCGAGCATCGCGACCCGGACCTCGACCCGTCGACGCGCCACGACGTGGCTTCCGCCATCGGGGTGGCCGCGATCAAGTACGTCGACCTCTCCACCGACCGCGTCAAGGACTACGTCTTCGATTTCGACCGCATGCTCGCCTTCGAGGGCGACACCGGGCCGTATCTTCTCTACGCCCTCGTCCGCATCAAGAGCATCTTCCGCAAGGGCGAGGAGCGAGGCCTGCTCGCCGGCGCGTCCGATGCGCAGTTCAACGTCGTCGAGCCCGCCGAGAAGGCCCTGGCGCTCACGCTCCTGCGCTACCCCGCCGCGCTCCAGAGCGTGGCCGACGCGCTCGAGCCCCACCGCCTGTGCGCCTATCTGCACGACCTCGCGGGCGCGTTCTCTTCCTTCTTCGCGGCCTGCCCCGTGCTGCAAGCCGAGGATGAGAGAACGCGCGCCTCACGCCTCCGCCTCTGCGCGCTCACCGCGCGCGTCCTCGAAGACGGGCTCAGCACGCTCGGCATCCCCATCGTCGATCGCATGTGACGTCGGGGGCGACCGCCCCTCAGCGCATCCGCGCGAGGAATCCCCGCACCGCGTCGCTCGCGACGCACGCGTGCGCCGCGTCCGTCCACACGTTGTTGTGCCCCGCGCCCGGGATCTCGACGAGCCGCGCATCGCGCGCCGCCTCTCGGATCGCGCGCGAGTCCTCGATCGGGCACACCTCGTCCGCATCCCCGTGAATCAGCAGCAGCGGCACGCGCAATCGCGCCGCGTGCTCCGCCCGATCGAACCCGCGCCAGCGCGCGCCCACGCCCAGCCTCGCCCCGAGCGCCGCGAACGCCATCGGCCCCGTCATCCTCCAGGGCATCCCCGCCAGACGCAGCACCGCGAACGCCGGCGTCCACGCCTCCCGGTACGGCGCCTCCGCGATCACGCCCGCAACCCCCATCTCCTCGGCCCCCTCCATCGCCCCCGCCACGATCGACGTCCCGCCCCCGGCAGACCACCCGTACAACACCACGCCCCGCCCTCCCCACGCCGCACGCTCGCGCGCCGACTCGAGCACGCGCAGCAGCGCGTCGTGCTCGCGCGTGCCCATCGGCCAGCGCACGCTCCCCCTGCCGCGCGCGCGTGAGGAGTCTCCCAACCCCGCCGGGTCCCACAGCAGCACTCTCGCCGCCGCACGCGCAATCGCAGGCAACCGCGCCAGCCCCCCCACTCTCGAATCCCCCCACCCCGGCGTCATGACCACCACCGGGCCGGCCTCGTCGTCCCCCTGCACATCCCACACCGGAAGCCGCGCCCCCTCGTGCTCGACCTCCCATGCCTCGAACGCCCGCGCTTCGCGCAACTCCGACGGATCGCCCGGCAGGCCTCTCGCCAGCGCCCACGCGTACCCACGCTTGGGCGGATTCCGCAGGCGCCACGCCGTGCGCCACACGATGAACGCCGCCGCGAGCGCGAGCCCCGCCGCGAGCAGCTCAACCAGACCCACGATGTCGAATCTCCACGCGCTCACGGCGCGCCAAGATACGACCACCCGGGCTCGATCGCCTCAGCCGCCCAGGATCCCCGTCACATCGTTGAACGTCACGATGATGAACATCGCGATCACCAGCAGCAGGCCGACCGCGGCCGCGGCGTTCTGGATCGCCGGCGACACCGGCCGGCGCGTCACCGCCTCGATCAGCAGGAACACGAGCAGGCCGCCGTCCGCGATCGGGATCGGCAGCAGGTTCACGACCGCGAGGTTCACCGAGATGAGCCCCAGGAAGAAGATCAGGTGCAGCATGCCGCGCTCGGCCACGATCGTGCCGATGTGCGCGATCCCCACGGGCCCCTTGAGGTGCTCCACCTTCACCGTGCCCTCGAACAGCCGCACCAGCGTCAGGTACACCGTCCGCATCACGCGGTCCGTCTCGTGCACGCCCATCGCCAGCGCCGCCCAAGGCGTCTTCCCCTTCAGCGTCGTCTGCTCAAGATCGAACAGACCCAACGACACCGGGCTCGTCCGCCCGACGTGATGCAACGCCGCGACCTGCTCCGCCGTCATCGACCACGTCACCTCCTCGATCGGCCCCGCGTCCGGCGCATCCCCCAGCGGGAGGCGGACCGTCAGCCTGACCTCGGCGGCGCGATCCGCCGCGAGCGCCTCGCGCGTCGCGTTCGCGAGCGCCTCACGGAACTCGTCCATCGCGCTCACTTCCACCCCGTCCACGCGCAGCACGCGCGATCCTGCTGGAACGGCGGGCTGACCCTCCGCCCACACCGCGTCCGCCTCCGCAGCGCCAGCCTCCATCGTGCCGCCCGCGGCCGGCAGCGCGAGGTGGCGCGCCGCCATCGTGCCCGCGAGGATCGGCGGCCCGTCCCCCAGTGTGGTCGGGATGAACCCGATCGTCTTCTTCCTCGCGTCCACGTCCGCCGACATCTCGACGTACGCGCCCCCACGCAGCGCCGTCAGCGCCACGCGCTGCCCCGCATGCCGCTGAATCTCCGCCACGCCCAACGCCAGATCAGGCCACTCCACGCCCCCCACACGCGCCAGCACATCGCCCGCGCGAAGCCCGGCCTTCTCCGCGGGGCCCTCCACCGTTTCCACTCCCAGCGCCGGCAGCACGCCCAGCACGTGCGGCTGCGGACGCACCGCGACGCCCTCACCGTCGAGCACTCGCGCGTAGGCCCACCCATACTCCGTCCGCACGCTCGCGCGAACCGACTCTCCGCTCGGCGTGCGGAACACCAGCTCCAGCTGACGCCCGCCCGCGCGCGCCGCGAACGCTTCGATCTCGCTCGCCAACCGCACCGGCTCCCCGTCCACCGACTCGAGCACCGACCCGCCCGGCACGTGCTCCAGGCCCGCGCGCTGCCGCGCACGCGACCAGTTCGCGCGTGACGAGCGCTGCACTTCCGATTCCTCGTACAGACGCGCCGACGTCGCGGGGTACACCCCGAGCTCACGCAGGCGAGTCTGCTCGTTCGTCGTCGCCTTCGCCCGAAACGTGATCGCCCCCTCCACGCCCGGACGCTCGACGCGGATGCGGAGCGTCTCGTCCCCTCGGCTCATCGCGCTCGCCAGCGCGACGTCGCTGAACGATCGCACCTCGCGCCCGTTCGGCGACAGCAGCCGGTCCAACGCCCCGCGCTCCCCCTCCGCGTCGATCGACACGATCCGATCTCCGGCGCGAAGCCCCGTGCCCACTCCCTCCCGGTTCAGCGGCTCCGCGAGCGCGGCGCCGGAGCCCGCGACGACCTCGCCCACGACCGGCGCTTCCACCTCCAGACCCTTCATGAACACGCCGACGAAGATCACGCCCGCGAGCAGCACGTTCATCACGACCCCGGCCACCACGATCACGCCGCGCTTCCACACCGGCTTCGCCGCGTACGAGTCCGGCGTGTCGGGCCGCGCCCCAGGACGAAGATCATCCTGACCCAGCATCTTCACGTACCCGCCGAACGGCAGCCAGTTGATCCGGTATTCCGTCGTCGAGACGCCCTCGAGCCTGGGCAGCGGGCCGTCTTCCCTGGCCTTCACGCCGCTCGCGGCCAATCGTTTCCGCAGCTCCGGCGTCGTCGAGCCGCGCCGCCAGCCGATCCCCTTCCGGTACGAGCACACGGCGGGGCCGAACCCGATCGCGAACTGCTCGACGCGCACGCCGGCCCATCGCGCGGCGAGGAAGTGCCCCAGCTCGTGAACGAAGATCACGAGCCCGAAGCCCAGGGCAACCAACAACAGATCGCGCATCGAAGCCAGTGTCGAGAGCATGTCCAATCCTATCGGTCACCCACCCGCGCGCCCTCCGAAGCGATCCCGCGCACGCGCACCGGGCCCTTCTCCAGCGCTGCACGCACGAACTGACGAGCCTCCTCGTCCGCCTCCATCACCCCTTCCAGCGTCGGCGTCGCACGCCACCGGATCCGATCCATCGCCTCCGACGCAAGCTCCGGGATGCGCCCGAACGGGATCGCCCCGCCCAGGAACGCCTCCACGGCCACCTCGTTCGCCGCGTTCAGCACCGCGCCCGCGCTCCCCCCTTCATCAATCACCCGGCGCGCCAGCCCGAGCGCGGGAAACCGCTCGTGGTCCACCGGCTCGAAGTCCAGACGCGTCATCGTCATGAGGTCCAGCGGCTTCGAGCAGCCCGAGGGACGCTCCGGATACGTCAGCGCGATCTGGATCGGCGTCCGCATGTCCGGCGCCCCGAGCTGCGCGAGCACCGAGCCGTCCGCGAACTCGACGAACGAATGCACGATCGACTGCGGGTGCACGATCGCGTCCAATCGCGCCGAATCCAGCCCGAACAGCCAATGCGCCTCGATCAGCTCCAGAGCCTTGTTCGTGAGCGAAGCCGAATCCACCGTCACCTTCGCGCCCATCATCCACGTCGGATGCTTGAGCGCCTGCTCGGCCGTGGCGTGATAGGTCTGCTCGCGGTTCGCCGTCCGGAACGGGCCTCCCGACGCCGTGAGCGTGACGCGCTTCACCTCGGGCCCCACGGAGGACGGCGGGCACGATTCGCCCTCGCGTCCCCAGAGGCACTGCCAGATCGCCGAGTGCTCCGAGTCCACCGGCAAGAGCCGAGACCCCGACGTGCGCGCGGCGGGGACAACGATCCCGCCCGCCGCAACCAGCGTCTCCTTGTTCGCCAGCGCGACGTCGAGCCCCAGCTCCACCGCGGCAAACGTCGCGGGCAGGCCCGCTGACCCAACGATCGCAGCGAGCACCACGTCGCACGCGACCTCGCGCACCAGCCGCTCGGACGCGTCGGGCCCGCGCTCGAGCCGCACGCCCGCGCGCTCCTCGACGCCCGTCCCGCTGTGCATCGCGAGCCGAGCGACGCCGAGCCGACGCGCCAGCTCGAACGCCTCGCGCTCGTTCTTGCCGCCCGCGAGCCCGACGACGCGGAAGGCGTCGGGCATGCCCGCGCGCCGGCGCTCCGCGTTGAGATGCTCGACCACCTCGATCGTCTGCCGACCGATCGAGCCCGTGGCGCCGAGCACGATCAACCGACGGGTCCGTTCGCTCGCAGCCGCACCGCTCATGACACGCTCGTCTCCGTCGCGCTCACGAGCCGCTCTTCTTCGGAGATGAGCGCCCGCGCCCGCCGCGCCGACGCGTCTTCTTCTTCGCGCCCGAGCCGCCCTCGTCCGGGCCCTCTGCGGGCTCGTCCGCGGGAGCGCCGGCCTTCGCCGCGCCCTTCGGCGCCGCCACCGCCGCGGGCTCCACGTCCCACGAGTCCTCGCGCGACGCCGCGCCACGAACCGGCGTGCTCTTGCTCGCCGCCGCGGCCTTCACGGGCACGTTCACCGGGCGCACCACCGGCTTCACCGCCGCGGGCTCCACGTCCCACGAATCCTCTCGCGAGGGCGCGGCTGGCTTCGGCGCCGGAGCCGCGGTCTTCGCGGGCGCCGGCGCTGTGGGCTTCGGCCCGCCCGTCGTCGCCACGGGAGCCCCGTTCTCCGACGCGCTCTCGTCCGAGCCGCGCCCGCGTCCGCCGCGCCGACGACGACGCTTCTTCTTCCCGCCCGATTCGCCGCCAATCTCGCCGTTGTCCTCAGCGGCGCGATGCGCCGGCTGCCCGACGCTCGGCTTGGAGACACGTGCGGGCTCCACATCCCACGAGTCGCCGCGCGACGACCCGCCGCCCGACGCGGCGGGCTTCGACACAGCCGGCTTTGTCACGCCGGGGCTCGCGGGCGCGGGCTTCGCTGGCGGCTCCACGTCCCACGAATCTGCGCGGCTCTGACCTCCGGGCTGCTGGACCGGCGCGCTCGCGCCGCCCTCGCCGCCCCGACCCCCACGCCCCCGACGACGGCGACGCTTCCGTCCGCCGCCTTCCTCGCCGCTCTCTCGGGATTCCTGCGGCCTGGCGCCCGCCGGCGGCGTCAACGGACGCTCGCTGCGCACGGGCTCCGCACCGCCGCGTCCACGACGACGGCCGCGCTTCTTCTTCCCGGCCAGCGCCGATTCGGCGAGCGTGCCCCATTCCTCATCGGTCGGCTCGAGGTCGACCTCGCTGAGCGCGAACTCCTCCCCGTGCTCCATCTGCTCGGCCACGGTGGCCTCGGCCTCGGCCTCGAGACGCACCAGCGTCGCCGCTTCTTCCGCAGGGTCCGAGGCCCAGTCCTCGCCGACGCCCTGCGTCGGCTCCGACCACACCTCCATCTCCGTCGGGGGCGCCGGCGCCTTCAGCCGGTCGATCTCCACGTCCGAGCCCTTCGCGTCGTAGACGTAGAACGTCGCCGTGTCGATCGGCGCGCTCTCGCTCACGCGCACCGCAACGCTCTTGCCCGTGAGACGCTCCAGCCGGCCCAGCTGCTGGCGACCGCCCGAGAGCAGCTCGCCGGCCAGCCTCGGCGCCAGCACCATCTCGATCTTCTTCACCTGCTCGAAATGCATCAGCCACGCCACCTCGCGCAGCGCGTCCGCCAGCGCGTACGCCGGACGGCGGACGTGCCCGCGACCGTGGCAGTGCGGGCACTGCGCAAAGTGCACGTTGCGGTGGCTGCCGCGCATCCGCTGACGCGTCATCTCCACGATCCCGAACTGCGAGATCGGCAGCGTCTTCGTGTGCGCACGGTCCCGCTTCAGGTTGTCGTTGAACTTGGCCAGCACCTCGCGCTGGTGGCTCCGCGAACGCATGTCGATGAGGTCGTTGATCACCACACCGCCAAGATCGCGCAGGCGCAGCTGTCTGGAGATCTCGTCCACCGCCTCCAGGTTCGTCCGAACGGCCGTGGTCTCGGCGTCCTTCGCGTCGCGCATCTTCCCGGAGTTCACGTCGATCGCGACGACCGCTTCGGTCTCGTCGATGACCAGCGCGCCGCCGGAGGGCAGCTTCACCTCGCGCTCGTTGAGCGAGCGGATCTGCGCCTCCACGCCGAACCGATGGAACAGCGGGCACGCGTCCGCGTATCGCAGCAGCCTCGGGCCGGTTCTCGGCGCCACGATCTTCAGGAACCGCGCCGCGCGACGCAGCGCCGTCACGTCGTCGACGATCACCTCCTCGATGTCGCTCGCGAGCACGTCCCGCAGCCCGCGCACCAGCAGGTCGCTCTCCGCGTACAGCAGCCTGGGCTTCGACCCCGACTCGAGCCGCCTCTGCATGTCCTTCCAGAGCCGCTGCAGGTACGCCAGGTCGCGCTTCAGCTCCGCCTTGGTCTGGTTCATCCCCGCGGTGCGCAGGATGAACCCGAACCCCTCCGGCAGGTCGAGCTGATCGAGGATCTTCCGCATCGCTCGGCGCCGCTCCTCGTCCTCCACGCGGCGCGAGACCCCCACGTTGTCCATCTGCGGCATCATCACGAGGAAGCGCCCGGGGATCGACAGGTACGACGTCAGCGTCGGGCCCTTCGTCCCCACCCCCTCCTTGAGCACCTGCACGATCACTTCCTGCCCGCGCTTCAGGCACGCCTGGATCGGCGGACGCTCACGCCGGGGCGTCTTCAGCCCCACGCGCTCGGTCGCGTCGTCCTCCTCGCCCGGGAAATAGCGCGGGTGCACGTCGGTGATGTGCAAGAACCCGTTGTCCTCGAGCCCGAAGTCCACGAACGCGGCCTGGATGCCCGGCTCCACGTTGGTGACCCGCCCGACATAAATGTTCCCCACGTGCGACGCGGCGTCCGCGCGCTCCGCGTGCAGCTCCTCGAGCTTGCCCTCACGCACGACCGCGAGCCGGCACTCGACGCCCGGCACGTAGTTGATCAACATCCTGTTCTTCTTCACGATTCGTTGCCTTCCTGAACGAAGCACCGCCCCCCACGAGCCCCCGCGCGAGCGCGCAGCCACAACCCGACGATTCGTTCGCGCTTCCAAGCGCCGATCGCCGTCGTGTCGCGCCGTCCCGCCGACAGACTCACGGTCTACGTTGCCTCACCTGATCTCTGGAAGCCCCTGCTCCAGACCCGCGCACGGCCGCACCGGGACCGTCAGAGGCCCGCGCCGACGACTCGCGCCGACCGAACCCCCAACTCCCCCGACAGATCGAACCCGCCTGCGACCCGCGCTTGCGCGCTGGGGAGGCTCGCGTTCGACCCGGCGGCCCAAGCGGGCCGAAACCTCGGCCCCCTGGGAAAACCTGTTCCCGAGCGCCGGGCTACGCCGGCTCGTCAGCGGCACGACCGCCGAACGCCTCGGGGATTACGTTCCTGGCAGCCTCGCGCAAATACGCCGCGACCTGCCGTTCGGAATCGACCGAGCCGACCCTGCGGGCCAGCCGTTCGCACTCCCTCACATCGACGTTCCGCACGACACGCTTCACACGCGGGATCGCCGAGGGGGTCATGGATAGGGTACGCAGCCCCATCCCAATCAGCAACATCGTGTATTCGACGTCCCCGGCGATCTCCCCGCACACCGACACGTCCACCCCCTCCCGCCTCCCAGAACGCACCGTCTCCTTGATCAGCCTCAGAACCGCCGGGTGCGAGGGCGTGTACAGCGACGCCACGTTCTCGTTGGTCCGGTCCACGGCCAGGACGTACTGCACCAGATCATTCGTCCCGATCGAGAGGAACTCGCTCTCGCGGGCGAACGAGTTCGCCATCACGGCCGCCGAGGGCGCCTCCACCATGATCCCCACCCCCACTTTCCGGTCGAACGCCACCCCCTCGTCCGCCAGGTCGTCCATCACGTCCCGCAGCACCATCTTCGCCTGACGCAGCTCCAGCGTCGTCGTCACCAGCGGGAACATGATCCGGCTCGGCCCCAGCGCGCTCGCCCGCAAGATCGCCCGAAGCTGCCGCTTGAACATCGGGAGGTTCTGCAAGCAATAGCGGATGCTCCGCAGCCCGAGGAACGGGTTGCGCTCGTCCGACATCGCCCCGTCCGGCGTCATCTTGTCCGCGCCTAGATCAAACGTCCGGAACGTGATCGGCATCCCCTTCAGATCACGCACCGCCTGCGCGTACGCCTCGAACTGCTCCTCCTCCGTGGGCTCATGATCCGACGTCAGCCAGAGGAACTCCGTGCGGAACAGACCCACCCCCGCGCCCCCGAGCTCCGCCACGCTCTTGGCCTCGCGCGCGAACTCGATGTTCGCCAGCAGCCGCACCTCCGTCCCGTCCAGCGTGATCGACGGCAGACCCGACAGCTCGCCCAGCGCGGCGCCGTACGCCTCCATCCGCACCTGGTACTGCCGGTACTGCCCCAGTGTCGCCTCGTCCGGGTTCAGCACCACCACGCCACGATCACCGTCCACGATGATCGTGTCGCCCTCCCCCGCGATCTCCGCCAGCCTCCCGATGCCCACCACCGCCGGGATCGACAACGCCTGCGCCACGATCGCCGTGTGGCTCGTCCGACCCCCCGTGTCCGTCGCGAACGCGATCACCTTCCCCGGCTCGAACGTCGCGGCCTGGCTGGGCGTCAGGTCGTGCGCCACCACCACCACCGGCTCCTCCAGCCCCGCGATGTGCGCCCGATGCTCGCCGATCAGCCGTCGGAGCACACGGCGCTCGAGGTCGTACACGTCGTCCACCTTCGTCGCGAACGCCTCGTCCCCCATCCGCGTGAACGTCTCCGCAAGCGCCTTGAACCCCTCCGCCGCGGCGTACTCCGCCGTCACACGCTCCTTCTCGATCCGCGTCCGCATCGGCCCCGTCAGCGTCGTGTCGCTCAAGAGGCCCTGGTGGAAGGCGAAGATCTTGGCAGCCTCGGCGCCCAGCCGCTGCTCCGCCGTGCGACGCAACGCCTCCAGGTCCCCCACGCTCGCGAGCAAGGCCTCGTCGAGACGCAACACCTCTGCCTCGACGCGCGGCGCCGCCACCGTCCGACGCGGGATGCGCACCCGCGCGTCGTCCAGCACGTACACCTTGCCGATCGCGACCCCCGCGGAAACCGGAATGCCCTTGTAGATCTCCATCCGCGCTCACTCACTGCCCGGACGAAGGAGCTCGCCGCGAGTCGGGCGCCCCAAAGAGCCCGGGGGAAGTCCCGCGAATCCTACAGCATCCTCCCCCGGCGCGAGTCCGCCGCACTCAACCCCGCCGACGCCGCAGACCCGGCCAGACCGCCGAGATCAGCATCACGACGCTCCCCGGCGCCGGAACGTCCGACGCGATCCGCAGGCCTGCCAGCCCGCCAAGTGTTGGCGGCATGAAATCCCACCTACCTATCGAGTCACTATCCCACCCGTCCCAGACCGGTTGGCCCGCGAACGTCCCATCGGCGTATCTCCAGCGCTGGCCGAACTGCGGTTCGG
Organism: uncultured Phycisphaeraceae bacterium; assembly: GCA_964410465.1. Lineage (GTDB taxonomy): Bacteria > Planctomycetota > Phycisphaerae > Phycisphaerales > UBA1924 > CAYPGJ01. The sequence continues at coordinate 3,900 of CAYPGJ010000043.1, read as the reverse complement.
ACCACTCTTCCGTCCACTCTTGGGCGCCTCCCGACACGTCGAGAAGCCCCCAGGGCGAGGCGACGTCCGCGTACGCGCCCAGCGGAATAAGGGCCGGATCGAACGGCCACACGATGCCGCCCTCCTGATACTCACCTGCGCTGGTCTGACCCACGCCGGGCATTCCCGCGATCGGGCGTGCGTCCGATGTAACCGAGTACTGCCACCACCCGCCTTCTCCCGGTCCGTTCTTGTTCGGGTCGTAGTGCACGGCCTTGAGCCACTCGTCAAACGTCGGAATCCAGTACCGCGCGCCCGCATTGTGCGTGGTCTGATCGTTGTACGTTCCGTCTGGATTACGAGTGAACGTCGAGATGTCGTAGGCGCCGTTCTCGATCGCCGCGAGCGACGCCTCCTTCCCGTTGTGAAGGAAGTTGCAGTACATCGCGGCGTGCCGCCACGAGATCCCGATCACCGGCAGCATCGCCGCGTTCGCAACGTCCGTGCGCAGCCGGTACGTCCCTGACGGTGCGGAAAAATCATCCTCTGCGCCCCAGCTCGCCGGCCGTCCCCACGACACTGACGTCGGCTGCAGCGGCGCTACGGCGTTCAGAAACTCCATCCACTGCGCCGTCGTCACTTCGAGCTTGCTGATGCGGTACTCGTAACTCACGGACCCGCGCCCCACCGGCCCGCCCTCAAGCCCCAGGGGGCTCGTGAACGCGGCGTTGCCCACGTCCGTGATCACCGCCCACGGGAACTCGGCATCAACGCCACTCGCGACGACCGTCACAAGTGTCGAAGCCAGCACCGCTCCGATCATCCTCGTCTCCGCTTCACTCGCGCTTCCATATGACACAAGGCGAACACGACGACCGACAGGCCCCCCGGCGCCGGAACGCGCGACGCGATCCGTAGGCCTGCATTTGCCACATCCACACCCGCCGAGCCGATCCCCTCGACGTCGTCGAGGATGCGCCAGTCCGGGCTCGCCGCGTACACCGGGCTGCCGAGGATGCGCCGGTTGCGCCCGATGTGCATCTCCTCCGTCCATTCCGTTGCGCCCCCGGACGTGTCCAGCAAGCCCCACGCCGATGTGAACTCGCCGTACGAGCCGAGCGGCAGGTCCGCGGCCTGCGGAAACCCCTGCGGCGGCGCCCCGATCCCCCCGCCCGCGCTCTGACCCTCACCCGGCCAGCCGTACGTCAGCGCCGTGTCCTGGCTGTACATGAACCGCCACCAGCCCCCCTGCCCTTCACCGTCCTTGTTCGGGTCGTAGTGCGCCGCCTTGATCCACTCGTCGTACGTCGGGATCCAGTACTTCGCGTCGGGGTTGTGGGTGAGCTGATCGGTGATCGTCCCGTCCGGATTCTCACCGAAGGTCGAGATGTCGTACGCCCCGTTCGCGATCGCGCTGAGCGCGGGCTGCTTGTCGTTGCACAGCCAGTTCACGTACATGGCCGCGTGGCGCCACGACACGGCGTGAACCGGGATCATGCCCGCGTTGGGCACGTCCGAGCGCAGCCTGTAGTGGCCAGACGGCCGTGTGGGGTCGTTCTCGGCGCCCCAATGCGACGGACTGCCCCACGTCAGCGAATTCGGCTGCAGCGGCGCGATCGCGTTGAGGAACTTCATCCACTGCGCCGTCGTCACTTCGAGCGTGCTGATCCGGTAGACGTATCCCACCGAGCCGCGCTCATGGGCGAACGGATAGACAAGGCCGCCCCGCGGGCCGCCGATCCCGTTCGAGATGTACGGCGCGTTCCCCACGTCCGTGATCACGGCCCATGGAAACTCGCTATCGACGGCGCGTGCGCTACACCATGAACCCGAGCCCACTGGCGCCGTGATCAGCACAAACGCTCGAACCGCGGCGCTTCGCGCTCCCCGCATGCGACTCCCTTTCGCTTCCCGTGCCCGTGCCTGAGTGTGCTTGTCCACCGTACCGCGCCTTCCCCTTGACGCAACGCGTTTTCCCTGTTCCAATCCTTATCGACGGGAGGGGCGTGGGCAGCCGCAGGGGGCGGGCCCGGCCCGATTCCACAACTCACGAGCCGGGGCCGTGCATCGAATCGATCTGTCGTGACCGAAGCGCCGACACCACACACACTGACCGGCATCCTCGAGTGGCCGCAACGGGCCGAGGGACGGGTGCGCCGTCTCGAGGGCACGACGGTGCTCGAGAGCGAGGCCGACCCGTTCGTCCCGCTCGAACTGGGTGAGCGGCTCCGTCTGCGCAACGGCGCCCAGGTGACGGTGGAAGTCGTCGATCGTCGCCCCCGTCGCCGTCGGGGCCGTCGCGGCGGGCCGCCGAAGGCCGCGCGACCCGTCGTGGAGCACTTCGTTTCGATCGAGGGTCTCTCCCCCGACGCGTATGCCGCGGTGAAGCCGTTTGAGGACCTCACCTCGATCGACCCGGCGCCGAGGCTCTCGCTGGAGTACCCCGGCTGCCCCGCCGCCTGCCGGCTGATCGATCTTTTCTGCCCCATCGGACGGGGCACGCGCGGGCTCATCGTCTCGCCCCCGAAGGCGGGCAAGACGACGCTGCTGAAGGACATCGCGCTCGCGCTCTCGCGGAATCACCCCGCGGGCAAGCCGGGCGGCGTCGAGGTCGTCGCGCTGCTCATCGACGAGCGGCCCGAGGAGGTCACGGACTTCCGGCGCAACGTCCCGGCCACCGTGTTCGCGTCCTCGAACGATCACGACATCGAGAAGCACATCACGCTCGCCATCTGGACCATCGACCGGGCGCGCCGAATGGTCGAGGCGGGCAAGCACGTGGTCATCCTGCTCGACTCGCTCACGCGCGTCGGGCGCGCGTTCAACGCCTCGCGCCGGCACGCCTCGTCGGGTCGCACGATGTCGGGCGGGCTCGACTCCAAGGCCCTGGAGGTGCCGCGCCAGATCTTCGGCGCCGCGCGCAACACCGAGGAGGCGGGCTCGCTCACCATCCTGGCGACGTGCCTGGTCGACACCGGCTCGCAGGCGGACCAGGTGATCTTCGAGGAGTTCAAGGGCTCGGGGAACATGGAGCTGATCCTCGATCGCAAGGTCTCGGAGCGGCGCTTGTACCCGGCGATGAATCTCGCGGCGTCCGGGACGCGCAAAGAGCACCTGCTGATGACCGAGTCCGAGCTGAAGACCGTCACGGCGCTGCGCCGCCGGCTGATCTCGATGCCGGCGCCGCAGCAGATCGAGACGCTGCTCGCCGCGCTGCAGCGCTTCCCGACCAACGCGAACCTGGTCGGCTCGGTGGAATGAGATGACGCGCCCGTCGCGCACGCTGCTGCGTGTCGCCGCGCTGCTCGGCGTGCTCTGCGGCGGCGCGTACCTGGCGCTGGCGCCCGTGCCCACGCAGCGCGAGCTCGTGCAGCGCCCCGCGTGGCGCGACTACCGCGATCGCGCGTTCCGCAAGCTCGAGGACTCCATCCCGCGCGACGACCCGGCCATGCTCGTGCGCGGCGCCGTCGCCTCGATCCAGCGGCGCGACTTCAAGCGCTTCCTCGCGCACTGCGGGGAGCGGATCCAGCGGCGCCACACGCCCGACACGCTTGCCGCTCGCTTCGACGAGAACACGTTCCCCAACGTCGCGCGCATCGCGGGCTTCCTGGACCCCGTGCCGCTCGACGACGGGCGGCTGGTGTACGACGTGCTGTTCCAGCACCGCGAGCGCGTCGTTGCGTACCGCTACTTCGTCCGCCACGACCCGGACCGGCCGCACGTGTGGCGCGTCGACTTGATGCGCGCGGAGCTGCGCCGCGCGGGGGACGAGGATGAGGACCCGCGCTCGCGCCCGTGACGCGCGTCATTCGCGCTCGCGCAGGCCGGACTCCTCGAGCGAGCCGACGACGCGCTCGCGCAGGCGGACCCAGCCCTGCCCCTCGCCCGCGCCCCCGTCGAGCCACGCGAGGTGCTCCGGCC
>CAYPGJ010000042.1:0-18699 GCA_964410465.1 uncultured Phycisphaeraceae bacterium | reverse complement strand
CGGGCAGCACGCCCAGCGCGCCGATCGTCAGCCCGGCCAGCGCGATCGCCATCCTCCCCCACGCCCGCCACGCCGCCCACCACACCACCGCCAGCGCCATGCCCGCGCACATCTGCGCCACGAACTGCGCCGCGATGTCGATGTCGCGCCCTATCCCCGCGAACAACCACACCCCGCACGCCAGCGCCGCGGCCATTGTCAGCCCCGTCGTTGCCCATCGCCAGACCGACCGCGTCGCGCGCCACCACCTCGGGCCCTTGCCGCGCGCCCGTTCCGCGTTCTCGCTCACGCCCGCGCCGCCCCGGCCGAGGTCTGTTCCGTCATCCACGCCCACTGCCGCGCAAGCCCCTCACGCAGCCCGGTCCTCGGCCTGAACCCCAGCTCACGCCCGCTCCGCGTCAGATCGGCGTACGTCCGCTCCACGTCCCCCGGCTGCACGGGCTTGTGCTCGACCCTCGCCTCGCTGCCGCTGACCTCCTCGATCGCGCGCACCAGCTCGTTGACCGTCACCGGGCTGCTCCCGCCCAGGTTCCAGGTCCGCAGGCCGTGCTCGTCGATGCGCTCCTCGGCCGCGAGCACGCCCGCCACGATGTCGCCGATGTACGTGAAGTCGCGAGCCATCGTGCCGTCCCCGAACACCGTGATCGGTTCGCCCCGCATCATCTTGCGCATGAACGTGGAGATCGCCAGGTCCGGGCGCTGCCGCTCCCCGAACGCCGTGAAGAATCGCAGGCACGCGATCCGCGTCCCGTGCAGGCGGTGCTGCGTGTGCGCGAGCAGCTCGCACGCGCGCTTGGTCGCCGCGTACGGGCTGATCGGCTCCAGGCACGCGTCCTCCTCGCTGAACGGCACGCGCGACGCGTTGCCGTACACCGACGAGCTCGACGCCATCGCCACGCGCCCCACCCCCGCGCGCCGGCACGCCTCGAACACCGCGGTTGTGCCGCGCACGTTCACGTCCGCGTAGAGCGCCGGCTCCGCGATGCTCGGCCGCACCCCCGCGCGAGCGGCGAGATGGATCACGCTCTCCACCGAGTGCTCCGCGAGCAGCGCGCTCATGGCCTTCTCTTCGCGGACGTCCGCGCGCGCGAACACGAAGCGCGATCCCTCCCGCGCCGCCGTCGCCTCCACCTCTCGCAGGTTCCCCCGCTTGATCCCCTCGCTGTAGAACGAATCGAGGTTGTCCACCCCCACCACCGACCGCCCGCGCGACAGCAGCGCCTCGCACACGTGCGAGCCGATGAACCCGCACGCGCCGGTCACCAGAACCGTCCCGCTGTTCATCGTCCGCGCCGCTCCCGCTCTCTGCTTACGAACGCTTCCCGAGCACGAACCCCACCACCGCCGCGATCACCGTTACCCCGGCCACGCCGCCGATCACGGCCATCAGGTTCCCCGAGATCTGGCCCATCAACGCGCCCCCAGCCCCGCCCATCACGCCGATCATCGTCACCATCATCGCGATGGCCAGCGCGGCCACGGCGCCGAACGCCAAGCCGCCCACCAGCCCGGAGCCGGCCCCGTCGTACGGCTCCGCGGCCACCATGGCCATGCCGCCGCCCACGCCCGCCAACGCCGCGCCGCCCGTCGGCGCGTCGCTCTCCGCCCCCGTCGCCTCGAACAGGCCCGATGCGCCGATCGTCTCTCCAGCCGCCCCGCCCCCGTCCTCCGACGAGTACAGGTCTTCGAGCAGCGCCGCGGCGCCCAGCGACGTGTCGTCGCTCTCGCGCGTCATGTCCATCAGCCCCGATCCCGAGCCCACCGTCTCCAGCGCGGCCGCGTCCAGCCCGTTGCCGTCCGTCACCTGCGTCACGGCCGAGGGGTCCGCCGTGTCCAGATCATCCACGTCGAACACGCTCACCCCGGATCGTTCCTTGGGGCTCTCCTTCTGCTCGCCCTGCTTCCCACCGGCAGCGCTGTCCGCCAGCGTGTACCCGCCCGTGCCCGACGCCGAGAGATCGATCCCGCTCGCCATCCCCGAGTCCGCCAGCGGGATCGCGCCCGAGTCGGCGAGGTCAAGCGAGAGATCCGGCTCGTCGTCCCCGGCCAGCAGATCGATCTGCTCCACCTTGAACATCAGCTTGTCGCGATCCCGAAACTCCTGGATCTGCCCCTTGGACGCCATCTCCTTGACCTCGTCGGGCGTCTTCTTCAGGCGGTCCGCCGCCTCCTCGAGCGTGTAGAACATCTTGGCCATCACGTCAGATCCTCCGTTTCGTCCTCACGACCCACTATAGAGCCGCTTCGAATCCCCCGCCCCCCGCCTCCGCCCCGGACGCGCCCCGGACCCACCCCAAGCCCCGGTCGTCACCAGCCTCAGGAACAGGCGCGACCACCTGTCCGCAGTGCCCCTCGACACGGTTCCGCGCTTCATGAGCCAACCCCGAGGGAACACCGCCGTGCGCGACGCCGTACAGGTAAGCACCACGCGGCCGAGGTCCCACAAATCTCGGGTTCTCGTGGGGTTGCGCCCCCTTCCGGGCTAGGAAGGGAGAAAGCCCGCCCGCGATCGGCCCCACGGCCGGCGCGCGCGAGTCCGGGGTTTCGGGGAAACCGTCGGTCCGGTGGACGACGGAGGGGTGTGGGACTCGGGTTCCGCGGACGTCGGAGCGCGCTCGCCCTTCGACCATCCCGGGACCTTTTTCCTATGTAGCTCAGTCCTCGTCGTGATGGTGCGGCTTGTACGACGCCACCACCTGATCCTGCACGTGCGCCGGCGCCGTCTCGTCGTGGCTGTACTCCATCACGAACGAGCCCGTCCCGCCCGTCATCGACTTGATCTGTGAGGCGTACGAGCCCAGCTCCGACAGCGGCGCCGTGGCCTTGATGAGGCACTGATCGCCCGCCAGCACGTCCGTCGCCATGATCCGCCCGCGCTTCGCGATCAGGTCCGACGTGATGTCGCCCATGTGGTTGTTCGGCGCCGTGATCTCGATGTCCACGAACGGCTCCAGCAGGCTCGGCTTGGCCTTCTGCACCGCGTCGATGAACGCCTTCTTCCCCGCCGTCACGAACGCGACTTCCTTCGAGTCCACCGGGTGGTATTTCCCGTCGTACACGGCCACCTTCACGCCCATCATCGGGAAGCCCGCGAAGCACCCCGTCCCCATCACCTGGCGCACGCCCTTCTCGATCGCCGGCAGATACTGCTTCGGCACCGATCCGCCGAACGTGTCGTCCACGAACTCGAAGCCCTCCTCGTGGTCCGCCGGCAGCGGCTCGACGCGCAGGAACACCTCTCCGAACTGCCCGGCCCCGCCCGTCTGCTTCTTGTGCCGGTGATGCCCCTCCGCTTTCGCCCGGATCGTCTCTTTGTAGGCCACCTTGGGCGGGTGCGACTCCACGTCCACGCCGAACCGCCCCTTCAGCTTCTCGAGCATGATCCGAAGGTGCAGCTCGCCGATCCCGCGCACCACCAGCTCGTGCGTGGCCGCGACCCGATCCACCTGGAACGTCGGGTCCTCCGCGGACAGTTTCTGCAGCGCGGCGCCGATCTTCGTCTCGTCGTTGCGGCTCTTGGCCACCAGCGCGAGCCCCGACATGGGGCGGGGCAGCGGCAGCGGCTTCAGGTGCAGGGAGTCGAAGTCGTGGCTCTCGTGCAGCACCGCGTCCAGGTGCAGCTCGTCGATCTTCGCCAGCCCGCCGATATCCCCGGTCACCAGCTCCTTCACCTCCGTGTGGTCCTTCCCCTGCGCTTTGAAGATGTGCGCGAGCCGCATCGGCTTCTTCTGGTCGTCCATGATGAGCGACGACCCGGCCTTCACCGTCCCCTGATGCACCCGGAACATGCACACCTTCCCGACGAACGGGTCCGTCGAGACCTTGAACACGTGCGCCACCACACTCTTGCTCGCGTCCGGCTCCGCGTGCCAGTCCGAAAGGTTGCCCTCGCCGTCCCGCATCTCGAACGGACGCGGGTTGCCCTCCAGCGGGCTCGGGCACACGTGCGCGAAGATGTGCAGCAGGTCCGCGATCCCCGCGCCGGTCTTGGCCGAGCAGAAACAGATCGGGATCAGGTGCCCCTGCCGCAGCGCCTCCTCGATGGCCTCGTGCAGACGCTCCGCCGGCACCTTCGACGGGTTCTCGAGGTAGATCGACATCAGCTCCTCGTCCACCTCGACGATCTGGTCCATCAACGCCGTGCGCGCCTCCGCGACCGACGAGAAATCCACCTCCCCCTCGTGGCTCTCCAGCAGGTCCACCACGTCCGTCCCGCCCTTGCTCGGCAGGTTGATCGGCGTGCACTCGCTCCCGAACGTCTCCCGGATCGACGCGAGCAGACCTTCCAGATCGATGTTGTCGTGGTCGATCTTGTTGATCACGATCATCCGCGGCAGCTCGCGCTCCGCCGCCACCTTCAGCATCCGCCTCGTGCTCGTCTGGATGCCCCCCACGGCGTCGATCACCACGCACACCGTCTCCACCGCGGGCAACGACGTCAGCGCCTGCCCGATGAAGTCCGGGTACCCCGGCGTGTCGATCATGTTGACGTGACGGCCCTCGTGGTCGAAGTGCACCAGCGCCGAGGTCAGCGAGTGCTTGTGATGCTTCTCCTCGCTCTCAAAGTCGCACGTCGTCGACCCGTCCTCCACCGTCCCCATCCGCCCCTTGACGCCCGTGTCCGTGAGCAGACGCTCGACGAGCGTCGTCTTCCCCGCGAACGCGTGCCCCACCAGCGCGATATTCCGGATGTCCGCCGTTGTGTAGCCCATCGCTCACGTCTCCTTGCACACGTGTTGTCGGCCCGCCGCCCACCGCGACCAGGGCCCCGCATTGTAAAGCGCCTGTAAAGCTCCGCCTCTTGCTCAGATACGGCGCTCCGCCGAGGCCTTCGACAACGCCCGCAACGCCGCATCCACCCGCTCCTCCCCGCACGCCGGACGAACGCGCACCCCCACGCCCTCCTCACCCGATCGCGCCACGAACGACCGCCCGCGCCGCGCGATCACCAGCGTGCCCAGCGGGGCCTCCCATCGCACCCAGTCCCTCGACCCCGGCTTCCGCTTCCCATCCAGCAGCAGAAGCCGAGTCTGTGTCAGCACCAGCACGCTCGGCCGGCCCGAGCCGCCCAGCATCGCCCCGAACACCGGTCCGATCGCCGGGACCAACGCCACGATCACCGGCCACACGTCTGTCATCAGCCCCCGCTGCTCCGACACCACCCCCCACGCCAACGCCCGGTCGCGCAGGCCGATCCCCTCGCGCAGCAACCGTCGCAACGCCCAAGGCCCGAACGCGCAGTTCTCGAACGTCTTCCCCATGGGACAGCTCAACACTAGCGCGACCGCGCAGCCCGTACACTGCCCCGCACTCTCATGCCCGCCCGCGCACGACGAAAGCCCGCACCCGGACGCGCACCGCGCGACCCCGCCTGGAAGTCGTCCCACCTCCTCGGCCTCCAGGACGCCGCCCCCACCGACATCCGCGCGCTACTCCGGCTCGCAGTCCGATGCATCCCCCACGCCCAGCCCGGCGCCAAGCCCCTCCCCGCTCTCTACGGCCGCGCCGTCGCCAATCTCTTCCTCGAAGACTCAACTCGCACACGACTCTCCTTCACGCTGGCCGCGCGCCGGCTCGGCGCCATCACCCTCGACCTCACCGCCTCCGCATCCTCCGTCAGCAAGGGCGAGACGCTCCACGACACCGCCAAGACCCTCGTCGCCATGGGCGCGGAGGGCGTCGTCATCCGCCACTCCTCCGCGGGAGCCGCGCTCCTCCTCTCGCGCGAGGTCGACGCCTGCGTCCTCAACGCCGGCGACGGCCGGCACGAGCATCCCACCCAGGGCCTCCTCGACGCCCTCACCATCGGCGAGGCCTTCGACCGGCTCGACACCCTCGACTTCCGCGGCCTCCGCATCGCCATCATCGGCGACCTCGCCAACTCCCGCGTCGCTCGCTCCGACATCGCGGCCCTGACGGCCCTCGGCGCCACCGTCGTCTGCGCCGGCCCGCCCGCGCTCGCCCCGAAGGAGCTTGCCGCGCTGGGCTGCGCCCTCGTCCACGACCCCGACGATGCGCTCGAGGGAGCCGATGCCGTTCAGATGCTCCGCGTCCAGCTCGAGCGCGCCGCCGCCGTGGGCTCCCTCAAGGAATACGCCGAGACCTGGCAGCTCACCCCCGAGCGGGCCGCGCGACTCAACGCGAAGACAATCATCATGCACCCAGGCCCCATGAACCGCGGCATCGAGATTCACCCGAGTGTCGCCGACAGCGCGCAGGCCCGCATGGAGCGTCAGGTCGCGCTCGGCGTGCCCGTCCGCATGGCCTGCCTCCTCGCCACGTTCCAGGCCAAAGGCCTCATCCCCGCGAGCGCACTCCAGCTATGAGCCGCCCACTCCTTGTCATCGTGTCGGGGCCCTCCGGCGTCGGGAAGACCACCATCTCCCGCGCGCTCCGCGACGCCTTCGACGACGCCGACCTCTCCGTCTCCTGCACCACGCGTCCCAAGGCGCCCAGCGACACCGACGGCGTCGATTACCACTTCATCACCGAGGACGAGTTCGAGAAGCGCGTCAGCGACCCCGTCGGCCCCGCCGGCCTCGGCCAGTTCCTCGAGCACGCCGGCGTCTACGGCAAACGCTACGGCACGCTCCGAAAGCCCGTCGACGACGCGCTCGCGCAAGGGCGGCTCGTCATCCTCGAGATCGACGTTCAAGGCGCCTTGCAGGTCAAGCAGCGCGTGCCCAGCGCGCTCGCGATCCTGATCCTGCCCCCGTCCGAGCAGTCGCTGCTGGCGCGGCTCCGGGGTCGCGGACGGGACACCGAAGAGGTGATCCAGAAGCGGTTCGCCGCGGCCAAGCGGGACATCGAGGCCGCGAAGGAATCCGGGGTCTACGACGTCTCCATCATCAACCGGGACCTGGATCAGGCGACGGCGGAGGCCGTGGCCGCGGTGCGAAACGCGCGGAACTAGCCGCGGGGCCCTTGTTTCCGGGCCTGTGCGCACGTTCGGCGTCATACCCGCGGCGTAGGATCGTGGCCTGTGCGCACGCCTTCGGAACATCGCGCGGTGGTCCTGGTCTCGGGCGGGCTCGACTCGGCGACCCTCCTGGCGCTCGCGCGCGCCGAGGGGAGATCCTGCGTCGCGCTGTCGGCGGACTACGGGCAGCGGCACCGGGCCGAGCTGGACGCCGCGGCGCGCGTGGCCGAGGCGCTCGGCGCGGCTCGCCACGTGGTGGTAAAGGTCGACCTGCGCGCGGTGGGCGGGTCGGCGTTGACGGACGAGATCGAGGTGCCGCGGGCGGGCGCGCAGCGGGGCGTGCCGATCACGTACGTGCCGGCGCGGAACATGCTGCTGCTGTCGTTGGCGTTCGGGTTGGCCGAGGTGGAGGGGGCGGGCGAGGTGTGGATCGGGGCGAACGCGGTGGATTACTCGGGGTATCCGGACTGTCGGCGGGAGTTTCTGGAGGCGTTCGAGCGCGCCGGGGAGCTGGGGACGAAGGCCGGCGTCGAGGGCGGGCCGGTTCGGGTGCGGGCGCCGCTGGTGGAGTGGAGCAAGGGCGAGATCATCCGCAAGGGGGCGGAGCTGGGGGTGGATTACTCGATGACCGTGTCGTGCTACAGCGCGAACGCGCGGGGCCAGGCGTGCGGCGTGTGTGACTCGTGCCGCATACGACGCGAGGGGTTCGCGAGCGCGGGGCTGGCCGACCCGACGCGCTACGCGGCGCAGGGGACGCGCGCGTGAGCGGGCTCTTGAAGATCGCGGAGACGTTCGTGAGCGTGCAGGGGGAGGGGAGGCTCGCCGGGGCGTCGTCGTGGTTCGTGCGATTGAGCGGGTGCAATCTGCGCTGTCGGTGGTGCGACACGAAGTACGCGTCGTGGAATCCGCAAGGGGAGCCGCGGACGGTGGAGAGTCTGCTCGAGGAGGCGGGCGCGAGCGGGGTGGGGCACGCGGTGGTGACGGGGGGCGAGCCGATGATCTTCGAGGGGGCGAGCGAGCTGACGCGGGGCCTGGCGGAGCGGGGGATGCACGTGACGATCGAGACGGCGGGGACGGTGTTCCGCGACGTGCACGCGGACCTGATGTCGGTGAGCCCGAAGCTGGCGAACTCGACGCCGAGCGAGGAGGAGGCAGGGGAATGGAGCGCGCGGCACGAGTCGCGGCGCATCGACGTCGACGCGCTGCAGCGGCTCATCGACGCGCACGCGTCGAGGCAGTTCAAGTTCGTGGTGGCGGAGGAGGGCGACCTCGGGGAGATCGAGTCGCTCTTGTCGAGGCTCCGAGGCTGGGGGAACGACGACGTGATCCTGATGCCGGAGGGGGTGACGGTGGGGGCGCTGGATGCGCGGAGCGGGTGGGTCTCACGGGCGTGCGTGGCGCGCGGCTGGAGGTATGGTGATCGCCTGCACATCCGCCTGTTCGGGAACACGCGGGGCACGTGAGGAAGCGTCGATGGTCTACAGGGTCTGCAAGGCGTTCGAGGTCGAGTCGGGCCACATGCTCTCCAAGCACGCGGGGGCGTGCCGGCACCCGCACGGGCATTCCCGGCGCATCGAGGTTGTGCTGGCCAGCGAGACGCTCGACGCCAACGACATGGTGTGCGACTTCAAGGCCATCCGGCTCGCGCTGCGCGATTTCGTCGACCGCTTCGATCACGCCCTGGCGATCAACAGCGCGGACCCGCTCCTGGAAGCCGTCAAGAAGACGAGTGGTCGCGTCGTGGTGTTCGAGGGTGAGGACCCCACCACGGAGGTCATGGCGCGCACGGTCTTTGAGTTCCTGGATGGGGAGATCAAGGCCGGGCGGACGTACGCGGACGAGGCGGGGTTGGCGTACGGGTTCCCGAAGGGGTTGCGGCTCGAGCGGGTGCGGGTGGGGGAGACGTCGACGTCGTGGGCCGAGTACGGCCGGTAGGCTGTCGGCATGGCGCAGACATCGGGCGGGAACTCGGCGGCGGCGCGGACGCTTCGCGCGTTCGGGGTGTGGCTTCTGGTGGTGACGATCGGCGTGTTCGCGGTGAATCTCATCACGGCGGACGGGGTCGCGCGACGCAAATCGGTGCAGCGTGGCGTGACGCCCGAGACCGGCGAGTCGGCCTCGGCGACGATCGCGCCCCCGGACGTTGGCTCGGAGACGCCCGCGGCGCCGGACGAGCCGCGCGGCACGGAGTCAAACGTGCGGGAGACGCCGGCGAGCGTGTCTTCACCGGCATCGGCCGCGGCGCACGAGGCGCCTTGGGACGACTCATGGCTCACGGCGGCGGAGAAGAGCGGGTATCAGGCCACGGCCACGCACGCGGACGTGGTGGCGTGGTGCGACGCGTTTGCGGCGGGCGAGCCGGGCGTGGTGCGTCGGGGCACGCTCGGGACGACGGAGGAGGGTCGGGAGATTCCGATGGTGATCGTCGCGGACCCGCCGGTGTCGAGCGCGAGCGAGGCGCGGGAGGCGGCGAGGCAGGGGCGGCTGGTGGCGCTGGCGTTCGGGAACATCCATGCCGGGGAGGTGTGCGGGAAGGAAGCGCTGCCGATGGTGGCACGGGAGGTCGTGCGTCCGTGGCGGACGGAGAAGGAGGGGGCGCGGGCGATCCGGGAGGGCGTGGTGTTGGTGCTCGCGCCGATCTACAACGCGGACGGGAACGAGCGTTTCGACGATGTGGAGAAGAACAGGCCGGGCCAGGCCGGGCCGAGGCGCGTGGGCGTGCGGCCCAACGCCAAGGGCTTGGACCTGAATCGGGACTACGTGAAGGCGGAGGCGGCGGAGACGCGGGCGTTGTTGCGGTTTTTGCGGGAGTGGGACCCGGACGTGGTGATCGACACGCATACCACGAACGGGAGTTTTCACCGGTACACGCTCACGTACGAGAGCGCGCTGCACCCGGACGCGTACATGCGGGGCGGCGAGAAGGGGCCCGCGGAGATCTCGCGTGAGGTGATGGCCCGGGCCGCAGAGCGGATCGGGAGCGCGTGGGGGACGTTCTGGTACGGGGACTTCGATCGCGAGAAGACGCGCTGGGACACGTACAGCGGGATGCCCCGGTATGGGGCGAACAGCGTTGGGCTTCGCGGCATGGTGTCGATCTTGACGGAGGCGTACACGTACGCGCCGTTCAGGGATCGTGTGCTGTGCACGGAGGCGTTCGTGCGCGCGAGTCTTGAGGAGCTGGCGGGGAGGAAGGAGGAGGTGCGGGGCGCGCGGGCGGCGTGGGATGCGCACTGGTCGAAGGGGCTTCGCGAGGTGGCGATCCGGACGAAGGCGGCGGCGTTCAGCGAGAAGGTGACGGTGCGGGGGTGGGAGGAGACATCGGACGGGGAGGGTCGTTCCAGGCCGACGGAGAGGGAGCGCGAGTACGAGGTGGAGCACTGGGGGCGGTTCGAGCCGTCTCGGGTGGCGATGCCGGCGTGGGGGTATGCGGTCGCAGCGAGGCTGACGTCGGTGGTGGACCTGCTGCGCGTGCAGGGGGTGGAGGTTTCGAGGCTGGCGCGGGACGTGGAGGTTGAGGTTGGGGAACTGACGGTGCGGGAGGTGAAGCGGGCGGAGCGGGCGTTCCAGGGGCGGGTGCTACAGAGCGTGGAGGGCGTGGAGGAGGTGCGTGAGCGGCGGACGCTGGCGCGTGAGGAGTGGGTGATTGTGCGGAGCGAGCAGCGATTGCAGTCCCTGCTGACGGTGCTTCTGGAGGCCGAGAGTGAGGATGGGCTGGCTTCCTGGGGCCTCTTTGGGGAATTGAACGGGGGGAATCCCTACCCGGTGATTCGTGTTTTGACCCCCCTGGAGGTCGATCTTGAGGTCATAGTGAATGTGGAATGAAACGTGTGCGGGAGACATCTGCGAGGGGGGTGGGTGGGGGAGTGCGGCTCTTCCGGCTGTTCGCGTTCCTTTCGGTCGGGGCGGTGGCGGTGATCGTGGTTTTGGTGGGGATGGGGTTGCGCGTGGTGCTGATGCGGGGGACGGCGGACCAGGCGCGTGCTGAGGCGGAGCGGATCTCGCGTGTGCTCCGGGAGCAGGGGAAGGGTTCGGGGGCTTTGGTGTACCTGAGTGTGGAGGAGCTGAGCCCGCTCGGGATGGAGCAGGAGCGCGCGTTCGGGGAGCTGCTGCGACCGTTCATGAATGAGTTCGGTGTGCTGCGGGTGCGGGTGTTCGACGCGTCGCGCGAGCTGGTGTTTACCACGGACCGCTCGCCGATCGGGTTGCAGGCGGCGTTCCTGACAGAGCTGGACTCCTCGCTGCGCGGGGAGCCGGCGCGTGTGATGGGTGACGCGAAGGCGATCTGGAAGATCGAGGGGGACTCGCCCTACAAGGCGACGCTGGTGATGTCGTATGTGCCGCTGATGAACGCGAGGAACCGTCTGGTGGGGAGCATGGAGGTATGTAAGGAGGTGACGGCGCAGGTGGCCGCGGCCAACAGCGTGCTGCAGCAGGGGATGGCTGTTCTTGGGGTGGCGTTGGCGGTGGTGTTCGGCGGTCTGACGCTCGTGATGCGGAGCGCGCAGCGGGAGATCGAGCATCACGCGGGGGCGTTGGCCGAGGCGCGTGCGCGGGAGCGGGAGCGGGAGGTGGTGGAGGAGGCGCGGGAGCGTCTGCGCGCGTCGGAGCGATTGGCGAGCATCGGGGCGCTCGCGGCCGGGGTGGGGCACGACCTGAACAACCTCCTGCTGCCGATGCGTGGCGAGCTGCGGGCGTTGCGCGCAGCCAACCTGAGCGGCGAGGTGGCGCGTTCGGTCTCGAATCTGGCGGAGTCGGTGGAGTACCTGCGGCAGCTCGGGGACAACCTGCGCCTGCTGGCCGCGGACCCGTCGGAGGGGGATCGGGGCGAGGTTGGAGTCGTGCGGGCGTCGGCGTGGTGGGGTCAGGTTGGGGGGTTGCTCTCGAGGGCGGCGCGGCCGCCGGCGCGGGTGATCGCGGAGATATCGGAAGACGTGCCGGGGGTGTGTGTGGCGCCGGGGAGGCTGACGCAGGCGATGCTGAACCTGATCGGTAACGCGTCGGACGCGCTGCAGGAGGCTGACCCTCCGCCTGAGGAGGCGATTGTGCGGGTGTCGGCGCGCGAGACGAGGCTGAGTGACGGTCGGCGCGCGGTGTCGTTCTGCGTGGAGGACAATGGGGCGGGGATGACGGCGGAAATTGCGCGTCATGCATTCGACCCGTTTTTTACGACGAAGCCGAGGGGCGCGTCGACGGGGCTGGGATTGGCGTTGGTGAAGGGCGTTGCGACATCGGCGGGTGGGGAGACGACGATCGATTCGGAGCTTGGTCGGGGGACGAAGGTCTGTTTGGTGTTGCCGGCCGCGGAGGACCGGTCGGACCTGCGAGATCGTGCGTCTTCGGTGCGTGAGCGCGGGGTGGTGGTGGCAGTGTCTCTCTCGGACCGGCGAGCCGCGGCGTACGCGGGCGCGATGCTTGCGGGCGCGGGGTTCCACGTGGTGGCAGCGTCCGACGGAGAGCCCGGCGACGCGGGCGTGTGGCTGACGGACGCGACGGAGGACGCGTTGGCTCGAGCGAGACGGTTCGTGCGCGAGGGAGGGACGGGACGGAGGGTTCTGGTGTGTGGCGAGGCGGGGGAGGAGTGGGAGGAGATTGGGGCCGCGCGTGTGGGCGGCGTGATTGATTCGGAGACGTTGGGCGCGGCGCTCCGGGGCGTCGGGCGTGAGACGGAGGCGAAGACGACATGACGCTGACGAACCGGGCGATGGGGCCGATGAACGGCGTGGGGTCGGGCGGGTCTGCGCGATCGGGGCGGCCGGAGGTCGGGGGCCAGAGCATTCGGATCCTGTGCGTGGACGACCATGCCGTGGTGGCGAAGGGCTTGCGTGCGGCGTTCGAGACGGAGGGCGATCTGGAGATCGTCGGGTGGAGGCCCAGCGCGGAGGGGCTGCTGGAGGCGGTGAATGAGCACCGCCCGGACGTGGTGATCATCGACGTGGACATGCCGGGGCCGGTGGCGTTCGACGCGATCGAGGAGCTTGGGCGTTTGCGCCCGGCGCCGGACGGGCCGAGGTGTCTGGTGCTCAGCGCGTTCACGCGCGACACGTACATCGACGCGGCGATCTCGGCGGGTGCGTGGGGGTATCTGTCAAAGAACGATGAGCTTGAAGCGATCTTCGACGGCGTTCGGCGCGCGCACCGGGGCGAGTTCGCGTTCTCGCCGGCGGCGCTGGAGCGGTGCGAGGTGGTGGGGGGGCGGTTGCGGCTGAAGGTGAAGGAAGAGGCCGGGGCGTCGAGGCTCAACGCGCTGACGGACCAGGAGATGCAGGTGCTGCGTCTGATCGCGCGCGGCGCGTCGACGAAGGAGGTCGCGGGGGCGATTTATCGATCGGAGAAGCGGGTGGAGGCGATCCGGACGAGCATCATGAAGAAGCTGGGGTGCCACGACCGTGTGGAGCTGACGCGGTACGCGATCCGGGAGGGGATCGTGGAGCCGTGAGGCGCGCGGGAGGGCGGGGTTATTTCTTGGGCTGATTGGTGGCTGGGTCGCGGCCTCGGAGGGTGCGGGTCATGTCGCGGAGGAAGAGGGCCGAGGAGGCGCGGTCGTTGGGGGAGGAGTAGCGCGAGAAGTCGGTCTGGACCATGCGCATGAAGTTGGAGGCGCGGTCTGCGGTGAGTCGGCGGTCGGTCTGTCGGCCGCGTTCGGCGTCGCGCTTGGCTTGATCGCGCATCTCGTCGAGTCGTTGCTCGTCGGTGAGGTTGCGCTCCTGGCCGGTGACCTGCTCCATGAGCTTGGACCACTCGACGGCCGTGGATTCGAGGAAAGCTTCTTTTTTGTCGTCGGGGACGGCGGTGTATTGCTTGCCGTAGTCGGCCATGAGATCGGAGGCGAGTGTGCGGGCGTTGGCTTCGAGTTGCTCGCGTGCCTGGCCTCGGATGCCGGCGGCGAATGCGGCGACGAGGGCGGAGTCTCCGGCGTTCATGCCCTGCATGCGCTTGGCGAGCGCGAGGACGAGTTCGAGGCGTTCCTTGACGGGGAGTTTGTTGAAGTCGGCGTCGAGGAGGGCGAAGGAGAGGATTTTGGGGAGGCGAGCGCGTTGGGCGTCGGGTGCGGAGATCGGGCGGAGGGCTGAGTATGCGATGGAGGCGCCGGCGACGAGGCCGAGGGAGGCGATGGTGATGCCGAGCGTGCGCGTGGCCTTGGGGGAGAGGCTTGGGAGTTGAAGGCGGAGTGGCTTTCGCGCGCGGCGTGTGTGTTCCGGCGCGTTGAGCGCGGGGTCGTCGAGGAGTGAGGGGAGCGGGTCGAAGCGTGGATTGTCGGAGGGCGTGGTCATGGGGCGTCTCCCGGTTGCGGCGCGCTGGGTGTGGAGGAGGCGGGGTCGAGGTTGAGCCAGTCGGTGTGCCAGTCGCCGAAGTAGACGGCGTTCTGGGTTTGGTCGAAGCCGCCGCGGTGGCGGTGTGCGGAATCGGCGAAGACGGGGAAGTCGGGGTTGTCCCTGTAGAAGATGGAGACGGATCGTTCGGGGTTTCGGTCGTCTCGGAAGACCTCGCGCGCGAGCATGAGGACGCCGGCCCAGTACTCGTAGGAGTTGTGGTGGCCGGCGGGGTCGTCGAGTTCGGGGGGGACGTCGCGATCGGCGGGGCAGAGGAAGATCTCGAGGTTCTCGGCGATGGGTCCGAAGACGGCGAGGATGGAGTCTGCCGGGCGGGCGCCGGGGGGAACGCGGGAGTCGTCGAGCGGGAGCGCGCGCGGGAGCGTTTGGTCGTGGGCGTCGAGGTAGCCCTGCGTGGTGAGGCCGATGGAGCGGAGGTTGGCGAGGCACTTGGTGCGCTCGGCGGCGGCACGCGCAGATCTGAGTGCGGGGAGGGTGATGGCGATGAGGACGGCGATGACGCCGACGGCGACGAGGAGTTCGATGAGTGTGAAGGCCCTGCGGGGCGGCATGGTGGAACTGTATTCGCGGGAGGGGGGCGGGTCGTTTTCGGAAAGTGGGAGAAGTTGCGGCTACGCTCGTCGGCATGGCGAGGGCCGAGCAGGGCAAAAGGATCGAGTGGCATCGGCTTTCGGCGGTTGAGCGGGCGCGTGCGGCCGCGGAGGCCGGGGCGACGTTGTCGAGCGGCGGGCTGGTGGTGATGCCGACGGAGACGGTGTACGGGGTTGGGGGGCTGCTCGGTTCGCGCGAGGCGATGGCTCGTCTGGCCCGCGCGACGGGGCGCGCGGAGGGGTCGGCGGTGGCGTGGCACGCGCTCGACGCGGAGGCGTCGCTGGGCGTGCTCGGCGAGGTGTCGGAGGCGTGGCGGTTCATCGCTCGTCGATTGACGCCGGGGCCGGTGACGTTGCAGGCGCCGGTGGGGGAGGGGGAGCGTGCGAGTCTTTCTGGGGCGCTGGGCGGGGCCGGAGCGCTGGTGGTGTCGGAGGGGGAGATGCTGTTGCGCGTGCCGAGTGATGAGGTGGCGCGCGCGGTGCTGGGCGAGGCTCGTGTCGCGGTGGGGGCGGTGTCGGCGTCGCGCGGTGCGTTGCCGATCCGGGCGCCGGAGAACGGCTGGGCCGGGGAGGAGCGGGTTGAGATGACGATCGACGCGGGTCCGACGCGCTGGCGGGGGGCGTCGACGGGTGTGCGGCTGCTTCGCGGGAAGGGGTGCGAGGTGGTGCGCGAGGGCGCGCTGCGGGCGAGGGACGTGGAGCGGTTGTTGCGGCCGGTCGTGCTGTTCGTGTGCTCGGGCAACACGTGTCGGAGCCCGATGGCCGCGGCGGTCGCGAGCGCCGAGATGTCGGTGTTGTTCGCCTCGCTGCGTGCGGCGGGGCTGGAGGGCCCGGTGGCGCGCTCGGCGGGGACGTGGGCCGGGGAGGGCGCGCCCGCGACGGCGGAGGGTGTGGAGGCGGTGCGGAAGCTGGGGGTGACGATGGGTCGGCACTCGTCGCGCGGGCTGACGCGGGAGATGGTGCTGGACTCGGCGGCGATCTACGCGATGACGGCGTCGCACCTGGAGGCCGTGCTGTCGCTGGCGCCGGAGGCGCGCGGGCGGGCCGAGCTGCTGGACCCGGCGGGGCGGGACGTGCCGGACCCGGTTGGCGGGGGGCAGGGCATCTACGATGAGGCGGCCCGACGGATCGGCGAGCACGTGCGAGAGCGTGTGGGGGGGCTGGCGCGGGGCTGGATCGGAGCGAAATCATGAGGCTGGCCTTGGGCAGCGATCATCGGGGCTACGACGCGCTACACCGGCTGGCGGATCATCTGCGCGGCGCCCGGCACGAGGTGATCGTGCTGGGGCCGAGCACGAAGGAGTCGTGTGATTACCCGGACGCGGCGTACGCGGTGGCGATGGCGGTGTCGCGCGGGCAGGCGGACATGGGCGTGCTGTTCGATGGGACGGGGATCGGCTCGTGCATCTCGGCGAACAAGGTGAAGGGCATCCGGGCGGCGCTGGTGCACGACGAGATCACGGCGGAGATGTCGCGCTCGCACAACGACGCGAACGTGATCTGTCTGTCGGCGGACCTGCTGGGGATGCGTCTGATCACGCAGATCGTGGACACGTGCCTGAAGACGCCGTTCGCGGACAACCGGCACAGCAAGCGGGTGAAGAAGATCGTGGCGATCGAGGAGGGGCGAGACCCGGGGGACGTGGGGTGATGGGTCAGCGGGAAACGGCGTGGAGGATTGCGCCGGCGGCGAAGAAGAGATAGAACGGCCCGAAGTTCAGGTAGGTCGTCGTCCAGTCCTGGCCGTCGGAGATGTTGAGTTGCACGCCCGAGAGCGAGGCGTGCTGCAGCATCGGCGTGTTTGCAGGCAGGGTGGATCGCGTGCGGACGTGCGCAACGTGGGCCCAACGACCCAACGTGAGCACGAGTCCGTTCGAGCGGATCGTTTCTCGCAGTTCCAAGCTGTAGTTGATCTCTGGAGGCGCGGAGGGAATCTGCAACGCGATGGGACGACGATCGGGTGAGAATGGCTCCGTCCACACGGCGGAGATGCTGGGGATGGCGCTGCTGGCTTCGGCGTGGTTGAGATGTGCGATAGCGATCGGTTGGACGGCATCATGCTGGCCGCGGGAGAGGTGCGAGTTCGCTGCGAGGTCCCAGAGGACGAACGCGGCGAGGAGAGCGACGCCGGCGAGACAGACTCGGGCGTGGAGTCGGCAGCGCGCGTGGCGTTGAGAATCGTGCCCGGTGTCGGTGGTTTCCGGAACGTGGGGCGAGGCGGGGTTCATATAGGCCTCCGTTCACCTTTGTTTGAGGGATTGTCTTGCGAGGGGTTTCAGGGGATGTGCCGGGGCGTGGGGGAACCGGGGCGTGGCGCGGGCGTTTCACTGCGTGCGGCGTGCGAGATGACAGTCTCCGGAAACCCTGACAGAATGCGACCCATGCGAACGACTGAGAACCTGCGTGCGTTGGTGCGGACCCTGTGTGTGACGGCGCTGGCCGCGATGCTGTTCGCGGGTGTCGCCCGCGCCAGGCAGGGGGAGATCGTGGTCTATTCGAGCGCGGACGAGGCGGTGCTCACGCCGCTCGTCGAGGCGTTCTCGGCCAAGACGGGGACCAAGGTGCGGGTGGAGCGCGGGGAGAACGGGATCGGCAAGGACTGGCTGTTCGACACGCTCACCAAGGGCGGCGCGAAGGCGGACGCGGTGGTGGCGTGCGACGCCGTGCAGGCGGCGCGTCTCGCGCTGGCCGGCGTGCTCGAGGGGCACGAGATCAAGGGCTCGGAGATCCCGGCGACGATGCGCGACGCGCAAGCCCGGTGGCACGGGTTCGGGGCGAGGGCGCGGGTGTTCGTGTATCACGGCGACAAGCCGCCTTCCTACCCGCACCGGGACGGGGATGACCGGGTGTTCGCGAAGATGCGCGACCTGTGGCACCCGAACCTCTCGAAGAGCGTGTTCGTGATGACGCAACCGGAGGGTGGGACAATGGGGTCGCACCTCGCGCTGCTCTGGACGATGTGGGAGCGGCCCGAGGCGCGGAAGTGGGATTTTCAGATGGCGCGCCAGAAGGTGCGTCTGGTGAACACGGACGCGGAGGTGGTGGGCGCGCTCGCGAGCGGCGAGGCCCTGGGCGGGATGACGGACGCGGACGACGTGGCCCGCGCGCGGGCCGCGGGGGCGGACGTCGGGATGACCCTGCTCATCCACGACAAGCACACGATCCAGGACGAGCTGGAGAAGGAGTTCGGGGTGGTGCTGCTGCCGCACGCGGCGGGCGTGGCGCGCGGGGCCGCGAACGCCCAGGGCGCGCAGGCGTTCGTCGAGTTCGTCGTGTCGGCGGAGGCGGCGAAGATGCTGGCCGAGTCGGCGTCGCGCCTGGCGCCGGTGATCCCGTCGGTGGCGGAGCGGTTCCCCGACCTGACGCCCGCGAAGGTTCAGCCGGTGGACTTCACGGCTGCGGCGCAGGTGTACGAGGAGGTTCTGTCGAACTTCCGCGAGGCGATGCCGGGCTGATCCTGGGGCTCACTTTGCGTTGATCGCGCGCTCGATCGCGGCGAAGCGGGAGGCGTACGGCTCGCCGCCGAGGGACGGGTCGTTGATCCGGAGGCGCGCGAGCGTGGCCCGGACGTTCTCCGTCTTCGAGCCGTCCTCGTTGTGGCGCAGGAAGATCTCGAGGGTGCGAGACCAGGCGTGCCAGTAGTGCTCGGTGGGCGACTGCCGCTGCTCGAGCGCGTTGACGACCTGGAGGAACGCCTCGTAGGCGTCGGCCTCGTTGTCGAGCGCGAGCGCGGCCTCGCCCAGCCAGACGAGCGTCCGGGTGTCCGGGCCGTTGCGCTTGATGAGATCGGCCAGGACGTCGGCGGCTTCCTTGGACTCTCCCGCGCGCGCGAGCGCCTCGCCCAGCGCGGCGCGCC
>CAYPGJ010000041.1:0-19916 GCA_964410465.1 uncultured Phycisphaeraceae bacterium | reverse complement strand
GCCCGGCGCGGCGCCGTCCGGTCGCTTCGCGGGCGTCGCGCCGCGATCCTCGCGCTCCTTCTTCAGCCGCTCCTCCCCACGCCGCTTGGCGATCTCGTCCGACTCGCGCTCCATCTCCTTCGTGACGTGCGCCCGCTGCTCCGCTCGGAGCAACTCCCACACCCGCGCTTGATACGGACCCGGATCCGGACGCGCCTCCTCAAGCTCGCGCAGGCGACGCATCAGATCTTCACGCGCGTCCGGCGTCATCTCGTCCGCCGGGCGATGCCCCGCGGGACGCTCTTCGGTCCGGCGGCGCGCTGGCGCAACGCCCTCGCTCGGCGCGTCGCCTCGCTTGTCCGTCGCGGGAGCGCCGTCTCGGGGTCTCGGCGTCGCTCGCGCAGGCCCCCGGTCTCCCGTCTGCTCGCGGATCAGCCGGAGCTCGTCCTGGTGCTCCCGATAGAACGCCTCGTTCGCCTGCCGGAACTCGTGCTGGATCGTACGAACCCCCTCGGATTGCGCCTCGTCAAGCCGCAGCGAAGGCGGAGCATCCCCGTTCATCAGCGTCGCGAGCGCTCGCTGGAATAGCTCGTACCGGGCACGAGTATTCATCGCGCCCCGTCCAGGCCTCGACTCGCCCGGATCTCCGAACACGCCGGGGGATGTCGGCGGCGCATGAGGCTCGGCTGACGGCCCCTTCAGCACGTCCTTCTGCGTCGTTTCCGACGGCGGAGCGCCCTGCGACAACCCGCCGAAAGCCACCATCGAACTCCCCATCAGCATGCAGATCGTGCGACGTCTCATCGTGCCGTGCTCCGTGCGCTCCCCGTGCAATGCTCAACGGCCCCGCACGGACGAGTATTGCCTCTCCAGACCCGACCTACCATCGGCTCTTGACCCTTCTCACCGCAAGGACCCCGCGCATGCCCGAAAACATCGCCAAAGAGCACATTCTCAAGGCTCTCGAGCGAGTCCGCGACCCCGAACTCCAGCGGGACGTCGTCTCCCTCCAGGCCGTGCGGAAGCTCAACGTCTGCGACGGAAACGTCGGCGTGACCATCGCTCTTGCCTCTCAGGACCCCGCCGCACGCGAGCGCGTCCGCGCCGAGGCCAGGCTCGCGATTCAGGAAACAGCGCGATCGCTCGGTCGCCACGTTGGTGAAGTCGAGATCGACTTCGCCCATGCCGCGCCCTCGCGCGACGAGTCACTCTCCTCCCCCTCAGGCTCCGGCATCCCCGGCGTCGCCCGCATCATCGCCGTCGGCGCCGGCAAGGGCGGCGTCGGCAAGAGCACCATCGCCGCCAATCTCGCCGTCGCGCTCGCCCGCCGAGGACACGCGGTCGGCCTTATGGACGGGGACATCTACGGCCCCTCCGTCCCCACCCTCCTCGGCCTCGACGCGCTCGACGCTCACTCCGTCGGCAACACACTCCAGCCCTTCGCCGTCCACAACATCAAGGCGATGACGCTCGGCAAGCTCGTCGATCCCGACAAGCCGCTCATCTGGCGCGGGCCCATGGCCCACGGCGCCTTCAAGCAGCTCATCACCCAGACCGGCTGGGGCGAACTCGACTATCTCATCATCGATCTCCCGCCCGGCACCGGCGACGTTCCGCTCACCATGGCGCAGCTCCTCAGGCTTACCGGCGCCGTGATCGTCTGCACGCCGCAGAAGGTCGCGCAGGACGACGCCGTTCGCGCCGTCGCCATGTTCAAGCAGCTCAACGTCGAAGTCCTCGGCGTCGTCGAGAACATGTCCTACTTCGTCGGTGACGACGGAAAGCAGTACGACCTCTTCGGACGCGGCGGAGCGCAGCAGATGGCCCAGCGGCTCTCCCTTCCCTTCCTCGGCGCCGTGCCCATCTCCATGGCCCTCCGCCGCAACAGCGACGCGGGCGACCCCAGCGCGAACTTCGATCCCGATCCCGCCAACCACGCGCTCCGAGACGCCCTCGAGTCCGTCGCGCAGCAGGTGGAAAATCAGGCCGCACTCGCTTCCGTGCGACACGCGTCCGCGCCCACTCTCACCGTGAGCTGACGCGATACGCCGATCGAAAAGCCGTTGGATCACCGCGGCTCGCGCGATAGCATGGGGGCCGCTCATCCTTACGGAGGTCCACACCATGCGCCACGCGCTCTCAACCATCGCGCTCTTCGCGCTGCTCGCTTCCCCGTCCGTTGCGCAGCCCTGCACGACGGTCGTCGCGTCCCTCGACAACGGGAACAATGCCACCGGCTGGACCTTCGGCGGCCCCAACCAATCACAGCCCCTCACCGGCGGCAACCCGGGCGGTTACGTCCGCTCAGACTTCCTCGACACCTTCGCTCCACAGCCCCGCTGCGCCAACAACGCCAACGCCTTCACCGGCGATTTCTGGTCGCGTTCCGTCCACAGAATCGGCGTCGATCTCCAAACATTCCGTGTCGATTTCGGCGCCGGCGGGCGCCCGCTCTCCGTGCTCCTCATCACCGACAACGGCACGCCCGGCGACACGTCCGATGATTACGCCGCCTACCTCGTCGGGCCCGAGAACGTCCCCGTCGTCGGAGAAGGATGGAAACGATTCGAGTTCGCAGTCCCCTCGCGCTCCGTCGGCACGCCCGCCGGATGGGGCTACATCCAGCTCGGGCCCAACGCGCCCGCCAATCCCAACTGGCAGCACGTCGTCCGCAACGTCACCCAGCTCCGATTCTTCTACGGCGACCCGACCTTCTTTTTCATCTTCCAGACCTGGGACCTCGGCATCGATAACCCCATGATCCGCTGGTGCGCCGCAGACGCGAACTCCGACGGCGTCACCAACTTTGCCGACCTCAACATCGTCCTCAGCGAGTTCGGCCAGACCTCCCCCTCCGGCGGCCTCTATCTCCGCGGCGATGTCAATAACGACGGCGTCGTGAACTTCGCGGACCTCAACGCCGTGCTCAGCGCCTTCTGATTCACGCGCTCGCCCGCCCTCCCGATCCGAGAATCTGCCCCGCCCGCCCGCGCACGCGTCGATGCTCTCGGTCCGCGCCGCACAGACGTCCCATCCCGCATGGCGCACGCCGGATTCGGTCTCCCTCTCTGGCGATCTCGCCGCCCTGGGGCATGCTTTCGTTGTCTCGCGGGGCGATCCCACGGGCAACTGGCACAGGGGAGAGAGAAGACATGACCATGACCAAGACCAAGACGTGCGGCATCATCGCCTTCACCGGGATCGTCGTCGGCGCCGCGAGCGCCAACACCCTCAATCTCCAGTTCACGGGCGTCGGACTCCGGGAGTCCGTCACGGTCTCGGACACGAGCCTCAGCATCTCCAACATGAACGTCTACGCGGGAGAGCTGCAGTTCAAGACCCTCTCCGGCACGACCGCCCCCGGCTACACGATCGGGCAGAGCCTCTCGACGTTCTGCATGGACCTGAGCCAGAACGTCAGCAATGGCGTGCTCACGCTCGTCGGTTTGGAGACCGGTCCTGTCCCCGGACCGCAGATGGGCGCCGATCGCGCCTCGCTCCTCCGCAACCTCTACGCCACCTCCTATGCCTCCGCCTTCGCCTCCTCCACCAACGCCGCGGCGTTCCAGATCGCCGTCTGGGAAATCATCAACGAAGCCAACGTCGACGTCTCGCAGGGCGCACGCGGGCTTGCCAACATCGACGTGAGCGCCGGCGACTTCCGCGTGACCAATAACGCGACGGCACGAGCCCAGGCAAACTCCTTCCTCGACCTCGCGTTCCTTGCCTTCAAGGACGGCCTCACGGGCTTCAATCTCATGGCCGGCGTCAGTCCCACCTCTCAGGACCAGATCTTCATCACCTCGGTTCCCATGCCCACGGCCGCCGGTCTCGGGTTCGCCGGTCTCGCCGGCATGGGCCTCCGTCGCCGCCGCTGAGCAAGCCTCGACCCGCATTTACCAAACAAAACGCAAACAAGAAGCCTCGCCGCTAAGGCGAGGCTCTTTTTCGTTCGAGACCGGTAACACATCATTGGATTCGATGACGCTCAAAAGGGCGACCGCATGATTGCTTCTACCCGTACACACGGTATCCTCACCCCATTGAGGGCATATTCCCTCGACTCGCGCGGTGTGAGCGCGGGGAGATTCATGTGTGCCGGGCCGCAGATCACGCGGGTCGGGAGAAAGAGAGAGAGGATTCACGATGCGACGTTTTGTGCTGGCGACAGCGATGGTGGCAGGCGCGACCGCTTCTGCCGGGACGGTCAACCTCGATTTCCAGGGCACCGGTCTCAGCGAGTCCGTCCGGATTCATGACACCAGCCTGGGCATCTCCAACCTGAATGTCTCCGCTGGTCAGCTGAAGTTCAAGGTGCTCGCCGGCGGGACGCACACGGGCTTCACCGTCAACAGCATCATCTACACGTTCTGCACCGACATCTCCCAGGGCGCCGCCGACGGCTACCTCACCATCGTCAGCCTCGATCAGGCTCCCGCGCCCGGCGCGGCCATGGGCCTCGATCGCGCGGCCATGGTCTCGCTCCTCTACGCCACCAAGTACGCCGACTCCCAGACGTCCTCTCTCAAGGCCGCCGCCTTCCAGCTCGCGGTCTGGGAAATCGTGAACGAAGCCGCCATCGACTTCTCCCAGGGCACCCGAGGCCTCGCGGGCATCGACACGTCCTCCGGCGACTTCCGCGCCTCCACGAACGCCTCGGCTCAGACCCAGGCCAACTCCTACCTCGACTCCGCCTTCCTCGCCTTCAAGGACGGTCTCACCGGCTTCAACGTCGTCGCAGGCGTCAGCCCGACCATCCAGGATCAGCTCTTCCTCATTCCCCTCCCCACCGGCGCCGGCCTCGCCTGCGCGGGGCTCCTCGCGGTCGGCGCCCGTCGCAAGCGCTGATCTCGCACACTCTTCCTGATCACTCGCAGGGGCTGACGACTTTCGTCAGCCCCTGTTTTCATTCCCCACCGCATCCCGACCCGATTCGAGCGCTCGCGTCGTCACCTCGATCTCCCCCATCCCCGGCAGCGTCTTGCCCGACCGCGCCCCAGCCTCCTCGAACTTCCGCACCGTCGGCATCAGGTTCCGCTCCACCGAGCCCACGAACTTGTTGTACCGATCGACGCTCTGACGCAACGCAGAACCCAGGTCCTCCGCATGCCCCAGCGCGATCGCCACGCGCTCGTGCAACTCCGAGCCCAGACGCAAGAGCCGCTCGGCCTGCTCCGTCAGCCCGTGGTCACGCCACCCCACGTGCACAGCGCGCAGCAGCCCGATCAGCGTCGAAGGGCTCGCCAGGATCACTCCCCGCTGCGCCGCCAGATCAAGCAACTCCGGCCTGCGCTGCAGCGCGGCGTCGATGAACTGATCGCCAGGGATGAACATCACGATGAAATCCGGCGCGCGTTCGAACTGCGACGCGTACTCCTTCCTCGCCAGCTTCTCCGCCTGCTCCGCCACGTGCCGCGCAAACCGATCCAGGTGCTCCTCGGCCCGCTCCGGCGTCTCCGCCTCGATCGCGTCCACGTACGCCTCGATGTTCGTCTTCGCGTCCACCACCACCGTCCGCTCGTTCGGCAGGCGCACCACCATGTCCGGGCGCAACGCGCGGCCCTCCCCCGTCCGCACCGAGGCCTGCTCGTCAAAGTCGCAGTACGCACGCATCCCCGCCAGCTCCACCACCCGACGCAGCTGGATCTCGCCGTACCTCCCGCGGACCTGCGGCTTCCGCAATGCCGCAACCAGATCGTCCGCGCGACGACGCAACGCCGCGTTCGATTCAGCGAGCGCACGCGCCTGCTCTCGAAGCTCCGCGTACGCCCGCACGCGCTCGCGCTCCATCGCCTCCATCGTCTCCCCCGCCTTCTTCAGCGTCTCCGAAATCGGTCTCACCAACGCGTCCACCGACGCGCGACGCGCATCCAGCTCCTTGATCGCCCCCGTGTTCACCTGCCCCAAACGCTCGCCCGCGAGCTTCAGCAGGTGCTCCGTGCTCTGCGTCATCGCCTCGGCCGCGAGCGCGCGGAACGCCTCGCGCGTCGCGCGCTCGCGTTCGCCCTCCTCCTCCTCGCGATGCTGCAACGCCTCACATCGCGCGCGGAGCGTCGCGGCCTCCTCGCGCACTCGTGCCGCCATCTCCCCCGCCGCTCTCGACTCCGCGTCAGCCTCGCGTGCCGCGCGAGACAGCCGGCGTCGATCCTGCAACGCCAGCCCGAGCCCGACGCCACACCCCGCCAGACAGACCAACAGCACGATCTCGAGCACGCTCATGCCCGACATCATCCCACCCCCGACGCCCGAGGCAAACGACCGCCCCGACTCCGGCCGTCACGAATCCCGGATCCCGGGCCGCTCGCGACGTGCTACTTCGGCGTAACCACGAGGGTCAGCATCGCCTCGGGCTTGTGATACCTGCGAAACACCTCGTGCACCTGGTCTCGGGTGAACGATGCGATGTCCGCCGGCTCACGCAACACGTCGTCGATCGTCAGCCCCCGATACGACATGTCCCCCAGCACGCTCACCCAGAACGCCGGCTCGCGCATCCGCTCCTCGAGCGTGTTGAGCAGCTGGCCCCGCGCAACCTCCACCTCGTCCTTTGTCGGACCCTTCTCCGCAAACTCACGAAAGATCTCCGTCAACGCCGACACCAGCCGCTCGGCCTTCGCCGGCTCCGTCGGGCTCGCGGCATAGAACAGCCCGAACCCGGGGTACGCCTCCGAAGGCACGTTCGACGCACGGATCGAATACACCAGCTGCGCCTCCTCGCGAACCTTCCGGATCAGCCGCGTCGACAGCACCTGCGCGGCCATGTCCATCACCCGCGAGTCCCGAAGATTCGAGCCATCCGTCCCGTACATCCCCACCGACACCACGGCTTGCTTTGTCTGTGTCTCGATCTCGCGCGACCTCGAGAGCGGGCCCCCCGTCCGCTGAATCGAACGCATCGAAGCAAGCGTCCCCGACGTCATCGGGTCTCGCGCGCCCAGCGACCCGACATACCGCGTCACCAGCGCCACCGCGCGCTCCCGATCCACGTCCCCCACCACCGCCACCTCGATCGGGGCCGTGCGAACGATCCGCTCCAGCCACGCCTGCGCGGCCTCCACGGACAGCCCATCAATCTCCCCCGCCTCCAGCGGTCGCGCCCTCGCCTCGTCCTTCGGATAAATCGAATCCGCAAGCATCTCTTGCAACGCCCCCGACGGCTGAGTCTTCCGCGCCTCGATGCCCTGCTTCTGTGCCTCCTTCCACTGCTCAGCCGCAGCCGCCTCGATCCGAGGCTCCGTCAGCAGCAGATGTACAAGCTGCATCCCCGTCTCAAGGTCTTCAGGCGCCCCCGACACCGAGATCGTCACCGTGTCCAGACCCGCGCCCCCGAACACCCGCACGTCCTTCCCTGTCAGCAGGTCGCGCACGTTCGTCGAGCTCAGACGCCCTGTCGCCGGCCTCTGCAACGCGAGCACCGCAAGCGCCGTCAGCCCACGCGTCTCCCGCGTCTCCTCGATCTGGCCCCCCGCGAGCGTGATCGTGATCGTCGCCGAGTTCTTCCGGTAGTCCATGAAGCGGTGCCGCGCGCGGACGCCGTTCTCCAGCATCGCCTCGAACACGCCGGTCTCCGGGTGAATCGACATCTCCCGCACCTTCCCGGCCGTCGGCAGCGCGGACATCAGAGACGTCGGGCGGTCCGTCTCCGCGTCCGCCTGCGTCTCCGCCGCGAGCGCGCTCCGAACGGCCTCCAGCAGCTCGGCCTCGCTCGGCGTTTGACCCGACGATTCCTTCATCGTCAACACCGCCGTTCCCTTCGAAAAATCGAACATCGTCGCGAACGACGCAGAGACTTCCGACGCCGAGATGCCCGGCAGGATCGCCTCCGCGTACTCCGCCCGCTGCGCCGCCGACATCACCGGCTCGTCCGACCCGATCGCGCGCACGATCTGCCCCGCGGCCGCGCGCATCGGCATCGAATCCTCCCGTGTCGCCGCGTTCCGCGCGTTCGTCAGAAAATCGCGCCGCACGTCCTCGATCTCCCGCTCGCTGAACCCGTGCGCCCGCGCCCGCTGCACCTCCTCCACCAGCGTCGTGACCATCTCGCGCCACTTGTCCGGCTGCCCGATCGCCTGCACCGACGACGATGTCGCGCTCCGGAAGGCGTCCGACACCGACGCGCTCGCGCCACGGAACGGCATCCCGCCCGCGTCAACCTTCGCGCGCACTCGCCGGTTGAACGCGAACGACGCGAGATTCTCCACGAACTCCTGCCGCATCTGCCCCGCCGTCGTCGTCGGCCCACGCTTCTCGAACAGCCGCTCCAGCTCCAGCCCGCAGTACGGCAGCTCCGCGTCCGTCTGCACCAGCGCGTTCAGCTCCTTCGACGCGGAAAGCCCCGCCTCCAACGCCGCTTCCCTCGCCTCCTTCGGCAGATCGGTGAAGTACACACGCGCCAGCTCCTCGATCATCGTCGGGTCGAAGTCCCCCACCACCACAAGCGCCATGTTCGAGGGCCGGTACCACTTCCGGTAGTACGAGACAAACTCGTCCCGACCAGCGTGCAACAGCACCTCCTCCGTCCCGATCGGCAACCGCTCCGCGATCCTCGATCCCGGATACCGACGCGGGAGCAACGACTCGAACACCCGCTGAATCGCGCTCTGTCGTGCGCGCTTCTCTTCCAGAATGATCTGCCGTTCCTTGTCGATCTCCTCCGCACTCAGGTCCAGACGCCCCGCGACGTCCGACAGGAACAGGAAGCCTTTCGCGATCGTCTCCCGATCGTTCTTCGGCAGGTCCAGCAGGTACTGCGTCCGATCGAACCCCGTCGACGCGTTCTGGTGC
The DNA here is from genome assembly GCA_964410465.1 of uncultured Phycisphaeraceae bacterium. Classification (GTDB taxonomy): domain Bacteria; phylum Planctomycetota; class Phycisphaerae; order Phycisphaerales; family UBA1924; genus CAYPGJ01. The sequence continues at coordinate 11,153 of CAYPGJ010000041.1, read as the reverse complement.
CGGCCGAACGTCAGTCCGATCGACTCGAAGAACGGGATCAGCGTCCCCGGCGCGAAGTTCTTCGAGCCGTTGAACGCCATGTGCTCCAGAAAGTGGGCCAGCCCCCGCTGCGCGTCCGTCTCGTTGATCGACCCCGAACCGATCCACAGATTCATGTACGTACGCCCCGGCGGGTTCGCGTGCGGCTTGATGTAGTACCGCAGCCCGTTCTCGAGCGTCCCCGTCGTCACCCCGGGATGCGTCGGCAGCGGCGCGCCCGCCGAAACGTCGACCTCGCCCGCGCCGGCAGCAGCGCCGCTCATCAACGCCGACACAAAACCCATCACCACCCAAACCCAGGCTCTTGCGCGCACGATGCTGCTCCTTGTCCCCCCGCAACTCCGCTCGTTCTCTCCGATTCTAAGAACGCCCCTCATGACCCGTTGCAGGCGCCGCGCACAGAATCCCGGTGGACATGCTGTTGGACGATCCTTCAACACACCGCACGCGGCTACCATGTCAGCAACCACCGCGATCTACCACATCCGGGGTCTGGAGCGCAACAATGCCCGCGCAGGCACAACCTGTTGGGTCTGATCCCACGCCGATCCCGCGCGAACAGCAGTTCGTCCATCTCCACCTCCACACCGAGTACTCCCTCCTCGATGGCGCAAACCGCGTCGACCGACTTATCGCCCGCGTCAAAGAACTCGGCATGGACGCCGTCGCCGTCACCGACCACGGCAACCTCTTCGGCGCCATGTCCTTTTATGCCCAAGCCAAGGCAGCGGGTATCAAGCCCATCCTCGGCTGCGAGGCCTACGTCGCCCCAGGGCCGCGCACCGACCGCACCTACACCGGCGTCATGGACGGCGGATACCACCTCGTCCTCCTCGCCGAAAACCTCCAGGGCTGGCGGAACCTCCTCTATCTCGCCAGCGAGGCCTACCTCACCGGCTTCTACTTCAAGCCGCGCATGGACCGGTACATCCTCGAAGCGCACTCCGACGGCCTCATCGCCATCTCCGGACACCTCGGCTCCGAGCTCGCATTCCACCTCGTCGAGTACGAAAAGACCAACGATCAGGACCACTGGGACAGAGCCGTCGAAGCCGCCCGGTGGCACGCCACGACATTCGGCTCGAACGAGCAAGGCCAACCCCGCTTCTTCGTCGAACTCCAGCGACATGTTCGCGAACAAGACGCCATCAACCCCCACCTCGTCCGCCTCGCCCGCGAACTCAACCTCCCCCTCGTCTGCGACAACGACTCCCACTTCCTCCGCAAGGAGGACTGGGACGCCCACGACACGCTCTGCTGCATCTCCATGGGCAAAACCAAGGCGGACGAATCCCGCCTGAAATACCCGCCCGACCTCTACGTCAAGTCCCCCCAGGAGATGCGCCTCCTCTTCCGCGACATCCCCGAGGCCTGCGACAACACCGTCAACATCGCCGAACGCTGCAACGTCGATCTCAACTTCGACAACCACGCGCCCGCCGTCCGAGTCCGACGCACAGGCAAGCCCGCCCCCTGGGACGGCAAGGAAGACGTCACTGCCTGGTACCGCCGACGCTGCGATCAGATCGTTATCGAGCCATACCAGGCGTCCCCCGACGACGAGAAGGAGCGCGCAAAGATCAAGCGCGACGCAGACAACGCCCTCCGCGAACTCGCCGAGGCGGGACTCGTCTGGCGCTACGGCAACGCCGTGCTCGACGACTCGGACGATCCCCCCGCCTCTCCTTTCGCGCGCACACGCGACGAAAAATCCGCGATCCGCGCCCGACTCGAGCGCGAACTCAACATCCTCGCAGACAAGGAAATCTCCGCCTACTTCCTCATCGTCTGGGATTTCGTCAACTGGGGCCGTCAACGCGCCATCCCCGCCATGGCCAGAGGATCCGGCGTCGGAACCATGGTCGGCTACTGTCTCGGCCTCTCCAACGCTTGCCCTGTTCGCTACGGCCTCCTCTTCGAACGCTTCACCGACCCTGACCGCTCCGAATACCCCGATATCGACGTCGACCTCTGCCAAGACCGACGGCAGGACGTCATCGCCTACGTCCGTGAAAAGTACGGTCACGTCGCCCAGATCATCACGTTCGGAACACTCAAGGCCCGCGCCGCAGTCCGCGACGTCGGCCGCGTCATGGGCATGCCCCTCCCCGACGTCGACCGCATCGCCAAACTCGTCCCCGAAACGCTCAACATCACGCTCGACCAGGCGCTCGAACAAGAGCCCGATCTCAAGAAGGCCTACGACACCGACGCAAACGTCCGCCGACTCCTCGACACCGCGCGCACGCTCGAAGGCCAGGCACGCCACGCATCCGTCCACGCGGCCGGTGTCATCGTGGCCACTCGCCCGCTCCACGAGATCGTCCCGCTCTGCAAGCAATCCGGCAACGAAGACGTCGTCACCCAGTGGGACGGCCCGACCTGCGAGAAGGTCGGCCTCCTCAAGATGGACTTCCTGGGCCTCCGAACACTCTCTGTCGTCGAACGAGCACGAGAACTCATCACCCAAACCATCCCCGAAGCGCAGATCTGGCGCGCCGTCGGCCGCTCCCCCGACGACCTCGGCCCGCACCCACTCGATCTCGATCGCATCTCACTCGCCGACCAGCGCGTGTACGAACTCTTCCAACGCGCCGACACCTCCGGCGTCTTCCAGTTCGAATCCGGCGGCATGCGCCGGCTCCTCGCCGAGATGAAGCCCGACCGCCTCGGCGACCTCATCGCCGCCAACGCCCTCTTCCGCCCGGGCCCGATGGATCTCATCCCCGACTACTGCAAGCGCAAGCACAAGCTCGAGCCCATCCCCGCCGTCCACCCCATCGTCGACCGCCACACCGCCGAAACCTACGGCGTCATGGTCTATCAAGAGCAGGTCATGCAGATCTGCCACGAACTCGGCGGCGTGCCGCTCCGCGAGGCGTACACCCTCATCAAAGCCATCAGCAAGAAGAAGCAAAAAACGATCGACGCCGCGCGCCCACGATTCATCGAGGGCGCGAAGTCCAACGGTCTCAACCCCCGCGCCGCCGCGGACCTCTTCGATCTCATCCTCAAGTTCGCTGGCTACGGCTTCAACAAGTCCCACTCCACCGCCTATGCCCTCCTCGCCTACCACACCGCCTACCTCAAGACCTATTTCCCGAACCAGTACATGGCCGCGTTCCTCACCTACGAGTCCGGCGCGCTCAAAGTCGACGAGTGGATCAGGTACGTCGCCGACTGCAAAACCACCCGCTTCCTCAGCGGAAAAATCGGCGTCGACGTCCGACCCCCCGACGTCAACACCTCCGACGTCGACTTCACCGTCGTCTTCGACGAAGACGAACCCCACGACGCAGAGCACGGCCACATCCGTTTCGGCCTCCGCGCCATCCGGGGCGCCGGCGAACGCGCCGCCGCCGCCATCGTCTCCGAACGAGCCAAGCGAGGCCCATACGTCTCCATCTTCGACTTTGGCGAACGCGTCCCCCCGGGCGCCGAGACCGCCGTCACCAAGGGCACCCTCGAAGCGCTCGTCTGCGCAGGCGCCTTCGACTCTGTCCATCCCAAGAGCCAACGCGCCGCAGTGCTCGCCTCCATCGAGCCCGCGCTCAGCGCCGGACAGGCGCTCGCCAAAGACCGCGCCGCAGGCCAATCCTCTCTCTTCGGCGGAGCCGCCGGACCAGCCCTCGCCGCACCGCCCACGCCCCTCGTCCAGGCCCCCGCCTGGGACGAACGCGAAACGCTCGCCCGCGAGAAGGCCGCCCTCGGCTTCTACGTCTCCTCACACCCACTCGACGCCTGCCGCGAACTCATCCTCTCCCTCAGCAGCGCCGACTGCGTGCGCGCCAAAGCGCTCCCGCACGACTCCCCGATCGTCGTCGGAGGAATGATCAAGTCCGTCCGCTCCATCACCACCAGGACCGGCGGACGCATGGCCATCCTCTCCTTCGAAGACCTCGCCGGCTCCATCGAAGCCGTCCTGTTCCCACAGGCCTACGAGGAACTCTCCGCACGCCTCCATGGCAAGCTCGCCGCCGACTCCATCCTCTTCCTCTGCGGCTCCGTCGACCGCGCACGCGGCGAGCCCCAAATCATCGTCGACGACGCCACGCCCATCGAGTCCGCCTGCGAACGCCTCGCCTCACGCGTCCGCGTCGTCATCGACGAGCGACGACTCAACGGACACGCCTCCCCCACCCTCCACACGCTCGCACGATCGCTCCCCGACCTCGCGCCCAACGGCGCACACGAACGCGCGGCGCCTCTCGAAATCATCCTCATCTCCTCCGGACGCGCCGTGCAACTCGAGTCCCCCGCCACCCGACTGCCCCCAACCCTCGACACCCTGCGCCGGCTCGAAGAACTCGTCGGCAAGGGCAACGCGCGCCTCGTCGCTTCCCCACCCAAGATCAAACGCCGAGATCCTCCCTGGAAACGCGATCGTACGCCCGCCCGCGCCGGCTGACCCCGCGCGCCCCTAACGCGTGTGCGTCGCGCGCCACGCGCGAACCGCCTCCACGAACGCGCGCTCGCGACCCGGATCCCCGAACCGCGTCAGCCGGCACGTCATCTCCGCCTCCCGCACGTCCACCCGCCGCGCCGACTCGCCGTGCCACTCGACACGCAGGGTCCCCGGCTCATCTCGGAACGACACCAACTCGTATACGCGTGCTCGCGCGCTCTCCTCCACCACTCGAAGCACCCCGAGATCCTGCTCCGATGCCGCCACTCGGACCGCGACATCCACGTCCCCCCACACCACGCTCGACGGAAGCACGCCCCGATCTCCCCCGCCCGCGCAGCCCGCCAACCCCCGCAACAACACCAGAACACCGATCAGCGTCCGAAAACCAACCCCCGAAAACCCAGCGACCCGCCGAGCGCCCCGCGTAGAATGCCGATGTTTCAGGTGGGAATCGCGGTCCTTCCGACACGCCGCGCTTTCGCGACGCGTCAAGGGCCCGCGCAGGAGTAGTCGTCGAGTGAATGTCACCGTTCGTGTGCCTCGTGGGGCGGACCGCGTAGCCGTCCTCGGCGCCGCCGACCGAAACCTCAAGATGATCCGGGAAGCCCTCGGCGTCAACATCGCCGCGCGCGAGGACTCCGTCCACGTCTCCGGCGAGCCCGGCTCCGTCCACGCGGCACGTCTCGTCCTCGAACGTCTCGCCGACGCCCCTCCCGACTCCCCCCTCTCCAGGCGCGAAGTCCTCGCCGCCATCGCCGACGCCGCCTCGCGCGTCGAGGTCACACACACCAACGGCGACGCCTCCTTCACCGACATCGGACCGACCGCCCCAACCCCGACCTGGACCGGCGAACTCAACGTCCGAGTCGCCGGAAGACCCGTCCGACCACGAAGTCTCAACCAGGCCGCGTACGTCGAAGCCATCCACCAGCACGACCTCGTCTTCTGTTCAGGCCCCGCGGGCTCCGGAAAGACCTATCTCGCCGTCGCCTCCGCCGTCCATCTCCTCCGCGCCGGCGCCGTCCGCAAAGTCGTCCTCGTTCGCCCCGCCGTCGAAGCCGGCGAGAAGCTCGGCTTCCTCCCGGGCGACATGCAAGCCAAGGTCCACCCATACCTCCGGCCCCTCTTCGACGCCCTCCACGACATGATGGACTACCAGACGCTCAAGCGTCTGGTCTTCAACGACGTCATCGAGGTCGCCCCACTCGCCTTCATGCGAGGCCGAACCCTCAACCACGCCGTCATCATCCTCGACGAAGCCCAGAACACCACCAAGGGCCAGATGCACATGTTCCTGACCCGCATGGGACAGGGCTCCAAGATGATCGTCACCGGCGACACCACACAGATCGACCTCCCCGACCCGCGCGACTCCGGACTCATCGACGCCGCACGACGACTCCGACGCACCCAGGGCGTCGCCTTCCTCGCGCTCGATCGTGAAGACATCGTCCGCCATTCCCTCGTCCAGCGCATCGTCGAGGCCTACGGCGCCGATGCCGAGTCGCCACAGGATCACCCCAACGGACGCGCGAACCATGCCTGAAGCGCCGTCCTCATCCCCCTGGCGTCGATCCAAGACCGGCTCCGCGCGCCGCTCGACCCGCGAGTCGCGCCGACTCTCCCTCCGCGCCGTCTCGCGCTGGCGAGATCTCCTCCGACGACCCGAGACCACCTCTCTCGCGCTCCTGGCGATCGTCTTCATCGCCATCGTCTCCGTCTCCCTCATCGCCGCACGCGAGCGCCTCGTCCCACCGGCCGGACGCCTCGCCCCCGACACCCGTCTCTCACGCGTCGCCTTCTCCGTCGAGGACGCCGCCGCCACCCAGAAACGCCGCGAGTTCGAGCGCGTCAACACCCCGCGCGTCTACGTCGCCGACCGCGCCGCTCTCGAAGCCATCGAAACCAGCCTCACCCGACTCCCGGCCTCTCTCGTCGAGGCCGACGCCATCGACAAGGTCGCCCCCGAAATCCGCGACGCCTTCGCGCTCAACGACGAACTCCTCCTCGCCGTCCGCTCCCGCATCGACGCCGGCGGCGAGGTCTCGCCCAACTGGAAGTCCGCCGTACGCGAGCTCCTCGACATCCTCAAGCAAACGCCGCTCGTCACCCCCGAGACCGTCCAGGTCGAGACGCTCTCCCCCAACGACGTCGTCGAGCTCCGCGCGTGGGACAAGCCCGCCAAGCGAGTCCACGAGAGCGCCATGGTCGCCGTCGGTTCCGAGTCATTCGACGCCGTTATGGCCCACATCGTGCGTCAAGCCGGCTTCGGCCGTGACGTCCAGCCCGCCGTCGTCGCGCGCCTCGTCCGCGGCGCACGAGCCACGTTCACCTACGACGACGTCGAGACCGCGCGCCTCCGCGACGCTTCCGCAGCCGCCGTCCAACCGGAGATGATCGTCGTCCGTGAGGGCGACGTCCTCGTCTCCCGCGGTAATACCATCACCGAAGCCACGCGCGACCGTCTCAACCGCGAGATGCGCGCCTGGCACGCGCAAGGGCCCTGGTGGCGCATCTGGTCCACCCGTCTCGGCCTCATCCTCCTCTCCGCCCTCCTCGCCCTCGGCCTCGCCGGCTACACGCTCCTCTTCGCCCACAAAACCTTCCGCGACCCCCGACAACTCATCGCACTCGCCGCCGTCGTCGCCGGAACCATCGCGCTCTCCTGCGCCGGCGCCCTCATCTCACCCGCGCTCACCACGCTCGCCGTCGCCGCACCAGCCGTCTTTCTCGCCGTCGCCGTCGTCATCGCCTTCGGCCAGCGATTCGCCCTCGCCTTCGCCGCCGCGGCCGCGCTCGTCCTCACCCTCGCCGTCTCCGCAACCCCCTCACTCTTCTTCACCGCCCTCGCCGGCGTCGTCACCGTCGTCTGGCGACTCCGCGAGATCAGAAACCGACGCTCCGTCGTCTCCGCAGGACTCATCACCGCCGCCGCGATGGCCCTCGCCTCTCTCGCCGGAACGCTCGTGGAGATGCCCCCCAGAGCCATCCCCAAAGACGTCCTCCGCGACGCCCTCGCCGACGGCTCTCAAGCCTCCATCGCGGCCCTCCTCGTCGCCTTCGTCACCCTCGGCGTCCTCCCCCTCATCGAACGCGCCTTCGACGCCGTCACCGGCATGACCCTCATGGAGCTGCGTGACACCCGCCACCCACTCCTCCGCGAACTCGCACAGCGCGCCCCCGGCACCTACACCCACTCCATGACCGTCGCCTCCCTCGCCGAAGCCGCCGCAGACGCCGTCGGCGCCGACTCCCTCCACCTCCACGTCGGCGCCCTCTACCACGACATCGGCAAAATGAACAAACCCCAGTACTTCGTCGAGAACCAGGCACGCGGCGTCTCGCGCCACGACCGACTCTCCCCGGCCATGTCACTCCTCGTCATCGTCGGTCACGTCAAGGACGGCATGGAGCTCGCGCGCGAGCACAACCTCCCGAGATCCATCCAGCACTACATCGAGTCACACCACGGCACCACCCTCGTCGAATACTTCTACAACCGCGCCCGCGAGCAGGCCGGCGAAGCCCCCGACGCCAACGAGCCCGAGGAGTTCGGCTACCGCTACCCCGGCCCGCGCCCCCGCACCAAGGAGGCCGCCATCCTCATGCTCTGCGACGCCATCGAGTCCGCCTCACGCGCACTCGCCGAGCCCACCCCCGCACGCATCGAGTCCCTCGTCGGCGCCATCTCCGGCATGCGCCTCACCGACGGCCAGTTCGACGAGTGCGACATCACCCTCCGCGAAATTCACATTATCGAGCAGAGCATCATCAAGTCGCTCAACTCGATCTACCACGCGCGCATCGCATACCCGAGCACCTCGGAAAAGACAGAGCCCAAGCGCCCCAAGACCGGCGCCGCCGGCTGAGAACTACCCCGCCTTCCGCTGCGTCCCCGCGGTCTCGAACGTGAACGTCTTCCCGACGTAATCCACCCTCACCGTCGCGCCGTCCGCGATCTCCCCCCCCACCATCCGCGACGCCAGCGCGTTCTCGATCCGCTGCTGGATCACCCGCTTCAGCGGACGCGCCCCGAACGACGGGTCCCAGCCCTCGTTCGCGATCGCCTCCACTGCCCCATCCGTCACCTCCAGCGTGATCTCCCGCTGCGCCAACCGCTCGCGCAGCTTCGTCAGCTGCAACCCAACGATCCGCGCGATCTCCTCCCGCTTCAGCTGGTGGAAAATAATCGTCTCATCAATCCGGTTGAGCAGCTCCGGACGCATGAACCCCTTCAGCTGCTCCCGCGCCGCCGCCTCGATCTCCCAATCCTCCGCGCCACGACCCGTCAGCTCCTGAATCTGCTGGCTCCCGATGTTGCTCGTCATCACGATGATCGTGTTCTTGAAGTCCACCGTCCGGCCCTGACCGTCCGTCAAGCGCCCGTCGTCCAGCACCTGCAGCAGCACGTTGAACACGTCAGGGTGCGCCTTCTCGATCTCGTCCAGCAGCACCACGGCATACGGCCTCCGACGGATCGCCTCCGTCAACCGCCCACCCTCCTCGTACCCCACGTACCCCGGAGGCGCGCCGATCAGCCGCGCCACCGAGTGCTTCTCCATGAACTCCGACATGTCGATCCGCACCATCGCCTGCTCCGTGTCGAACAGAAACTCGGCGAGCGCCTTGCACAACTCCGTCTTCCCCACACCCGTCGGTCCCAGGAACAGAAAACTCCCCACCGGACGCGCCTGATCACCCAGCCCCGCGCGCGACCTCCGCACGGCGTCCGACACCGCGCGCACCGCGGCCGCCTGCCCGATGACCCGCCTCCCGATCTCCCCCTCCATCCGCGTCAGCTTCTCACGCTCGCCCTCCACCAGCCGCGACACCGGAATCCCCGTCCACTTCGCCACCACCTCCGCAACCGCCTCCGCGTCCACATCCTCGCGCACCATCATCTCCCCCTTGCTCGCGCGAGCCTCGAGCGCCGCCTCCGCCTCCTCCAGCCGACGCGACAACTCCCGCATCTCCCCGTACTTGACCCGCGCAGCCGCCTCCAAATCACCCCTCCGCTGCGCCTGCTCAAGCTCCACCTGCTTGCTCTCGATCTCTTCGCGCACTCCCTTCACCTCATCCAGCAACCCCTTCTCTTCCTCCCACCGCGCCGTCAGACCCCGATTCCGCTCGTTCAGCTCCGCAAGCTCCTGCTCCACCCGCGCCAGACCCTTCCGCGCCTGCTCGGCCCCAGCGCCGCCCGCCTCCTTCGCCTCCAGCTCCAGCGCGTTCTTCTCAATCTCCAGCTGCATGATCCGACGACGCAGCTCATCCAGCTCCGTTGGCATCGAGTCGTTCTCGATCCGCAGCCGCGACGCCGACTCATCAATCAGGTCGATCGCCTTGTCCGGCAAAAACCGCTCCGTGATGTACCGCTGGCTCAGCCGCGCGGCCCCCACCAGCGCAGAATCCAGGATCCGCACCCCGTGATGCGCCTCGTACCTCGGCTTCAACCCTCTCAGAATCGCGATCGTGTCCTCCACGCTCGGCTGATCCACGTACACCGGCTGGAATCGTCGCTCAAACGCCGCGTCCTTCTCGATGTGCTTCCGATACTCATCCAGCGTCGTCGCCCCGATGCACCGAAGCTCCCCGCGCGCCAACGCAGGCTTCAGCAGGTTCCCCGCCGACACCGCGCCCTCCGCCTGACCCGCCCCCACGATCGTGTGCAGCTCATCGATGAACAGAATGATGCTGCCCTCCGAGGCCACCACCTCGCGCAGCACCGCCTTCAAACGCTCCTCAAACTCCCCCCGATACTTCGCCCCAGCCAGCAACGCCCCCACGTCCAACGCCACGATCCGCGCCTCGCGCATCGACTCCGGACAATCCCGGTTCACGATCCGCTGCGCCAAACCCTCCACCACAGCCGTCTTCCCCACACCCGGCTCGCCGATCAACACCGGGTTGTTCTTCGTCCTGCGGCTCAGCACCTGCATGCACCGCCGAATCTCGTCATCCCGCCCGATCACCGGGTCCAGCTTCCCCTGCTGCGCCTTCTCCGTCAGATCAATGCTGTACTTCTTCAACGCCTCGAACGTGCTCTCCGCCCCCGGGTCCGCCACGTGCTCCACACCCGAAGCCGCGCGCACACCCTTCACCGCCTCGAGCAGCCCCTTCCGCGTCAGCCCGACCGTGCTCAGCAGCTCCCTCGCCTCCCCCGCCTGTTCCGCCAACGCAAGCAGCAGGTGCTCCGTCGACACGTACGAGTCCTTCATCTCCCGCGCCGACTTGTCCGCCCCCGCCAACACCTCCATCAACCGCCGACCCGCCTGCGCCGTCGCCCCGCTCACCCGCGCCTGCCGCTCGAGCGCCGCATCCACCACCTGCGCCACCCGCGCAGGCTCCGCCCCAGCCCTCGACACGATCGACGCCACCGGACCGCCCACGCTCCCACCCTGCCCCTCCGTCAGCAACGCGCGCAGCAAGTGCAGCGGACCCACCTCCCCGTGCGACCGCTCCACCGCCAACCCCTGCGCCTCGGCCAGAGCCTGCTGAGCCAGCGTCGTGAACCTCTCCATCCGCATGAATTGCCTCCTCTCGTGTCGTACCTCCCCCCAACAACCCGCGCGCCGCGCCCCCTCCCCTCCAAATCCCTCCCACGCAACCCAATCCCGCCGCCCATGCCGCCCCAACGCCCCTCCCCTGCCGATCCGACAGCCCCCGACTCCACCCCCACAACCGACCAATAACCCATCAAACTCCCACC
>CAYPGJ010000040.1:0-20861 GCA_964410465.1 uncultured Phycisphaeraceae bacterium | reverse complement strand
CCCCGCCCCCGCCCCGCCCACCGCCATCACCTCCCCCGGCGCCGCGTCCCCCCCCTCGATCCGACGCGCCCCCTCCCCGTGCATCGCACCGCGCAGCGCGATCCACGCCCCAGCCTGGTCCCACGCGCGCTCCAGCAACGCCTTCTCCGGAAAACTCCTCGTGTGCTCGTCCACCTCCGGCGCCAGCCGCCGCACGTACGACGCGAACGTCTCCCCGCGATCGCGCGTCGCCATCGCTTCCCGCGCCGCCTCGACGAACCGCGCCTCCTCGCCCGGGCCCCGCCGCTTCACCACCCGCACCGCAACAACGCTCTTCCCCCGCGCAAGCGCGCCCGCAAGCACGCCGTCATGATCCACACGCTCCAGGCCGTCCTTGCTCTCGCCCTCCCACGACGCCGCCTGCGGCGCATCAAACAACAAGTCCAGCGCCACCACCGACGCGCCCGCGATGAACAACTCATCAATCGCGTCCGCGATCCTCGACCGCGCCCAAGGCCATCTCCCCACCGACGCGATCGCCCCGTCATCAATGTCCACGTGCGCGATCCGCGCAGACATCTCCACCTCGCGCAGACGGGCATGCTCGAACCGCGCGTCCACCGTCTTCCCCTCAAACCAATCCAGCGCCCCCGTCCCGCTCAGCAGTGCGCACAAACCCGCCGCCAGCGCGCCCGCCAACGCCACCGCGCCCCGATGCGTCCTCGCGCTCCGTGCCAATGCACACCCTCAAACAAGCGTCACACAAGGACGCAACCGTGCGCCCGTTTCGCGGCCATTGTGCGCACCAGCGCCGCAACAAACCACCCGCGGCCAAAACCCGACGAATCGTGTTTCCGCACAGATCAGGGGTGAGGATTGCTCCCCTGACCCCCGAACGGCGGCAAAACTGGGCTGGACGTGTTCTCCACAATGAACCCCGCCGTCGCCGCAAAGCTCTGCATCGCCGTGTTGATCGCCTGGCTCTGCTGAGACGTTCGATCGGGCGTAAATCCAAGCTCAGCAACAACTTCCGTCGAGCCGACCTCGCTCACGCCAGCGCTCTGCGGCGCCCCGATCGTGTCCAGCAACGCCGCACGCGTCTGGTCCGTCAGCCCATCCGCCAACCGACCTCCACCCGACAGCTGCGACTGCACATTCGACGCCACCCAATCCACTTCGATCGCCCTAACCCTATTGGTATTAAGACCTTCCATCTCGGTCCCCGCGAACGGACCAAACGAGAGCGAGAAGCCCGTCCCGCCCACGGCCAGCGTCGCCGTCGGCGTCACCACCGCAAAGTCATTGTTCAAACCCACCCGGTCCACCTTGAAGTCCGCCTTCCCGCGCACCAAAACGGCCCGCGTCCGGAACGCCTCCGCGTCCTCGCTCAACACCGGCAAGATCAGGCGTGTCATGCGGTTAACGATGATCGTCGCGTTCTTCCCCGCACGGATCGCCACCTCCGTGCGCAAGCCGACGTCAATCTCCGCCCCAGCCGAGAGCACGTCGTTCACCTCCGCCTGCTTCCACTCAGCCTGCTCGTTCGCCCGCCAGCGGGCATTGGGGCCGTCTACCTTCATGATCACGGCGTGAAGCGCCGTAGCCGGCGCAACCTCAGGCGCCGCAGGAGTTTCCGCCGGCTGATCCAGCCCGGCGCCGGCCGGCAGCGCAACAAACAGACCCGCGATCAGCGCAGCGCGCCCGGCGTGACGAAGCATCGATGCCTTCATGTTGACTCGCCCTCCAAAGCCAGAATCCCGCAGTCTAGGCGCCCTGCGGAGGTGTCGCTTCTTCTTGATTCGCCAGGGGTTGCGCCTCGGTTCCCGTCTCCGCAGGGGCCGGAGCGGCCTGTTCGGGCTCTGTTGTCGCGCCGGCTTCCTCCAGCCGCTCTTCGAGGCTGCGTGCCTCTTCCGCCGCCATGTGGTCCTGCACACGCCCGATCAGATCCAGGAACTCCAGCCCCGACATCGACTGGTTTTCGGTCCGGTCGGGAAGCAAGCCCATGTACACCAGCTCGCGCGTGGCGTATCGCGGCGTCGGGCCTCCGATCCGCATCGAGAGCCCGCCCTTGATGTCCGCGATCCGAGCCGCAGCCGAGGCGACGCGCCCGACCGTGATCGACTCGTTCGCGACCGGGTTGGACTCCGTTGCGCTGAGCCACTTGCGGTCGCGAGCCGCGGCGAGGCGTTCTTCGTACGAGGCGTGCGGGTCGGCGCCGTCGGCGAGCAGAAGGAGCCCGTGCAGCGCGTCATGGTTCGTGAGCGTGCGCTGGGATTCGAGCGCGGTCCAGAACGCGGCGTCGTCGGCGGCGTGCGTGTCGACGGCGGAACTCTCGGAGAGCGTTCGCGCGCATCCGGCGAGGGCGGCGGACGCGGCGAAGGCGAGGATGGCGATGCGGTCAGAACGCATAGGTGACTCCTGCATAGAGGAAGTGGCGGACGTCGTCGGAGCCAAGGGGCATCGCTTCGCCAGGGAAGAAGACGCCGTAGCGGACGATCGCCGTGACGTCGGAGAGGAGGCGCCACTCGAGAAGGAAGTCGAGTTCTCCGCCGACGAATGAGTCGCCCGTGGTGGTGGGGACGGAGATGGGGGCGTCGGCATCGGCTTTGAGGAAGAGGAAGCCGTCGAGGCCGAGTCGGAGGCCATCGAGAGCGCCGTGGGAGCCCTTCCAGGGCGAGGTGGAGAGCCCTGCGCGGAAGGAGAGGAGATTGGTGGGGTCGGCGGCGAGCGCGAGTCCGGTGTTGACGTAGCCGATGGCGTTGAACGCGTGGTCGGTGGTGTTCGGGCGGTTTCCGCCGAAGGTGTCGTTGGCGCTCAGCCGGTCGTCGTCGCCGGTGGCGCCGATGAACTCGAGATCGACGCGGGTGTCCGCGGCGTCGCGGGCGAGCCACGTGAGGCCGAGGAGTCCGGCCCAGGCGTCGATGTCGTCGCGTGTCTGTGCGACGGGGCCGAGGGTGACGGGATCGACGGAGGAGGACCAGGTGCGTCCGAACTCTTTGACGATCTCCGCGCGATAGGTCCAGCTTGGGGCGAGGGAGCCTCTGGAGCCGAGGGCGAGGTACTGGGAGTCGTAGCCGAAGCGTGTGGGGAAGAGCCCGCCGAAGCCGAAGAAGTCGTTGCGTTCCTGGTCGATCTGGGCGAGGAAGGAGATGTATGGGCGGTGCGAGGCGAGGCCTCGGTGTTCGAGCTGGGCGCCGACGAGGGTGCGGTTGACGGAGGAGTCGAAGCCGGGTCGTGAGCCGTCGAAGTCGATGACGTCCTTGGGGGCGGTGATGCCGCCGAGGGCGGTGATGCCGAGAGCGCCGAACTCGAGGTCGAGGACGCCGGCGAACATGGTGTTGGAGAGGGTGAGGCGGGAGCCCCAGTGGATGAACTGCTTCCCGGCGCGGATGTTGACGTTGTAGTCGGAGGCCGTGCCTGTGCGTGCGCGTTCGAGGCCTCGGAGGTCGAACTCGTACCAGGCGCGTTCGAGGAAGGGGTCGTTCCAGTCGTCGCCTCGCCCGTCGAAGGAGTCGCCTGGGTTGAAGTCGTCGTACTGGAACTTGAGTCTTGCGTAGAAGCGATGTGCGCCGTCGAGCTCTGCGCGGGCGTAGACGCGGCCCTCGTATTGGCGGAGTTCTCGCCGGTTGGGGGAGGAGTCGTCGACGAAGTAGTAGGCGAGACGGAGAGTGGCGCCGGCGTCGAGGAGGAGGCGTTCGGAGATGGGCTGGTCCGGCGGGACGGTGATGCGGAGGGCCTGGTCGGTCTCGCGGAGTTGCCGCTCGAGCCGCTGCACGGCTTCGGGGTCGCTCTGGGCGAGCGCGGGTGCTCCTGCCGCGAGCGCGAGGAGGGCGACATGAGCGTGGTGAGCGCGCGAGGTGCGGCGTCGTTTCATCAGGTGTGGCTCCGGCCTCCGAACATCGTCCGTGCAACGGGGACGGATGCATTGGATCATGGGCCCGTATAGTCCGCAACCGGTCGGACGGCGCGGGGTGCGCGTCGAGAGGGCCGGCAGCGGAGGGGCATGCGCATGTCGGGGCTGGAGGCGTTGATCCTCGGGGTGGGGGACGCGTTCACGACGGAGCACTTCGGCTCGAGCGCGTTGCTGCGCGGGCCGCAGGGCTTCGTGCTGCTGGATTGCCCGGACCAGACGCTGCGCGCGATCAAGCAGGCGACGGCGAAGGCCGGGTGGGATGTGCCGCTGACATCGATTACCGACGTGATCCTGACGCACCTGCACGGGGATCACTGCAACGGGTTGGAGGCGTTCTTGTTCTCGCAATGGGTGGCGGTGAAGCAGGGGGCGAGGAAGGAGCGGCCGAGACTGCACACGAACCCGCTCGCGGCGGCGCGCCTGTGGGATCGGCTGGCGCCCGCGATGGACACGTTGATCGGGGTGGACCGGCCCCTGACGCTGGAGGATTACGCGGAGCTGCGCGTGCTGCGACCGGTGAACCGGTGTCCGGATACGAGCGCTGGGTCGGGTGAATCGTCAAAAGTGATGATTGCGGGCTTGGAGGTTCGGTGCCGGTACACGACGCACCACATCCCGACGATCGGGCTGCTCGTGAGTGGGGGGGGGAGGACGCTGGGGTGGTCGGGGGATGCGCGGCCTGAGATGGAGCACGTGGAGTGGCTGAGCGAGGCGGGGCTGATCGTGCATGAGACGAGCCCGCCGCCGGCGCATACCCCAATTGAGTGGCTCAACGGGCTGCCGGAGGGGATTCGGGCGCGGATGCGGCTGATCCATCTTCCGGACGGGTTCGATCCGGGGTGTAGTGGGATCAGGGCATTGGAGGAAGGTGAGGTTTTGAGACCCTAACAAATAGGGGCCGAGCGAGGGTGTTTCCTCGGCAGGGCGGAAGAAGGCTCAAGAATCAGGGGGGTTCAGCATTGCATCCGATAGTGATCGCTCGTAGATTGTTCGTGCGCTTCGAGCGCGAGCGTGGCCGATCGCCGGCGACGCAAGGGAAGGAAGGAGCACGACCTTGACGCACAACGCGCGGGTTTTCGGCACGCGACGAAGTCACGAGGTTGTGCATTGGTTTTGATGATTCGAAAGAGTATCCCCCGGGAACGTTTCCCGGTCAGTCTCTAGAGATTGCAGAGTTTCGTTTGGGAGGAACACGTCATGAGAGGTTTGCTCATCGCTTCTGCTGGTCTGGCTGTCGCGGCTGCCGCCACGGCTCGTCCTGTGTACTCGAATGGCCCCCTGTCGACGGGCGCGACGCTCTCGACGGGCGCCGCGGCCCCCGCGGGCTCGACCTGGTCTGAAGTCCAGGCTGGCAACACGATCGCCGGGTTCGGAGCCCAGGGCGGCACGATCGGCAATCGCATGGCCGACGACTTCACGATCACCGACGCGGCCGGGTGGGACATTTCCAACTTCCGCTTCTTCTCCTACCAGACCGGCGGCTCGACGGCTTCGTCGTCGTTCACCGGCCTCACGTTCCAGATCTGGCAGGGTCGTCCGGGCGACGGCGGCTCGGTCGTGATCAACGGCAACACCACGACGAACCGCATGACGGGCTCCTCGTGGGCGAACATGTACCGCGTGTTCAACGGTTCGACCGGCACGACGCGTCCGATCTACAACATCGACGCGAACGTCGGTTCGATCGTTCTCGGGCCCGGCACGTACTGGCTGGACTGGAACTACACGGGATCGCTGGCTTCGGGCCCGTGGGCCCCGGCCGTGACGGTCGTCGGCCAGCAGACCGTCGCCGGCGCGAACGGTCGTCAGCTGATCGGCTCGACGGGCATTTGGGGCGACGCCCTGGACGGCGCCGCTCCGGCGTCGATCGTGCAGCAGCTGCCCTTCGAGATCACCTACGTCCTCGCTCCGACTCCCGGCGCGGCCGCCCTGTTCGGCATCGCTGGCGTGGCGGGCCTCCGTCGTCGTCGCTAAGACACGACGTTGGTGTGATTCACTGATTCTGTCTGCACACGTTCTGTAACAAAGCCACTCAGCCCCCTCGGCACGTTGCCGGGGGGGCTGTGCTTTTCAGGGGGCCTCGGGTCGTCTAGTGTGGCGGCGTGTCGGCATCGAGTGTGATCAGCGTGGGGGTGTTCGACGGGGCGCACGCGGGTCACGCGGCGCTGGTGCGCGAGGCTCGCGCGCTGGCTCGGGGGATCGGGGCGGGCGTGCGGACGCTTGCCCTGGTGTTCGAGCCGCATCCCAAGAGCGTGCTCGGTGGGGGGACGCCCGCAAGGCTCACCACGTTCGGACAGCGGGAGCGCCTGCTGCGCGGTCTTGGGGCGGACGAGGTTGTTCGGCTCGACCCGGGATCGGGCGTGCTGGGGCTCGGTCCGGACGCGTTTGTGGACATGCTCGTGGCGGATCACGGGGTGCGCGGCATTGTGGAGGGCGAGGACTTTCGATTCGGGAAGGGTCGGAGCGCCGGGGTGGAGGAGTTGCGCTCATTGGCTGGTGCGCGGGGGGTCGAGGCGCGGATCGTCGCGCCGGTGCGTGTGACGATGTCCGACGGGACGGAGGCTCCGGCGTCGTCGACGCTGGCGCGATGGTTGCTCGACCACGGTCGCGTGGGGGACGCGGCGCGGGTGCTCGGACGCGCGTATGAGATGGAGGGCGTCGTGGTTTCTGGCGCGAAGCGAGGGAGGCTGATGGGGATGCCCACGGCGAACCTGGAGAGCGAGTGCTCGGCGCCGATGGACGGGGTGTACGGCGGTGTGGCGATGCTGCCGGGCGGCGAGCGTTGGCCCGCGGCCATCTCGGTCGGGACGAACCCGACGTTCGACGGCGTGCGTCGGACGGTGGAAGCGCATGTCATCGGATGGGAGGGCGCGTTGGACGAGTACGGTTGGGGATTGCGGCTCGCGTTCACGAGGTTTCTGCGCGAGCAGGCGCGATTTGATTCTGCGGACTCGCTGCTCCGGCAGATGCGGCGCGATGTCGAGCGCGCGGTCGAGACGTGCGCGACGGCGGGGGCGCTGACTGGGGCTGGAGCGTGAGCGGCGCGTGGCGCGGGAACGCGAGCATCGAGGACGTGACGGCGCGACTCGCGGGCGCGGAGCGCGTGGTGATTCTGACGCACGTGAAGCCGGACGGCGATGCGCTGGGGTCTTCGCTCGCGCTGGCGCGGGCGCTGACGCGGCGCGGCGTGCGGGCGGTGTGCGCGTACCCGCACCCGTTCTTCGAGCGGTTCGTGACGTTCGTGGGGGAGAGTGAGATCCTGCGGCTTCCTCGCGGGGAGGAGGGGGCGGAGCGGGCGCTGCAGGAGTGGGGGGAGCCTGACACGGTGGCGATCGTGGACACGGGATCGTGGGCGCAGCTGGCGGACGTGCGGGAGTGGCTGAGCGAGCGCTCGGAGCGCGCGGTGGTGATCGATCATCATCCCGCCGGGGATGTGGGCGTGGCGTCGCTGCGGCATGTGGACGCGTCGGCGAGCGCGGCCGCGGAGCTGGTGGCGAAGGTGTGCGTCGGGTTGCTGGGCGTGGGGGGGGCGCGGGAGCTGCCCGCGGAGATCGCGGAGCCGCTGTACCTGGGGCTGGCGACGGACACCGGGTTCTTTCGGTACTCGAACACGACGTCGTCGACGCTGCGGCTCGCGGCGGACCTGATGGACGGCGGCGCGGATTCGAGGAAGGTGTACCGGGTGTCGGAGCAGTCGGACTCTGCGTCGCGTCTGCGGTTGATTGCGCGCGGGCTTTCGAGTCTCGAGCTGATGGACGGTGATCGGGTGGCGGTGATGTGTTTGTCACGGGACGATTTCGTGGCGGCGGGGGCGACGGCGGATGATTCGTCGGCGCTCTCCGATCTGCCGCAGTCGGTGGCGAGCGTGCGTGTGGTGGCGGTGCTCACGGAGGCGGAGCCGGGGCTGACGAAGGTGTCGCTGCGTTCGAAAGCGGGCGACTCGGGGGGCGGTCTGGAGGTGGACGTGAATGCGGTGGCGGGAAGGCTTGGGGGGGGCGGTCACGTGCGTGCGGCGGGGGCGAGGCTGAAGGCGTCGATGGGCGAGGCGCGACGCTCGGTGATCGGTGCGATTCGTGCGGAGATGGGGGCATGAGGGGGGGCGCGCCGCGACGTGGGAAGGGTGAGGCTCCGCTGACGCCTGCGCAGGTGCGGGGGGCGCGCGGCCAGGCGCCTCGGGGCGGCGGGAGACAGGCGCACGAGCGGCCGGTGTTGCGGGTGATGCCGACGACGTTGTGGGAGTATCCGTCGCAGCAATATGGCGCGGGCGGTCAGGGTGATCAGAACTATGTGGGGGCGACGCCGTCGTGGGTGATCTGGCAGCTGCTGACCCGGTACACGCGTGAGGGGGACCTGGTGGTGGACCCGATGTGCGGGTCGGGGACGACGCTGGACGTGGCGAGGGATCTGAAGCGGCGTGCGCTCGGGTATGACGTGAGTCCGAGCCGCGACGACGTGTTCCGTGCGGACGCACGGGAGTTGCCGCTGGAGGATGGGAAGGCGGACTTTGTGTTCGTGGACCCGCCGTACTCGACGCACGTGAGGTATTCGGATGAGGCGAGGTGCATCGGGAAGCTGGACGCGGCGGACCAGTCGCGGGCGTATTACGGGGCGATGGGCGAGGTGATCGGGGAGATCGCGCGGGTGATGAAGCCTGGCGCGCACATGGGGCTGTACGTGTCGGACTCGTACAAGAAGAGGCCGGAGGGGTCGCCGCTGGCGTCGTTCATGCCGATCGGGTTCGAGTTGTTCGGGCTGATGCGGGAGAGGCTGGAGCCGGTGGACGTGGTGTGTGTGGTGCGGCACAACGCGAAGCTGGAGAAGGGGAACTGGAGGAAGGCGGCGGAAGAGGGGAACTTCATGCTGCGGGGGTTCAATTACCTGATCATCATGCGGAAGGCGTGGGCGCAGGAAAAAGGGCCGGCGCGGCGCGAGCCACGCGGCCCTTCGTCGGTGGTGCGACGACGTCGGGGTTAGAACAGCAGCTGGAACTGGAGCCGGAGCGCGAGCTGATTGCCGTCGGTGGAGGGGCGGAGTCCGATGGCCGAGCCGGTGAGCCCGGGCGCGCCGACGATGCCGCTGACGAGGGCGTTGTCGACGGTGTCATCGAGGAACCACATGGCGTCGAGCGTGAGCTTGGCGGCCTGGCCGTGGATGTAGTAGTTGCCGCCGAAGGTGACGGTGTTGAAGGCCTTGTTGGCGGCGCGGTCGTTGTCGGGGATCACGACGTCGTAGCGGCCGAAGAGTTCGACGTCGTCGGCGACGTAGAGTCCGCCCTGGACGAGCGCCATGAAGTCGTCGGTGGAGGCGGCGCCGGCGGCGTCGGGGTCGATGTGGAGGCCGACGAAGGCGCCGAAGGCGTTCCAGCCGTCGCCCTTAAGCATCAGGTCTGCGGTGTAGGCGCCGACGAGGGCGGCGGGGACGCCGACGACGTCGGGGCCGTTCTGCCAGTGGGTTGCGGCGGCGAGCTTGGCGCCGAACTCGGAGCCGCGCGGCGAGGTGAACTGGTCGAACTGGGACCACTGGCCTGCGATCTTCCATTCCCAGCGGGTGGTGATGGCCCAGTCGGGCTCGCCAGCGCTGTTGAAAGCGGTGTTGGCGGTGGTGATGCCGTCGTCGAAGCCGAGCCACATGCGCCACTGATCGGAGGAGTAGTGGGCCCAGATTCCCTGGCTGCGGCCCGGGTTGATGACGGCGTTCACGACGGATTGGTCGGCGGCGAGACTGTACTTCTCGTGGAGGACGTCTTCCCAGAGGACGGGCATCTTGAGCTGTCCCCAGATGAGCGCCCAGCCGTTGTCCCAGGCGTATCCGACGTAGGCGTCCTCGAGCCGTGCCGTGCCCGTGTCCTCGTCGAAGTTCATCTGCACGGCGTAGAAGAGGCTGGGCTCGAAGACGTGACCGTCGAAGCGGAGCTTGGTTCGCGGCGCTTCGAAGCCGGGATCGAAGTCGTCGACGCTGACGACGGGGTCGTCGGTGAGGAAGGAGGCGGTGTAGCGGAACTGGGCTTGCCCGCTGGCGTTGAGCCGGAACTTGCCGTCGGGAGAGGCGAGGAAGAACTTGCCGTCGTGACCGGCGGTGGCGCCGTCGGCGAGGAGGCTGGTGCGTGTCGCGGCGTCGGCGAGCATCTCGGCGACGATGGCGCGCGTCTGGTCGGCGTGTTCGGTGGTCCAGGCCGGGGACTGGGCGAGTGCGCTGCCGGCGAGGGTCGCCACGAGCGACGCCGCGGAGCAGGAAGTGCGAGTGAGCATGTCGCGTCTCCTTCTGGAAATGTGGGTCGCGTCGCGGGCGGGCTCCGAGCCCACGCCTATTGGACGCCGGTATCCGATTAGTATCGGATATTTGTACCTTGAAGGTTTTTATCTGTCGAGTGGGCGCGAGTCCGTCGCGTGGCGGCCGGAAGCGGTGTGGACGAAGCGCGGCTTCGTCATCCTCGTTCCTTTCGAACGGGGGTTGTCGGGAGCCCCGGAGAACGCGCCGGGCCGCCTTGGACCGGCGCGTGGGCTCACGGCGAACCACCGGTCATATCGGGCCGGGATAGTGGACTCTTGAGCATTGAGGAGCCCTGCATCGGGTGATTTTGCCGGGCTTCAGCGCGGACTACGCGCGCGCGAGGAGGCGCATGGGGCTCCAGGCACGTCCGAGAACCTGATTCGGGTCTGCTCGGAGCCACTCTTTGAGCACGCCGGCGTAGACGGAGCGGAAGTCGACGCCGTACTTCAGGTCGCCGTCGTCGAGGGTGGTGAGGGAGGGGTGGGCGTTCTGGACGCCGGGGCGGACCATGGGACCGACGAAGAACATGGGGGCCGCGGCGCCGTGGTCGGTGCCGCCGGAGGCGTTCTGACCGACGCGCCGGCCGAACTCGGAGAAGGTCATGGTGAGGACGCGGCCGTCGTTGCCTTGGGCCTTGAGGTCGTCGTAGAACGCTTTGACGGATTGGGCGTAGTCGTTGAGGAGGTTCCCGTGGCGGCCCTGTGCGCCGCCCTGGCCCGCGTGTGTGTCGAAGCCGCCGAGGGTGACGTAATAGACGCGTGACTTGAGGTTGGCGCTGATCATGGCGGCGACCATCGCGAGCTGTCGTCCGAGTTCGGAGCGTGGGTAGGAGGTGGGGGTGGCGCGCGAGACGGCTTTGCGGATGAGGTCTGCGCTGATCTGGGCGTCGAGCGCGGTGCGTGCGAGGAAGGCGGCGTTGGAGCCTTCGGGCGCGTCGGGCGCGCCGGCGTTGAGCATGGCGCGGTAGGCCTGCTCGGCGTCTGCGTCGTGCACGGCGCCGGTCCAGCGGAAGAGATCGGGGGATTCGAAGGTGACGGGCTTGGTTTTTCGGCCGATGAGTGCGCGCGGGGCGTCAGCGCCGATGGAGATGGCCGCGCGTTCCGCGGGGGTTGGCGTGTTGGGGTTCGTCGACTTCGGGTCGGCGCCGGCGCACTCGCAGTCGTAGTACTTGCCGAGCCATCCGGGGCCGGCGCCCGCGGTGTCGGCGCTGTGCCAGATGTCCATCGAGAGGAAGTGTGAGCGGTTGGGGTTGGGGTATCCGACGCCCTGGACGACGGAGACGAGGCCCTCGTCGTAGAGGGCCTTGAGGCCGTCCATGCGTGGGTGGAGGCCGACGGCTTCGCGCCCGGAGAGTTTGAGGACGTCGCGTTCCTGGATGCCGATGCCGGGGCGTGCGTTGTAGTAGGCGCGATCGGCGTAGGGGATGACGGTGTTGAGCCCGTCGTTTCCGCCGGAGAGCTGGACGACGACGAGGACGTGGTCCTCGGGGACGCCGGGGCGGGACGACAGGGCTCCGGAGGCCTGTGCGAGTGCTTGCGCTGAGGACTCGAGGAAGAGCGGGATCGTGGCGGCGGAGGAGGCGAGGACCATGCCTCTGGAGAGGAAGGCTCTTCGGGTGAATGCGTTGGCGTTCCAGAGGTCCATGGTGTTTCTCCGCGCGGGATTGCGCGAGGGCGTCAGAGGAGTTGGTATTCGGGGGTGGCGGTGGCGAGGGCGAGTGCTTCGTTGGCGAGGGCGGGCGTCCACTCGGGGCCGAGCGATTCGACGTGCGCGGTGAGCCAGTCGACGCGCGAGGGCGCGAGTTCGCCGAGTGTGCGGCGGAGGATGCGCTCGGCGCCGGTGCGGGCGTCGGCGTGCGAGCCGACGATGGACATGGCGTCGAAGCCGTCGAGGTCTGCGCGGGCGTCGCGTCCGACGGGGAGTTGGCCGCTGATGAGATAGACGAGCGTGTTCTGCCGGACGAACATGGTGGAGGTGGAGATCCAGGAGCGTCCGCCGTCCCAGCCGGCGACGCTCGGGGGGAAGAAGAGGGCCTGTCCCATGCGGTCCATGGCGTCGACGAGGATGGCGAGGTCGCGGACGGGCGTGTTGAGGGAGCGGATGGCGCCGACGACGAGATCCGCCGGGGTCTTGATGAGCGAGCCCTCGAGGGCGGGGTCGTAGAAGTGCTCGGCGAGGAAGAGCGCGCGAAGGACGGGCTTGAGTTCGTAGCGGGCGTTGAGGAGTTCGCGCGTGAGTTCGCGGATGGCGAGCGCGGCCCAGCGTGGGGCCTGTCTGAGGTCTTCGGGGAGGTCGCTCACGACGAAGGCGCGGTAGAGCTTCCAGGCGATGAACTCTGCGCATCGGCGTTGCTCGAGGATGGCCCTGACGAAGTCGTCGCCGGTCATGCGGCCTGAGGCGGCGAGGACGCGCTTCATGCCGTCGTCGTGCCAGGCCTCGCGGTAGACGAAGTCGTTGCCTTCGAAGGTGTGCCCGGTGAGGGCGCGGGCGCCCTCTTTGATGTCCTGCTCGGAGTAGTGGCCGACGCCGAGGGAGAAGAGCTCCATGAGTTCGCGCGCGAGGTTCTCGTTTGGTTGTTGCTTGCGCGAGGTGTGGTTGTCGAGGTACTGGATCATGGCGGGGTCGCGCACGATGGCGAAGAGGAGGTCGGCGAAGTTGCCCAGCGCGTGCTTCCGGAACGTGTTGTTCTGGGCGAGCATGTGCCAGGAGTTCTCGGTCTTGCGGTAGGAGGTGGCGAAGTGGGAGTGCCAGAGAAGGGTCATCTTCTCGAGGAGTGGGGCGGGGGACTCGATCATGCGCGCGAGCCACCACTGCTGCATGCGGCGGATCTGCTGTCGGTCGCGGCGCTGCTGGTCCTGGCGGGCGAGGCGGAGGCGGGCGAGTGTTTCTTCATCGCCGGCGCGCTGTGCGCGCCGGTATTCATCGCGCGCGGTGTCGTCGACGAGCATGATGTTCTCGTCCCACTGGTAGCCGCGGGGGCCGTCGTAGTCGGTCCGGGGGTCGAGGAGCAGGTCGACGGCGCGTTCTGGGCCCATCTCGACGAGCGCGGAGATCTGGGCGGGCGTGCCGCCGAAGCCGGCGCGCCAGAGGAGCCGTCGGGCCTGGGGCTCGCGGAATGCCCCGGGTCGGATCGGGCGCATCGAGGGTGTCGGCTCGGGTCGATCGGGCATCAGGACGCTCCGTCTTGGATGCGCTCAGGGGTGAGCATCGGTTCAACGGATGTGGCGGGTCGATGATTGCACCCGGATGGGAGGCGTTGGGGTCCGGGGGGGAGGCTGAGCGCGTCGGCGGGAGCTCGGCACAGGTCTGCGACGAGTTGTTCTCGGGCGGTGCGGAGGGCGTCAAGGGAGTAGGTGGTGTCGCGCCAGCGGACGCTGCCGCGCGCGAGCGTGCGCGCGACGGAGTGGAGGATCGACCAGCCGGAGAGCCACGGGGCGATGAGCATCGCGCAGCCGGCGGTGGCCCATCCCCAGGCGTAGCGCCGCGCGATCGCGTGCGCGGCCGGTACGGACGCGAGCATGACGGCGGTCGGGAGGATCCCGGCGAGGTCGCCGCGAAGCCAGCCGAGCGCGCCGGCGCACCAGGTCGCGGTGAGGAAGGTGAGCGCGGCCGCGGCGTGGAGCGTCGAGTATCCGAGCGCCGCGAACTGGTTCTTCTCGAGCAGACGCACGAGGGAACGAGCCGATCGGACCCAGTGGACCTCGAGGGCGTCGAGCGCGAGCGCGCAGCGGGCGCGTCCGCCGTGCGCGCGGACGAGCCGCCCGAGGTAGATGTCGTCGAGAACTTCGAGCCGGAGCCGCCGGTGTGGGTCGAGCGTCTCGTGCGCGGCTCGGGAGAGGAGGTTGAAGGCGCCGACGCCGACGTACGCGCGCGGGGCGTCGCGGTTCATCCGCTGTGCGCTCGGGAAGAAGGCCATCATGAAGAGCGTGAGCGCGGCGCGGCCCGGGAGGGTTGTCGGGCCAAGCCCGGGGACCAGGCAGAGGAGGTGCGATTGCTCGCGCTGCGCGAAGGCGACGGCGCGCGCGAGGGCGTCGGGCGCGAGCCAGGAGTCGGCGTCGACAAAGGCGATCCAATCACGATCGAGGGCCGCGCCGCCGACGTGCAGCGCATGGCACTTGCCCAGCCAGCCTTCGGGGAGCGTGTCGACGCGGAGGACGCGGAGTCGCGGGTCGGCGTGTGCGCTCTCGAGCGCGCGTCGGGATGTGCCATCGGTGGATCGGTCGTCGACGAGCACGATTTCCAGATCGACGTGCTGTTGTTGGAGGAGGCGCTGGATGGAGCCGGCGATGTGCTCGGCCTCGTCGCGCGCGGCGATGACGACGCGGACGCGGGATGGCTGCGCGTCGTCGGGGCGTGGCGGGAGGCTCGGGATGCGCCGTGCTGCGCGCCAGGCGCTCCAGGACAGCACGGCCCAAGCGATCCCCGCCAGCACGCACAGCAGCCCGATGATGACATGCATCGGCGGATGATAGAGGCGGTGGCGCTACGATCTGGAGCGCGGTGTCCGACTTCAGGGAGATCCCACGATGATCGAGCGGCTTGTGGTGGCGTATGACGGATCGGAGCAGGCGGAGGCCGCGTACGGCGCGGCCATGCGGATCGCGCGGGCCGCGGGGTGGCCTTTGCACGTTCGGCGTGTGATCGAGCCCGCGACGCCGGTGTTGGGTCCGTCGGACCCGATTGGTGTGCTGGATCCTGCGCCGGCTCCGGCGATGGTGCTCAGCGCGGAGGAGTTGGCGGCGGAGCGAGATCGGGCGGAGCGCGAGGGGCGTGCGGAACTGGAGGGGCTGGTGAAGGAGTGCGTCGGCGAGGGCGTGGCGTGCACGTCGTCGCTGCACGAGGGCGCGCTGGTGGACGCGCTGGTGGACACGTCGTCGGCGACGGACGTGCTCGCGGTCGGGAAGAAGGGGCGGTTTGCGCACGGGGGAATCGGCTCCGGCGCGCGAGCGCTGCTTCGGCACTCGGCCTGTCCGGTGCTCGTGGTTTCGGAGGAATGGAAACCGTCCGGGAAGGTTGTGGCGGCCTTCGACGGGACGACGGCGTCGAAGCGCGCGCTGGCCGCGGCGAGAGAGATCGCGCGGAAGACCGGGTGGGGGTTGACGGTGGTGGCGTCGTCGAAGGAGCGCACGGAGGAGGAGGCTCGTGCGTGGGCGGGTCGGTTCGCGCCCGAGGCGGAGCGTGTGGAGGTGGCGCCGGAGGGAGTGCGGGTTGAGACGCTTGCGCTGCGCCGTGCGTCCTCGGGAGAAGGACACTCGCTCGTGGCGATGGGCGCGTATCACGAGACGTTCATCCACGATCTGTTGTTGGGGTCCGCGGCCGGGGGAGCGCTGGAGCGGTCGAGGGCGCCGATCCTCTTGGCGCACTGAGCGTCAAGCATGCGGGGGCGCGAGTTCTGCGGAGAGCGGGGCGAGCCAGGGCTGTCCGTTGCGAGCAAGTTGGAGGCGGCCGTCGTCGGTCAGGCCCAGGAGCGTGCCTTCGACGCGGGATCCGTCCGGAAGGGTGATCGACACGGTCGAGCCGACGCCCCAGAGGGCGGCGCGGATCTCATCGAGTTGTGCGCGGGTAAGTCCTCTCGAGCGGAGCGCGTTGACGAGTTCGTGCGCGAGACGATCGCGCACGGGGAGGAGGGGAATGTCGCGCGAAGTGTGTGCGCGCAGTGTGTCGGTGAGAGGTCGCAGTGAAGAGGGGAGGCTCTCGCGCGGGTTGTTCAGGTTGAGCCCGACGCCGACGAGCGCATAGGAGCGGGGGGGGTGATGGCGGATCTCGACGATCACCCCGCCGAGCTTGCGGGCGGCGCCGTTCGCTTCGAGGAGAACGTCGTTAGGCCATTTGAGTCGCGCCCGTGTGGTGGGAGCGTGCTGGGCGAGGAGATCGGTGACGACGCGGAGGCACGCGAGGCCGACGCGGAGCCCGAGGGATTCGAGGATCGGCTCCGGGCGGTCGGGCAGGGGCCAGAGAAGCGTCACCCAGAGGCCACCCGGAGGGCTTTCCCAGCGTCGTCCCGTGCGTCCGATGCCGCCCGTTTGCCGGTCTGCCGTGATCAGGAGGGGGGCCTCAGGGGTCTGCGCGAGGATGTCGCGTGCTCGGACTTGGGTGGAGTCGAGGAGCTGGTGGTGCTCGATGGGGATGCGGACATCTTGAATGGTGAGAAGAGGTTGCATGCGGGTCCGAGAACGTTGTGGGGCGTCGCAGACGGACATTGGGGGGGCTCAGTGGCGGGAAAGGGGAGGCCGGGGCCCGATGGAGGGGGTAGACTGGGGTTGCACGTGAACAACAACGTACCGGCAGTTCGGCTGATGGTTCGCGCGATGCCCGCATCGGCAGCGGTGTGGGTGGCGGTGCTGCTGTTCGCGGGGCTGCCCGCGGCGGCGTTGGCCTTGCCGCCGGGGATGTTGGGGGTGGTCGGGCAGGGTGAGGGTTCGGGTCAAGCGCGGCTCGCGTTGGAGGGGGGGGGTATCGGTGGTCGGATCGCGCTCGCGGCGCGTCGACTGGCGCCGACAAAGCCCGGGTGCGCGATCGTGGCGTGGGGGAGCTGTGGGGGCGGGTTTGTCGAGGTCGCGTGCGTGCCGCCTTCCGAGCCGGCGCGCGGGGCGCTGGCGGCGGGGCGAGTGCGTGTGGAGCACATGGATCTGCCGCCACCTCAAGCGGGCGAGGCTCGCTGAGCCTGACGGGCCGCGCGGATGGCTGCGCGGCGTGATCGGCCTGCGCTGCACGAGTGGTGCGCGGCGCGGGCTCACGGTGTGACTCTCCTGAATCTGTCGAACCTCTCGTCGCGTTCGATCGCGGCGTTCAGAAGAAAAGAAGGCGATCTTATGGCTGCGCAGCCCCAGGGCATCCCGCTGGTCGGTCCGTTGCTCACGGTGATTTTCGGGACGCGGAACGAGCGTTTCGTGAAGAAGTACACGGCGCACGTGCGTGCGATCAACGCGCTGGAGCCGGAGATGCGCGCTCTCACGGACGCGCAGATCCGGGAGCGGACGAGGTCGCTGCGCGCGAAGATCGAGGGCGGCGCGAAGGCGATCGACGTGATGGACGAGGCGTTCGCGGTGGCGCGGGAGGCGATGGACCGGGGCGTCGGCATCCGGAACGTGTTCAACCCGCGGTTCGCGGAGCAGTTCGACGCGGGCCGGCTGCCCGCGGGCGTGCGGGAGCTGTACGAGAAGACGAAGGCGGAGATGGAGGCGTTGCCGCCGGCGGCGCCCGAGGGACCGTTCCTGGGGTGCGCGGAGGAGCAGGGCGGCTGGGCGCAGGTCGACATCCCGAACGAGGTGTACGAGGCGGTGCGGGAGCTGTACCCGGAGAGCCGTCCGCCGTTCCGGTCGAGGCCGTTCGACGTGCAGCTGATCGGCGCGATGGTGCTGTTCCAGGGCAAGATCGCGGAGATGAAGACGGGCGAGGGGAAGACGATCGTGGCGCCGCTGGCCGCGTTCCTCGCGACGCTGGAGGGCCAGAAGGTTCACGTGGTGACGGTGAACGACTACCTGGTGCAGCGGGACCGGGACTGGACGTTCCCGTTCTTCCGGGCGTTGGGGCTGACGGTGGGGGCGATCCACCCGATGCACATGCAGGACGAGGCCGAGAAGCGCCGGATGTACCAGTGCGACGTGGTGTACGGGACGACGGCGGAGTTCGGGTTCGACTACCTGCGTGACAACATGAAGCGGTCGGTGGAGCAGCAGGTGCAGCGGGTTCGTCAGATGGCGATTGTGGACGAGGTGGACTCGATTCTGATCGACGAGGCGCGGACGCCGCTGATCATTTCGGGGCAGGCGCACGAGGATGCGCCGCGGTACGAGCTGGCGGATCGACTGGCGCGGATGCTGGTGGAGAAGCAGAGGCCCTGGGCGGAAGCCGATGAGCATGTGGAGGCGTGCAAGCGTCGCATCAAGGGCCTGGAGGGCGACATCCGGAACGCGCGCGACCGATCGGCGACGCCTGCGATGCAGGAGGAGCTGCGTCGCGCGAAGGCGGAGCTGCCGGGGCTGGAGGAGGCGCGGGACAAGCACACGCGGTACTTCGAGGTCGAGATGGACCGCAAGCAGGCGCATCTGACGCACGAGGGGATCGACGAGGCGCAGAAGGCCGCGGGTCTGGGCAGTTTCTACGTGGGTCAGAACGTGGACATGCCGCACCTGCTGACGCAGTCGGTGCGTGCGCACACGGTGTACCAGCGGGACCGGGACTACATCGTGGCGCCGATGCCGGACGGGCAGACGGGGAAAGAGACGCCGAGCGTGGTGATCGTGGACACGTTCACGGGCCGTCCGATGGTGGGGAGGCAGTGGTCGGACGGTCTGCACCAGGCGGTGGAGGCGAAGGAGGGGGTGCCGATCAAGCAGGAGACGCAGACGGTCGCGACGATCACGATCCAGAACTTCTTCAAGATGTACAAGCGGCTGGCGGGCATGACGGGGACGGCGGACACGGAGGCGCAGGAGTTCCACGACATCTACAAGCTCGACGTGGTGTCGATCCCGACGAACCTGCCGGTGATCCGCAAGGACTTCGACGACATCGTGTTCCTCACGGGGAAGGACAAGTGGACGGCGATCGTGGACGAGATCAAGAGCTTCCACGACATGGGCCGCCCGGTGCTGGTGGGGACGACGAGCGTCGAGAAGAGCGAGAAGCTGGCGGAGATGCTGGCGAAGGCGCACGGGATCAAGCACGAGGTGCTGAACGCGAAGCAGCACGAGCGTGAGGCGCACATCGTGGAGAACGCGGGGCAGCTCGGCGCCGTGATGATCGCGACGAACATGGCGGGGCGCGGGACGGACATCAAGCTCGGGAGGGTGTCGCGCGAGGCGCTGCTGGACCATTGGCTGCGTCGCGGGATCGCGCCGAAGGAGCTGACGACGGACGCGAGCGACGAGCGGGTGCGGGAGCTGGTGTTCCGGAAGGTGGCGCCGAAGGAGCTGGGCGTCACGAAGCAGGACGTCGAGAAGATGTCGGCCGAGGAGGTGGAGCTGTCGCTGCTGCGGAAGTGGGTGTCGGAGAAGACGTGGGTGGACGACAAGGCCGGGGCGAAGATGAGCGCGGAGCAGCTGCGCGAGGAGCTGGACAAGCACGGCCGGTTCGGGCTGCACCGGATCGGATGGGCGTCGACGATCGAGGCGTTGGGGGGTCTGCACGTGATCGGGACGGAGCGTCACGAGTCTCGTCGGATCGACAACCAGCTCCGCGGGAGGTCGGGCCGTCAGGGCGATCGCGGCTCGACGCGGTTCTTCGTGGGTCTGGACGACGACCTGATGAAGATGTTCGCGGGCGAGACGACGATGCGGATTCTCGCGCGGATCGGGATGAAGGAGGGGGACTCGATCGAGCACCCGATGCTCACGAAGTCGGTGGAGCGAGCGCAGCGGAAGGTGGAGGAGCGGAACTTCCAGATCCGCAAGAACATCCTCGAGTACGACGAGGTGATGGAGCACCAGCGTCAGTCGTTCTACGGGCTGCGCCAGCGCGCCCTGGAAGGGCGGGACATCAAGGGGCTGATCCTGGAGTTCATCCGGGACTCGGTGGAGTCCGCGGTGGAGGAGTACCTCGACCCGGATCACTGGGCCGAGCGGGTCGCGGAGGAGGCTCGGAAGGCGATGAACGCGTCTGTGGAGCCGTCGCGGGTTCGGGGCGTGGCGCGGGACGAGGTGAAGGATCGCGTGAAGCGGATCGCCAAGCACGACGTGCGTGAGACCGTTGCGGTGACGATCGGGGAGTACATGGCGGGCGCGGACGCGAGCGGGCACGACCTGTCCGGCCTCGCGTCGTGGGCGCGCCAGCATTTCGGCGTCGAGGTGAGCGCGGAGGAGCTGCAGGGCTTGTCCGCGAAGGCGGCGGAAGACCTGATCTCGGAGCGCGCCGGCGAGCGGATCGACGGGGCGGACCTGTCGTCGCTCGACAAGTACCTGGTGGAGAACTACGGCGCGAACGAGCTGTGCCGGTGGGCGAAGAGTGTGTTCGGGGTGGATATCGGGGTGGAAGAGATGACGTCCTCGCCCGAGGCTCGCGCGGGCGCGGCGGATCTGGTGTTCGGTCGCGTCGAGGAGGCGTATCGGAAGAAGGAGGTGGAGTATCCGGTCGAGTTCGCCATGGAGCTGACCGCTGGGATGATGGCGTACTCGCCCGAGCAGGCGCTCGCGCAGCTCGCGGACTGGGCCCGGACGCGGCTCGGCCTGGACTGGGATCTCGAGAAGATCCGGTCGATGGGTCCGATGGACATCCGGGACGCGTTGCTGAAGGCATCGCGCGCACGGCTCGAGACGGGGCGCGTGGACGCGTTGCTGGCGGAAGGGGCTGCGTGCGCGACGCGTGAAGAGCTGGAGACATTCTTTGCCGAGAAGCTGGGCTCGCCGCCGCCGGGCGAGTGGCTGTTCGCGGGCAAGGACGGGGAGGAGCGTCGCGAGGCGATCCGCGGGCGGATCGAGATGGCGGCGCGATCGGAGATGTTCCGGTTCGAGCAGTTCGTGCTGCTGGAGGTTCTGGATCAGGCGTGGAAGGACCATCTGTACGCGATGGACCAGCTGCGCGATTCCATCAACTATCGCGCGTTCAGCCAGCAGGACCCGAGGATCGAGTACAAGCGTGAGGGGTCGTCGCTGTTCCGTGAGTTCGAGCGCGGGGTGCGCGAACGGGTGGCGGAGCTGGTGTTCCGGGTGCGGCTCATGCCGCAGGCCGCACCGGCCCCGCAGGCCGCGCCGCCCCCGGC
>CAYPGJ010000039.1:0-21645 GCA_964410465.1 uncultured Phycisphaeraceae bacterium | reverse complement strand
GGTGCTCCGGCCTCACGGCCCCGGCGGCGAGCGCACGCTCGGCGAGCGCGCTGCGCGCGCCGGCGTCGCCCCGCACCGCGAGCAGTTCCTCCGCAACGGCCACGCCCTCCTCGTCGCGCCCGGCGGCGAACAGCGCCGCCGAGAGCGTCGAGAGACGGTCGATGAACGCTCGCTCCAGGTCCGCGCGCGCCGCGACGTCGGAGGGCCTGGCGGACCAGTCCCTCGCACGGGCCTCGGCCTCGTACGTCGCGCGCGCCCTGCGCGCCTCGCCGATGCCGCTGGCGTACACCACGCCGGCGGTCTCCCACTCGGCGCGGCTCACGAGGAGCGGGAAGACGCGCCCCGCGACCGCGCGCAGCGTCTCGAGCCCCTCCGGCGTCGCGCGGACGCGCAGCGCCCACGCCTCGGTGCGCTCCGGCTCGCGCACGACGTCGTTGAGCACGAGCCAGTCCTCCAGCTCGTCGAGCGAGGCCTCGCCCGAACGGAGCCGCGCCTCCACGGCGTCGCGGATCTTGCGGAACACGGCTCGGGCGACGGGCGCACGGAGCGCGAGGGCTTTCATCTCCTCGGCCACGAGACCTCGCTTGGCCGCGCGCTGCGCCGTGTCGCCCCGGCCCATCCGCTCCCACAGCCACGCGTAATCGCCGGCGGCGTCGTCGAGCCGGGAGGCGTCGACGCACGTGCGCGCCAGGCGGAGACGCGCTTCGACGTTCCCGCCCGCGTCGCGCCGCAGGCGTTGGCCCTCCGTCTCGCCGCGCGAGAGGTCGGCGAACCACTCGAGCAGCTCGTCCGCGCTGCGTCGGGCGGAGACGCGGTCGAAGACCTTGCCGTCGCGGACGGCCACGGCGGTGACGGGCGTCTGGTCGACGTGCAGGCGTTCGGCGATCTCGCGTTCGCGGACGGTGTCGATGAGGACGGCCACGCCGTTCTCGTCGAGCCACTTGACGACGCGCGCGTCCCACCAGATGGGCAGGTGGGCGCCGCAGGCGCCGCAGCCCTCGAGCGTGGCGTAGACGATGAGCCACTTGTTCTCTTGTTGAGCGCGCGTGGCCGCGTCGGCGTACGAGCCCTCGGCGAAGGGCGGGAATCGCGCGAAGGCCGAGCCGCACGCGAGCGTGAGGAGCAGTCCCGCGAGCATGCATCCGAGCACCGATCTGGTTGCGCGACGCGTCATGGCCTGATGCTATGGACACGCGGGCCCGCCCGCCGGTTCCCGCGTCCCACGGCGAGTAGGATCGGGGCCATGTCCAACGCCGACCTCGCTTCGCGGATCGATCACACGGCCCTCAAGCCCGAGACCACGCTCTCGGACGTCCTGCGTCTGGCGGACGAGGCGATGCTGCACGGCTTCGCCGCGGTGTGTGTCAATGCGCGGTTTGCCGGGCCGCTCGCGGCGAAGCTCGACGCCGGCAAGGCCCCGCGCGTGCTCACCTGCGCGGTGGCGGGGTTCCCGCTCGGGGCGTGCCACCCGGTGGTGATGGCGATCGAGGCGACGCACGCGTGCAAGGCGGGCGCGCGGGAGATCGACGTCGTCGCGCACCTGCCGCACCTGTTCAGGAAGGACGGCGAGGCGCTGAAGGAGGACCTGCTGCACACGACGCGCGGCGTGCGGGCCGTGTCGGGCGCGGTGGTGGTGAAGGTGATCCTGGAGACGGCGGCGCTGCGGGCGCACGCGGACGCGACGGGCGGCGGGGTTGCGGAGCTCGAGGCGATGATCGAGACGGGGTGCGGGGCGGCGGCGCAGGCGGGGTGCGACTTTGTGAAGACCTCGACGGGGTTTCATGGCGCGGGGGGCGCGACGATCGAGGCGGTGCAACTGCTGCGCAAGCACGCTGGGAAGATGAAGGTGAAGGCGTCGGGCGGGATTCGGACGCGCGAGGACGCGATGAAGATGATCGACGCGGGCGCGGACCGGCTCGGCACGTCGAGCGGCGTGGCGATCGTCAGCGGGACGTGAGCATCTTCGCGGCCCACGCCGCGGCCGGCACGCACACCGCGTCTCCAAGCCCCGCGAGCAGCTCGTTGTCGGAGAATGGGCTTGATTCGCCGAAGAGCGCGTCGTCTTCGACGCCCTGGAGTCGCGCGGCTTCTTTGGGCGTCATGTGTCGCACGGCGTATTCGCCGAGCCCCGCGCGGAAGACGATCTGCTTGGCGCTGCCGCCTTTGGGGAGGCGGAGGCAGCCGGCTCGGCCGTCGGTGCGGAGCTCGGCGACGGAGCGCTTGGCGCCGAGCGGGCCGACGGGTCGGACGCGGCGGTAAGCCGTTGCGTGAGAGACGCTTGGGCCACGGATCATGTCGTCGGCGGTGTCGCGGTGGGCGGGGTGGAGCTGGGAAACGAAGTAGTCGGCGCGGGGTTTGGTCCACCACCGATCTGAGTCGAGAGGTGGGTCATCGAGGGTATCTTGCAACGAATCCGCGCGGGGATGGAGTTCTTCGAGTTTTGGCCGAGACCACGTTTCGCCGGGGTGCGCGCGCTGAAACGCGGCGATACGGGCGGTGCGGGCGAGGTGGGGTTTTTGTTCGACAAGCGCTGGATCGGTGCGCACGTCGAGGCGGTCGCAGAGGAGGTAGAGGCGCGGTCGGGACTGCGCGGTGAACCACGCGGCGTCGACGAGGATGGGATCGACGGAGTAGCCTGCGCTGTTGATGGCGCGCACGAGGGCGAGGAGGTCGGCGCCCTGCGCGCTGGTGAGGAGGCCGACGACGTTTTCGAAGAGGAGCCAGCGCGGGCGCTGCGCGCTCGGCGTCTCGTTGAGCAGTCGGAAGATTTGCCAGACGGCGGCGGACTGGCCTTTGTGGATGCCGGCGCGGCCGCCGGCGAGGCTGAGGTCGGTGCAGGGGAAGGAGGCGGACCAGAGATCGCAGGGGGGGATGTCGGAGGCGCTGACGTCGTGGATGTCTCGCGTGTCGAGGACGTCTGCGGCGTCGGGGAAGGAGGCCGAGTAGAGCCGGTGCTTGAGGGGGTCGACGTCGTTGGCGTAGAGGGTCTGGAAGGGGGAATCGAGGGATTCGAGGGCGCGGCGGACGAGGCCGAGGCCGGCGAAGAACTCGGCGGCGGTGCGGGGCGTAGTCGTGCTGGGCGGGGCGTTTGTGGGCATGGGGTGCGGTGGCTCGGTGTACCTGTTTGGGAGTCGGCTGCCAAGCCGAGGTAGGATCGGGCGTGTGCTTGCTGGTTTGGGGTGGCTTGATGGACGATGGTTTGGAGACGTGATGGCGTTGCCGAGAGTGCCGATGGCGATTCGCGGGGTGAGCCTGGTGGTGGGCGTCGGCGTGGGTCTGTCCGCGTTGTGGCAGGCGTACGGGGCGATGACGCGCACGGACCCGGGGTCGTTTCTGGTGGGGTTTGAGGGGCTGACGCTGCTGGGTTGCGTGTTCGCGACGCTGATCGGGTTCGGGAAGTTCCGGTCGGGTCCTGCGCTGGCGATGCTGTGCGTGGCGGGCGCGATCCTGGTGGGGACGGTGCTTGGGTACACGGCGGATCGCGCGACGTACCGGGGGATCATGCAGCATCAGGTGTCGGCGGGCCGCGTCGGGGCGAGTTTTCTGATGTTGGCGATGGCGGGGGTGACGGTGTGGGCGCGCAGGCCGGGCAAGTCGATCAAGGCGTTGGTGATCGGGTTCGCGCTGTGTGGGGCCGGGTTGGGCGCGACGGGTGCGTGGATGTTCACGTCGCTGCCGTCGACGTTGGCCGGGATTCATCCGATGGTGAAGTCGCTGGTGTTTTTGATCGGCGGGTTGATTGTGGTGGGGTTGGTGTCTGCGGGGGCGCACTACGCGATCCGGTCGCTGGAGTACGGGCGCGAGGGCGAGAACGCCGCGTCCTAACATCGGACGACCGTCGTCGGGGCACGGGCACGGAATCGGCGCGGGTCGGGGCCGAACAAGGCTCCGGGAGGCTGCATGGCTGAACTGATTCTGCTGGTGTTGGGGTTGTTGCTCGGCGGGGCCGTGGTGTTCTTTGTGTTGCGTCGGGCGGGTTCGAGGGCGCCGGTGACGGCGGTGACGAGCGCGACGATCGCGGACAAGGTGCGCGCGGTGGGGCGGCTCGTGGGGCTGGAGGTGAGCGCGAAGGAGATCGCGACGAGCACGAAGGGGTGGTCGTGGATGCCGCCGATCCTGCTGTCGCAGGCGCGGGTGGCGATGATTTTTCACTTTGAGAAGCAGTACTCGGTGGATTTGGCGCGGGTGCGCGAGGCGGACGTGGAGCGGGTGGGAGAGGGGAAGTATCGGGTGAGGCTGCCGCGGATCGAGGGGGCGCTGCGTTTGCTCGACGTGGAGCCGTATGACATTCAGGCGGGGCGGGTGCTTGGGTTGTTGGACATCATTCAGGTGAATGCGGCGACGCAGAAGGATTTGATGAAGCACGCGCAGGGTCAGGCGTCGGAGCTGTTCGAGAAGTACGACCCGCGGTATCGGAGCGAGGCGATGGCGAGCGTGGAGCGGCACCTGACGTCGCTGCTGGCGCTGTTCGGGATCGAGGTGGCGTGTGTGTGGCGGGAGGAGGGAGAAGTGAGTCGGGGTGAGCGGTTGATGGGTGTGAAGGACTAAGCCTCCGCACTGGTACGCACGGCCGAACATTAGAGTTGGCGTGTAGTTGGTCCGCAAATTTTGAACTGCACGCAACGACGGGCGGGGAGCCGAGGGCGTCCGCCATCACGTTGCCGCGAAGTGGCCAGGCGATGCCCGAGCATCCGAATAGGATAGTGCATCAGGACCAGTGGTCGGCTTGGAGACGTCGGTGACGCGAGTGCCAGTCAAACCCGAACTCCTCCGCTGGGCACGAGAGCGGAGCGGCCGGACGGTCGAGGACCTGAGCGGCCGCTTCGCAAGGCTCGCGGAGTGGGAGGGCGGCGAGGCGCAGCCGACGCTGAAGCAGTTGGAGGACTTCGCTAAGGCGACGTATGTGCCCTTTGGGTACTTCTTCCTGCCCGAGCCGCCGGAAGAGCGCATCCCGATTCCGGATCTGCGCACTGTCCGTAACAGCGAGATCAGCCAGCCCAGCCCTGATCTGCTGGACACGATCTACGCGATGCAGCGCCGTCAGGCATGGCTCCGAGAGGACAGGATGGAGTGCGAGGCGGAGCCGCTGGACTTCGTGGGCAGCGCCCGTCTTGCGGACGACCCGGAAGACATCGGGCGCGAGATGCGCCGCACCCTGGGGCTGGCCGACGGCTGGGCTGCGGGGGTGCACACCTGGCAGGACGCCGTCGGTGAACTGCGGCGAGCCATCGAAGAGCTTGATGTCATGGCGGTCATCAACGGCGTGGTGGGCAACAACACGCATCGCGTGTTGGACGTGGAAGAGTTCCGGGGCTTTGCGCTCAGCGATGCGTACGCACCGCTCGTGTTCGTCAACGGTGCGGACGCGAAATCGGCTCAGATGTTCACGCTTGCCCACGAGCTGGCGCACATCTGGCTCGGACAGAGCGCGCTAACGGATGTCGGGCTGAAGATCCGGCCGTCGCAGGACATCGAGTCGTGGTGCGACAAGGCGGCCGCGGAGTTTCTCGTTCCGGCGCAGGAGCTGAAGGCGATTTGGCGCGACGTGCGCCATGAGCGTTCGCCCTTCGAGATAATCGCTCGTCGATTCAAGGTGAGCCCCATCGTCGCGGGTCGGCGCGCGATGGATCTTCGGCTCGTGGGACGGGAGACGTTCTTTGCGTTCTACGACGAGTACATCGCGCAAGAACGCGTTCGCCGGGACAGGGCGGGCGGAGGTGATTTCTACAAGAGTCAGAACACACGGGTGGGAGCGCTCTTCGCGACGCACGCCATCCGCGCCGCGAAAGAGGGCCGCTTGAGCTTCAAGGAGGCGTACGACCTCACCGGCCTCCGCGGCGGGGCTTTCCAGGAGTACGCGGCGCGACTGGGGATCAATCTCCCATGAGCGTGGACCGCCCCTTTGTGCTGGATTCAGACGTGTTCATCGCGGCGAAGAACGCCTATTACGCCTTCGGGATTTGCCCGGGATTCTGGGATAGTCTGATATACCACCACGGCAAGGGTCATGTGCGCAGCATTGACCGGGTGAAAGGCGAGCTGCTGGCTGGGCGAAAGACGGAAGACCTTGTTCTGTGGGTCAAGGAGCAAGCGCCGGACGAGTTCTTCGCAGGCACGAACGACACCGCCGTCGTTGAGGCCTTTGAAAAGGTCATGACGTGGGTGCAACGCAGTGCACAGTACTTCGACTATGCCAAGGTCAAGTTCGCGACTGGAGCGGATGGTTGGCTTGTGGCGTATGCGATGGTCCACCATGTCATTGTCGTGACGATCGAGCAGCCCGCACCTGATTCCAAGAGGGAGATCAAGCTTCCGGATGTGTGCGCGCAGTTCGATGTGCCGTACATAGACACCTTTTCAATGCTGACCGACCTCGGGACGCGATATGAATGGATGGCGCCCGACTGATGTGAGCACGAGACGCCGCGTTCCCCGAGGGGCGATAGGTTGGGGCGTGCGTGCGTCTTGGTTCCGGATTAGGCTCCGGGCTTGAGCGGCCAACGGCGCATGTGGCTGATTCGATCGGGGCGTGAGGATTCGCCTGCGGTTGCGCGCGAGGTGGTGGGTGCGTCGTGGGCGCGGGGGGCGGCGGAGATCAAGCGGGAGAAACGGACGAGCGTGCGGCGTGGGGAGGCATGCGGGTGCGGGGTGGTGGTGAAGACGTGGGCGTGGACGAGGCTCAAGGACTGGCTCAATGCGCTCTTGGGGAGGACGGCGGGGCAGCGGCACTGGCGTGGCGCCGAGCGGCTCAAGGCGCTGGGCGTGGAGAGCGCGGCGTGCCTTGCGCTGGTTCGATGGCGTGAGGGGTTCGGCGTGCGGGAGACGCTGGTGCTCGAGGCGCTGCGGGGGAAGACGCTGCTGGAGCATCTGGACGAGATGCGGCGTGGTGTGTCGGGGCTGACGTTCGCGGAGCGGAGGGAGCTGGCGCGGACGGTGGGGGCGCAGGTGAAGGGGATGACGACGCGGGGGTGGTTTAACAGGGATCACAAGCCGAGCAATCTGATCGTGGTGTCGCCGGCGAGGGTGTGCGTGATCGACACGGTGGCGATCCGGCGGGATCGGGAGCGGACGGGGGGCGCGCGGATGCTGACGAGTTTGATGCTGGAGCCGATGGGGGTGGGGTGCGTCGCGTCACGGACGATGCGGATGCGCGTGCTGAAGGAGGCGAGCGGGGGCGCGAGTTTGAAGGCGCGGAAGGCGGCGTGGAGGGGGATTGCGGAGCGGATCGAGGATCACCGGGACCCGAGGCCGAGGGTGAATCCGCTCACGCGCGGCTCGTGAGGAGTTCATCGCAGGCGTCGATGACGTCGCCCAAGGTGATGTTCTCGATGCGGCAGCGTTCGGGGTGGTCGTTGGCGACTTCCTCTTGGGGGAGGGTGGGGTCGGCCAGGAGGGTGCGCTCGGAGGCGCCTTTGGGGAGCCAGGGGGTGAGGGTGGTCCAGCGGTGGTCGGTGGGGCCGAAGAGAGTGACGACGGGGGTGGAGAAGGCCGCGGCGATGTGACGGGGGCCGGTGTCGTTGGTGACGAGGAGCTGCGCGCGGCGGAGGAGTTCTTTGAGTGAGGCGAGGGAGCCGCCGAGGTTGGGGAGGGCGACGGCACGGTCGGCGAGGTCGGGGTGTTTGGTTTTGAGATGCGCGATGACTTCGTCGGCGAGTTCGGCTTCGGCGGGGGAGCCGTTGACGAGGATGCGGAGGGAGTGGCGTTGGATGAGGTGGGCGGCGAGTTGGGCGAAGCGGTCGGCGGGCCAGCGTTTGGCGGGGTTGTTTCCGCCTGGGTTGAGGACGCAGAAGGGCTCGTTGTCGGAGAGGCCGGCGCGGTGGAGGAGATCGGCGCCGGCGTGTGTTTGGGGTGGGGAGACGGCGAGTTCGAGGGAGCGTTCGCGTGCGCGGTCGTCCTTGAGGAAGGCGCGGACGAGTCGGGCGTAGTACTCGCAGGCGGGGACGGGGGCCCAGGCGGAGGGATCGGTGTGGGATTTGCGGTAGGGCGTGATGTCGCGTCGGCGTTGGGGGGTGAGGTGTTCGGTGAGGAGCATGGCGCGGCCGTCGCGGTCGTAGCCGAGCCGGCGCGGGATGCCGGCGAGCCGGATGGAGAGGGCGGTGGAGAAGGAGTTGGTGAGGAGGAGGGCGGAGGCGTAGCGTCGTGTGCGGACGCGTTGTGCTGCGACCTTGGGGGCCATGATGCCGGAGGGGGGGGCGTGGTGGAGTTCGTCGAAGAGGTTTGAGCCTTCGAGGATGTGGTCGACGCCGGGGCGTGCGAGGGCGCCGAGGAATACGCCGGGGAGACGATCGCGGAGGAGACGGAGCGCGGGCGTTGCCATGACGGTGTCGCCGACCCATGTGGGGAGGACGACGAGGACGCGTGTTGGTTCGGCTTGGGGTGTGGTCATGACGCGCGCTGCGGGGCGTCGAGGATATGTCGCGCGGCGTCGAGGATGTCGGAGGCGTGGAAGTCGGGCGCGGGGTCGCAGTGGGTGTTTGGGGGCGCGATGAGGATGGTTCGGCAGCCTGCGGCGCGGCCTGCGGCGACGTCGCGGGGTTGATCGCCCAGGGCCCAGGAGGAGTGGAGGTCGAGGGAGTGTGCGCGGGCGAGGTCGAGGATCATGCCGGGGGCGGGTTTGCGCCAGGGGTGTTCGCGGGTGTATTGGGGGATGAGGCCTTGGGGGTGGTAGGGGCAGTGTCGGAAGTCGTTGATAGGTGGCGCGTCGTGTTCGCGGAGGAGTTGGTTGAGGCGTGCGTTGACGGCGTGGACGGCTGAGTCGGGGTAGGCGGCTCGCGCGACGCCGCCCTGGTTGGTGAAGACGGCGAGGAAGAAGTCGGCGCGTGCGAGGAGTCGGAGGGCCTGGGGGACGTTGGGGAGGAGAGCGACGTCGTGGGGCTCTCCGAGGTCGCCGGTGGGCGCGCCGGTGGCGCGGTGGATGAGTGTGTCGTCGCGATCGAGGAAGACGGCGCGGCGCATGGGGTGTGGATTATGGCGATTGGGTGGTCGCGGGGGTTGGGGACCATTGCGCGACGAGGTCATCGCGGCCCGCGCGCTGCGCGACGCGGAGCGCGGCTTGGTTGGCGGCGGCGAGCTGGGCGGGGGTGACGCCGTCGCGCGATTGCCATGTGGAGAGGGCGCGTTGCATGGCGGCGATGGCTTCGTCGGGACGGTTGTTGCAGGCGAGTGCGTAGGCGTAGACCTGCTGGGTGATGAGTGTGTCGGGGTGGTCGTGGCCGAGGATGCGGGTGCGGGCGTCGAAGGTTTGTTGTGCGAGTTCGAGGGCTTCGGGTTCGCGGCGGGTGCGGAGGAGTGGATCGACGAGGTTGTGAGTGCAGCGGAGGGTTTGGGGGTGCTCGGGGCCGAGGGTTCGGATGAAGGCTTCGCGGCAGTCTCGGAGTTCGTTGATGGCCTCGTCGTCGGCGGAGTGTTTGAGGAGGGAGGCGGCGAGGCTCATGCGTGTGCGGAGGGTTTCGACGTGTTCTTCGCCGAGGGCGACGCGTCGGATGTCGAGTGCTTCGCGGAAGAGGGTGATGGCGTCGTCGAATCGGCCCTGGAAGTAGGCGAGGACGGCGAGGTTGTTGAGCGCGGAGCCGACGGAGGGGTGTTCGTGTGGGAGGAGGGCGCGTCGGAGGGAGAGTGATTCTTCGAAGAGCGTGCGTGCGGCGTCGTAGTCGTTTTTGTCCTGGAGGAGGGAGGCGAGGTTGTTGAGTGAGATGGCGAGGGAGAGATCGCCCTTGGGGTAGACGCGGCGGTCGATGTCGAGTGCTTCGCGGTAGAGGGGCTCGGCGTCGGCGAGGCGGCCTCGGTCGTGGAGGAGTGAGGCG
Organism: uncultured Phycisphaeraceae bacterium; assembly: GCA_964410465.1. Lineage (GTDB taxonomy): Bacteria > Planctomycetota > Phycisphaerae > Phycisphaerales > UBA1924 > CAYPGJ01. Next base: position 11,842 of record CAYPGJ010000039.1, on the reverse strand, counting down.
AGGCTGCTGAGAGAGCGGGCGAGTTCGGGGTGGTCGGGGGGGAGATAGCGGCGGCGCATGTCGACGGCCGCGCGGAGGAGTGGCTCTGCGTCGGCGTAGTTGCCTTTGGCGTTGAGGATGCGCGCGAGCGAGTCGCTGGAGGCGGCGAGGTTGAGTCCGCCTTGGGGCTCGAGTGCGGCGCGGATGTCGTAGGCGGCGCGTTGTGCGGCTTCGGCTTCGTCGAGGCGGCCGGCGCGCTGGAGGGCGTTGCCGAGTCGGAGGAGCGCGGCGGCGTAGGGCTCGGAGCGGTCGGAGTGGGCGGCGCGGCGCGCGTCGAGGACCTGGTTGTCGAGGGAGATGGCCTCGTCGTAGCGGGCTTGTTCTTCGCGGAGGTGGGCGAGTTCGGCGAGGGCGTCGATGGTGTCGGGGTGCGCGGGTGAGAGGTGGTCGCGTCGGAGATCGAGCGCGCGGGCGAGGTGTCGGTCGGCGTCGTCGAAGTTCGAGAGTGTGCGGTAGGTGACGCCGATAGCGAGCCGGATGGAGGCTTCGACGAGTGGTTGATCGGCGAGTTCGTGGTCGATGCGGGTGGAGGCGTCGTCGAGGACCTGGGCGACGGTGACTTCCGTGCCGCGGGCGCGGGAGGGGCGGACGGAGGAGAGCATGTCCTGGAGGAAGGTCGTGACGGCGTCGGCCTGAGCGGCGCGGGTGGTGGCGAGGTCGCGTGCGGCGCGGACGCGGAGGAGGCTGAGTGAGAGGGCGGCGGTGGCGAGGAGGAGTGCGGCGATGACGGTGGAGGTGGCGAAGAATCCGACGCGGTGTCTGCGGATGAACTTTGCGGCGCGGTATGCGCGGGATGGTGGGCGGGCGTGGATGGGCTGGTGTCGGAGGGAGCGGCGGAGGTCGGCGGCGAGGTCTGCGGGGGTGGGATAGCGGCGCGCGGGGTCTTTTTCGAGGGCGCGGTGGAGGATGGTTTCGAGATCGCCGCGGAGGGCGTGGGAGGCGAGGCCCGCGCGTGTGGGCTCGTCGTTGCGGACGGCGTGCGCGGCGTCGGGGATGGAGAGGCCTCGGACGTCGATGGGTGGTTTGCCGACGAGGAGTTCGTAGAGGATGACGGCGAGGGCGTAGACGTCGGCGCGTGCGTCGACGTGTGAGGGGTCGGCGTCGAGCTGTTCTGGGCTCATGTAGGCGAGGGTGCCGAGGAGTTGGCCGGCGTCGGTTTGGAGAGTGGCGGCGAGGTCGGGGTTGGCGAGTCGGGCGACGCCGAAGTCGAGGACTTTGGGGAGTGGGTCTGCGTCGGGGGAGGAGGGGTGGATGACGAGGATGTTGGCGGGTTTGAGGTCGCGGTGGATGACGCCTCGGGAGTGTGCGTGTTGGACGGCGTCGCAGACGCGAGCGAGGAGTGAGACGCGTTGCGGGATGGTGAGGTGGCGCTGGTGCGCGTAGGCGTCGATGGGGAGGCCCTGGACGATTTCCATGGCGAAGTAGGGAGTGGGGGCGTGGGGAGAGTCGAGTGTTCCGGCTTCGTAGATGGCGGCGATGGAGGGGTGTGAGAGGAGGGCGAGAGCTTGTGCTTCGCGTTGGAAGCGTGCGAGGAGTTCGCGTGAGAGGAAGGTGGAGCGGATGACTTTGAGCGCGACTCGGCGGCGTGGGTTGTCTTGTTCTGCTTCGTAGACGGCGCCCATGCCGCCCTGTCCCAGGAGGGAGAGGATTCGGAAGTGGCCGAGGTGTGAGGGGAGTTGGGTGGTGGAGTCGGGGAGGCGGGCGAGCGCCGGGGTTTCGAGGAAGGAGCGGGAGTGGATGGAGGATTCGGCGCGGAGGAGTGATTCGACGGCGGCGCGGAGAGCGGGGTGGTTGGCGCAGCGTTCGTCGAGGAGGGCGGAGCGTTCGTGTGGGGGGAGGTCGGCGGCTTCGTGGAAGAGGGCTTCGACGCGCGCGAGGTGGTCGGGGGTCATGGGAGGGGCTCGGTGGGTTCGCCGGTCATGGCGTTGCGGAGCCAGGCCTTGATGAAGCGCCACTCGCGTTCGATGGTGCGTTCGGAGAGGTTGAGGAGGTCGGAGGTTTCGGGTTGGGAGAGTCCGGCGAAGTAGCGGAGCATGACGATCTCGGCTTTGCGCGGGTCGAGGGCTTCGAGGCGTTGGAGGGCTTCGTGGAGGGCGAGGAGGTCTTCGGCCGGCTCTTCGAACGCGGGTTCGGCGTGGGCGAGGTCGATGCGTGCGCGGTCGCCGCCGCGTTTGAGAGAGCGTTTGCGTCGTGTTTGTTCGACGAGGATGTCGCGCATGGCTTGTGCGGCGGCGCCGAAGAAGTGGCGGCGGCCTTGCCAGTGGGGGTCGGTGTCGGGGTTGTCGGCGGTGAGGCGGAGGTAGGCCTCGTGGACGAGGGCGGTTGGTTGGAGTGTGTTGCCGGGTGGGGTGCGGGCGAGTCGTGCGGCGGCGAGTCGGCGGAGTTCGTCGTAGACGAGAGGGAGGAGTTGCGCGGCGGCGTGGTGGTCTCCGGCCGCGGCGGACTGGAGGAGGAGGGTGAGGTTCTGGTTGGGGGGTTGGGAGGACATACGACGGAAAAAAACCGTCAAGGGACGTGTCGGGTGGCGGGGGTGAAATTCGGATGACTCTCCGACGGCGTCCACCGCGTCCGACAAGGCGGCCTCAGTGTAAGGGGGCACGGGATGCGGGCGTCAGGGCTTGAATCGGAGAGATGACCATGAGCGCGTATCGGAAGGCGTTGAGCGTGGCGGTGGCTGTGCTGGGGATGTGCGGGACTTTGCGGGCGAGCGATTGCCTTGGGTGGCGGGCCGGGGTCGGGACGGGTCCGCCGGCGTGTTCGTACGCGGGGATGGCGTACGACTCGGCGCGGCTGCGGTCGGTGTGGGTGGGCGGGTTCGGGCAGAGCCCGGGGTTCCAGGTGTGGGAGTGGAACGGGGCGGCGTGGCTGGACAAGACGGCGGGTGCGCCGCCGTTGTTCGGACGTATTCCCGGGTTTGTGTACGACGCAGCGCGCGGTGTGTGCGTGCTGTTCACGTTCGACGCGAAGACGTATGAGTACAACGGGACGACGTGGGTGGACCGGAACATCGCGGGGCCGTCGGCGCGCTTCTCGACGTACATGGCGTATGACTCGGCGCGGGGCCAGACGGTGTTGTTCGGGGGAGGTGGCGGGGCTTCGCCGCTGAGCGACACGTGGACGTACGACGGGACGTCGTGGACGCAGCGGTCTCCCGCGACATCGCCTTCGGCGCGCACGGCGGGGACGATGGCGTTCGATTCGGCGCGGGGCGTGGTGGTGCTGCACGGCGGGTTTGTGGGCTCGACGCAGAACGCGACGAACGAGACGTGGGAGTGGGACGGGACGACGTGGTCGCTGCGATCGGTGGAGGGGCCGACGCGTTTCGGGCACCGGACGGTGTACGACGCGCAGGCGGGGATGACGGTGGTGCTGGACGGATACAGCGCCTCGGCGGCGCAGACGCTGGACCGGGAGGTGTGGGGTTGGGACGGCGTGCGCTGGCGGTATCTGGGCCAGAGCCAGGACCCGTTCTATTCGCCGCAGATCTACGGCGCGAGCGCGTACGACAGCGCGAGGGGGGAGATCCTGCTGCGTCAGGCGAGTCAGCCGACGCCGGAGACGTCGCGGACGTACATGGTGGATTCGGCCGTGCCCGGGGTGCAGAGGCAGCCGGCGGATGTGGTGGTGGAGGAGGGGTGCACGATCGCGGTGGGCGTCACGGCGTCGAGCACGACGCCGCTGACGCACCAGTGGCGGAAGAACGGGGCGCCGCTTCCGGGCGCGACGTCGGCGATGCTGACGATCGCGAATGGGGCGGCGGGGGACACGGGTGAGTACGACTGCGTGCTGACGAGCGGTTGCGGCGAGACGGTCACTCGGAAGGCGTTTGTGACGGTGTTGCCGCGGTGCCCGGGCGACGCGAATCGTGACGGTGTGCGGAACTTCCTGGATTTGAACGAGGTGCTGTCTGGGTTCGGGCAGGCGTGCCCTGTGGCGCGGTGAGGTCGGTGGAGCGGGAGGAAGGAGAGCCGCCCCCTGAACCGGGGGCGGTTTTTTGATTGGAAAGGTGATTGCGGGTAGTGTGTGGGACTTGTTCGCGGGCTGGGGTGTGGCTACATTTCTGCCCCTCGCCGGGTTCGAGACCCGGGCCGGCGCGGTCGCTGCCACCGTAGCTCAGTGGTAGAGCGCACCCTTGGTAAGGGTGAGGTCGCGGGTTCAATCCCCGCTGGTGGCTTGCTCGAAGGGCCCGGCGTGGGGACACTGCGGGGCCGCGGATGGAGTGGGTCGGCGTTGCGCGGGATCGCGTGTCGTCGGCGGTTGGATGGGAGGGGCGTGAGTCCGATCTCGAGGAGGTCGGAGACAGGTGGAAGCGGGACACGAGCGCTTCCAGTTTGGATCGTTTCCCGATTCGGGCGCGTGCCCGGACGGAAGAGAAGCAATCGTCGGCGGAGTCGCCGGCGACATCGGGTTACTCAACCGGCGCGCGTCCGGGACGTCACCACGACCTGACGCGACTTGGGTGGAGGTTCGCAAGACATGGCCAAGGGCGTATTCGAGAGAACCAAACCGCACGTGAACGTGGGCACGATCGGTCACATCGACCACGGGAAGAGCACGCTGACGGCGGCGTTGGCGGCGCGTTCGGCGGCGCGGTTCGGCGGGACGGCGAAGTCGTACGCTGAGATCACGAAGGGCGGCACCGTTCGTTCGACGGACAAGACGGTGACGATCGCGGCGTCGCACACGGAGTACGAGACGGAGAAGCGTCACTTTGCGCACGTGGACTGCCCTGGCCACGCGGACTTCGTGAAGAACATGATCACGGGCGCTGCGCAGATGGACGCGGCGATCCTGGTGGTGTCGGCGGCGGACGGCCCGATGCCGCAGACGCGTGAGCACGTGCTGCTGGCGCGCCAGGTCGGCGTGCCGCACATCGTGGTGTTCCTGAACAAGGTCGACCTGGTGGACGATCCTGAGCTTCTGGAGCTGGTGGAGCTGGAGGTTCGGGAGCTTCTGAACAAGTACTCGTACCCTGGCGACGACACGCCGATCGTTCGCGGTCAGGCGAAGGCGGCGCTGGAGTGCAACGGGAAGGACGACAAGGTCTGCGCGCCGCTGGACGAGCTGTTCAAGGCGTTGGACGAGTACATCCCTGAGCCTCAGCGCGAGGTGGACAAGCCGTTCCTGATGTCGGTCGAGGACGTGTTCTCGATCAAGGGACGCGGGACGGTGGCGACGGGTCGCATCGAGCGTGGTCGGGTGAAGGTTGGCGACGAGGTCGAGATCGTTGGTCTTCGGAAGGAGAAGACGAAGACGACGATCACGGGCGTGGAGATGTTCAACAAGTCGCTGGATTCGGGCGAGGCGGGCGACAACGTGGGCGCGCTGCTGCGTGGCGTGGAGAAGGAGGGCATCGAGCGCGGGCAGGTGCTGTGCAAGCCCAACTCGATCCAGCCGCACTCGAAGTTCAAGGCCGAGGTGTACGTGCTGACGAAGGAAGAGGGCGGTCGCCACACGCCGTTCTTCAACGGGTACAAGCCGCAGTTCTACTTCCGTACGACGGACGTGACGGGCTCGGTGAACCTGCTTGGCGGCGCGGAGATGTGCATGCCGGGCGACAACGTGCAGATGGAGATCGATCTGGGCGAGAAGCCGATCGCGATGGAGAAGGGACTGCGGTTCGCGGTTCGTGAGGGCGGCCGAACGGTGGGTTCGGGCGTCGTGACCGAGATCATCGCCTAACGGATTACCACCACCCCCCGGCGTCGCTCGCCCTCGTGGCGGGCGACGCCTTTTCAGCGTTGTGACGAGGTTTGAACCGGCTAGCGGGTTCGAGAGGATCGATTCGATGGCGAAGAAGAAGGCCGAGGCTCGTGAGTATGTGTGGCTCCAGTGCACGGAGTGCCAGGACCTGAACTACCGAACCGAGGTGAATACGAAGGGCGGCATTCCCGAAAAGATGAAGGCTGGGCTGAAGAAGTACAGTCCTCGTCTGAAGCGGCACACGCTCCATAAGATCAAGCGGAAGTGAGGCGCGGGCCGCGGAGAGAGCGGCGCGTCGCGACAACCGGACGCCGGTAGCTCAATTGGCAGAGCAGCGGATTCCAAATCCGCAGGTTGCGGGTTCGATTCCCTCCCGGCGTGTTCACAGAGCACAGTCCCTCGAGCCTCGGCGCCCGCGGGCCCAGGCGGATTGGAAGCACACGATGGCGCTCGGCGTCTACAAGCCCGGACAGGGATATTGGACCCGCGTACTCACGGCGGTCGGACTCGGCGCGTTGGCGTTGTCCGGCGCGTTGTGGCTGTATGAGCAGGTTGGCGCGTACCCGGTGCCGCAGTCGACGTGGGCGTTGCGGGTGTCGGCGATCGATGGTTCGGCGACGACGGGCCAGGGGCTGACGCTGTACAGCGACGCGGCGGGGACGACGCCGATGGGGACGGCGACGGTGTCGTCGGTGTCGCCGACGGGCGGCGAGGTGCAGATCACGTCGATCTCGACGACGGGGGGTGCGTCTCCGCTGTCGATCCAGCGGATCGAGTCTTCGGCGGACGGTTTCCGCGCGAGCGTGAGCGAGCGTCGCGGGATGCCGGATTTTTCGGTGACGTACCTGCAGGCCGGGGCCGCGGCGCTGGTGATCGTGCTGGCGGCGGTGTTCGTGTACTGGGTGGTGGCGATCCGTCCGCGGGCCAACGAGTTCTTCATCTCGGTGGACAACGAGATGCGGAAGGTGAACTGGTCGACGCGTCGTGAGATCATCGGGTCGACGTGGGTGGTGATCGCGGTGTCGTTCGGGATCGCGACGACCCTCTTCGTCGTCGACAATCTCTTCTCGACCTTCTTCCGTTGGGTCGGCGTCCTGGACGCCTGAGCCCGCGGGTCGTTCTCCGAAAGGAATGGCAGGCATGTCGGACGATCAGACGCAGATTCTGGACGGGCGGCCCAACGAGCGGACGGACGTGATCGCCGAGGGTGAGCCGACGGTTCGCCCGGGGATGAACTGGTTCGTGCTGCGGGTGGCGTCGAACAAGGAGAACTACGTCCGGGACACGCTTCTTCGGAAGGTGCAGATCGAGGGGATGACGCACCTGATCGGCCGGATTCTGGTGCCGACGGAGAAGACGCGGACGCTCAAGGGCGGCAAGCAGCGGATCACGGAGACGAAGCTGTACCCTGGGTACATCTTCGTGGAGATGAAGCTGGAGGATGACGGGCGCATCCCGCAGGACGTGTTCTTCCTGATCAAGGAGACCACGGGCGTGGGCGATTTCGTGGGCGCGACGGGCCGGCCGACGCCGATGCAGACGCACGAGATCGAGAAGATGTTGCTCGACTCGCGCAAGCCGGAGGAGTTGCCGTCGATCAAGCTCGTGTGGAACAAGGGCGATCACGTGGTGATCAAGGAAGGCCCGTTCCAGGGGTACGAGGGGACGATCGACGAGGTGTTCCCGGAGAAGGGCGCGGTGCGGGTGCTGGTGACGATCTTCGGACGTCAGGCGCCGATCGACCTCGAAGAGTGGCAGGTGGCGAAGCCGGAAGGGGAATAAGTCCCCGTTCGGCTCCTCGGCGCCGGCGTGGGCTCGCGGCGGGAGCGTTTTGGGCATACTGGTCTGTGGCCGACGGCGTCTTGCGTGGCATGCAAGAGGTCGGTGTCGTGACGTGCGGCTGGTCGTGGGGCGCGCGGGCGGCGTTGCGTCGAGATTGAGGAGCGAGCGATGAGCGGGAGTTTGCGCGGGCGCGTGGGTGTGATCACGGGGGCGTCGGCTGGGATCGGGCGGGCGATCGCGTTGCGGTTGGCCGAGGCGGGGGCGTCGCTGGTGCTGAATGCGCGGCGCGAGGACCGGTTGCGGGAGTTGGCGGGGGAGTGTCAGACGATGGGGAGCGGGGGCGCCGCGGTGGTGGACGGGGACGCGTGTGAGGGGGAGACGATTCGGGCGATGTTGGACGGGGCGATCGGGGCGTTCGGTCGCGCGCCGGACATGGTGATCGTGAACGCGGGGCGGGGGCTGCGCGGCTCGCCGATGACGTCGGATGAGCGTGAGTGGGAAGAGGTGGTGCGGATCAATCTGCTCGCGGCGGCGCGGCTGTTGCGCGCGGGGGCGGAGGGGATGATCGGGTCGATGGAGGCGCGGGAGGATGGGTCGCCGGGGGATTGGCCGAGGAGTGCGCGGGACATCGTGGTGATCTCTTCGACGGTGGGGAAGCACATCTCGCCGTTCTCGTCGATGTACGGGTCGACGAAGTTTGCGGCGACGGCGATTGCGGAGGCCGCGCGGAGGGAGTTGGGGCCGAAGGGGATCCGCGTGACGGCGGTGCATCCGGGGATCGTGAAGTCGGAGTTTCAGGATGTTGCGGGGTATGACCCGGTGACGTTCGGACAGTTCATGGAGAAGATCGGGCCGGTGCTGGAGCCGGATGATGTGGCGCGGGCCGTGGCGTTCATTGTGGGGCAGCCGGCGCACGTGCACGTGAACGACATCATGATCCGGCCGACGCGGCAGGAGTATCCGTGAGGGGGGAGGGACGCAGGGGCGTGAAGCGTCAGTGAATGATGTTGAGATCGGGGCGGGCGGACAGGAGGGCCTCCAGCCCCTTGTCCGTAATCCGTGTAGCTCGCAGGTCCAGCATCGTGAGCTCCTTCAAGCCTGAGTCCGTACGCGAGAGGGCTGCTAATCCCGCCTCCGTGATCTCGGTGTTCCGCAGGTCCAGAGTCGTGAGCGTCTTGAGACCTGAGTCCGGACTTGCCAGCGCCTCGAACCCCTCGTCCGTGATCACCGTTCCTGCCAGATTCAACGTCGTCAGCGCGCCGAGGCCCGTGTCCGAGTGAGCTATCGCTTTCAAGCCCGCGTTGGTCACTCTTGTTCCACGCAGGTCGAGTGTCGTGAGGGAACTCAGGCCCGTGTCCGAGCGAGCGAGCAAGCTCAATGCTGTATCCGTAATCGCCGTCCGAGCGAGTTCGAGTGTCACAAGTCTCTTCATGCCCGTGTCCGGCTGCGACAACGCGTCTACCCCGTTGTCTGAAATCGCCGTTCGACCAAGCCCCAGCGTCGCCAGCTCACTCAAACCCGTGTCCCCGCGCGCAAGGCTTCTCAGGCCGATGTCTGTGACCTTGGTGTTCCATAGACTTAACGCGGTCAGTGCCTTCAGGCCCGTGTCCCTGTGCGCCAGCGCCTCAAGCCCAGGGTCGGTGATCGAAACGCCGGTAATCCATAGCGTCGTCAGTGCCTTCAGCCCCGTGTCCGATCGCGCGAGCACCCTCAGACCGTGGTCCGTAATCACTGTGCCGGTGAGGTCCAGTGTCAACAGCGCTGTGAGTCCTGTCTCAGCGCGAGCCAGCATCTCCAAGCCCACATCCGTGACGGGCTCGAATCCCAGCCAGAGCTCAGTCACGCGAGCGAACAAGCTCGGCGTGAGCGGGGCCTCCGCGGGATATGAGAAACACTGCCGGATCGCGCGCTCGATGATCTCCCGCTGGCCCTGCGTCGTCTGCCAACGCTCGATGCTCTCCGGAGCGCCGGTGGGTTCGTCGGTGGGGCGGGCGTCCGTCTTTGGCGCACGGGGCGGCGAGGGCTCGGGCCGCTTGCCCACGAAACCGTCGAGCAGGTCCCGCACGGATCGGTCGCGCAGCCAGAGCTTCGCGGGCGCCTGCTCGAAGAGCCGGTCGAGCAGGGTGTGCTTGCGGAGTTCGGTGAGCAGGGACGCGGCGTCCGCGTCGAACTCGCGCGACGATTCCCGTGCGCCGGCCTCTTTGCGCGCCGCGTCGCCCGCCGACGGCTGTTCGCGTCGGCTCGACTGCTCCTTGAACTCCTCGAAGACAGCGTCGAGACCTCGCTCGGCGATGGCCGTGCACAGCGCGTCGGCCACGCGGAGGCGGCGGAGCGTCAACCCGAGCAGCTCGGCGAGGGTGCGCTGCACGAGGCAGACGGCGAGGAACCTGGCGTGCGGCGCGGGGTCCTCCGCGTCGGAGAGCGCGTCGGGCAGATTCTCGGAAGGACGGAGTCTCGCATCCACGAGCAGCGTGTTCACACGGCGAACGAGCGTGCGCGGCGTCGCGTGGCAGCTCAGCACGAGGAGGTCCTTCATGTCGATAAAGACTCTGTGCTCCGCGGGATGCAGCGGGTGCTTGAGGCGCGCGAGAATGCCGTCCATCAATTGACCGATGTGCTCTCGATGGGAGCGAAGCGGGAGGGGGAGCTGGACGATCTTGTCGAGGTATCGCTCATACAGATGCGCCCGATCGGCTCCGAAGCGGCGTTCGGCTTCGCGGACGAGGTGGGCGTCGATGACGTCGTTGTTCAGGCCGAGGATGAAAATGAACCCTGCGTGACCGAAGGCGAGCTTGATGTGCTCGAGGAGTTCGAATGCTCGCTCGGGGAGGCAGCGATCGAGGTCGTCGATGAACACGGCGATGCGCGGGATCGGGTGCTCGGGCGTGTCGCCTTTGGCGCGATGGGCAACCGCAATCGCGTCGAGCGTCTCGAACGCGGACAGGTAGAGTGAGCCCGCTCGCCATTTCTCCCACCGCTGCTGCGCTTCAGGAGTGTCGACTTCCTTCAACTCTTCTTCGTGGTCAATAGCGTCCTTTGCCGAGTGCTCGGCGCCGACACCGATCTCGCCGACGAACGGCACTTTGAGTCTTCCCTCGGCCTTGAGTGTGAAGCCATACAGAAAAGCACGGGCTCCACGATGAGCGGCGCGAAGGGCGGTCTTGAGCCCCGCCACGGCCTTGTCGTCGAGCGATTCGAGCGCCTGCAATCGCGCATCGACCTCTTTCTCTATCACTGCGACGAGCGGGATGATGGGGTGCTGTTCGCGTTCGTAGAGCCAGGCATTGAAGAATACGGGCACTACATGGGGACAAATGTCCTGTTCCGCGATGAGCCACTGGTGGGCCATGCGGAGGACGGAGGTCTTGCCCTGACCCCATTTGGCGTAGACGCCGATGGTGAAGGGTCCGGGCGTGCCGAGGATGGTGCTTGTGATGACGTCGACGTACTGGCGGACTTCGAGCCGGTCGTCCGCATAGTTGCGGACGGGCTCATCCTCCAGCAAGAAGAGGGGGCGGATCGTCCGCGGCTCCTCGGAGGATTTTGATTGCTTGCGCGGTTTCCCGGGACGCCCCGACATGGGGGGAAGAATACCAGCGCAAGGAGCTCCGACCGAGAGGCGTTTTGCAGATCAGTTCGCCGCGCCGGGTGAGCCCTTGTGTTTCACGTAGAGATCGAACCAGTCGATCATTTCTGCGAGTGTGTGCATGACGGACTCTTTGGCGCGGTAGCCGTGGGACTCGTGGGGGAGCATGACGAGTCGTGCGGTTCCGCCGTGGCCTTTGACTGCGGCATAGAGGCGTTCGGACTGGATGGGGAAGGTGCCGGGGTTGTTGTCGACCTCGCCGTGGATGAGGAGGAGTGGCTCGTTGATCTTGTTGGCGTGGGTGAATGGGGAGAGGTTCATGTAGATCTGGGGCGCTTCCCAGAAGGTGCGTCGTTCGCTCTGGAAGCCGAAGGGGGTGAGGGTGCGGTTGTAGGCGCCGGAGCGTGCGACGCCGGCGCGGAAGAGGTCGCAGTGTGCGAGGAGGTTGGCGGTCATGAAGGCGCCGTAGGAGTGGCCGCCGACGCCGACGCGGTCGGGATCGCCGACGCCCATTTCCGCGGCCTTGTCGATGGCGGCCTTGGCAGCGCCGACGATCTGCTCGACGAAGGTGTCGTTCATGGTTTCGGGGTCGCCGACGACGGGCATGGCTGCGTCATCGAGGATGGCGTAGCCCTGGGTGAGGAAGAAGAGCTGGGAGATGCCGCCGATGCGGGTGAAGCGGTATTGGGAGCCGGAGACCTGTCCGGCGGTGGCCGGGTCGTAGCCCGGCAG
>CAYPGJ010000038.1:0-22372 GCA_964410465.1 uncultured Phycisphaeraceae bacterium | reverse complement strand
GGCACTAGGCACTAGGCACTAGGCATCAGGAAAGCAGAGAGGCAGAGGGGAAGAGCAGACAGAGGCCATCGAGCCCTCACCCTGCCCTCTCCCATTGCAAGGCCAATGGGAGAGGCGGCAGCGCGGAGGGCGCGAGGGAGGGGCGCCAGGCATCAGGAAAAGACAGAGCCCACGGATGGGAATCCGTGGGCTTTTGGTTGCGCGCATCGCGATAGCCCGCCGTGTGCGGCGGGTGTCGGATCAGCAGGCAGTTCCGAAGTAGGAGAGGAGGATGTTGAGATCGAGGAAGTCGACGGCGCCGTCGTTGTTGAGATCGCCGAGGGTTCCGGGGGGGACGGAGGCGCCGAAGAAGGAGAGGACGATGTTGAGGTCGAGGAAGTCGACGACGTTATCGCCGTTGGCGTCGCCGGGGCAGGTGGCGTTGTTGAGGGTGAGGAGGGCGGGGTTGGAGATGGATACGCCGCAGGAGTTGTTGATGAGTGCGCGGACGCGTCGGTAGTGCAGGGATGGGGTGATGTTGGAGAGGGTGAGTGTGGTGGCGCCGGGGCGGGTGGTGGTGAGGAGAGGGGTGATGGAGGCCGTGGCGCCGAGGGAGTTGGGGATGGGTCCGTCGATGAGATCGGCGTAGGTGTTGGAGTGTGGCGAGGTCTCGAGCTGCCAGGAGGCTTCGAGGTTGGTGTAGCCGGTGGCGGGCCAGGCCGAGAAGGAGGCGGATTCGGAGGGGTTGGTGGATTGGGGTTGTGGGTGGCGTGCGACCCAGGGGATGTTGGTGTCGGTCCAGCGGGCGAAGTAGGTGGACCACATCTCGCCGATCTTGGAGAAGCTTCCGACGGCGATGAGTTCGCCGGCTGCGTTGCGCACGAGTTTGCGCAGGGGTCCGGAGGCGCCGATGAAGTCGGGGCCTAGCGGAGTCCATGCCTGGCCGGTCCATCGCCACACGGCCGGCGCGGGCGTGTTGCTCACGTACGTGCCGACGACGAGGTCGCCGTTGGACAGGTGCGAGAGCGAGTACGCGGCGCCTGGAGTTGCGATGGTCGTCCATGCTGCGCCGTCCCAGATTGCGACCTGATTCTGGTTGAGGGCGATGATGTTGCCGCTGGGGTGCTCGATGACGTGTTCGAAGGCGCCGGTGAGTCCGTCGCCGACGGGGGACCAGTGTTGCCCGTCCCAGCGGGCGATTGACGAGGTGGCGCCGTTCGCGGTGACGAGGAACTGGCCGGCCGCGATGACATCGCCGCTTTGAAGTCGCGTGAGGGCAAGCACGGCGCCGTTGAGGCCTTCGGCGAGCGGGACCCACGTGTTGTGTTCGAGTTGCAGGATGTAATGACCGCCGCCTCCGTGGTATGAGCCGATGATGACACGGTCGGTGGACGAGGCGAGTGTGCACCACACATGGAACGGGGGCTCGGGCAGGTCGAGAAGCACGTTCTCGCTGAGAACGATCACGCGATTCACGAGCGACGGCATGCTGTGCACCGATGCACGGCCGACAACACCGCCGTCAGGGTGCGGCGAGAGGGCGCCGATTTCACCTTCGAGGTCAGGATCGAACGGGGTCCAGTCCACACCATCGAATTCGGAAGCAAGCAGGTACTTCGAGCCCGGGTGGCCGCCACGACCGGGCACGATGACGGAGCCGCTGACAGACGCCACGGCGTTGTCGAGCGGGCCTGCGACGCCGCGGGTCATGGCGCGCCACGCGGCGCCGTTCCAGCGCGCGAGGTTGTGAACGTCGACGGGCGCGGTGAAACCCGGCTGCGGATCGTAGACAACATCGCCGCCTGCGAAGATGTCGCCGTCGGGAAGGATGGTGAGCGTGTTGATGGCAGCCTCGATCCCGGAGCCGAGCGAAGACCACGAGGCGCCGTTCCAGCGCGCGACGTGACGGAAGGGAGGATGCGGGCCGTACCACGGGGAAAGCGTGTTGGAGTAGAAGCCGCCGGCGACGATGAAGGAGTTGTCGGGGAGGGGGAGGATCGTGCCGATGGCGCCGTAGCCGAAGAGGACGGGTGTGAATCCGGCCCAGTGCGTGCCGGTCCAGCGGAAGACGAGGCCGCGGTCGTTGGCGTTGCACGCGGCGATGATCTCGCCGTTGGTGCGGAGTGCGAGGTCGGCGACGTAGCCGTTCATGGAGCCGGTCATGGGGGTCCACTCGGCGCCGTTCCAGCGCGCGAACTTCGGGGAGGGCTGGCCGCCGGCGTTGAGGAAGTCGCCGCCGACGATGAGGTCGCCGTCGGGCAGCGCGAGAAGGGCCGTGACTCGGGGCGGGTAAATGCCGGGAGCGCCGGTGATGCCGTCGGCGAGAGGATGCCACTGGGCGCCGTCCCAGCGCGCGACGTGATTCGCGGGCGTGTTGCCGACCATCGTGAATTCTCCGGCGACGATGAGGTCGCCGTCGGGGAGGATGCAGGGGTCGGTGGTGAAGTAGTTATTGAATGTGTCGCCGAGCGTGAGCCATTGCTCGCCGGACCACTGGAAGACCTGGCCCGAATACCCGGAACTGTTCGTGGTGACGCCTAGGGCGAGGAGGGAACCGTCTGCGGCGGTGTGAACGCTTTGGATGAAGGGGGTGAATGATGTTGAGGGGAACGGGCTCCATTCTTCGGTGGCGGGGTCGTAGAGCGCGATGTTTCGCGCGTTGAGCGCGCCGATGGCATTGAATTGGCCTGCGACGACGAGTTTGGTGGAGAGCGGGCCGGGGCCGTCGGGGTCCCAGAGGGTGGAGGAATGGATGCGGCCGGTGTCCGTGCCGCGGAAGCCTTCACCGGGGAGCCAATGGGGGTCGCAGTCGCCCGGCAGCGCGGGCGCGGAGAGGAGGAGGGCGGAGAGGAACGTGGCCAGGGACCGGATGCGCATGGAGTGATTCCCGGGTGTTTGATTGGGGAGAGTGTACGAGGGGAACGGAGCGGGACGAAGCGAAAACTCGGTGTGAGGAGTGTGTGAAGGGGGGAGGAAGGGAAGGGCACTAGGAAAGCGGAAAGGCATAGGGAACGAGAAGCAAGAGGCGATGGAGCCCTCACCCCCGAACAACTGCCCTCGCCCGTCGCAGGGCCGGCAGGAGAGTTGGAGGGTGTCGCGTCTGGTTCGTCATGCCCGATGCGCGAGTGGTGTCCGTGAGCTCGCGCTCGCGGCGCTGGAGAATATGAACGGCCGACGTCGAGCGCGGGGGAGCATCGGTGGGTGTCGGCCGATCGAGGCGAGGTAGAGGGGGGAGCGGTGCAGTAGCCCTCACCCTGCCCTCTTCCAAGCGCCCCAACGGCGCCTGGGAGAGGTGGGTTCGGGGCCGGATAACGGGGCGCGGGGGTTGCGCGATCGAAACTTCCGGAGTCCGTGGCGGAAGAAGGGGCGGGGAACGTCTCTCTCATTCAGTCGGGGGCGGCTCGGGCCGAGATAGGGGGCCCTTCTTGCGGAGCAGTGATGGCGAGGATCGCGCTTTTATCGGATGTGCATGGGAACCTTGAGGCGCTGGAGAGCGCGTTGGGGGATGTTGCGCGTGTCGGCGCGGACGTGGTGGTGTGCCTTGGCGACGTGGTGGGGTATGGGCCTGAGCCTGGCGAGTGCGTGGACCTGGTGTCGGAGTGGTGCGACGTGGTGGTTCGTGGGAACCATGACGAGGCGGCGTTGTCGCGGCGCGGGCTGGCGAGGTTCAACGAGAGCGCGCGGCGTTCGGCGGAGTATGCGCGGGAGCGTTTGACGGCGGCGCAGCGGGTCGTGATGGAGTCCTGGGGATCGCGCGCGGACGTGATGGGGGTGCTGGTGACGCACGCGACGTTCGGCGCTCAGGAGATGGAGTACATCACGACGAACGCGAGCGCGGCGCGGAGCTTTGCGGCGGTGGACGCGGCGGTGATGGCGATCGGCCACACGCACATCCCGAGCGCGTTCACGTGCCCGGAGGGTCGTGTGCGCGGCGGGGAGGTTCGGGGGTATCCGCTGCCGAGCGGTCCGACGATCGCGCTGCCGAGCGACCGCCGGGTGTTGCTCAATCCGGGTTCGGTGGGTCAGCCGCGGGATGGGAACCCGGAGGCGGCGTGGATGCTGCTGGACACGGGGATGGGCACGGCGCAGGTTCGTCGTGTGGCGTACGACATCGAGCGCGTGCGGCAGAAGATCCGGCAGGTTGGGTTGCCGGACGGGCTGGGGGAGAGGCTGTTGGTGGGGGCGTAGTCTCCGGAAATGTCTCGCGGCATGCGAGATGGAATCTTGGTGTGAATAAAGACTCGCGCGGAGGTGATTACACCTTCGCGGTTTTCCATTTGCCTTGGAAGAATCGGACGGAGAAGAGGGCGCCGCGGATGACGATTTCGGAGCAGAGGCCGATCCAGAGTCCGGGGAGTCCGAGTTCGCCGAGCGGTTTTGGGTTGGGGATGGTGATGGAGGCGAGGTGGATGTCGACGCCGCAGAAGAGCCATGCGAGTGGGAGTCGGATGGCCCAGGTGGAGATCCAGGTGATCCACATGACGGCCTTGGCGTCGCCGGCGCCTCGGAGTGCGGAGCGGAGGACGATGCCGATGGCGAAGGGGATCTGGACCAAGCCGGTGATGACGAGGAGTTGGGGGGTGAGTTCGAGGTGAGCTTCCTGGGGGGTGAAGAGCGCGGTGATGTATCGGGGGAAGAGGATGAAGGCGGCGCCCATGAGGGCCATGAATGCGGAGGCGAGCGCGGTGCAGGCGACGATGGCGCGGGATGCGACGTTGGGGTTGCCGGCGCCGAGCCATTGGCCGACGAGTGTTGCGGCGGCGAGTGAGACGGCGAAGCCGGGCATGAAGGAGATGGCTTCGATGCGGATGGCGACGATGTGGGCGCCGAGGAGCCCTTCGCGTCCCATGGCGCCGACGAGGACGATGACGAGGAAGTTTCCGACGAACATGCCGAGTGTTTCGAGGAAGTTGGGGAATCCGACGCGGAGGATTCGTCTGGTGGTGTGGTAGTGGGGTTTGAGTCGGTGTGGGAGGAGTTTGACGCCGGAGGAGCCTCGGGCGAGGAGGATGAGGACGAGGACGGCGCCGAGGGTCCATGAGAGTGAGGTGCCCCAGGCGATGCCGGCGACGCCGAGGTTGAAGGGGAAGGGGTTTTGGAAGAGCGGGGCGGCGTCGGGCGCGTCGGGTGAGGGTTTGAAGGCGTCGACACCGGAGAGGGCCCAGGAGAGGAAGACGTTTGCGAGGTTGACGACGAGCATGATGCGGAGTGGTCGGAGTGAGTCGCCGGCGCCTCGAGCGCAGGCGATTCCTGCGTTGAGGACGGTGGTCATGGGGACGGCGAGGCAGAGGATTCGGAGGTAGGTGAGGAAGTGTTGTCGGGCGTCGTCGTGGAGGTTGAGCGCGGAGGCGAAGAGTGGCGCCGAGAAGAAGACGAGGACGGAGGTGGCGAGGCCGAGGGCGATGGCGAGGAGGAGTGATTGTGCGGTAGCGGCGTTCGCGACGGCGAGTCTGTTCTTTCCGATGGAGCGTGAGACGAGCGCGGTGGCGCCGACGCCGAGGGCCTGGCCGACGAGTGCCATGAACCAGGCCATGTATGCGGCGCCGCCGATGGCGTCGGCGGCGGGCTGTGAGTGCGCGGCGGAGAGGACGGTGTCGACGGCGCCGACGAGCCAGTTGAGGAATGACTCGGCGAGGATTGGCCAGGAGAGGACGAAGATGGAGGCGGAGAGGGAGAGTCCGGCGAGCTTTCCCTTGCGGAGCGTTCGCGCGGGGGGAGGGGGCGTTGCGGCGGAGAGCGTTTCGGGGGACTTGCCGGTGGGGGTTCGGCGGAGGTCCTGCTGCTCGCGTGTGGACATTGTGTGCTTTCAGCGGACCTTGAGCGAGGCGAGGGCGAGTGCGACGAGGACGGCGGTGATGATCCAGAGCCGTACGACGACTTTTTGTTCGGTCCAGCCGCCCATGTGGAGGTGGTGATGGTATGGCGCGCAGCGGAAGATTCGTTTTCCCTTGGTGGCGCGGAAGTAACCGACCTGGAGCGCGACGGAGGCGATTTCGAGGATGAAGACGCCGGACATGAGGATGATGACGGCTTCCTGACGGATGGCGATGGCGATGTAGCCGAGGAGGCCTCCGAGGCAGAGCGCGCCGGTGTCGCCCATGAAGACGGAG
Source organism: uncultured Phycisphaeraceae bacterium (assembly GCA_964410465.1). GTDB lineage: Bacteria > Planctomycetota > Phycisphaerae > Phycisphaerales > UBA1924 > CAYPGJ01. The sequence goes on along the minus strand of CAYPGJ010000038.1, from coordinate 16,283 downwards.
GCCGGCGAGGCGTTCCACCAGAGGAAGCCGAGGCATGCACCGGCGATGGCTCCGGCGACGACGGCGAGTTCTTCGGCGCCGACGACGTATGGGACGAGGAGCGACTGCGCGGTGGTTTGTGAGCCGGCGATGAGCGCGAGGAGCATGACGCCGAGGGAGACGGCGGCGGAGATTCCGGTGGCGAGACCGTCCATGCCGTCGGTGATGTTCACGGCGTTGGACATTCCGGCGACCATGAGGACGGCGATGAGGACGAATGGGAGCCTTGCGAGGTAGATGAGCGAGTCGGAGGGCTGTCCCTGGTCGAAGGTTTTTTGGAAGGGGAGGTTGAGTACGTGCGCGAGGTCGTTCGGGGCGGCGGTGTCAGCGTGGTTGTAGGTGAACCAGCCGAGGAGGAACGCGAGGCCGAGCTGGAAGACGAGTTTCTCCCATGCGTAGAGGCCCTGACGTGAGCCGCCTGGGCGTGAGGAGGCGGTGAGTTTGAGCCAGTCGTCGAAGCCGCCGAGGACGGCCATCCAGACGAGGCAGATGAGGGCGAGGTGGACGTATCTGGAGGAGAGGTCTGCGAGGAGGAGTGTGGAGAGGAGGATGGCGCCGGCGATGAGTACGCCGCCCATGGTCGGGGTGTTTTTCTTTGAGGCGGCGGAGGCGGCGAGGGCGGCGGCGTCTGAGAGGCCGGAGTCTCCGATTTTGAGTCGACGGAGTGTGTTGATGACGCGGGGGCCGAGGGCGAGGACGAGCGTGAAGGAGAGGAGTGCGGCGCCGAGCGCGCGGAAGACGATCTGGTCGAGGAGCATGAAGAGGAAGTAGAGGTTGTTCCGTTCGAGGAATTCGCGCGAGATGTCGAGGAGGTTGTAGAGCATTCTCGTGTGTGTGAGCTGGTCGGTGTGTCGAGGCGGGGGCGCGGTGACAGGGTGGTGTGTGGAGGTCGCGGCGTCAACGCGGGGTGGTCAGCGTCGGAGGTCTGCCGCGGGTTGTGGTTTGGTGTGGACGGCGGGGTGCGCGTCGGGTCTGGGCGCGCCGGGGGGGGGGTCTGTGAGGAGTTGCTGGAGGCGTTCGAGGCGCATGGCGCGTGAGCCTTTGAGGAGTACGGCGTCGCCTGCGCGGAGCGCGGAGAGCGCGCGGAAGGCGCCGTGATCGGAGCCGGGCTCGAACTCGGAGAGCATGAGGACGCGGTCTCGCGGCCATTGTTCGAGGAGTCGGTTTGCGGCGTGGAGGGAGAGCTCTCCGACGGTGATGACTTTGTCGATGTTCGGCGCGGCGAGGATGGCGTCGGCGACTTCGCGGTGTCCCTGCTCGGCGAGTTCGCCGAGTTCGAGCATGTCGGCGAGCACGACGACCCGTCTCGGCGCGTCGGCGGCGAGGAAGGAGAATGCGGTGATGGCGGCGATGGAGGAGTCGGGGTTGGCGTTGTAGGCGTCGTTGTAGACGTCGACGCCGGCGATGCGTTTGTGCTGGAGCCGCATGTCCGGGGGCGTAGCGGAGGCGAGTGCGGCGGCGATGGCCTCCTCTTCGAGGCCGAGTCGTCGCGCGACGGCGACGGCGGCTGCGGCGTTGGTGGCGTTGTGCTCGCCGAGGAGCGGGAGGTCGAGCGCGAATCGGTTGTTGAGAGTGACGCGGAGTCGTGTGGTGAGGTTGTCGGACTGGAGGTGCGCGGAGGCGGTGATTCGGAGGTCTGCGTGGTCGTCTCGTCCGAAGGTGACGACGTTCGGGGCTTTGCGCGCGAGTTCGGCGAGTCGTGGGTTTGTGGAGGGGATGACGGCGAGGCCTTGCGGGCGGAGGAATCGGAGGAGCGAGCCTTTCTCGAGGGCGATGGCGTCGACGGAGCCGAAGTTCTCGATGTGTGCGCGGCCGATGGAGGTGATGACGGCGATGTCGGGCTCGACGATCTCGGCGAGCTGCGCGATTTCGCCCGGTGCGTTCATGCCGACCTCGCAGAGGAGGTAGTTATCGCCTTTGCGTGCGCGGAGGATGGTGAGCGGCACGCCGATCTCGTTGTTGAAGGACTTGATGGAGGCGACGCCGCGGAAGCGTGAGGCGAGGGCCGCGTCGATGAGACGGACGGTGGTGGTTTTGCCGTTGGAGCCGGTGACGGCGATGACGCGTGTGCCGTCGAGTGATTGCCGGTGTGCGCGTGCGAGTCGCATGAGCGCCTTGCGTGTGTCGGGCACGCGGATGGCGGCGAGGTTGGGCGGGAGTGCGTCGCGGGGGGGGAGTGCGGAGTCTCGTTCGAGGAGGACGAGCGAGGCGCCGCGGGCGATGGCCTGGGGGATGAAGTGGTGTGCGTCGAATCGGTCGCCCTTGAGTGCGATGAAGGCCTCGCCGGCGTTGATGGTTCGCGAGTCGATGGAGACGCCGGTGATGTGTGGCGCGTGCGCGGCGGGGCGTGCGATCCACTGGCCGGCGACGGCGGACTTGAATGCGTCGGGAGCGAAGATGGTCATGCGCGGGCGGTCCGTGCGGGTTGTGCGTGCGAGAATCGTGCGTGGAGGGCGTCGAGGGCGACGAGTCGGTCGTCGAAGTGACGGCGCGTGGTACCGCCGTGTCCGTCGGGGAGGATCTGGTAGTCCTCGTGTCCTTTTCCTGCGATGAGGACGATATCGCCCTCGTTGGCGGAGGCGATGACGGCCCTGATGGCGCGTTCGCGGTCGGTGTCGGTGAGCGCGCGTGCGCGTGCGAGGGGGGAGAAACCCTGAAGGACCATGTCGATGATGGCCTGGGGGTCTTCGGTGCGTGGGTTGTCGGAGGTGACGACGACGTGGTCGGCGTGTTGCTCGGCGGCGGCGGCCATGCGTGGTCGCTTGGTGCGGTCGCGGTCTCCGCCGCAGCCGAAGATGACGCGTAGTGAGGCGGCTTGCGGGACGAGTGGTCTGAGAGCGGCGAGGGCGCGGGCGAGCGCGTCGTCGGTGTGTGCGTAGTCGACGAAGACGGAGATGGGCTCTGGGGAGTCGGCGCGACGGCGGACGGGTTCGAGCCGTCCCGGGGGCGCGGGTGCGGAAGCGAGTGCGCGTCGGATGTCGGAGGGGGGGCAGCCGAGTGCGTATGCGGCCGCGGCGGCCTGGAGGGCGTTCATGAGGTTGTGGGCGCCGACGAGGGGGAGTTCGGTGTCGATGACGCCCCAGGGGCCGGTGAGTCCGACGAGCGGTGAGGCGGATGGAGGCGAGAGGAATTGGGCGTGGCAGAAGGACCAGGAGGCGGCGCGGTCGAGCGGGGAGCCGAGTGAGCAGGCGTAGATGTGCGCCGGGCAGTCGCGGATCATTCGGAGTGACCAGGGGTCGTCCATGTTGACGATGGCCGCGGCGTGCTCGTCGAGTGATTCGAAGAGGATGGCCTTGGCGGCGGCGTATTCGTCCATGGTTTTGTGGTAGTCGAGGTGGTCGCCGGTGAGGTTTGTGAAGACGGCTGCGCGGAAGGGGATGGCGGCGACGCGTTTCTGGTGGAGTGCGTGGGAAGAGGTTTCGAGGACGGCGGACTCACAGCCGGCATGGACCATCTCGGCGAGGGAACGGGAGATGTCGATGGCGCTGGGCGTGGTCATGACGGCCTTGTGCTTGGCCGAGTGGGTGTCGATGAGGACGGTGGTGATGAGCCCTGTTGGTCGTGAGTAGGAGAGGATGTGTCGGAGGAGGAAGGAGGTGGTGGTTTTTCCGTTGGTTCCGGTGACGGCGGCGACGGAGAGCTTGGAGGCGGGGTTGCCGTAGAAGGACTCGGCGACGCGGGCGAGGGCGAGGGGGAGGTCATGGGAGACGGCGAGGGGGACGGAGGGTGGGATGGAAGGGGCAGAGGCGGGGTCGGTGAGGATTGCGGCGGCGCCGAGGCGCAGGGCGTCGGGGATGAAGCGTCGGGCGTCGTGGGTGAGACCGGGGCGGGCGATGAAGAGGGCGGCTGGGGTGACGGCGCGCGAATCTTCGGTGATGGAGGAGATGGGGGCGTCGTGGCCTCGGAGGATGGAGGCGGGGGCGGATTGGAGCAGTTGGTCGAGGCGCATGGTGCTGGGGTGATCTCCTCGCGTGTTCATCATTATCGGCGAGGGGTGGCGGGGGCGGCGCGGAAAAGCTCTCGCGGAATCAGGGGAGGATGAGCAAGGCGTCGCCGTAGGAGTAGAAGCGGTACTGCTCGCGGATGGCGAGGTCGTAGAGGTCGAGGAGGCGTTGCAGGGCTTGCTCGTGGGCCGGAGCGGATTGGATGGCGTGGGTGGGGACGAGGAAGGAGGCGACCATCGCGAGGAGGGTGGACTTGGGGAGGTGGAAGTTGGTGAGGAGGGCGTCGCAGGCGGACCAGTGATGGCCTGGGGAGATGAGGATCCGGGTGGGGCCGGCGAGGGCGCGATGTGTGGGGGTGAGGATGTCGTGTGCGGCGGACTCGAGGGCGCGGGCGGTGGTGGTCCCGATGGCGATGGAGCGTGCGGAGCGGGCGCGGGCGTCGGCTATCGCGTTGAGGGTGGCGTGGGGGACCTCGCACCATTCTTCGTGCATGGGGTGTGCATCGAGCGTTTCGGTTTCGACGGGTTTGAATGTGCCGAGCCCGACGTGGAGGGTGACGTCGGCGCGATGGACGTGCTTGTCGGCGAGGGAGGCGAGGAGTTGTGGGGTGAAGTGGAGTCCGGCGGTGGGGGCGGCGACGGAGCCTGGGGTTTGCGCGAAGACGGTTTGGTACCAGTCGCGGTCGAGGGAGTCGGGGAGGGAGAGGTGTGCGTGAGCGCGTGCGCGGAGGATGTAGGGGGGGAGGGGCGTGGCGCCGAGGGTGTTGAGGATGTCGAGGGCGGGCAGGTTCTGGTGTGGCGGGAGGACGCGAGCGGCCCAGGCGAAGGAGTCCGGGGCCGTATCCCCCCCACTGCCGCTGTGGGATTGGGAGTCGGCGTGGCGCGCGAGGAGTTCGAGGATGACGGAGGAGGGTGCGTCGTCGTGATTGAGGAGTTCGAGGGTGGCGCCGGGGCGGAGGCGGCGCTTGGAGGAGAGGAGAAGGGACCATGTGGAGGGGGCGGATTCGCGGAGGAAGAGAGCTTCGACGCGTCCGCCGCCTTGTCCGGAGGGGGAGATGGTCCATCGCGCGTGGAGGCGGGCGGGGAGGACCTTGGTGGAGTTGAAGGTGAGGAGGTCGTTGGGGAGCAGGAGCGAGGGGAGGTCGCGGACGTGGAGGTGATGCAGGAGGGAGTGATCGGAGCGGGAGATGACCATGAGGCGCGCGGCGTCGCGCGGCTCGGCTGGGCGCACGGCGATTCGGTCGGGGGGGAGGTGATAGTCGAGTCGGGAGACGTGGAGCATGTGAGGCGGATTATCAGCGCGGCGTGAGGCGTGGGCGCGGCGCGCCGTCACAACCGGTCGCGCGTGCGTCGGGCGGGCGTTTCGCGTGGCGCGGGGCTGTGTGGGTTGTGGGGGAACAGGGGGGAGGATTCTGGGACGGACGGGGATGGCGGCGCGCGGGTTGACGTGTGTCTGGGGAGATGCGGATCGGAGGCGCACATCTTGGGTGGGCTGGGAGCTTTGCCGGCTTGTGTGCGCCGGCGGCGCGGGCGGGGTGCTCCGCGCGTGAGCGGGAGGCGGCGCCGCTGGTCCGGGCGGTGACTGGGGACATCCGGCGTGAGCGGTATGAGGGTCGGGATGATCGTGAGCGGATCGCGCCGTACTGGGCGCATCTGGAGCGGGAGAATCTTCGACGTGGCTCGGAGGAGGGGGATCGGGCGGTGGACGCGGACGTGGTGGAGTTTGGCGCGCGCGCGGGGGTGGATGGGGGGCGTGTGGGGCGTGGGTGGTGCGGGAGCGGGGTGCGGGAGGGCGATGGGGAAGCGAGGCGGTATGGGGCCGCGCGGGTTGGGGACGTGAGCCCAGTGCGTGCTGGGGAGCGAGTGAGCGCGGAGGTTCGTCGGGTGTATCGGGTGGAGGGCGTGGCGGTGGGGAGCGTTGCGGACGTGGTGGGTTGAGGGGAGCGTGTGCTTATCGGAACTGACTTTTTGCATGAGGCTGCGGGTTTTTGCTTCCCTTGCCGGTGGATGGGAGGCAATATGGTGGCCAGCACAGGGCCCGGGATGAGGGGCGCAGGACCCCTCGTGAATCTCGAGCCAGACAAGTTGGTGAGCGCAGGGGCGGCGCGCGTCGTTGTAGCGTCGCGTCTTGCGCGGGTTTCGATGTTGATCGTCATCGGGCGGCACAGGCCTGGGGCGTTGAGGAGAGAGCAGCGATGAAGATGCGTCACACGAGCGGTCGAACTGTCGGTCTGGCGGGCGTTGGTCTGGCTGCGCTGATGGCGGCGAGTGCGGGTCAGGCCGCGGTGGTGACGTGGGCGGTGGACGTGAGCGGGGAGTGGCACATCGGGAGCAACTGGGCGCCGGGTCTTCCGGGTGTGAATGACGACGTGACGATTGATCGACCGGCGGTGAACATTCTTGTGACGATGAGTCAGGGTGCGCACACGATCCGGAGCTTGATGAGCGCGGAGCGGCTGACGCTGACTGGTGGATCGATTCTGAGCGTGGCGCAGGCGTCGACGATCACGAACACGTTTACGCTGTCGGACGCGGTGCTGGCCGGGGCCGGGGATTTCAGCGCGAACGGCGCGAGTTCGTGGACCGGCGGCGAGATGAACGGCACGGGTCGGTTCATCGTGGGGAGCGGCGGGAGCTTCTCGATGTCGGGGGGGGGCACGAAGTTCATGCGGAAGACGATCGAGAATCGGTCGTCGGCCGCGGAGTGGACGGGGGGGACGTGGTTCTTCGAGAGCGCGAACTTCGAGAACCTCGCGGGAGCGACGTTCAACGCGGGCGGCGCGAATCTCGGCGGCGTGGGGAGCACGACGAACGCGATCAACAACGCGGGGACGTTCAACAAGACGGGGGCGAGCGATCTGTTCGTGAACAACGGGGTGGCGATCCACAACACGGGGACGCTGAACGTGCAGGGCGGGAGCGTGAACGTGTACGGTGGCGGGAGCAGCACGGGGTCGATCCAGGTGGCGTCGGGAGCGCATCTGTTGTTTGGATCGGGATTCAGTTTCGGTCCGGGCGCGACGATGTCCGGCGGGGGGAACGTGAGCTTCCACTTCAGCCCGTACACGCTTTCGGGCGGGTTCTCGGTGACGGGGCTGGTGGATCTGTTCATCGCGAACGTGACGATCGGATCGAGCTTCGATTCGGCCGGGGTGACGCTGAACAACTCGACGCTGAGCGTGGGCGCGAACCAGACGTGGGGCGCGTTGTCGATGTCGGATTTCTCGTCACTGTCCGGGACGGGTGACGTCACGGTGACGGGCGCGACGAGCTGGTCCGACGGTCAGGTGTCGGGCGGCGGGAAGCTGTCGGCGATGGGCGGGCTGACGTTGGCCGGCGGGACGAAGACGCTCTCGCGGACGCTGGAGAACGGCGGCGCGGGCGTGTGGACCGGAGGGACGCTGTTCTTCCAGAACGCGACGCTTCGGAACCTGGCGAGCGGCACGCTGAACATCTCGGCGAGCACGGCGGGCCCGATCGCCGGGACGAACCGGATCGAGAACCTCGGGACGATGGTGAAGTCCTCGGGGAGCGACTTCGTGGTGAACCCGGGGATCACGTTCGACAATTCTGGGGTTGTGAACGTGGAGGCGGGCTCGCTGACGCTGTTCGGCGGGGGCGTGAACAGCGGGACGTTCAACGTGTCGAGCGGGGCGACGCTGGCGTTCGGGTCGACGTATACGCACGGGGCGTCGTCGGTGATCGACGGCGACGGCGGGGTGCTGTTCTCGGGGGGGTCGCACGACGTGCAGGGGACGTTCTCGGCGCGCGGGCCTGTGCGACTGACGTTCGGTTCGGCGATCATTTCGACGCCGTTCGACGCGTCGAGCGTGCTGGTGCGGACGGGCTCGATGACGGTGAACGCGCATCAGGCGTGGGGCGGGTTGACGATCGACAATTTCGCGACGCTGGGCGGCGCCGGGTCGTTCGAGGTCTCCGGCCCGTTGCTGTGGACGAGCGGGACGATGTCGGGCGGCGGGACGACGAAGGCGATGGGCGGGCTGACGATGAACGGGGACACGAAGACGCTGACGCGGACGCTGGAGAACGGGGGCGTCGGCACGTGGTCGGCGGGAACGCTGTTCTTCCAGGGCGCGACGCTGCGGAACCTGGTCGGGGGCGAGCTGGACATTTCGGCGAGCACGGCGGGCCCGATCGGGGGGACGAACCTGATCGAGAACCTGGGCACGATGCGCAAGACCTCGACGAGCCTGCTGACGGTGAACCCTGGGATTTCGTTCTCGAACACGGGCACGCTGGACGTGCAGGGCGGGACGATGTCGCTGTTGGGCGGGGTGTTGCAGACGGCGGGCTCGACGCTGACGGCGGGGACGTGGAAGGTGCGGAGCGGAGCGACGCTGGCGATCGGTGGCGCGGGGTACCTGACGAACAACGCGACCATCGAGCTTCACGGGGCCGCGTCGAACTTCGGCGCGATCGCGCAGCTGTCGTCGAACAACGGGACGCTTCGGCTTGTGGACGGGCGTGCGTTCAATTTCCAGACGACGGGCGAGCACTTCTTCAATTCGGGCACGTTCGTGAAGGGCGGGACCGGGACGACGCAGGTGACCACGGGCGCGTTGATCCAGAACACGGGGACGTTCCGTGTGGAGAGCGGGGAGTTCCGGACGCCGAACGGGTTCACGTCGTCGGGGCTGGTGGACGTGCGGAGCGGCGGATTGCTGACGTTGCAGGGTGGGTATACGCAGAACGCGTCTGGGACACTGCGCGTCGAGATCGGCGGCGGGATGACGGACGGGGCGCCGGCGCCGGTGGTGGTGACGGGGAACGCGAGCCTTGCGGGGACGTTGGAGATTCAGCTTGCGAGCGGGTTTGATCCGATCTGGGGTGATGCGTTCACGATCATGGGCTACACGACGAAGACGGGGACGTTCTCGAGCGTGGTGACGCCGTCGCTGGCGGACCCGCTGCTTCGGTGGTGGCGGTCGGCGGGCGCGGTTCAGTACACGGTGGGTGTGCGGCACGTGGCGGACACGAACCGTGACGGGTTTGTGGACTTCATCGATCTGAACAACGTGCTGGGCGACTTCGGGATGAGCGGGGTGAACCTGGCGGGCGACGCTGACGAGAACGGGATGGTTGACTTCTTCGATTTGAACTACGTGCTGGGCGCGTTCGGTCAGTCTGCGCCGGCGCGTGCGGTTCCGACGCCAGGCGCGGCGGCGCTGCTGGCGTTTGGCGCGGGCGCGATGGGGCGTCGTCGGCGGGCGTGAGTGAGATCAGGCCTCGGCGTCGGCGGGCTGCGGCTCGTCGGGGACGCCGGCCTCCTTGCGGGCGATGTCGGCCTTGGCGCGCGCCTTGGCGGCGCGTCGGGCGGAGCGTGAGGCTTCCTCGCGGAGCTTTTCGACCTGCTCGTTGAATTCGTCGTCCTGGGTGGCGCTGGTGCGCTTTGCCATGAATTCCTGGAAGCGGACGGCGATCTCGCGTTCGGCTTCCGCGGCGGCTTCTTCGGCTTCTTCCTCGGCGCGACGCGCGACTTCTTCGGCTTTGCGAGCGCGTTCGACGGCTTCGAGCTCTTCGGCGGCGACGCCCTCGTCGGGTTCCGGCGCGAGGTCGATCTCGTCGGCGGCGATGGCGAGGAGGGTGACGGGGAGGCGTGAGACGAGGTCTTCGATGAGGCCGCCGAAGGGGTCGCAGGGGAGGTCGTGGCGGACGCGGAATGGGCAGAGGGCGATGGTTGCGTCTGCGGAGTGGTGGATGATGGCGTCGGCGCCCGTGAGTTGGACGGTTTGGGCCTGGGCGTCGATTCGTGCGTCGTCGAGGAATGCCTCGAGTCGTTCGCGGGTGTGGTCCGCGGGCTCGTCGGGCTTTGCCGCCGCGAGGACTCGGAGGGTGGCGTCCTCCCACTCTTGATTTCGGGTCATGAGGTAGGCGAGGAGGAGGAGGAGCTGTGAGGAATCGTCGTCGAACCACCAGATGTCGATGCGGCGTTCTTTGTGGGGAGTGGCGTGGATGCGGTCCCACTGCTCGTCTTCGGCTTCGAGCACGAGGACGTGCTTGCCGAGGCGGAGTGCGGCGCGGAGGGCGGCGCCGTAGCGTCGCTCGGCGTGTTCGTCGCGGTCCCACTCGGCTTGTTCGAGCCAGTTGAGGAGGATGGTGTTTGCGCGGAGGGGCCCGACGCCGTAGGACTGGAGCATGATGCGTGAGGCGGCGAGGATGTCTGGGCCGTTGATGACGAGCGGGAAGGCGTCGTAGTCGCCGACCTTGAGTTCCTTGGCGAGCGTGAGTTCGGCTTCTGCGCGTTCCTTGCGCGCACGGGGCCCTTCGCCCTTGATGAAGCGGACGGCGGTGGTAAAGCCGGCGCCGGCGGCGATCCACGAGGCGAACCGGAGGAGGTGGTCGCGTCGGTCGGGGGAGTCGGAGAAGGCGAGGATGTGCGGGCGCCAGTCGCGGGCGTGGGCGGGGTCTGCGGCGATTTCGATGAGGTGGTTGCGGACTTCGTGGAGGTGGTAGGAGCGTGAGGAGTCGGCCCAGCCGACGGGCCCGACGGTGCGGCGGAGGAATTCGAAGAGGCCGAAGAGGATGACGAGGGCGACGAGTCCGGAGGCGAGGTCGATGGCGACCATGACGCCTGCGCAGCCGACGGCGCCGAGGAGTGAGAGGTGTGCGTTGAAGAAGCGGAAGCGTGGTCGGAAGGAAGGGCTCTTGGAGCGTGCTTCGTAGTAGGTGGCGTAGTTGAGGAGCCCGTAGGAGACGAGGAAGAACATGGAGACGAGGCCGGCGATGAGGTTGAGGTTTCCGAGCGCGACGACGGCGATGGCGATGGCGAGGGTGAGGACGGTGGCGCGTCGTGGGTTGTCGGAGGGGCCGGCGCCTTTGGCGAATGGTGTGAGTGCGAGGACGATTCGGTCCTGCGCGAGGGACTGGAGGATGCGCGGGGCGCCGAGGAACGAGGCCATGCCGGAGGAGATGGTTGCGGCGATGACGCCGGCGTCGAAGAGCCAGCCGGCGGCGGAGAGTCGTCGGAGCGCGCCCATGTCTGTGGCGAGGGTTGCGAGGGGGACGGAGCCTGCGAGGAGGAGGATGAGGGCGAGGTAGACGAGTGTGGAGACGGCGACGGCGGCGAGGATGCCGACGGGGATGGCGCGGCCGGGGCTTTTGAGGTCGCCGGACATGCTGACGCCCTGGGTGAAGCCCGTGACGGCGGGGAAGAAGACGGCGAAGAGTGTCCAGAAGCCCGGTGATTTTTCGAAGGGTGAGGCGGCGGCGGCGAAGTTGTGCGGTGAGAAGGCGCCTGCGGCGCCGAGGAAGAGGGCGATGAGCGCGGCGGCGAGGATGCCCATGATGAGCATCTGGAGCTTTGAGGCCCAGTCGGCGCCGGCCCACGCGAAGAAGAAGAGGAGGACGACGGCGGAGGCGGCGAGGAGCTGGGGCGCGCGTGGGTGATCGAGCCCGATGATGGCGCTGGCGGCCTCGCCGAAGCCGACGCAGTAGAAGGCGACGGAGATTGCTTGAGCGAAGAAGAGGACGGCGCCGATGGCGCCGCCGAACGCCGGGCCGAGGGTGCGTGAGATGAGGTAGTAGTCGCCGCCTTTTTTGACGGTGATGTTTGTGGCGATGGCGGAGAGGGAGAGGGAGGTGAGGAGTGAGATGGCGGTGGCGACGGCGAGGATGGCGATGGATTCGAGCAGCCCGGCGTTGCCGACGACGAAGCCGAGGCGGAGGAAGAGGATGAGTCCGAGGATGGTGAGGAGTGATGGCGTGAAGACGCCGGCGAAGGCGCCGAGCTTTCCGGCGGGGGTTTTTGAGGGGGTGGCAGAGGAGATGGATGACATTGATCGCGTCCTCCTGACGCGGGGGCGCCTTTCGGCGCGGGTCCCCGGCAATGCCGCGAAACAAAGGAAGCGGAGAGGGAGGGATTCGAACCCTCGAGTGAGCAAGCTCACTACCGGTTTTCGAGACCGGCCCATTCAACCACTCTGGCACCTCTCCGATGCCGGGCGGAGAGTGTAGCGGGTCGGCGGGGTGCGGGTGTGGAGAGGGGGCTTAGTGTCCCCGGATGAAGAGGGCCCACGCGGCGACGAGGACTGGGACGAGGATGAGGGCGGAGTACTTGAGGTAGCCGAGGAATGAGGGCATGCGGACGCCGGAGGCCTCGGCGATGGACTTGACCATGAAGTTGGGCCCGTTGCCGATGTAGGTGCCTGCGCCGAAGAAGACGGCGCCGAGGGAGATGGCGGCGAGGAGGGTGGGGCCGTGGACGAGGAGTTCGTTGGGGGCGCCGGGGTCGATGAGGTATGAGCGGTTGATGAACTGGAGGACGGTCTGTGGCTGGACTTCGAGTCCGATGGTGGAGAAGGCGAGCTGGAGGAAGGTGAGGTAGGTGGGCGCGTTGTCGAGGGCGGCGCTGAGGAATCCGGTGAAGAAGAAGTACTGGGTGGGCGATTCGAGTCCGAGCTTGGCGCCGTTGGCGGCGAGGTAGGCGAGGGCGGGGGCCATGGTGCAGAAGATGCCGACAAAGAGGAAACCGACTTCCTTGGCGGGCTCGAAGGTGAACCGGTTGCGTTCGTAGAGCGTGCGATCGGTGATGAGATAGACGGCGAGGGCGGCGACGATCTGGAGCGCGGGTCCGACGGGCACGCCGTGGTATCCGGCGAATCGGGCGAGGAGGGGATCGAGGAAGACGGCGCCGACGACGACGATGAGGCCGAGCATGCCGTTGGTCCCGGTGACGGAGACGAGGCGGCGGGCGCGGTCCGGCGGCGTTGGAGATTGGGTGATGGGCGCGGGGGGGATTCGTTTGTCGGCGACGTAGAAGCAGGCGAGGAGGAGTCCGCAGACGAAGAGCCACTCTTTCCAGAGGTGGGTGGTGGTCCAGAAGAACGGGACGCCGCGCATGAAGCCGAGGTAGAGGGGCGGATCGCCGATGGGGGTGAGGCATCCGCCGCAGTTGGAGACGATGAAGATGAAGTAGACGATGTGGATGGGTCGGAGCCTCCCCTCGTTGATGCGCATGAAGGGTCTGATGAGGAGCATGGAGGCGCCGGTGGTTCCGACGATGTTGGCGATGACGGCGCCGACGGCGAGGAGGAGGGTGTTGGCGAGTGGTCTGCCTTTGGCGCTGACGTCGATGACGATGGCGCCGGAGACGATGTAGAGGCCGACGACGAGGGCCATGAACTGGTAGTACTCGACGGCGACGTGGGACATTTTGTATTGGCCGTAGTCGGCGTATGCCCAGAGCATGTAGGCGGCGACGAATCCTGCGAGGAAGAAGGCGAAGTCGGGGTAGTGGGCGTGCCAGAACTTGGCGCTGATGAAGGGCATGAGTGCGATGGAGAGGAGGAGGAGGCCGAAGGGGGCGAGGAGGAAGAGTGGGATGACGGGCTTGCGCGCGGGCTCGTGGGAGGAGTGCGCGTTGTCGGCGTGTTCCGCGTCGGACGGCTGGGCGGGAGTGTGGAGGGGGCGGCGCGTGCCGTCGGGGAGGATTTCGAGGACGTGGGGGAGGGAGGCTGGGGCGGCGTGGTGGTCTGGAGTGGCGGGCGCGTCGAGAAGGAGTGCGGGGGAGTTTGCGTCGTGCTGCTTGGCGTCCCAGTTGGCGGGGACGAGCACGGCCACGAGGAGGCCCAGCAGGACGCCTGCGAGCGTGGTGAGCGCCCAGCACTTGGGTCCGTGAAAACCGCCTGCGTGCGCCATCCGTTCTGGGCTCCGATGGGGGGAAGTGGCCTGGGCGGCGAACGATCGGCCGCTCGGAAGTGGCGTGAGGATAGGGTGTGGGTGAGGACGGCGCCGGGGTAGAATGCGCGAAATCGGCGGGCCGGATGTCGGAACTACCGTTCGTGCTCCGCGCGGCCATGCGTGCGGACGTGTCCGTCCGATTCTTTCGGTCTCAGGAGCGACGCGATGCCCCATATGCTGGCGATGAACGAAGAGATGGTTGTGACGGTGGTGTTCGGCATGGGTCTGAGCGTGGCCGTGATCGGGATCATCGCGGGCACGGTGAAGCACGTGATGACGGTGAAGACACGGGAGCAGAGCCGTCGCGAGATTGCGGCGTATATTGCCGAGGGGTCGATGACACCGGAAGAGGGCGAGCGGCTGATGCGCGCCCGCCCGGGCGAGCGGGTGTGAGCGGCGGGTTGGCTCGATCTGAAGGGAGTTGGCGATGGAAGAGATGATTCAGATCATGACGGAGCGGGGCGTGATCGTTCCGGTGGTTGCGATCGCGTTTGGGTGTTCGATCCCGATCGTGCACGCGATCGCGGGGGGCATCCGGGGGTCGATCGTGGGGCGGGCGCGCGAGGAGGCCCGGCGCGAGATCGCGGCGTACGTGGCGGAGGGGAGCATGAGCCCGGAGGACGCGGAGCGGATCCTGAACGCGGGACGGATCAAGAAGAAGGACGGGTCTTGCGGGTGGTAGCACTCGTCTAGTTCATCGCTTCACCTAACCAATGCCATGGGGGCACCACACGTCAACATGCCTCCGGGCAACCAACCTGTGGTCTTGTTGTACGAAAACATGACCACTATCAAGTGCTTACCTCGACTGCTGGCGCCTTCGAATTCGACAATCACTGCGTCTGCAAGCGGAGTACCTTCTCCTCGCTCGATTTCGTCCGGTATATGAAGAAAATTGATGACCATTCCTGGCTCACCGGCGAACTTGCGCCTGAGTTCCGTGCCGGACGCCGGCTGTGTCATGAGTGCCGACATGGCATCGAAAGGTGCCTGTAGTCCGAGGTCACGTACTGCCACGGAACCGTCAACAACTACTTCAAGGGGACGGCAGAACTTATTGGCTTCGGCAATCATCTGGTCATCAGAAAAGTCATCGATGCCAGGTGGTATCGCGTCGGGTGGTCGGTGCCGAATAGCTGTCTTCATCGAGTCGAGTCGCCCCTTTGCAATCACAGCTCCCCGCTCTTTGGCAACTCGATGTAGAGATTCCGCATCGCCATTCGCAATAGCCGATATCGTGCGACCCGCGACGTTTGCAAGATTATCTAGATCGGGCAGTTGTGATTCCGCCAATGATTGCGGCACACGCTTCTCGATTACCCGAGCAATCGGCAACACCTCCGTCGCCTCAGTCGCCGGCTGCGCCAAGCCTTCGTGGCCATGAATGGCAAGACTTGCAAACACTACCGCGATTGCGAACGGAGTGGCCGAACTAAATACACCGCGCACTCGCTTAGTCACAGGCCACCTGCCACACACCGAGGTCATAATTGTACTCCCAGCTGGGCGCGCCCGAGCAGCAGCGATACGACAACCATTCAAACTGGCAGCCATAGTACATGTTCTCGCCCATCGGACAGCACAGTTCGATGTACGGCGGGCTGCATGTGGATCCGGCATACTTGCATAGCCAGAGCGTGCCCGGCGGACACGGGTTCTCGCCGAGACTTAACGGATTGCCATTGCACTGTAGCGTCTGTCCAATGATAAATCCTCCACCCCAACACGAACAGTCGGCAGCGAGCGAACTGTCAGGTACTACACAGATCGCAAGGCCAATCACGACTGATACGAACGAATTCGAGCCAAAACGCCTCATGAGATGGTCCTTTCTACTTGTCACGTCCAAGTATTCCGTGCTCAGTCCACACCACCGGCGCAACCGACACCGGTTCGGTGCCTGCGCACGCCGTCTCAAGCACACCCTCTCGCGTTTCCTTCTTCTGCAAGACCGCCGCACTGCCGTCTACGAACGACATCGGATACTTCGTGTCCGGCGTAATCGGCTTCTCCCGGTGCGCCTCCACAAGCAGTCCCTTGTTCGACGGAAAGGACGTCTCAGTCATGCGCACACGCCGTGCATACCGCCAGCGCAGCTGCGTGTTGAACGCGCACCCCTCCCACAACCGCGGGTCTGTAACCATCCCCATCCCATACAAATACGCGGTCGACATGCTGTGCTGCGGCGTCCACGTTGCATACTCCTCCCCAAAGAACGCCCGCAGCACCAGACTCCACGAGCCCGCGTGGTCGAAGTAGTCGAATGCGCCGATCGTTGCGCCCATGCCATCCCTCACGATGACGGTATATGGCGGCTTGTCCCCGCCTCCGTTCAGGAAAATTCCGTCGTGGGCGTCGGACCACATCTGAAACTGCTGCGTTGTTTGGCGCAGGTTCGAGAGGTCGTGCATGTCCCACGACTTCTCACGAACACCTTTCATGGCCGGCAGCAAGATCCCGAGCAGCACCGCCACGATGGCAATCGACACCAGCGTCTCAACCAGTGTGAACCCTTGAGCTGATTCGCGCACTCGGCCCATCGCGCATCCCCGCTGCCGTCTGCCACAAGACCATACGAGCGAACGAATATTCCTGCCCCCCC
>CAYPGJ010000037.1:0-22414 GCA_964410465.1 uncultured Phycisphaeraceae bacterium | reverse complement strand
AGAGAAAGAGAAGAAGGAGGCCATGGAGCCCTCACCCCCGGAATCTGCCCTCTCCTAACGCGGCCGCGTTGGGAGAGGGGGCCCCCCGGAGATTGGTCGCGTCTCGTTATGGACGATTGGTGCGCGAACGCGCT
This sequence comes from uncultured Phycisphaeraceae bacterium, assembly GCA_964410465.1. GTDB lineage: Bacteria > Planctomycetota > Phycisphaerae > Phycisphaerales > UBA1924 > CAYPGJ01. The sequence continues at coordinate 22,280 of CAYPGJ010000037.1, read as the reverse complement.
CTGGATTGACCAGGCCGAGTGCGCGATGAGAGCGGGAGGATTGAGAGGCCCCCTCACCCGGTTCACGCTTCGCGTGAACCATTCTCTCCCTCGGAGGGGAGAGGGAGGTTTCTGCGGCGCGTGGTCGCGGCGCGGCTCGGGTGAGCCAAGGAAGAGTGCGCGCGCGTGGGCGAGGGATTGAAGGAAGTTCCGCCCGCTTATTCATGCTGGGCGTTAACGACCTCTCCCGCGCCCCTGGGGGGGAGGGGTTGTCGAGCGCGCGCGGTAGACTTGGAGCATGGCTGACACGATTTTCGGCAGGATCATCCGTGGGGAGATTCCGTGTCATCGGGTGTATGAGGATGAGCGGGTGTTGGCGTTTCTGGACATCGCGCCGCTGAGCGTGGGGCACGTGCTGGTCGTGCCGAAGGAGGCGGCTGAGACGCTGGACGGGTTGAGCGAGGAGAGCGCGGCGGCGGTGGGGCGTGTGCTGCCGAGGGTGTGCAGGGCGGTGATGCGGGCGACGGGTGCGCGGGCGTACAACGTGTTGCAGAACAATGGGGCGGAGGCGCACCAGGCCGTGATGCACGTGCATTTTCACGTGATCCCGAAGATGGAGGATGGTCGGGGGCTGGGTGTTGGGTGGAAACCCGGGGGCGTGGAGGATGTGGCGCGTGGGGCAGGGTTTGGGGGCGGTGCGAAGGAGTTGGCGGGCGCGATTGCGCGGGGGATGGCGTAGATAGAGGAAGGGGGGGGTTGGGGGGGAGTGGGGCAACCGGGGCGCGTGGTGTTGCGTAGGGGGAAGGGCGGGGTGTGGCTGTCGGCGCGTGGTCTTTGCGGCGGGAATGCGTGAGGGGATAGAGTGTCGCGGGGGAGACCGGCGGAGGCCGGGGGGAATCGGCGCGTGCGGAGCGCGTCGGTGCAAGACGAGCGGGCTGGGCGTCGGCGCGAGGGCGTCGCGATAGAGAGGATGCATTCCGATGAGGATGATGTCGAAGGTGGGCGTGGGTCGCGGGGTGGTTGGGCTGGTGGCGTTGGTGGTTGGTCTGGGGTTGGGGGGCGCGTCGTGGGGCGCCGGGGAGGGGTCGCTGCTGCCGCTGCCGAGGGAGGCGAGCGTGCGTGAGCGGACGCGAGCGCGTGCGTTTTTGGAGATGACGGGTGAGGCGGAGTCGGTTCACCGGTTGGTTGGGAAGGTGGCGTGGATGTCGAAGGGGTCTCGGGTGGAGGGGTATGTGGTGGCGCCGGAGGGGGACGTGGGCGTGGGGGAGGCGCAGGAGCTTGGGATCGTGGAGGCGCCGGGGATGCCGGTGACGTTCGTGGCGACGTCGGCGGTGATGGTTGGTTTTTCGGAGGAGACGGGTGAGCGCGCGGCGGCGCGGTATTTCGCGGATCTTGGTGTGGGGGGGAAGATCCGGAAGATCGAGGGGTTGAGCAGCGTGTACGTGGTGGAGACGCGTTCGGCGCTGGAGTCGTTCGAGAAGGCGATGGCGATGCACGCGAAGGGGGGCGTGCGGTATGCGCAGCCGGACGGGAAGGCGATGCTGTCGACGTTCGGCGTGGGTGCGGGTGTTGATCCGCACGTGGTGGGGCCGAACGGCGAGGACATCCTGGACAACACGGGGACGTATTCGTTCGGCGTGGGCGCGCAGGGGACGCCGATCTCGAAGACGTTCAAGATCAAGAACGTGGGGACGCAGCCGCTGACGATCACGCTGCCGCTGACGGCGCCAGCGGGGTTCGCGGTGCTGCAGCAGCCGGCGACGTCGGTGGCGGCGACGGCGGAGACGACGTTCGTGCTGGCGTTGACGGCGACGCAGGCGGGGACGTTCCAGGGGACGGTGGCGTTCGCGAACAATTCGGCGACGGAGAACCCGTACAACTTCACGGTGTCGGGGACGGTGTCGGGTTCGGGCGGCGGGGGGAGCGGGATCGCGGACCCGCTGTACCCGATCCAGTGGCACTTGAAGAATGACGGTTCGGGGAACGGGGCGTCGGGGTTTGATCTGAACGTGGAGGGGGCCTGGAGCACGACGCTGGGCGCGGGCGCGATTGTCGCGGTGACGGACGACGGCTCGCAGCCGGACCATCCGGACTACGTGGACAACGTGATGCAGGAGATCACGAACTACTGGGTGCGCGCGGATGCGGCGAACGGGGGGAGCGGTTCGCACGGGACGTCGACGGCGGGGCTGGTGGCGGCGAGGGCGAACGAGCTTGGCGGGCGCGGGGCGGCGCCGAGCGCGAAGTTGATTCTGATCAACTCGTTCCGGAATCTTGCGGGCGTGTCCCGGACGTTCTCCGCGGTGGCGACGGACTGGGCGGCGGCGTCGACGGCGGGGGCGATGGTGAACTCGAACTCGTGGGGCCCGAGCCCGCTGACGGTGTTCCCTGTGGACGCGTTGACGGACGCGGTTGAGGATCTGACGGTGAACGCTCGCGGGGGGAAGGGGACGTTGTTCGTGGTGGCGTCCGGGAACAGCGCGGGGAATCTGTACCCGACGCTTCCTGCGGGGTATGCGAACCGGTTGTCGGCGACGCCGAACGCGTTCACGGTTGGGGCGTTCAACAATCAGGGGTTCCGGTCGACGTATTCATCGACGGGCGCGGCGTGGCTGGACGTGGTGGCGCCGAGCGGGGGGAGCACGACGTTCCAGCCGGGGACGCTCCGGATCGTGACGACGGACGTGACGGACGCGGAGGGGTATCGGGACGCGGACTCTCCGGAGGGCGACTACACGGAGAACGTGCTTCCGTCGGGGTTCAGCGGGACGAGCGCGGCGACGCCGATGGTTTCGGGGGTCGCGGCGCTGGTGTTCGCGGCGAATGACACGCTGACGGCGCGTCAGGTGGCGCGGATTCTTCGTCACACGGCGAAGCGTGACCTGGTGGTGGGGACGGGTCAGCCGTTCCGTCGGCCGACGATGCTGAGCGATTCGTTCGGGTATGGGCGCGTGGACGCGACGGCGGCGGTGCAGGCGGCGACGCAGGCGCAGCAGCTTGGCGGGCTGACGTGGCCGGCGGAGCCGTCGAACGTGACGCTGATCCGGAACACGAACAGCGTGTCGGTGTTCTGGAACAACCCGCCGACGGGGACGGCGGGCGAGTTCAGCAAGGCGCTGGTGGTGCGGTATTCGGGGGGTGTGGGGTGGACGCCGGTGGATGGGCTGGATTACACGCCGCTGATCGGTCGTGACGTGGCGCTGGGCACACGGATCGTGGCGTTGACGGCGGACACGACGGCGACGGAGGCGGGGATCACGCTGACGTCGAACGTGACGTACGTGGTGTACGCGGTGAACGCGGTGAACCGGTACAGCTTCGGCGTGAGCGCGCCGGCGTTCCCGTTCGAGGGGATCGAGGTGTTCGCGGACGGGATGGAGGATGACGGGGCGGGGTGGGTGGCGGAATCGGGTCAGTGGGAGCGGGGGACGCCGGCGTACACGGCGCCGCCGTTCATCTCGATCACGCAGGCGCACACGGGGACGGGCGTTCGCGGGACGGACCTGGACGACGTGTATCTCGGCGTGCTCGGGAACGAGCTGGACGGGGGCAGCGGGCCCGGGGGCGGCGGGACGACGCCGTACCAGCACGTGCTGCTGTCGCCGGAGATCGATCTGACGAACGCGAACCCGCTGTTCGCGGGTCGCACGCCGACGTCGGTGTCGGTGCGGTTCTTCGAGATTCTCGATTCGGTGGGTGAGGGTCTGGACACGGTGACGCTGGACGTGGTGGATTCGAAGACGTTTGCGCGGCTGAAGACGCTGATCTCGAAGAACGACGGGTCGACGTTCGCGTGGCGTGAGCGGTGGTTCGACATCCGGACGACGGCGGGTCGGAAGGTCCGTCTGCGGTGGACGCTTTCGACGTCGCTGCAGCTGGGACTTGGCGGGTGGTACATCGACGATCTTCGGGTGGGTGCGTCGACGCGGGGCGAGGGGCCCGTGGGGTCGGGGCCGCGTCGCGTGATCATTCCGCTGCCCGGGATTGCCGGGATCGGCGAGCTTGGCGGGGGCGGGATGGTGTTCTCGGCGCCGCTCGCGGACAACCCGGATTTGAACGGGGATGGTCGCGTGGACGTGGCGGACCTGGCCGTGCTGCTGCGCGGGTTCGGTTCGAGCATCGGCGAGGCTTCGTATAACGATCTCGCGGACCTCGATCAGGACGGACGGATTGGGATGATGGACCTTGTGGGGTTGCTGTCGTCGACTCCGGCGAAGTAGCGCGAGTCGCCCGTGAAACGGGCGTCGCGAGCAACGTGAAGGTGAGAGCCCAGGGCTGCGGAGCCCTGGGTTTTTTCTTGCTTGGGCTCGCGCGACGGTTGGTAATCGCGCGGGGGACGTTGGGCGGCACAGGCGTCACAGGTGTTGCGGGCCACGCGTTGGAGAGGCGGTATCGGAAGGCGCGGCGAAGGGCGAGAACCAGCGGGCCGATAGCGTTGCCACTCAAGAGGAGATGGACGCATGAGCACATCTGATAAGACGATCGCCCAGGTCAAGGACATCCTGCGGAAGCTGGATCGGTCGATCGAGGACGCGCGGGAGAAGCGTCTTCGGACGAGCGCGCCTTCGGCTCGTCCTGGGGAGGGCGCACGGGGGATGGACGGGACGTCGCGTGCGGAGTCGCGCGGCGTGTGAGCGGGGACGGGGGGTGGGATCGGGTGTGGGGCGCGGGTGGCGAAACGGGTCGTTGGCGTGCTATATTGTGGTGGTCGTCGGGCGGTAGAGCCCGGCCCTTAGCGCCGGCAGAGGCGTTTTGGGGATTGGTGTAACGGTAGCACGACTGACTCTGGATCAGTTAGTCTAGGTTCAAATCCTAGATCCCCAGCTTTCGAAGGCCCGTTGGCGAACGCCGGCGGGCCTTGTCGTTGGGGATCGGGTTGCGGTCAGTTCCTCCGCCGGCGCCTGTGACCGGGCGCGATGGGCAGGAGTGCGAGGAGCACGGCCGTCGACGGTGCGGGCACTTGGGGCGTGGCGGACTGTCCGAAGGCGGCGAGGACGATGTTGAGGTCGAGGAAGTCGACGTGTCCGTCTTCGTTGGCGTCGCCGACGAGGCCGAGCTGCCCGAAGGAGCCGGTGGCGGACTGGCCGAAGGTCCCGAGGACGTTATTGAGGTCGAGGAAGTCGATGAGGCCGTCGTGGTTGGTGTCGGCGACGTGGCGGAGGCCGAGGACGTAGTCGTTGGCGCCGATGGCTCTCCACCAGCGGAGGTTGAGGCTGTCGACGGGGGTGGCGGTGAAGGTGGAGAAGTCTCCGGTGAGCGCGCCGAACCATGCGACAGTCCAGGACTGGCCCCATTGCGGGGTGAAGGCGTTGGTGTCGAGGGTGAGGGTGAGTGTGCCGGCCAGCGATGCGGGGCCCGTGATGGTGAGTCGGTCGGCGTTGATCGGGGAGAAGATGTCGATGAGGAGCGAGGCGGCGGCGGTTTGGGTGTAGGCGCCGTTGACGAGGAGTCCGCCGTGGGGGGCGCCGGGTGCGAGCGTGCCGTTGTTCATCACGGCGGCGTTGATCGTGCCGGAGCCGGAGAGCGTGGCGCCGGGGTTGACGAGGAATCCTTGGGCGGTTGCGAGGCCGTTGAAGGAGGTGTTGCCCCCGGCGATGTCGATGACGGTTTGCAGCGCGGAGATGGTGGAGGCGGGTGTGAAGGAATGTGCGCCGTTGAGACGGAAGGAGGCTCCCGGAGTGATGTTGAAAGCGCCGGTGTGATAGCCGCCGCCGAGGAGATGGAGTCCCCCGCCTTGGAGGTAGACAGCGCCGTGGTTGTTGAAAGCGAGCCCTGACGAGAATGTGGTCGTGCCGGCGCCTGTGCGGTTGAACGTGCCGAGGTTGTTGAACGCGTTGTTCGAGCCAACGGAAGCGATGGTCGTGAAGTAATCGGTGGAGAAGGTTGCGCCGATGTGGTTGTTCCAGACGCCGGCGGACGCTCCATCGCCGAAGGTCATCGCGCCGTTGACCCAGTTGGTCGCGCCGAACGAATCGAGCGTCCTTGCGAGGGTTCGGTTGCCGGTGGACATCGTGAGACTCACGGCGTTGGCATAGATCGTTCTGCCCGAACCAGTCATTGCGCCCCCAAGCCATGTCGCGCCGGGGCCGGCCACGGTCACGTCGGCCGAGCCGCTGAGGGTTCCGCCGGTGAAGACGAGGGAATTGAACGACGCTGGGCCGTTCAACGTCGCGGCGCCACCTTGCAGTCGGCACGTGGGCGCCGTGATCGTGTCGAAGAACTGGGCGTCGGCTCCGGTATTGATGTTCAGGAGTTGTCCGACGGTGAGTGGTTTGACGTACGACCAGGAACCGGCGAGGGTGAGTGTTTGACCGATCGTGAGAGGCTTGTCGTAGGAGATCGGAGCACTCAGCGTGAGGGCGCCATCGACGTCCAGGCTGGCGGAAGACTGGAACGTGTGCGTAGCTCCACCGAGTTCGAGCAAGGCGCCGGACGCAACGGAGAAGGATCCAGAGTGCTGGCCGCCGCCGGCGAGTACGAGGTTTCCCTGGAGCAGGTTGACGGAGCCGCGGTTCTCGAAGTTCGCACGGATTGTCGTGGTTCCGGCGCCGGAACGGTTGAGCACGCCGAGATTGGTCAAGAAGCCGTTGGAGGTGGAGCCGGTGTTGGCGTTGGCGGTGGTGTTGAATGTCGCACCATCGAGGATCGTAAGGTGCGCGGCTGCAGTGAACGCCCACTGCGCGTTGCTGAGCCAGTTGAGCGTGCCGCCGATATCGAGGGCGCGTCCGAGCGTGCCCTTGGTGAGTGTGAGCGTGGTTCCGGGGGTGAGTGTGGTGCGCCCGGCGCCATCCATCGTGCCGTCGGTCCAGGTGAAGTTGTCGGTGAAGGTGATGTTTGAGGCGCCGGTGAGGCGCGAGCCCGTCGTCATCGAGCCCGAGGTGAATGGCGTGGAGGGCCCGGACAGCGAGAACTGCGCGGCCCAGCCGATATCGAGCGGGCGCGGGGGCTGTGACAAGCCGGCGTTCAGCGTCAGCTGACCGCCGCTGATGGACAGGCTCGTCAGCGCAACATGGTCGTTGAGCGTGAGAGAGCCGCCCTGCACCGCGAGTGCGCCGGTGAACGATGCGCGGCCTGGTGCGAAGGCGTGCTGACCCGAGAGCACTCGAAAGGTTCCTGCGCTGATGATCGTGGCGTCCGGTCCGCTCGTGGAGCCGGCGAGTTCGAGCGTGGCGCCGGGGGCGATTTTGATCAGGCCCGTGTTGACCGTGTTTCCGACGATCGAGAGCGTGCCCGCTCGGACATCGATCTCCCCCGAATTGTTCACCGTGACGCCATCGCCGATCCACGACGATGTGCTTGACGTTTTTTGGAACAGGCCCGCGTTATTGATGATGAGATCGCGCGAGGTCACGCCGCTCGTCGTCAGCACACCGCTCGACTCGAACAGGATTGACGCGCCGGCAAGGTTGTCGATCACCGACGGGAGATTGGTGCTTCGTCCCAACTTCAGGCCGCCGCTGGCCCATCGAAGAACACCGGCGTTCTGGACAGACGGATGAAGGATGCATCGATCGTTCGCGGACTGGAGGGTGAACGTCGCCTCCGGAGCGATCACGATCCGCGACTCGGGAGTGATGCCCTCGATGACGGTCGTGTCCGCGAGCATCGAGTTGGCGATCCTGGTCTCTCCATCCGTCCAGTACGTCCCTTCGAAGATCGAGACGTCATTGAACGCGTGGATGCCGGTCCGGAGCAGCAGACCGCTCGGGATCGAGACGAGCGAATCCCCCGGGAGCTTGAGCCCCTTCTCGAACTTGATGCGTGAGTTCTTGATTACGTTCGATTCCGTGACCGTGACATCTCCGTGCACGGTCATCCAGTGTCCCAGCACGTCGCCCGTGAGACGTCCGGCGGTGAGGTTCCCGCCGATGCTGCTTTCGAACGAGCCTCCCGGCCCTTGCGACAGGAGCGACGTGATCACGTCGCCCCCGACGGTGAGCCCGCCGCCCATCTTGAGGGTGTCTATCACGAGCGCGCCCGGCCCGACCAGGTTGAGGGCGGCGCCGCTCGCTGTCAGCGTTCCGAGCAATTGAAAGGCGTCCGTCGAGAAGGTGTACGCGCCCGCGCTGAAGGCGATCTCGCCGCCGCCGAGGAACGTCGCGCTCGGCGTGAAGGTGTGCTGATCTCGGACGTTGAGCTTTGCGCCGGCGAGAATCTCGAAGACGCCGCTGCTCTCACCCTTGCCGATCGACGCGACGCCGCTCTCGACCCGCAGCACGCCGGAGTTGTTGAAACTCACATCCTCCCACAGCGCCGTTTCGCCGATGCCGTTTCGAGCGAAGAGGCCCCGGTTGTCGAATCTCGCAGGTGCGTTTCGCTCGCCCCGTATATCCGTTTGCCCCGTGGCCACGAAGGAGGCGCCGGTTTCGTTCACGTGCGTCGCGCTGCCGATCGCGAGCGTCGAAAAGTTCGGCGCGGCCCACTGGACGTGCCCTTCGTTCACGAAGGGTCTACTGAGGCCGATGCCGCCGGACGTTAGTCCGAGTGTCGTGGTAGCGCCCGCGCTGACGTGGAGCGAGCCTGTGCCCGCGAAGTTGCCGCGGTTCATGATGAGATGTGAATTGATGGTGACGTCGCCGGCGCCGTTGAGCGTTCCTCGTACTTCGAGGACGCCGCGATCAATCACGCTGTCGGTCATGACCGTCAGAAACGCGGAGGCATTGCCGACATAATTGATGAGGAGCAGGGCGTCGTCGGCATCGAGACGGAGCCGGTCGACCGTCGCCGTGGTGTTGAGCGTCACGGTGTACGGACCGCCCATCGCGTCGATGAGCACGTCATACGTCGTGCCAGGAGGAACGTTGTTGTTGGGGGCGCCGGCGGACCAGTTGGACGCGGTAGTCCATGATCCGGATGAGGGCGTCAGCCACGACGTCACGACCTGCGCACCGGGGGCCGAGGGGCTGAGCGCGGCGGAGGCGGCGCCGGCAAGCAGCGTGAGAGTCATGGCGCGCGGGGTGGAACGGACGAGTCGGTGCATGGGTCGGTCCCCTGAGCGCTGGCGTGTATGCGAGGGCGCCGCGCGCGGATTGATTCCCGGGAAGGGTTCTCGAAATGTCGGGGAGACTCCTCTCCTCCGTGCGGGACTGAACGTACCGGCGGGGCGGGGGGCGCTCAAGATGTTTGTTGACGGAATGTTGTGAAGGGCGGGGGAGGGGGTGTGAAGGCAGGAAAGGTTGAGGGCGCGACGGGGGGGGCTGGGGCGATGAGCCGCGCGTTGGGCGGCGGCCGTGCGGGTGCGCGGGACCGTCGGCGCGGCGTCAGGCGCGGAGGAGGTTGGGGGGCGTGCGTCCTTCGAGGATGGCGCGGGCGTTGTCGGCGACCATGGCGGTCATGATGCGCCGGTACTTGTCCGTGGAGGAGCCGATGTGGGGTGTGAGCGCGACGTGTTCGCTGGCGAGGATGTCGGGGTGGATGGCGGGCTCGTGCTCGTAGACGTCGAGGCCGGCGGCGAAGAGTCGGCGCTCTTTGAGGGCGCGGGCGAGGGCGGCTTCGTCGACGACGGGGCCGCGTGCGGTGTTGACGAGGATGGCGTTGGGCTTGAGGAGGCGGAGCCGTTGTTCGTTGATGAGGTGCTTGGTGTCTGGAGTGAGAGGTGTGTGGATGGAGATGACGTCGGCCTGCTGGAGTCCTTCGTCGAGGTCGACGCGCGTGGCGGCCAGGGGGGCGAGTTCGAAGTCGAGGTGGCGTGAGCGTGCGACGTAGAGGATGCGCATGTGCCAGGGGAGGGTGCGGATAGCGGTGGCGTAGCCGATGCGTCCGGCGCCGACGATGAGGAGGGTTTGGCCGGTGAGGTGGACGCCGAGGAAGTCGTCCATGGCGAGGAAGCCGTGGCGGGGATAGTCGGGGGAGCGTGCGTATCGGTCGGCTGGGATGAGTTGTCGCGCGGCGGCGAGGATGAGGAGGAGTGCGAGGTCGGCGGTGCCTTCGGTGACGGCGTCGGGGGTGTTGCAGACGGTGATGTTGCGTCGGGCGCACTCGGCGGTGTCGATGTTGTTGAAGCCGACGGCGAAGTTGATAACGCCCTTGAGTTGCGGGCCCGCGGCGTCGAGGAGCTCGGCGTCGACGCGGTCGTGGTACATGGTGATGAGGACGTCGGGGCGGTGTTGCGTGACGAAGTCGGCGAGGGCGGCGGGCTTCTGGAGTCCTTCGTGCGGGCCGACGACGAGCTTTGCGGGGGCGACGCTGAGCTCGCCGGGGTAGGTGCGTGTGATGGCGACGGTGGGCATGGGGAGGATTGTGCGCGAGATCAGCGCGCGGGGCGCGAGCAGGCGAGGAACTGGTCGGTGGTGATGGCTTGCTCGGGCGCGAGGGCGAGGGCGGGTGGGGCGTCGTGGCGGCGGCGGTGGATGGCGGCCTGGAGGTTGTCTGCCGGGGCGGGGGGCACGACGGGCGTGTCGGAGCCGAACCAGACGGTGGCGCCGGGGGCGTGTCCCGCGTCGGCCTCGGCGTCGAGGAGGTCGCGGAGGGGGAAGGCGCGATGGATGAGGTGCGGTGTGAGCCGTTGGAGGGCTTCGACGTCGCAGAGGAGGTGGCAGGGCTGCGGGGAGGCGATGACGTTGAGCTGTGGGAAGCGCGGGATGTCGGCTTCGTGGATGAACTGGGCGTGCTCGATGCGGAATGCTCGCGTGCGTGGGGAAGTGCGTTCGATGGCGTCGAGGGCGTAGCGCACGGCGGCGTCGCCGATGGCGTGCATGGCGAGTGGGAGGTTGAGTGAGTCGGCGCGGCGGATGGCGGCGTCGAGCGCGGCGTCGGTGAAGAGGCGCTCGCCGCGGGGAAGGTTTGGGAGGGGGTCGGTGAAGGGTTCGAGGAGGTAGGCGGTGCGGGAGTTGAGCGTGCCGTCGAGGAAGATTTTTCCGCCGTCGAGGGTGAGGTTGTCGCGTTGCCAGTTTGGGGCGTCTGCGGCGAATTGTTCGAGATCGTCGAGGGGCGCGTAGAGGCGGAATCGGATGGTGGAGGCGGCGTGGTCGCGTTCGTCGATGAGCTGCGCGAGGGTGGGGCCGAGCCAGGGCTGTGCGAGCATGTCGTGGGCTTCGACGATGTTGTGGGAGAGGAGGTCGCGGAGGGCCGCGCGGACGGTTTCCTTGCGTTCGTCGGGCGAGGGGGCGGGGATGGCGGGTCGGACGAGGAAGGCGGCGGCTTCGAGGAGGACGCCGGTGGGATGGCGTTGCTCGTCTCGGAGGATGCGTCCGCCTTGCGGGTCGGGCGTGTCGCGGTTGATTCCGGTGCGCGCGAGGAGTTCGGAGGAGAGTGCGCAGGCGTGGAGGTCGAAGGAGCGGACGAAGGCCGGGCGGTTGCCCACGGCCTTGTCGATCTCACGCGCGGTGGGGAAGCGGCGCTCGGGCCATGCTTCGACGCGCGCGCCGGCGGCGCGGACCCATTCGGCGGGGGGGAGTTGCTCGGCGCGGCGTGCGAGTCGTTGGAGACACTCGTCGAGGGATGCGCAGTCGGCGAGCGGCACGCAGGTCACCTGTTCGCCGTGGGCGTAGAGGTGGAGGTGTGCGTCTCGGAAGTGCGCGTTCACGACACGGTTCGTGCGAGCATGGCGTCGACGTGCTCGCGCGCGGCTTCGGGGGTTTTGAGCGGGGCGCCGAAGGGGATGCGTTCGACGGCGGTGCGTGTTCGGATGTGGAGGCCTTCGGGGTCGATGCCGACGCAGACGGGCGCTTCGACGGCGAATCCGGCCTCGGAGCGGCAGAGCTGCGCGAGGCGGGGCTTGTCGGCGTTGAGGGACTTGCAGACGGCGGGCTCGATGGCGGCGAGCGGGTTCGGGATGGTGAGGAACTCGCCGTCGATGACGGCGCTCTTGAGGCGTGCGGTGTCGATGACGAAGAGTCGCCAGACGGGGTCGTAGTCGCCGGACTCGATGGAGGGGGGGTTGAGGTGGTAGATGCGCCAGCGGTCGGTCATGGCTTCGGTGGGGGTTTCCTTGGCTGGGAAGAGGAGGAGCTGGAGGGCGACGTCGGACTCGTCGGGGAGGAAGAGGACGAACTGCTCGGCGTCCTCGACTTCGCGCGGGACGGGGAGGAGGACGCGGCCGGACTGGGGGTCGAGGACGAAGCGGACGGCGGTGGCGGCGTCGGAGGCGACGAGGGAGCCGGCGCGGTATCGGCGCAGGATGGAGAGCGCTTCCTTGGTGGCCTGTGGGTGCTCTGGTTTGCGCTGCGTCATGGTTGTGTCCGGTTGGGCGCGCGGGTGAGATCGTATGCGCGGCCGCAGGAAGGGCATCGCCCGCGCGGTGTGGCTTGTGAGAGGGGCGCGGCGCAGGAGGGGCAAGCGACGATCGAGTCGTCGTAGCAGGGCGTGAGGGCTTCGGGGCCGAAGGCGTCGGCGACGAGCGCGAGGGGGTCGATGGGGGCGGCGCAGGAGGGGCAACGGTCGAGCCCCTGGCGGATGGTGAAGTCGGCGGCGCAGGAGGGGCAGGCGATCTTGCGGTGCTGTGGCGCGAGGCGGGAGAGGTCGGGCTCGGGGAGCGCCTCGAGGGGGTTGGCCTCGTCGGTGAGCGTGGAGAGCACGTGCTCGGCGCGTTCGCGGTCGTCTTCGGAGGGGATGACGAGGTGGAGGGAGGCGAAGCCGTAGGTGTGGACGGGGAGCGTGTGGAAGGAGTGCTCGCCGACGACCTCGGCGGGGATGCCGGCGTTGCGGAGGGCGTCGGCGGCGCAGTGGGCGGCGACGGAGTCGCGATAGCGTCGGAGGGTGATCATGCGAGGGGCGGGGTGGGGTCGGGAGCACTGGGGGATGGGGGCGGCGCGTCGGGGTCGGCGCGTGGGAAGAGCGGCTCTCCCTTGTCGATGTGCGCGCCGGGCGTGAGCGAGCCCCAGCGGGTGAGGTTGTCGAAGGAGTCTTGGGGGTCGGCGGCGTATCGGCGGAGGAGGGTGCTCATCTTGTCGGGCATGGCGGGGAGGAGGAGGGTGGCGGCGATGCGGAGGGCTTGGGCGCAGTGGTAGAGGATGACGGCGAGGTCTTCTCGACGCGCGGGGTCTTTGGCGAGCTTGAAGGGCTCGGTGGCGTTGATGTATCCGTCGACGCGGCGGACGAGCGCGAGCGCGGCCTGGAAGGCGCCGGAGAGGTCGAACTCGCGCAGGCGCGCGAGGGAGTTGTCGACGGCGGCCTGGGCGAGGGCGGGCCAGTCGTGATCGCAGAAGGAGGTCACGGCGCGTGGGTCGGGGGCCTTGGCATCGAAGTACTTGTCGATCATGTTGGCGACGCGTGAGCCGGCGTTGCCGATGGCGTTGGCGAGGTCGGCGTTGGTGGATTCGATGAATCGCGCGTGCGCGAAGTCGGCGTCGGTGGCGCCCTGGGGGCCTTGGGTGAGCAGGAACCAGCGGAGCGCGTCGAGGGAGTAGGTGTCGGCGTAGGCGAGGAGCGTGGGCAGGTCGAGGAAGTTGCCGAGCGACTTGGACATCTTGCGGCCTTCGCGGACCCACCAGGAGTGCGCGACGATGGAGGCGGGGAGTGGCTCGCCGAGGGACATGAGCATGGCGGGCCAGATGACGGCGTGGAACCAGAGGATGTCCTTGCCGATGAGGTGTGCGTCGCAGGGCCAGAACTTGCGTCGTTGGGGCGTGTCGACGACGGAGAGGTAGTTGAAGAGGGCGTCGATCCAGACGTAGACGCGGTGGTGGTCGTCGTCGGGCATGCGGATGCCCCACTGGGAGGCGGGGTCGTCGGGGTCGACGGCGCGGGAGACGGGGACGTCCTGGAGGCCCTGGCGGATGCGGCCCAAGACCTCGTTGCGTCGGGCGTCGGGTCGGATGAATGTGGGGTTTGCTTCGATGTGCTTGAGGAGGCGGTCCTGGTACGCGGAGAGCTTGAAGAAGTAGTTTCGCTCACGCTTTCGGACGAGGGGCTTGCCGGAGACGGGCGAGAGGAAGTTGGCTTCGCGCGCGGTGGTTTCTGTGAGGTACTCGTCCTGGGAAGCGTCGTACCAGCCCTCGTAGTCGCCCAGGTAGATGTCGCCCTTGGACTGGAGCTTGCGGATGAACTCGCGCACTTTCGAGGTGTGGCGGTCTTGGGTGGTGCGGACGAAGTCGTCGTTGGAGAATTGGAAGAGGGAGAAGGCGCGTTGGAACTCGGCGGCGTTGCGGTCGGCCCATTGGATGGGGGTGCAGGCGTGCTCGGCGCCGGTGGTGACGACGCGGTCGGCGTGCTCGTCGGTTCCGGTGAGGAAGAAGACGTCGCGGGCGAGGAGGCGTTGATAGCGTGCGGCGGCGTCCGCGAGGAGGGTGGTGTAGCAGTGTCCGATGTGCGGCTTGTCGTTGACGTAATAGATGGGGGTGGAGACGTAGAACGTGTTCGCATGGTGGTCGGTGGGCATTGCGGGGTGATTCTACGGGAGGGGGCGAAAAAGGCGTGGGTGAACGCAGGGCGGAGGGGGGACGGACCGATAAGGGTGTTGGGTTCGCGCTGCGCGCGTGGGCTGTGGTCGTCGCTGGAGGGCGGACAGATGCGTGGATTTGAGGGTGAACGGGTGCTGGTGGTGGGGACGGCACGGAGCGCGGGCGGCGTGGAGTCGTGGTTGCGCGCGGGGGGGCTGGGTGATCGGATCGTCGGGCGGTATGAGGTGGATGAGGCGACGACGCCGTCCGGGGTGGCGAACGCGGCGCGACGCGCGGCCGCGACGTGCGCGGTGGTGAGTCTTGGTGTGGAGCACCGGCGTGCGCGGGAGACGGTGGGCGCGGGTCTGGGGCAGGCTGGGGTTCGGGGGCAGTGGTTGCCGACGGCGGAGGACCTGGTGACGGGTCGGGGTGCGAAGGTGGCGCTGGGCCCGTCGCTGGATGCGCAGGGGCTGATCGGTCGGGCGCCGAGGGCGTTGGATTCGTCGGCTCGGACGCGTGCGCAGCGCGCGTTGAAGGGCAAGCGGGTGCTGATCACGGGCGCGGGGGGGTCGATCGGATCGGAGCTGGCGAAGGCGGTGGCGTCGTACGGCCCGTCGGAGCTGTATCTGATGGAGCGGGCGGAGAACGCGCTGTTCGAGATCGATCGGCAGCTGTCGGAGCGGCACCCGGGGGTGTCGCGGCGGGCGATGTTGCACGACGTGGTGGAGGAGGAGCGGACGCGCGGGTGGCTGGAGCGGTTGCGTCCGGACGTGGTGTTCCACGCGGCGGCGCACAAGCACGTGACGGTGATGGAGGATCACCCTTCGCACGCGGTGAACAACAACGTGTTCGGGACGAAGTCGATCGCGGACGCGTCGCTGGCGTGCGGGGCGGAGCGGTTTGTGATGATCTCGACGGACAAGGCGGTGAACCCGCGGAACGTGATGGGCGCGACGAAGCGGTTCGCGGAGCAGTACGTGGCGGGGCGGAACGGCGCGGGCGGGACGCGGTTCTCGATCGTTCGGTTCGGGAACGTGCTGGGGTCGGCGTGCTCGGTGATCCCGATCTGGTCGGCGCAGGCGCAGGAGGGCGGACCGATCACGGTGACGCACCCGGAGATGACGCGGTATTTCATGACGATCCCGGAGGCGGCGGCGTTGGTGATCCAGGCGGGGTCGCTGACGGAGGCGGAGGCCGGGGGCGCGGACGTGTTCGTGCTGGACATGGGGGAGCCGGTGCGGATCATCGAGATGGCTGAGCGATTTGTTCGGCAGCTCGGGCTGGAGGTGACGCTGTCGGGGTTCCGGACGGCGTTGACGGGGGCGAGCGAGCGGTCGGAGGGGTCGCTGGAGATCGTGTTCACGGGCGCGCGTCCGGGCGAGAAGCTGCACGAGGAGCTGGCGCACGCGAGCGAGGAGCTTCGTCCGACGGCGGCGGAGGGAGTGCGCGCGTGGGCGTCGCAGGGGGCGGGTGGCGTGGACGTGTCGAAGATGATCGAGGAGCTGTCGCGGGTGCGGTGGGCGGTGGACCAGGACGAGGTGGTTCGGCTGATCCGGGCGTGGTCGCCTGGGGTCGGGGGGGAGCGCGAGCCGAGCCGAGGTGCGATCGCGGCGGCGTGATCGGGTGGTTTGTCGACAGGTTTTCCACTGGATGGGGGCTGGGGGATCGGGAAATGCCCTTCTTTCGGGGAGTGATGAGGAAGATGGAAAGAGACGAGAGGGGATGGGAGGGGTAGACTTGTTGTTGGTCGGAGAGGGCATGTAGGGGGGGAGAGGGACTCAAGGGAGGCCCTTCGGCCCGGAAAGACCTCAGCCATGAACCACGACAGTCATGAGCGATTGATGGAAGCGACGCGGCGCGCGCGGGAGCGCGCGGAGGCGCTGCTGCGGTCCCTCGAGACGACGATGGCGCCTGGGGATGGCGCGAGGGCGCCGGACGCGGACGCGTACAAGGCGGTGACGGGTCGGTCGGCGATGGAGAACGCGATCGCGTCGACGAAGCGGATGATCGAGGCGTTGGATCGCGCGGCGGAGCGCGTGGAAACGTTTACGACGACGTCGGCGGGCGCCGGCGAGGAGATCGTTGCGGGGGGATCGTGGGGCCAGAGATGACCGGCGGCATTCGGGTCACGGTGCGGTTCAAGCGGTTGCGGGAGGGGGCGATGCTCCCGGCGTACCAGACGGCGCACGCGGCCGGGATGGATCTTGCGGCGTGTCCGGAGCAGTCGGTGCGGATCGAGCCCGGGCAGATCGCGCTGGTGCCTTGCGGGTTCGCGATGGCGTTGCCGGTGGGGTATGAGGCGCAGGTTCGTCCGCGTTCGGGGCTGGCGAGCCGGCACGGGATCACGCTTCCGAACGCGCCGGGGACGATCGACGCGGACTACCGGGGCGAGGTGAGTGTGCCGCTGATCAATCACGGCCGCGAGGCGTTCGTGGTGGAGCCCGGGATGCGGGTGGCGCAGATGGTGATCGCGCCGGTGGCGCAGGCGTGCGTGAGCGAGGTTGAGGATCTGGACGGACCGGTGGGCTTGGGTCTGGGCAGCCGGTTGGGGAGCGGGGTGGAGATGCGTCCGTTCCCGCCGCCGACGCCTGGAGCGGGGGCGGGGTCGAAGCCTGCGGGCGCGGTCCCAGAATCGCGGGCGGGGTCGGGAACCCCCTCGGGCGGCGGTAGCCCCAGGATCAGAGGCGTGGGGGGATTCGGCTCGACTGGCGTTTAGTGGCCGAGGGATTCAGTCCGGGCCGGGGTGTGCCGAAAGTTGATTCGTGGAGCCATCGTCTTCCAAGCCACGGCGCGAAATCGCCCAAGAGGCCGTGGATTCGCTGCGTCTGCCGTCGGCTGCGCTGGCGAAGCTGCACGAGCTTCTGGACGCGGCGGAAAAGAGCGGTGGGCCGTCGACGAAGCGTCGGTGGCGTCGCTGGGTGATCAAGAACCGGCACGCGGAGGCGACGATCCACCATCCCGGGGGGACGTCGGTGCGTTGCGTGGTGGCGCCGAGGACGATCTCGGCGGGGGGGATGTCGCTGCTGCACGGCGGGTTCGTGTACACGGGCGCGAAGATCGTGGTGCACCTGGAGCGTCTGACGCACGAGATCGAGCACATCCACGGGAAGGTGGTCCGGTGTCGGCATCTGGGGAAGCACGTCCACGATCTGGGGGTGCAGTTCGACAAGCAGATCGAGCCGCGCGATTACATCTCGCTCGGCGACACGGAGGAGTCGTTCCTGCTGGAGCGCGTTGATCCTTCGACGGTGCAGGGACGCGTGCTGGTGATCGAGGACAGTCGCGCGGACCAGCGTCTGATCTCGCACCTGCTGAAGGAAACCGAGGTGCATCTCGAGTTCCTGGAGGACGCGGAGCTGGCGCTGGAGACGGCCGGGCAGGGGTTCGACCTCATCCTTCTCGACTACCACCTCAAGAGCGAGTCCGGCGCGGAGGTGCTGGAACGGCTGCGCGAGGGCCAGATCATGACGCCGGTGGTGATGATCACGGCCGATGAGACGTCGGAGACGGCGAGACGATCGCGCGACGCGGGTGCGTCGGCCATGGTCTACAAGCCGCTGACGCTGGACACGCTGCTGCGGGCGTTGGGCGAGTTTCTTGTGCTGCGGGGCGGGCTGGCCGTGGGGGCCGGGGCGATCCTCAGTCATAAGAAGCAGGACGACACCATGCGGGACCTGCTCCATTCGTTCGTGCGCGATCTCGACCGGATGGCGGACGAGATCACCTCGGCGCTGCGTCGGAACGACACGGACTCGGTGCGTCGGCTGTGCTCGGAGATCAAGGGGAGCGGCGCGTCGTACGGGTTCCCCGTCCTGACCGAGGCCGCGACGCTGACCATGCGGGCGCTGGAGGGGACGGCGACGCTGTCGGACGCGGCCGGGGAGGTGCGGCGGCTGCTCGAGGTGTGCCGGCGCTGCACGGTATGAGCGTGTGAGAAGTGGTGGGTGGGGGGTCGCGCGATTGTTGCGCGTCGCGGGGGCGAGCCGATAACGCTGGCATGGGTAGATCGAAGAGTGTGGTTGCGCGCGGAGGCGAGGGAGCCGATCGTTTCTGGGGACGATTGGCCTGGCTGGCGGTCGCGGCAGGGTGGGCGTTCGTGCTCGCGGCGATGGCGTCGTACAGCCCGTTGGACCCCCCCGGGCATGCCGGGGTGATGGGGTCGGGCGGCCTGTCGAACTGGTGCGGGCCGGTGGGAGCGTGGATCGCGCACGCGTTGTTCCTGATCCTGGGATCGGGTGCGTGGGCGCTGATCGCTTCGGGCGGGGCGTTCCTCGCGGTGGCGGCGTCTGGTCAGTCCATCGGGCAGGGGTCGCTGCGCGCGGTGGGGTGCGTGATGGTCGCCCTGGCCGTGTCCGGGTTCCACGCGTTGCTCGCGCCGGCGTGGAGCACGGCGCCTGAGGGGGCGGGCGGACTGCTGGCGATCGCCGGGGTGGACGCGCTGAGCGGTCGGTTCGGGGGGTTGGGGACGGCGATCGCGCTGGGTCTGATCGGCGCGGTGGGGGTGATGGTGGCGTTCGATCGGTGGCTCGGGTTCGTGCCTCGGGCGCTGGCGGTGGCGTTGCCGGCGCGTGCGGCGAAGGGCCTGTGGGCGTGGATCGTGGCGGTGTGCACGTGGCCGGCGCGGGCGCTCCGTTCGCGGAGCGAGGGTCGTCGCGCGAAGGTGCGGGCCAACGATCTCGACGACGACAAGCGGATCGTGGAGTCGAAGCGCGGCGCGAAGGCGGCCAAGCCGGTCGTGGTGGAAGCCGAGGACGAGGAGGAAGAGGAAGACGAGGAGGAGTACGACGAGGAGCTGATGGACGAGGACGAGGACGAAGACGAGGAGGAAGAGGAAGAGGAAGAAGAGGAGGAGGAAGACGCGGTCCCTGGGGCTCCGCAGGTGTTCGACCCGGAGGCGTTGCGGGCGAAGATCGCGAAGCTCCCGGTTCGTTTCGCGGCGGAGACGAGGCGGGCCGCGACGCAGGAGGATCTCGACTCGATCCAGGCGTTGAACGCGGACCCGGAGATGACGGGGTACAAGTTCCCGCCGCTCGATCTTCTGGAGGACCCGGAGGAGAACTACAACGAGCGGATGGAGGGGCACGTCCGGGAGCAGGCCAAGGCGCTGGAGGAGGCGCTGCGGACGTACCGGATCGACGGGGAGGTGGTGGGGATCGACTCGGGTCCTGTGATCACGCTGTACGAGGTTCGACTGGCGCCCGGCACGAAGGTGGCGGCGTTGAACGCGATCGCGTCGGACCTTGCGCGGGCGCTCAAGGTGGTGAACGTGCGGATCGTTCCGAACACGGAGGGTCGGGACACGGTGGGGGTGGAGGCGCCGAACCTGCAGAAGGAGAAGGTTCGGATCAAGGAGCTGATGACGTCGTGCGACAAGGCGGCGTCGATGCGATTGCCGCTGTTCCTGGGCAAGGACGCGTCGGGGGAGCCGCTGGTGTACGACCTGGCGGAGATGCCGCACATGCTGATCGCGGGGACGACGGGCTCCGGCAAGTCGGTGGCGATGAACGCGATCATCGTGGGGTTCCTGTACACGAAGAAGCCGAGCGATCTGAAGCTGGTGCTGGTGGACCCGAAGATGGTGGAGATGAGCCAGTTCCGGGACGTGCCGCACCTGATGTGCCCGGTGGTGACGGAGATGGGGAAGGCGGCGGCGATTCTGGAGTGGGCGGTGACGAAGATGGACGAGCGGTACGAGCTGCTGGCGGAGGTGGGATGCCGCGACATCGACGCGTACAACGCGATCGAGTGGGAGGAGATCAAGGAGCGGCTGGGGATCACGACGGACGAGGAGGCGGCTCGCGTGCCGCGGAAGCTTCCTCGGATGGTGTTCGTGATCGACGAGCTGGCGGACCTGATGATCACGAACAAGGAGGTGGAGCACTCGATCGTGCGGATCGCGCAGAAGGCTCGCGCGGTGGGGATCCACCTGATCCTGGCGACGCAGCGTCCGCAGGCGAACGTGGTGACGGGCCTGATCAAGTCGAACATGCCGGCGCGGCTGTGCTTCAAGGTCGCCAGCGGGATGGACTCGCGCATCGTGATGGATCAGAAGGGTGGCGAGCTGCTGCTTGGGCAGGGCGACATGCTGTTCCTCTCGCCGCGCTCGTCCAAGCTCGTGCGGTCGCAGGGGACGCTGGTGGAGGACCGCGAGATTCGCAAGGTGATGCGGTTCATGAAGGAGGTCTCGACGCCGACGTTCGAGCGTTCGCTGGTGCAGATCGGGCCCGGGAGCGCGGAGGCGGAGGCCGAGAAGAACTTCCGGGAGGCTGCGGAAGAGGACCCGCTGTTCGACAAGGCGGTGGAGATCATCATCGAGTCTGGTCGCGGGTCGGTGTCGCTGTTGCAGCGTCGGCTGGCGATCGGGTACACGCGCTCGAGCCGGCTGATCGAGCTGATGGGGATGGCGGGGATCATCGGGGAGCACAAGGGCTCGGTGGCGCGTGAGGTGCTCATCTCGCAGGAGGAGTGGGACGCGATGAAGGCGCAGGCCGCGGCGGACGCGGCCGCGGGCGTCGGGTCTGCCCCCGGCGAGGGCGCTTCGACCGGCTCTCTCTTCGAGGACGAGCCGGCGAGCGGCGCCGGGGCACGCGCCCCCGCGTCCGCCACCGTCGACGAGGACGAGGAGCTGGAGGAGGAAGAGGAGGAGGAGGAGTTCGAGGACGCGGAGGACTCCGAGGAAGAGGACGAGGAGGAAGCGGAAGAGGGGGATGACGAGGAGGAAGAGGAGGAGTACGAGGACGACGAGGACGAAGAAGAGGAAGAGGAAGAGGAAGAGGACGCCGAGGACTCGTACGAGGAGGATGAGGAGGAGGAAGAAGAGGAAGAGGAAGAGGAAGAGGAAGAGGCCGAGGCAGAAGCGGAGGAGGGCGAAGAGGAGCCCGAGGTGAAGGTCCGGCCGCCGTTTGACCCCACCCCTCGACGCGCGTGATTGGATTCGGGTTCCCGACCGGTAGAATCCGGATCGCCCGATGAGTTCCCAACCGACGATGCCGGGACTGGATCAGGCCGCGCTCACGCGGCTCCGGTCGGCGCTCGACGGTCGGCGCGCGGTGATCACGGGCGGGGCCGGGTTCATCGGGGGCCACCTGGCGGAGGGCTTGCTGTCGCTGGGGATGAACGTGTGCATCGTGGACGATCTTTCCTCGGGGGACGGGGATCGCGCGGCCACGATCGTGGAGTCTCACGCGCCGCGCGCACGGTTCGTGCACGCGTCGGTGCTCGATGCGCGGTCGCTCGATGACGCGATGGAGCGAGCGGGGATCGTGTTCCACCTGGCGGCGGTGGCCTCGGTGGGCGAGTCGATGGAGCGTCCCGAGCGGACCATCGACGTGAACGTTCGGGGGACGGTGGAGGTGTGCCAGGCGGCGCGGGCCGCGGGCGCGAAGCGCGTCGTGCTCGCCTCGTCGTGCGCGGTGTACGGGGACGCGGGGGGGGAGCGCGTGCGTGAGGACGCGGCGCTCGCGCCGATCTCGCCGTACGCGGCGAGCAAGGCCGCGGGAGAGCTCATCGTCGGCGCGTGGGCGCGTTCGCTGGGCATCGACGGCGTGAGTCTGCGTCTGTTCAACGTGTACGGCCCGCGTCAGAGCGGCGAGAGCGAGGAGAGCGCGGTGGTGGCCGCGTTCGCGTCGCGGCTTGCGGCGGGACGCCCTCCGGTCATCTACGGGGACGGCGCGCAGACGCGGGACTTCGTGTACGTCGGGGACGTGGTGCGCGCGATGCTGCTGGCCGCGGGCGCTCCCGAGCCGTTCGCGGGGGAAGCGATCAACATCGGGTCGGGTCGGAGCACCGAGATCCGCGCGCTGGCCGAGGAGATGGCTCGCGCGTGGGGTCGCGAGGGGCTGGCGCCGGAGCACGGCGCGGCGAGACCCGGGGACATTGTGCGTTCGGGCGCCGACCCCGAGCAGGGCGCGCGCCGGCTGGGCTTCCGCGCGACGACGCCGCTTGGCGAGGGCCTCCGCGCGCTGGCCGCGTGGGCCGGAGAAG
>CAYPGJ010000036.1:0-22657 GCA_964410465.1 uncultured Phycisphaeraceae bacterium | reverse complement strand
AGGCTGTCTGCCTCTTTCCAAAATAGCGGGCACGAAGGTGGCCCCCAGTCCCGCCCTCAAAGAAATAGCTTTCATGTCGAGCTTCGGGGGTCCGTCGAGGACAGCACGAAGCCGGTCGCGCCAAGTGGTGTCGGTCATGCTGGGGATAATGCCCATCGCTGTCAAGACGCGCACGTGTGCAGTTGCCCATTGACTGATGGGCAATTGCCCATTAGGCTGTGCGTCATGTCGGCTGCACAAAAGCTCCTAAAGGACATCGAAACCTTCAGTTCCCTGGAGGGAATAGCCGCTTCGACGCTTTGTCGGAAGGCGGTTAACGACGGGAAGCTGCCCAAACGTCTCAGAAACGGTGGGCGAGTGATTGCGGAGACCGCAGAAAAGTTGCGGGCCTACATGGCCGAGTACCGGAGTGGGCACTCCGGAGTTGCCAAGCCCGACTAATCGTAAGCGTAGCGTCCCGCGTGCCGGCCCCGTCGCCAGACGAAGGGATTTGTCGCCTGGGCAGCGACCGAGGATCTAGCAGCTCCTTGCCGTCCCTTCGTCTCGCGCTGTGACCGCCTGGCCACGGCAGCCCTCCTTGGGCGTTTCCTCCCTAGACTTGGGCCGTCTCTGGCAACGGAGGCGGCCCCTTTTAGCCGCGAATGCGGGGGCACGATGTTGAAGGCCGGATTGATACTCGGATTGGTGGCGCCACTGTTGTTCCGCTCTCGGGACATGGCGCCGAGCAACGATGTCGAGCCCGTCATGCCACCGTTGCCACCGATGCCGGAGCTGGCCATGCCGCCGCTGGCACCGATGGAAACCGTTGCCGTCACCGAGGTCAGCGATGATCTGCCGTGGCCCGAGTTGCCTGAGATGAAATCGCCCGAGGCGGCGGTCGCGGAAGTGCTGGCCGAGCTTGTGGAGTATCACGGTGCGGGAGCATCCATCCGGTTCTCGCACATCGCGAGCTATTACCGCGTGTTTGCCGCGCGCCGCGCATGGCCGATCATCGCCGACAAGACGTTCTCGCAGATGTTGTGCGCGCTGGGGTGCGAGCGCGAGCAGCGCGATCTCCGCGCGACGGAAGGCAAGCGCCCCACGTTCATCACGCTCGTGCCGGCTCAGGCGATCGACGAAGACGAAATTTCCGAAATCGAGCCGATGTTGCTCGCTGCATAAAGCGAAAGCCCCCTGTTGGTAGCAGGGGGCTTTTGTACGGGAGCCGTCGATCTCGTTGGTAGCGAGAGGGACGTAGATTGCTGAAAGGGGGTTTCAGCGTGACGACGACTATACAGAACAGACCGCGCACGAACAAGGTGCGCCATGTTGAAAACTCCTGCATAACCCCGGACCCGACGTGGTTCGAGGCCCACATGCGCGCCGGTTTCGGCCGCGTTCCGTTCCCGGGCTGGGCCGTCATCCTCAACATCGCTGAGCACGAACATGTGTCCCTCCGTCGAGAGGGCGGCTGTCTGCACGCGTACGAGGTCGTGCTGATCAACGCCTATGAATTCTGGGGCGTGGCATGAGCGAAAAACTTGCGCGCATAGGAGGCGTTCCACCGAAGCAGCGTCGCTGCGTTTGCACGACATCGACAACCTCGTGCCCTGCCGCGCGGCGCATCTCTTTCTTCCTTCAGCCGTTGAAGCGCTCCCGCCGTGAGGGCTTGAGGAAAAAGCTTCGCAAGCGCGCACCTGACGACCTTTTGCTTTTGCTGAGGTGTGTCTATTGGGACCGGTGCCAATATTGCGGCGGCTTGGCTGACGATCCGACCGTTGACCGTATAGTTCCGCAGGCGATGGGAGGGGACTACTCGGCCCGCAACGTCACTCTCGCATGTCGCCGCTGCAACAGCCGGAAGTGCGATCGAGATTTCGTCGGCCCCGTTCGGAGCTTTGCCGATGCGTGGGGGGAGCTATTGTGAGTTCTCTTCGCATCAGCTTCGCTGAATGGCTGTTCCGCATGTCGCAAGCGCGCGTGCCTTATCAGGCGCGCGCGCTGGCCGTCTACTCCGTTGCCTTCCGGGTGACCGGAAACGACGACTTGGCCCGCTTGAGCGGCATGGATAGCCAAGGGAAGGCAGATCAGACGTTCAACCGATGGAAGCGCCTCTTGCGTGATGACGGCTGGGTGCTGATCGAAAACGCGAAGGGCGGTCGGGGGCATGGCATCGTTGTGACGCCCGCCATCAATAAAACCCCCGTTGAATTCACCGACCTTTCCGCGCGAGACCCCGGTAAATTCAACCCCTCTTCCGTTGCTGAAACGGGGGTTGAAAAAACCCCGGTTGCCGCGACTGAAACGGGGGTGAGAAAAACCCCGGTTGTCCCACCTAAAAGGGGGGTGGAAGTAACGGAAACGGGGGTTGAAAAAACCCCGGTTTGCGCGTCTCGCGCGCTCGCGCCCGCGTATTTAGAACTTCCTTCGGAAGTAGTTATTTCTAGGGAAGAATCTCCCCCTACCCCCTCGAACGTCCAGCCCGTTTCTAACTGGCGCAACGCCTTCGGCGCGGACGATGCAGACATCGCATTTGTGCACGGAAAACTAGCGCTTGCGAATGGCACGCGCGTGTTCTGGCTCGACCGATTTGGAGGGGATGAGGCCGCGCTTGACCTTGCGCTGATCGAGGCTGCCGGGTCGCTGCAGCGGAGTGGCAATGCGGGGCTAAAACTCCAGGTCGAGCGCAAGCTCGCAAGCATCGCGCGCGATCGCCTCGATCGCGATCGTCGGTACGCCGCCGCTGTGAAGCGCAATTCTGGCCGCACGTCGGCGCCGGGAGAGAGCCGCATCGAAGAAACTTCGCGCATGGCGGCCGAGGCGCGTGAGCGCATGGGCATTTCGTGGGAGCGTTGATGATGGACCCTGTGGGACAGTTTATCGAGGTTGTCGGCCTGCATTTTCCGACCCCGAAATTTGGCGATGCTTCCGAGAAGGGCGCATGGGTTGGATCGTGGGTGCGCCTGCTTGGGCACTACGAGCCTGTCGTGCTCGCAAAGGCGGCGGATACCATCATCCGCACCCGTGATCGCAAAAAGGACGGCGCGTTTTTTCCGACGCCGAAAGAGGCTATCCAGGTTTGCGAGGACGCGAAGCGAAACCTCGCGATCAGATCGATGCCATTGCTGGCGGGCAGCCGCCAGCCGTCAGGGTTCGATCCGTCACGCCACCGGCTGGCGCTCGACCTGATGCGCACCCAGATCGGTGAGGACGCTGCGAAGGCCGGCTGGCACGGGCAGCTCTACGCATTCGCCTATGCCCATGCCCGCTTGCCGAGCCCAGCTGAGGCCGCGACGCTGCGCGCCAATGCCCAGGCGTTCGATCGCGATCTGGCTGTGGCCGAGAGCGGCAAGCTCGAATTTCAGAGTGCGCGACTGGCGAAGCTCGGTCGGTACATCCGGCAGCGCCGGGATAAGATCAAGGCCGCAATCGCGGCCGAGTGAGCGTCTGTTTTTGAGGGGAAAGCGGATGACGAGGGTCCTGATCAACCACGTGAAGCGCGCGACTTGCGCTGTCTATGGCGTGTCCAGCAACGATCTCGAAATGCGGGACCGCCATCGCCGGTATGCCGAGCCGCGCCAGATGGCCATGGCAGTTGCGCGTCAGCTTACGGAGCAGTCGCACATTGCGGTCGGGCGCGCATTTCAGCGAGACGAAACGACGGTGATCCGCGCCGCGCGTGTGGTCAACGAGCGGGTTTTGTCGTCGGCCAAGGACTACGAGACCTATTTCGAGATCGCCCGTCTGGCGCGCGCCTACGCGGCTGGAGAGGACGCCTCGCCGAAATTCAGCCGGAGCGGAGATCTCGATATCGTGCCGGATGAGAAAATCCGCGCGATGCACCGGCAGGCGGTATCTCCGTGGACGATCGCGCAGCGTTTAAACGTTCCCGTGACCGAGGTGTCGCGGGTGCTTGAGGGGGCATAATGGCGGATCACGAACAGCGGGCGAGCCGGCGCGCGACGGCTGCGATGCGGCAGATGTACCGCGCGCTCGCCCGCTTGGGGATCGACCTGGAAACGATCCCGAGCACCAACGGCGAGGCGATCGATCTCGCGCGGCGCAACACGGATGCTCTGCGCGCGATCGAGAACGCCATGCGCAAGAAGGCGGTGTCCTCCGGGCCTACCCCGGAGCGCGTCGCGCACGCTGTTCGTCCGCCGCGCGAAATCGAGATCCTGCCCGATCAACCGAAGGCGTACAAATTCGAGTGGGAACTCGAGGCTCTGCGGGACAAGCTCACCGGGAGGCAGTATCAGGCTGCGTGCCGGCTGCGAGACGCCTATGAGGCGAGCCAGCCCGCGAGCCGCGTGGCCGACCCCACGGCAGTGGGCGGCTCGGCAGATCCATCAAAGCGGCTGGCGATTACGGAGGTGCAAGAACTGGCCGGGCGCGATCTCTTCGCCGTGCGCAAGAGGCTCGCGCGGCGGTTCCGGTCGACGCTCTGGAATTTTGTGATCGAGGCGCCCAAGCTGGGCAGCGAGCGCTGCCTGACTATATCTGAGTGGGGCTCGCGGCTCACGGGCTACTCGGGCGACATGGCCCGCGCCGCCGGCGTCGTCGCGATCCTCGACGCCTGCGAGCACCTGGCCGACGCCTACGACGATGTGGACCGCGAGGCGCGCGAGCAGTGCGCCCGGACGGATCTCCTGATGCGGACAGAGCAGGGGCGGCTAGCGGCGAGGAAGGGGTGGGCTGTTGCGTTCTGGGATTTCTGCCGCCAGCACGGTCGCGCGCCGGCCACGCAAGGCGAAATGGATCGGTGCAGGGAGATCCATGACATCGATGCCAAGCGTCTTCGCGAAGCGCCACCGATGGAGCGTGATCGGTGGCAGCGGCGCCACGATCGCTATGTAGCAATCGCCTTTCGTGATGCGGACAGCCGAGTGAGGGTTGCGTGAGACGTATTGATCTAGCTGGAAAAGTTTTTGGTGACCTCACGGTTGTTCGGCTGGCCCGGCAACGACAAGGTGAACATCT
The DNA here is from genome assembly GCA_964410465.1 of uncultured Phycisphaeraceae bacterium. Classification (GTDB taxonomy): domain Bacteria; phylum Planctomycetota; class Phycisphaerae; order Phycisphaerales; family UBA1924; genus CAYPGJ01. The sequence goes on along the minus strand of CAYPGJ010000036.1, from coordinate 17,698 downwards.
GCTGTGGGAATGTCTTTGTGCGTGCGGGCAAACCACGATGGCGTCCGGGTCCAACCTTCGGCATGGTCATACAAGTTCATGCGGGTGCCGTCGTGTCGCGGCGGGGAAGCGCAATCGCATTCATGGCAGGACAGATACTCCCGAGTTCAAGATTTGGACTGGCATGTTGACCCGTTGCGAAAACCCACGATGCGAGGCCTACCCGCGCTATGGCGGTCGCGGCATCGAGGTCTGCAAACGCTGGCAGACGTTTGAGAATTTCCTGGCCGACATGGGGCCGCGCCCGAGCGCTGATCACTCGATCGATCGCATCGAGAATGATGGCAACTACGAGCCCGGAAATTGCCGATGGGCGACGGATGCCGAGCAGAACCAAAACACCAGATCAAACCGGCTTTTGACCTATGCCGGGCGCACTCAGCCGCTTTCGGTGTGGGCGCGCGAGTTCGGCATTAGGAGGGAGACTGTTCGGGAGCGCTTGAAGGCGGGGTGGGATGTCGAGCGTGCGTTGACGGTAGCGCCACGTGGGTAGGCGGCGCCCATGTGTGCGCCGACATGGGTAGGAAATCGAAAAACAGGCACACATCCGCCGGGATGTGTTCAAAGGGGCGACATGAGGGAATTTGACCGTCGCGAGTGGCCCGAGCCGCCGCGCACACTCTGGGGCGAGGTGTGTGACATCCTCGGAACGTGGATTGAGGTGACGTTCGCTGCTGCCGGAATAGGGGTGGCCGTCGCTATTATGCTGGTCGGTCTGCTGTGGGCGATTCTGGTGGCGCTGGCGCCCTACATCGTAGCGACCGCAGTCCTGTTGTGGCTGATCGGGGTGCTCTAAAAGAAAAACCCCGGAGCGGTGAGCCTCCGGGGTGAAGTTGTAAGAGATGATTACACATTCAGCGGTCAAGTGATCCTTGACTACTCCGCCGCGACCAGACGATTGCAGCGGCCGACGCGCTGGGCGGCGGGGATCAGGCCACGCTCGCGCATGTCCTTCAGCCACTTCGACGCGACGCCCTTGTGGACGCCATGCGCCGCCGCGATCTCGTCCTGGCTCTCGATGGTCTGCCCGAGAGCGAGGCGGGTGAGAACGTCCGCCTCGAACGCCTGACGGTTGCCGCCCGGCTTGAGCGGGCTGGGCCGCTTCGGCGCTGGGCGACGGTTGCCGCCGTTATCCCGGTTGCCCGGGTTGCGGCGTGCGAACGGCAGCACGTTGCGCGGTGTCTCGGCAACCGTTGGGCCGCCCAGGATGGTTGCCCGGGTTGCCTCGATGTCGTCGGCGTGAAACGAGGTCTGCATCGTCTCAGTTGCCGACGGTTGCCGGGTTGCCGGTTCCTGAGTTGCCGGCTTGGTTTCATCCTTCCGGTGACGGAAGGCGAACGCGAAACCGACGATGGCTCCGAACTCGAACAGCGCCGTCGTCAGGAACGGCACGATCAGCATCGCGCCCGCCTTCACCTTCGCCTTGTCGGCGCCAAACACGGCGGCGAGGTTGGCGAAGTTCTCGGCCTCCGGGGCAACGGGCTTGGGGGCGCCGAGGCGGTCCAGATCTGCGCGGTGGCCTTTGATGGCCGCCTCGTAGGTCGAGAGGGTCGCCTCGATGCCCTGGCAGCGCTTGCCACGGCCCGACTTGCACTCGCGGGCGAGATCACGCTGGGCGTCCGCCAGCATGGCCTCAGACCGCGCCAGGGCGGCCTTGGAGGCCGTGCGGGCCTCGGCGGCGAGATCCGCCTCGGCTTGGCTCTGGAACGTCGTCTCCGCTTGGCGTCCTGTGCTCTTGAAAACGACAAGGCCGGTAGCGGCGAGGAATACGACCGCGAAGCCGAGCACCCCGAAGGCGTGGCGTGCTCGCCAAGCCGCGACGACCGAATGGCCGGCGAGGATGGCGAGGGCGACGATGCCGATCGTGATGCCGTGCTTGATCTCGAGGGGCGCGGCACCCTTCACGACGTCATCCAGCAGGATGGCGAGGCCGCCTGCTGCCGAGATGACGCCCGCCACTAGCGCGACGGTGCGTCCGGTGATATCAGTGTTCATGTCAAAGATCCTTTCTTAGCGGTTTGGGTTGAGACACGAGCCCGGAGCGGTGACAGCCGCTGCCGGGCTTTTCGTTTGAGATCAGGGCGCTGCGCGCTCGACCTCATAATCAGTATCTCTTTATATTGACATAATGTCAATATCATGCCCGGAGCCGAATTGACATTTCCTCACAATCTGACTAGACGTTGCGCATGGGCAACGCTTTAGACCGCCTTCGCAATCTATTGGGCTCGCAGAGCCGCATTGCTGATGCTCTCGGCCTTACGCGAGAGCAGGTTTCGCGCATCTCCACGGGAAAGAGCCCGGTTCCCGACTACATGGAGGCGGTGGCCGAGCTCCTTGAGGCGCTGCCGCCGAAGGATTGGCCCGCGCGGTGGAGGCCAGAAAAATAAGGCTTCGACGATAGGGGTATGAAACAAATGTTCCATAGGTTCGTGCTTTCGGTGTCCCTGGTTGTGTGTTTCCAGGCGTGCAGCCGGGACGCAAGGCTCTATCCTGCAAACGTCCAGGCCGGCCCTGCGGCGCTCACGGCCAAGTTCACAGATTCCGGTATGGGGAAAGGTCCGGTCGAGATGGCGCTCCCCGATGGCGAGGTCATGCGGGGCGAGTTCGGGACGACGGACACGTCCGCTTACGGCTTCGGCATTGCGACTGCATCAATAGGCCGAACGACGGCCGTTGGGACTTCATCGGCCTCGGCGGTGCCGGGGAACATGCCGGGCGTTGTAACCTTGATTGGTGATCGCGGGACGCGGGGCGAGTGCCAGTATCAGGTCAACACGTGGACGAGCAGCGGGACGGGCGTTTGTCATTTTAGCAACGGGTCAGTCTACAGCCTCCACTTCTAAGCGATTGCGGCGCCTCGGCGTCGAAAATCCTGCGTAACTTTGACGGTCCTCTTGGCCCCGGCTGCAAATCACTGCATTCAGGTATTGTTCCGAACACGTGTGGAAATGACCAGCCGCCCCGGCATCCGAGGCGGCTTTTTCATGTGCGAACCGTTGGGGGTGAGCCATGAAGTAGAACCGAATAACCAGAGAGCGGGCCGGCGCTATGTCTTGCGTGCGCCGGCCCCAGATAGCAGCCTGCCTCAGTCCTAGGCATGTGGCCCCGAGCGACCGGCGTTTGACCCTGTAGGGCGCGCTACTCGCGGGGGAGTGATGGACGGCCCCTTGGGCAAGGGCACCTTTTTGAATACGTCGCAATCGCGATCCTGGGACGCTCGCGTGCATCCTGGGCGCTAGCAGTGTCGACGTCCCTACGCCCGGCCCGGCCGAAGACGGCAGCCGAACACCCGTTGAAAAGCTCCGAGCTTTACGCACCCGCGGCATTCGCCTGATCGCGGGGCCGGGCGGCATTTATTCTCGTGAGGTCATCGCATGGCTCAGGTCCAGACCCGCGTCGAGGTTGGCCTCGAACTTCTCGGCGCACGGCAGATGGAGTGCATTCGCTGCGGCAACACCGACAGCGTTGCGGAATTCGGTCGACACATCACGTCGCGCGGTGGGCTTGGTGTCATTTATTGCGAGTGCCCGATCTGCGAGGCGAAGTGGCGCCGGATTGACGTGGGGACATTCCAATGACCATCACCGAACTCGAGCGCATCCAGGAAAAGCTCCAGGAGATCCGCGACGACCTCAAGGTCCAACTGCGCGAGGTCGAAGCGCAGATCTGCGAGATCGCGATCGATCTGACCGCTCGCCGCGGCCAAGCGGCGGCACGCTGATTGCTCGCGGAACATCTTGCGGCGTCCGGCTGGCAGCGGCCGGAGGAAGCCCCGATCGGAAACGGCAACGAATTCCCGGCTGAGCTGCTTTTCGAGTGTGGCCACGTATCGAGGGCGTGCTGGGGACTGCATCCCTATCCTGGCATCGGGAAGGGCTATTGCTGGCGCACGAGTGATGGCGAGCTGTTCGGCCTTTACGAAGTGCTGGCTTGGCGCCCGCTGAGACACTGAGGTCCCCATGATCGACCGCAGATCTTTTCTTCGCGCGCTCGGCGCCATTGCCGCGCTGCCCGCCATCGGTGGCGCCGCTGCGCTGGCATCGGTGTCGCCCGTTGCCCCTGTTGCCGCCGATGAGCCGATTGTCGACGGGTGGCCGGCCGGTCAGTTTTGCATGGGCGACCCCGATGAGGCCCCGCTCTTCCATGTGGTCGAGGTCAACGGCAGGTTTCGGGTCCTGCTCCGTGAGGACAGAGCGACCGAGGGCGTCGTGGTGTCCGATCTTGATTTCGATACCGAGTGCGCAGAGGGCGAATGACCGACGCAGAGGTTAAAAAGGCCGTAGATTGGGAGGCCATCGAGCGGGAGTACCGCGCGGGGCAGCTTTCCGAAGCCGCTATCGCTCGGCAATTTGGGGTGAGCCGCGCTGCCATCCAGAAGCGGGCAAAGAAAAACAACTGGTCCCGCGATCTTACGGAGAAGGTTCGGCAAGAGGTAGCAGCTCGGCTGGTAGCAGAGGGGTTGCAGCCCCAGAGGGAGGCTGCAACCGTCGAGCAGGCTGCAACCCGTGGAGTGCAGCTTGTGCTGGGTCACCGTTCGGGACTGGCTCGCCTTCGGACCATCGCGGAGAAGCTCGCCAACCAGCTCGATGCCGACACCGACGACATCAAGGAGATCGAGGAAGCGATCGAAGAAGAGACGGCGGGCGACAAAAGTGGCGAGCGTCGCGCTCGAATGCTCAAGGCCGTCAGTCTTGGTTCTCGTGCGGGTATCGCTCAGCAGCTTTCCCAGGTGCTCAAGAACCTGATCCCTCTGGAGCGCCAAGCCTTCAATCTGGATGACAAGTCCGGTTCCGATCCCGACGTGCCGGTGAGTGGAACGGTGGTGCACAAGCTTGACCCTGCCAGCGCCGAACTTCTCAAGCGTCTCGTGGAGTGACTTGCCGCTGGCCGCGAAGGCTGGCGCAAAGCACCTCTGCGAGACCTCGCACCTCTATTTCACTCGGCTGTTCTTCAAGGAACTGCAGGGTGCGGCGATGTTGGTCGGCCCGCACCACCGGGCCATCGCCCATGCGTTGGACAGGGTTATCGGGGGCGAGATCAACCGGCTGATCATCAACGTGGCGCCGGGCTACACCAAGACCGAGGAGGCGGTGATCGCCTTCATCGCTCGTGGCCAGGCGATCAACCCGCGCGCTCGTTTCATCCATGCGAGCTTTAATGATCTGCTCGTGAACGAGAATAGCGTTCGGATCAAGGACACGATCGGAAGCGAGCCCTATCGCGACATGTGGGGCGTAACGTTCAAGGCCGATCAGGATGCGAAGGGCCTCTGGCGCACGGCTGAACGTGGCGGCTTGCTGGCCAAGCCCGCTGGGGGCCCGATCACCGGTTTTCGTGCTGGCCTGATGGAGCCGGGCTTCACCGGAGCGCTGGTGATCGATGACCCGCTTAAGCCCGATGATGCATTCTCTGCGCTCAAGCGCGACAAGATCAACAGCCGCTGGCACTCGACCTTTAAGAGCCGTCTCGCGCATGAGGACGTGCCCGTCATCATCATCATGCAGCGACTGCACATTGATGATTTTTCTGGCTACCTGCTGCGCGGGGGCGCTGGGTGCAGGTGGCATCACCTGCTCCTCCCGGTGCGGATCGACAACTCGGAGCCGTATCCGTCCGAGTTTACGCACGGCATACCGATCGAGCATGGGTTGCCGGATGGCCCGCTCTGGCCGGCGAAGCACACCGAGGAGCAAATCGCCGAACTCGAGTTCGACGCCTACACGTTCGCTTCGCAGTATATGCAGCGGCCGATCGTGCTCGGCGGCGCCATCTTCAAGGATGAGTGGCTGATCGAGATTGAGGAAGAGAAGATCCCGAACCTCCTCTATCGCGCCATCTTCGCCGACACTGCCCAGAAGGTGGGCGCCCGCAACGATCACACCGAATTCCAGGAATGGGGGCTCGGCGTCGATGGGAAGGCCTATTTCATTGACCGGGTACGGGGGAAGTTCGAAGCCCCGGAGCTGCTGAGCACGGCCGAAGCATTCTGGCGGAAGTGCCAGGCGCGGCCCATCGTGTCGCACGGCGTGCTTCGCTATTTTGGCATCGAAGACAAAGTGTCTGGTACGGGGCTGATCCAGCACCTATCGCGGCGCTCAATCCCGGTGCGGGCCATCAAGCGCGGCCCCGAAAAGGACAAGTACACGCGAGCCCTTGACGCGGTGCCGAGCTTCGCCGCCGGCCTCGTGCGCATCAATGAGGGCCTGCCGGAACTGGGCAGCTATCGGCGCAACATGCAGATGTTCGACGGCACGGACGGCTGCTCAGACGACGATGTGGACTGCACCGTTGACGCGGTGGTGGATCTGCTTGGTGGTGGCATCGATATGGCGGCATGGGTGTGATGAATGCGCTTCTTTGACACGCTCACGAACTTCGTCGCCAACATCGGCGTCGGGACGTCCAAAAAGGTGTTCGATCAGTATGCGCTCAATGCGCTTGATGATCAGACGCTTGAAGCGATGTACCGGGGCGACTTCCTTTCGCGCAAAGTCGTCGATGCGCCTGTTAACGACATCTTCCGCCCGTGGCGCTCGTGGCAGGCGATGCCGGAGCAGATCACGGCCATGGAGGCGGCGGAAACGCGCCATCAGGTGCGCCTCAAGCTCGCTCTGGCAGCAAAGTGGGGCCGGCTCTACGGCGGTAGCGTGGTGATCATTGGAACCGGTGGCGATCCATCGGTGCCGTTGGTGCCGGCGGCCGTTGGCAAGGGTGGCTTGCGGTATCTGACGGTGCTGCCCCGCAAGATCGTCCAGGTCCCCGAGCTGGAGACCGATCCGATCCAGCCGAACTTTGCCACGCCGAAGATGTATCGTTTAAACGGCAAGGACGGGCAGCATGTGGATATCCACCCGAGCCGCATCATCCGCTTCCTCGGCGCCCCGCGTCCCGACATCGACACCAACACGGAAGGCTGGGGGGACAGCATCCTTCAGGTGGTTAACGACGCGTTGCACAACGCCAGCCTTTCCATGGCCGGCGTGTCGGAGCTTGTGCACGAAGCGAAGGTCGACATCGTCAAGATCAAGAACCTCGGTACGCTGCTTTCGACCGACGCGGGCACGAAGCTGTTGCTCGACCGCTTCAGAAATTCCGGGATGATCAAGAGCATCAACAACACGTTGCTGCTCGATGCGGAAGACGAGCATAGCCGTGTTCAGACGGCCTTCACGGGGTTGCCCGATGTGATCCGGGTGTTCCTTGAGGTGGTAGCTGCCGCATCCGATATCCCGGTCACGCGTCTGCTCGGAACCTCTGCCAAAGGGCTCAACGCCACGGGCGAGGGGGACATGCGCAACTACTACGATTTCCTTGACGGGTGGCGGAAGGACAACCTCGCTCCCGTGCTCGACATCCTCGATCCACTGCTGTGGCAGGATGAGACCGGCTCGGTGCCGAAGGATGCGTATTACGAGTTCAATCCTCTCTGGCAGATGACCGAGAAGGAAAAGGCCGATCTCGCCAAGGTCAAGGCGGAGACGGTGAAGACACACGCGGCGCTCGGGCTCCTCCCGGAGGAGCCGCTTGCCCGCGCCCTTGCAAACCAGCTCATTGAGGATGGCACCTATCCCGGCTTCGAAGCCGAGATGGCCGATCTCCTCGCGTCGGGCGGCGACATAGTTCCGGAGGAACGGCCCGATGATGACGTTCGACCTGCCCGCAATGGCCAGACGAAAGCACGGGACGAAGAGGGGCTTGGTGCTCCGGGAGATCGCGCCGCTGATTGGCGTGGAGCTCGACTTTCTGCACACCCTGAATTCGCTCGTTGGCTCTCTGACGCGGTGGGCTCGCAGCAACATCATTGAGGTCGCCGCGCAAGAGCGCGCGGCATTTCACACGACAGCATTCAACATCCCGATCCGCGTCGGTGCCGGCGACGTCAGTCTCGCCGATGATGCCGGACGCAACGCTCGCACCATTCTCGACGGGCTGAGGCGGGAAGCCGAGCGGCGTGCGGCTGAGGCCGAGGGGCGGATCGCGAAGAACATTAGCCGTGCCGGTCAGGCACACACGCGCCAGTGGACGGCTGCCGTGCGCGCCAGCGCGCAGATCGACATATCGGCTCTGATCCGGGATGACGACCTTGTCGACTTCCTCTCGATCCGTTCCGAGCAGTTCAACATCCTGATCCGCAATCTCACCGAGGATGTGCGGCACCGGATCGAGCGCGAGACGCTGGGCGCGATCTTCGAGGGCCGCGGCAATGAGGAGATCGCGAAGAAGATCCGTGAGATCGACGGCATCGGCCGCAACCGCTCCCGCCTGATCGCCCGCGACCAAGCCTCGAAGCTCAACGGGGCGATGAACGAATTCCGCCAGAGGCAGGCTGGCGTCACGCACTACCGTTGGAAATCCATGATGGACCCGCCTCGAGCGCGGGAGGTCCACATGGCGCGCAACGGCAAGATCTACCGGTGGGATGCTCCTCCTGCAGGCGGTCACCCGGGTAATGAGATCTTGTGCCGCTGCCGCGGGCTTGCGGTGCTGATCGAGACCCCGGAGGATGCCGAGGAGGTGTCGCCGGATGAGCCGTTGGGCTCGCAGGAGGAGGCGCTCGGGCTGATCGGCAGGGTCGGGCGCACGTCGTCAGAAGATGTCCTGAGCTGGTCGCGCGATGCGGTGCTGGCTCGACATGCCGAAGTTCGGAGGGCTCAAGAGGCATTGACGGGACTGCGGGCTGGCGCGTCCGAGCCGACCGTGGAGGGGTTGTTTACGTCGGTGTTCGGGTTCGGTCCGGTCGATGGCGATCTCGCGCGCATGGCGGGAATGTCGGCCCTCCGCGCTGCGACCGCTACGCGGAAGGCGATGATGTTGGCTGCCGTCAAGTCGCGGCTCAACATCATCGAAGAACTCTTGCAGCACGCTGTCGAGACTGCGCCGGCGGCGGTTGCCGCGCCTAAGCGGATGCCGCTGCCGAAGCTCCCGGCCGGGAAATATGCCGCGCGCGGTGATGGCGTAGCGCGGCCGGTCGAAGATGCGCTCTATGATGGGCGAGCCATCGTGTTGGACCAAGGCCGACGCACGAAGCATGAATGGCTCTTCGCGCACGATGAGCAGGGGCGCCATCTGGTAACGGTTTCGTCCGCTCTTCGTAGTCGCGTCGAGTTCGATCCGAAACTGTTCCCCGAGATCTTTTCGCCGCGTCATCGGGTGACGGTGCACCACAATCACCCGTCGAGCACATCGTTTTCGGGTGCCGACTTGGTAGCGTTTAAACATGCTCCGGGGCTGGATACGCTCTACGCGCATGGCCACAACGGCAGCAGCTACCGTGTTCGGGTGCTCAAGAGGACGGATATCGGAAGGCTGGACGACTACGCAATCAGGCGCACGAAGGTTTATTTGAGCAAGGCTGCGGCTCGGGGACAGATCTCGGTTTCTGACGCCGATTTGCTTTTCGCCCATGTGCGGATGCTGGCCCTAGCCCGGAAGATGATCGTGGACTATAGTGCTGAGTTGACCGGGGCGAGCGCGATAGCGGCGCAGCGGAATGCAGAGGTGATCGACGATGCCGTCCGAGACGTTGCGGCCCATATTCCTGATTGATCCTCCGAGCCCATTTGCCTCGGAAGAGGAGTGGCGTGCGTTCCTGGCAGATCTCGAGGCGTCAGAAAACAAGGATGCCCCGGAGATCCAGAGTGCGATCCGCATGGCGCTCGAACACCTAGCCGAGATGGCCAACTAAGGCCGCTTCTCTCGACGTAGAGACCCCGCTTCGGCGGGGTTTTTTATTGGGGGCTACCACCATGTTTGATGCGACCGCTGCGGTCCCGAAGGGGCGCCGCATTGCAGTGCTGCGCGCCTCATATGAGACGCAGGACCTTCTGCGCGATTGGGCGAAGGCGAGCGGGTTTGATCTCGGATGGAGCTATTCGTGATGGCCGCAGCGATCGTGGGAGTTCGATTTCCACATCACCCTGATCGCGACCGAGAACGCCGTGTCCATCCCGGAGGGTGCGCGATGGGTGGAGCCGGTGACGGTCGAGGTGGACGGCTTCGAGGTGCTTGGCGGCACGCCGACGCTGAAGGTCAAGGAGCATCATGCGATCTCCGCGATGCGCGCGTTTTTCATGACCGCGTTCGGGGCGAAGCCGACGTTCCCCGATTTCAAGCCGCACATCTCGGTCTCCTACAAATGGGCGGGCGAGCCCGATCTCTCCACGATCGCGCCGCCGATCGGCCCGCTTGTGTTCGACTATCTGATTGTCGGCACCCCGTCTGAAACCACGAAAGCGAAGGATGCCGCCATGGCCGATTACGCATCTGTTCTCATGCTCGACCGGGCCGAGATCGCCGGCACGCGCAAGACCAAGGATGGATATCTCGTTGCCGACGTGCGCGCTGCTCGCTCCGGCGTTCAGCAGTATCGCGGTGCCGAGGTGGGTCGGCCGGAGCTCGACATCGTGAATGTTTGGCGCCCCGATGATGAGGTGTTCAAGAAGGACAGCCTCTCAAGCTATGCCTTCAAGCCGGTGACGGTCGGCCATCCCACGGAGATGGTCACTGCGGACAACTGGAAAAAGCTCTCCGTGGGCAACGTCGGCGGCGATGTGGCGCGCGACGGCGGCTTCGTCCGCGTGCCGCTCGTGCTGATGGATGCGGAGGCGATCCAGTCGGTCGAGGGCGGTCTTCGCGAGCTGAGCATGGGTTACGACGTGCGGCTCGAGTTCGCCGACGGCGTGACGCCTGAAGGCGAGCCGTATCAGGCCATACAGCGAGACATTCGGATCAACCATGCGGCGCTCGTCGAGCGTGGGCGCGCTGGTCCGGCATGTCGCATCGGGGATCAGGGCAAGCCCGATGCGAAGCGTGAGCGTGAGCCCGCCACCATAGGAGACGACACTATGAGCAATCGCAACATGACGGTGGACGGCATCACGATCCCCGTCACCGATCAGGCCGCCCAGGTCATCGAGAAGCTGCAGAAGCAGATCGGCGACCAGTCTACCGCTCTCGCGGACGCCAAGAAGGCGATTGACACCGCGACCGATGCGATGAAGACGCTGAAGGATCAGCACGCCAAGGAGATCGCCGATCTCAAGGCGCAGATCCCCACGGCGGACCAGCTCGAGGGCCTGCTCGACAAGCGCGCTGGCCTCATCGACGCTGCCAAGAAGATCGCCCCGACGCTCGCTGACAGCTTCAAGGGCAAGTCGGCCGCCGACGTGCGCAAGTCGGTCGTCGCGAGCAAGTTCGGCGACGATGCCGTGAAGGACAAGAGCGCCGACTACATCGCCGCACAGTTCGACGCCCTGGCCGCGATCGCTGGCAACGGTGGCGGCACCGATCCGGTGCGCGACGCCATCGCTGGCGGGATCACGTCGAAGCTGGGCGACGCCGATAAGGCGCGCACCGAAGCTCTGGAGAAGCAGCGCAACGCCTGGGCCGCCTAATCGGTCCCGGCACTCGCCCTCACCACAAATCAGGAGACGATCATTATGGGTAACGTCCAGCCCAACTATAACGCCATGCCCGACGTGGGCCACGAAGGCCAGCTCGCGGACACGCGTTCATACGAGGCCGTGTCCCGCATTTGCCAGCCCGCCTCTATCGGCTTCGGTAAGGCAGTCATCCGCGGCACCGCCGACAATCAGGTGACGATCGGTGCGGCCGGAAAGTTCGCCGGCATCTCCATCCGCGACATCACGCTGCCGGCCGCCAACGCCGACGTCTACAAGCAGGGCAACACGGTCGCGGTCATGACCCGCGGGACGATGTTCGCTGTGCCCACGGCCAACGTCGCCGATGGCGATGCGGTCTACTACGACGCGAACGGCGCCCTCACCAACGTATCGGGCGGCAACACTCTCATTCCGAATGCGGTTTGGGAGAAGACCACCAGCTCGGGCGGCCTTGGCGTCATTCGTCTTCAGTAAGCGCCGCTTCCCCTAACTCCGCCGCTCTAGCGAAAAGGAACTCGCAATGAACGCCCACGTCAAAATGCTCGACGCTCAGCAGGCGCTGAGCTTCGTCATCTCTCAGACCTCGCACATCGAGACGCAGGTCTGGAAGAAGCTCTATCCGGAAATCCTCTACCCGGAGTTCGTTCCGGTGGACGAAAGCGCCCATCCTTGGGCGACCACCGTAACCTACTATTCGAGCGATGTGACCGGCCAGGCCGGCTGGCTGCACTCGTTCGCGCAGGACTTCCCGATGGTCAACCAGAACCGCACGAAGCACGAGACGAACGTCTCGATGGGCGGCATCGGGTATGGGTACAATCTGCAGGAGATCAGCCAAGCTTCGATGTTGGGCATCAATCTCCAGGCTGATCTCGCCATCGCGTCTCGCGACGCTTACGAGCGTCACTGTGAGCAGGTCGCATTCATGGGTGACGCGCAGGTCGGTTACCAGGGCCTGCTCAACAACTCGTCGGTTGGCGCCGCTGACGTTGCCGATGGCGCGAGCACCAATCCCGAGTGGGAAACCAAGACCCCCGATGAGATCGTAAAGGATTTCAACGAGGCGCTTTCCGACATCTACTCGGACAGCAACACGATCGAGTTGGCCGACACGGTGCTCTTGCCGCCGTCGAGCTACAACCTGATCGCCACCAAGCGGCTCGACCCCACGATGACGACGACGATCCTGGAGCACATCCAGCGCGTCAATGTCTACACGGCGCAGACGGGCAAGCCGCTCAAGATCCGCGCGCTGCGCCAGCTCGAGACTGCCGGCGCGGGAAACACCAAGCGCATGGTGGTCTATCTGCGCAACCCGCAGGTCGTGAAGCTGCATCGCCCCATGCCGCTGCGGTTCTTCCCGGTCCAACAGGTCATGCTGGATTACAAGGTGCCCGCTGCTTACCGCATCGGCGGCACTGACGTTCGCCGCCCCGGAGCCGTGCGCTATCGGGATGGCATCTAAGGAACTCAGCGAGGGCGGTCTGCGCCCTCGCCATGAACCTGAAATTCTAAAGAGGAACTCTGGAAATGCAGATCGTCAACGCTTCTCCCGGCGTCCGCGCCATCCGCTCGCTCAATCTCAAGCTCAAGCCGGGCGATATCGCCACTGTGAACGACGCGGATTGGAAAAAGGCCCGTGCAAAGCCTGTCGTCGCGGGCTGGCTCGAGACGGGGGACCTCCGAGAGCTGTCAGCCTCCGACGCCAACAAGCTCAAGGACAAGGATGGCGACGGTAAGCCCGACGCGGGCAAGAAGTAAGGCTTCCGGGGGAGACTGCCAGCATGGCTCATGAGGTTCCGAGCGCCGCTGCGTTCAAGGCGCGACATCCGAAGTTCGCTGCGGTCGCGGATGGGATTGTGACGGCCATGCTGGCGGAGGCCCGGCGCTCGGTTTCTGAATGTTGGGATGAGGGCGATTTCGCTGACGGCATCATGTACCTCGCGGCGCACCTCATCGCAGAAGAGAATTCAGCCGGCGGCATGTCCGCGGCATCCAAGGCCGGCCCGATTAAGCGGGTGAAGGCCGACACCGTCGAGATCGAATATTCAGGCTCCACGATGCAGGACGCCTCGCTCGACGCCACCATTTACGGGCGCCGCTTCAAAGAGCTGCGCCGTCGCAATTCGGCAAGGGTGATGGTCGTATGAGCCTGCTCGGAGAGATTGGCGAGGCGCTGCGCGGTGCGCTCGGTGGCGAGGAAGTGTTTCCTCCCGCGACGCTGCACGCGCTCACGCGCAACCCGGACGGCTCAGTGCCGATCGATGCGGACGGCCGCCAGGTGCGCGCCCTGACCGATGTCCCGGCGTTCGGGTTCGCCTCGCGCTGGGACCACAAGATCATCGCGTCGAAGGGTTGGGACCCGAGGACGCTGAAAATCGTGCTCGTGCAGAGCAACCAGCTTCAGGCGCCCGAGGTCGGCGATGAGGCGTCCGCTGTGCGACCGTTGAATGAGACGGTCGAGCGCATCCTCATCAGCGAGGTCACGTCGGACCCCGCCGATGCGACGTGGATCTTGGCAGGGGTGCCCGCCTAATGGCGCGGATCGTCAACAAGAGGCGTTTAAACATACGCCTCGGCAATATCGCCCGCGAGACGGTCGAAGAGGTGCGGCGCGCGCTGCGCCGAGGCGGTCTGGCGATCGAGAACACGGCCGTCGAGAAGATCGTCAATCCGCCGAAGACGGGTCGGATTTACCCATCGCGTGGGCGGAAAGGCGCCAAGCACCAAGCATCGGCGCCCGGTGAGCCGCCAGCGGCCGATACGGGAGAGCTGCACACATCGATCACGACGGCGGACGCCTCCCGGCCGGAGGTCATCCGCTTCGAGACCGGCGCGAATGGCCCCTATGCGATCCCGCTCGAAGAGGGCACCTCGAAGATGGCGCCGCGCCCCTACATGGGGCCGTCATATGACGAAAACGTCGGCGCTATTCGCGAGAACGTGCGGCAGGCAATCCGCCGCGGAAACCGGAAGGGCTCCCGCTGATGGTGCTGTTCGAATTTACGAGCGAGTTCTGGCACTGGGCGCGCGGGAAGTGTGTCCTATGCAAGGCGTTGTCGCTGTTTGTCTATCGGCCCGGCACCAAGCCCGTACCCGAAGACGTGGCCGTGGAGGCCGAAAAGCAGGGCAAGGGGCGGCGTCTCGGTGCGGTCGAGGGTGGTGACGCCCAATGAGCGCGGACCCCACTGGCGCGCTTCTGAAGGCCGTTCGCGCTGTGCTCGCGTCTGACCCCCAAATTGCGGCTGCCGTGGGCGATCGGATCTCGACGGATTGGGGCGCTGTGATGGCGCCTCCCTATGCCCGCATCTCGATACCTCGCACACGGCCCGATGACGACGAGTGCGGCGAGGGCGCCGAGACGCTCGTGAAGGTGCACATCTGGTCGCGGGACGGCGAGATCGCCTGCTCGGCCATTGCGGGCCGGGTGCGCGCCGTTCTTCAGGGCGCGTCCTTCCCCGTCGTCGGTCACGATCTCGGCGAGGTCACCTACGATGGAACCGACTACCGGCCCGACGCCCATGACGAAAAGTTGAGCATGGGCATCGCTTCCTTCACCATCACCACAACCGCCATCTAACGGGAGATCCAGCAATGGCACGCGCTATTACCGAAACGTTCGGGCAGTTTCAGATCCTCGTCGGAGACGGCGAAGAGCCTGAGGTGTTCTCCGTCATCTGCGGCCTCACGTCGAAGGGCGTGCAGCGCACGGCATCGACCAACACGACCGTTGTCCCCGACTGCGCAAACGAAGATCTCCCCGGCTACGAAGAGGCCGACGTGGCGAGTATTTCCGTGAGCATCTCGGGCTCTGGCGTTTGGGCGCAGCAGAACCATGAGATGCTTATGGATTGGTTTTACTCGGCCGTATCGAAGAACGTCAAAATCCGCAACATGAATGCGGCAGTTGGCGACACTGAATACGAGAACGCCCCGGCCATCCTGACCACGCTCAGCCAGACCGGCGAGCGCGGCAACAAGGTGCAGGGCGAGATCGCCATTCTCTTTACTCAGCAGCCGACGCGCGTCGCGAAGGCCGCTTAATGAGCAACCTCGCGGCCGAGGTTGTCCTCGATTGGGCAGACGGGACGTACATGTTCCGTCTGCCCGTCAATCAGCTCATCGAGCTCGAAGAGAAGTGCTCGGCTCCGTTCACGGTGGTCTATTCTCGTCTCACGGAAGGGCGCTACTCGATCACCGATGTGCGAGAGACGATCCGCCTGGCGCTGATCGGCGGCGGGCTCGATCCGGTCGACGCGGTAAAGCTGGTCCGCCGCTATGTCGATGAGCGCCCGAAGGCCAGCAACCTGCCTTTCGCCCGCGCCGCGCTTGCCGCAACGCTCTTCGGTTTCGAGGCCGAACCGCTGGGAAATCTGGAGGCGGCGCCGAACCCGAACGTCTCGACGCCGCCAGAATCTACCAGACCACCACAATCGTCGGAAATCTCCACATTGGCGACCTCGATCGCCTCTCGCTTTGGCAATGGGCAGCAGCCGTAAAGGGCTGGAATGACGCTCACAAGCCGGAAGGCGAAGCGCCTCCGCAGATGTCCGACGACGACGCAGACCAAATCCTGGGGCTGGTGTGACACATGACCGTTGAAGTCGATAGACTGCTCGTTTCGCTCGAGGCGCGCGTTGGCCCCTACATGAAGGGGATCGCCGACGCGCAGAAAGAGACGAACCGCAATCTCGGCCTGATCGAGAAGAAATTCGCATCCACCGAGCGTAATGCGAGGGCGAGCATCGGCTCTATGGGTGCGATGCTTGGCGGCATAGGCGCCTATCTCAGCATTGATCAGCTTACGAGCTACGCCGACGCCTGGACCCGCGTCACGCGCGCCATTGCAGCAACGGAACAGCTTTTCGGTATCGCACTGATTTCCGCGGAAGATTTGGCCGACATGGCAACGCGGACGAGATCAGACATTGAGGCGCTTTCGAAGCTGTACCTCCGTGCAGGTGACGCCGTGGCGCGATCCGGGGGTTCCGCTCAAGATGCCGCCGATGCAACCGAGACTTACGCCAAGGCGCTCAAGCTCGGGCAAGCGTCAGCGACAGAGGCAAAAGCGGCCACAGAGCAGTTCGCGCAAGCTCTCACGAAAGGGTTTCTCAACGGCGACGAGCTTCGGTCGCAGATGGAATTGGCGGCCGTCGTCGTTCACGCTCTCGCGGAGCAGATGGGCGTCACGAAGGGTCAGCTTATCGAGCTTGGCGAGCAAGGGAAGATCAGCTCGTCACACATGATCAATGCGCTCAAAAAGGTGAAACCGGTCGTCGATCAAGAGTTTTCGCGGATGCCGCAGACGGTAGACGAAGCGTTCACCAATCTCCGCACGGCCATGATCAAATATGTCGGGCACGCGAACGAGGCTCGCGGGGTCACGGCGGCATTTTCCGGGGCGCTACAGGGTGTTGCCAACAACATGGAGCGCGTCGCGGATGTGGCCGCGGTTCTCGGCGCAGCGCTCCTTGCAACATTCGGTAGGGGTGCCGCGGGCGGAGTTCTCGCCGTTGCGTCCCGGCTTGCAAGCCTTCCGGCGCTTGCCATTGGTGCGGCCGCCGCGATCGAGACCATGGGGGATGAGGTCAAATTCAATTTTGACCTCATGAAGCAAGCGGCGGACCAGGGAGCGGATTGGGGCACGGCGCTTGCTGTGGGGATGCGCGATGCGGCTAATTCTGGCGTGACGCTTCAAGACCAGTTCCATGGGCTCTATTCCGTTCTCGGAGACGATCTTCTCGGCGTGGTCAATGACCTTTCCGCCGCGCTCGGCGGGCAAGAGGTGGATTGGTCCGACGTTTCGGTCGCTGCGCTCACATCCATTGGCGCGATTATCGGCGGCATCAAGGCGCTCTATCATTTGTTCAAGGCAAGCTTCGAGGTGCTTCCGCTTACGGCGGAGAGCGCGTTCATGGAGGTGAGCAACGCCGTTAAGAAAAAAATGCAGGGCATCCTCGATTTCTTCGCGGAAACGCTCAACAGGATGATCGCGGTCGCGAACAAGCTGCCCGGCTTCCAGATGCGGTATGTGTTCTCGCCTGAGCTTGGGCAATCGGAAAACACGGCGCTAGAGCGCCTGCGGGAATTGAGCAAAGAGGTCAGCGGCCAGCTCCAAAAAGATTTCGACCTCGCAGCCTACGCCGAGCGCATCAACAATAAGGCGAAAGGCTTCTCCGAGGACCGCATGAAGGACGAGTGGTCTCGGAAAACCGAGACGCACGCCGAAAGAGGAAAGGGGAAGATCGACCCCG
>CAYPGJ010000035.1:0-22912 GCA_964410465.1 uncultured Phycisphaeraceae bacterium | reverse complement strand
GTGGATCAAGCAGGCCATCAAGCGCGCGCTCATCAACGCCGTCCAGCCCATCCACATCCCCGCATACATGGTCGAGCTCATCGCGCGCTGGAAGCAGACCTGCCGCGCCCTCGAAGAATCACTCTCGCGCCCGCCGACGATCACCGAACTCGCCGACGCGATGGACCTCCCCCCACGCAAAATCCGCATCATCAAACGCGCCATGCGCGCCCTCCGCGCGCCCTCACAGGCCCCGCGCGGCGAGGACGGCGAAGCCGCGAAGTTCGACGAGCTCATCCCCGACGAACGCCACGGACGCCCCGAGGACTCCGTCCTCCTCGACGACGATCTCAAAACCATCCACCGACTCCTCGACGCCATCGACGAGCGCGAAGCCGTCGTGCTCCGTCTCCGCTTCGGCCTCGACGGCCAGCCACCGCTCACACTCAAGCAGATCGGCGCCGAGATCGGACTCACACGAGAACGCGTCCGACAGATCGAGGCCGAGGCCCTCCAGAAGCTCAACGGACAGATCTCCGCCGACCGGCCCTTCACCGACGCGCCCACGAGACGCTCCTCACGCCGCGCGCCCTCGCGCAGGCCAAGAGCTCGCGCCGCGTCCTCAGACTCCGACGCGGCCTAAGCGCCCAGCGCCACCCAAATCTCAGCCCTTCTTCGCCGCCTTGTAGAACGGCAACGCCACCACCTCCCCCTCCAGCAGCGCATCCCGACCCGTGTCGATACGCACCGGCGTCCCCACCGCCGTCATCGCCGTGTCCACCAACGCCATCGCGATCGGCGCCCCCAGCGTCGGGCTCAGGCACGCGCTCGTCACCTCCCCCGCGGCAGACCCCCCGGGGATCGTCGACAACACCTTCATCCCCTGACGAGCCGTCCGCTTCCCCTCAAGACGAATCCCCACCACGCGCCGCGCAGGGCCGCCCGCCGCCGCTGTCTTCCGCAGCGCCTCCATACCCACGAACGCCTCCTCGCCCGGTGCCTTCTCCGTCTCCTTGTCCTTGTCCAGCGAGATCGCAAAGTCCACGCCGCACGACAGCGCGTTGATGTCCTCCCCCAGCTCGTGACCGTACAGCGGCATCCCCGCCTCCAGCCGCAGCGTGTCCCGCGCCCCAAGCCCCGCGGGACGGATCGCCCCGCTCGGATCCTTCGGATCAAAGTCCTTCATCATCATCTTCATCGCCATCCCGACGAAGTTCGCCGGCAGGATCGCCTCCACCCCGTCCTCACCCGTGTACCCCGTGCGGCTCACGATCAGCTTCGCCACCAGCAGATTCTTCACCGCGAACCGGTACCGCTTCAGCGACGGAACCTCACGGCTGAAGTTCGAGATGATGTCCATCGCGTTCGGTCCCTGCAGCGCAACCATCGCCGTCTGCAGCGTCCGATCGTCGATCGTCAACGCAAGATCGCCCTTCACCTGCGCAAAGTGCCCCAGCAGCTTCTCCCGGTTCGACGCGTTCACCACGATCATGAACTCGTCCTCGTCCAGCCGGTACACGATCACGTCGTCGCGCACCCCGCCCTTCTCGTTGCACACGAGCGAATACCGGCACTGACCCGCCTCCATGTCCGCGATGCGTCGCGTGCACAACCGCTCCAGGAACCGACGCGCGTGCCGGCCCTTCACCCACACTCGCCCCATGTGCGACACGTCGAACATCCCCGCGCGAGTCCGCACCGCCACGTGCTCCTCGTGGATCCCCGTGTACAGGATCGGCATCTCCCATCCCGCGAAGTCCACCAGCTTCGCGCCGGCGTCAACGTGAAACTGATACAGCGGCGTACGCAGCACCATCATCCTCCTGCAAAGCACGTCAAGCCCCGCCCGCGACCTCGCGTGTGCGGCACACTCTGGTTCATTCCCCGGCCCCGACAGTACCGCATCCCGACCCCGCCCGCCTCACGCCCGCGCACGCCACGCCGCATTGTCGATCAGACGCACGCCCCCGCACCGCGCCGCGATCAACGCCCTCCCCTCGCGCACCCCGCTCCCCAGTTCCAGCAGCGTCTCACCGTCGCGCACCACCGCGTACTCCACCTCCAGCCCGGCCCCCTCCAGCACACGACGCATCCGCGCCTCGGCCTCCTCCACCCCCGCCGCCGCGCACGACTCGCACAACGCGCGCGACACCGCGCCGGCGCTCGCTCGATCCGACGCCGACAACCGCGCGTTCCGACTGCTCATCGCAAGCCCATCCCCCTCCCGCACCGTCTCGCCAGCAACGATCTCCAGCCCGACGAACGAACGCGCCGACATCGCGCGCACCGTCTGCAACTGCTGCCAGTCCTTCTCGCCGAACACCGCTGCGCTCGGCCGAACCATCTCGAAAAACCGCGCCACCACCTGGCACACCCCCGCAAAGTGACCCGGCCTCCACGCGTCCTCCAGGCCGGGCCGCGTCGCCACCTCCGGCAACGCCGGCACGTCCACACGCTCGTCCGCCGGGTACACGACCCCGACCGCGGGCGCGAACACCGCGCTCGCTCCCGACCGCTCCGCGAGCGCGGCGTCCGCCTCCAGCGTCCGCGGATACACCGCAAGGTCCGCCGGATCGTTGAACTGCGTCGGGTTCACGAACACGCTCACCACCACCTCGCGACCGCCCGCCAGACGCGCCGCGCGACGGATCAACGACGCGTGCCCCGCATGCAGCGCGCCCATCGTCGGCACGAGCACGCACCCCGCGCACCCCCTCGCCTCCTCAAGTGTTCGCAGGATCTTCATCCGGCCGGTCGACCTCAGCTCGTGTGAGGAAGGTCTCCCTCGCCCAGCAGCCGATACCCCTTCCGCCGAAGCAGCTGCCCGCCAAGCACCACGTCGTCCACCGAGATCGCGATCGTCGGCGCCCCGTGCAGCCGCACGAGCACCGGGTACGCGAAGTAAATGTTGATCTCCGCGCCAAGCAGATGACGGCACAGCGTCCGAAGCGTGTGACCGCCGCCCAGCTCCACCACCAGCAGGCTCGTCTCCGCGAACGGATACCCCTCGCGCTCCAGGATGAGCCGCGCGGCGTCCGCGCAGTTCGGCAACAGCCGCACCACCGCATGGTCCGACGCCTCGTGCACGCTCAACGCGCACAACTCACAGATGGTGTCGTCCCGGAACTCGTCCACCAGCTCCAGAAGCTTCCCGACCTTGTTGTCGAGGAACACGCTGAACTGCGTCACCGTCGGCGGGGAATACCCCTGTGTGGTCTCCAACGGGATGCCCGCGCTGCTCATGCAGGAGTCCTTTCCATCCCCCCCGAACGCCTCACCAGGCCCGCCACCACTCTACACCCGCTCGAACCGCCCGCAACGCCCAACCCGCTCCTACAGCCCCACACGCACGTTCGGCTCCACCACGTCGATCTCCCCCGCGTCCGGGCACAGACCCGCCTCCGCGCCCTTCCGAAGAAACACCCGGATCGCCTCCGTCCCCTTCGCGCCAAGCTCGCGCGACAGCGGGTTCACGTACATGTTCACGAACCGATCCGCCTGAGCGATCGTCAGGCCGCGCGCATGGCACATCACCCGCTCCAGCACGATCGGCCGACGACGCAGACCAAACTCGATCGACGACCGCAGCACCCGCGTCAGCTCCTTGCCCGAGCCCGCCCCGAACCGCGCATCCACGTCCCGACGCACCACGTTCAGTCCCAGCGGCAACGCCAGGCCCGTCGTCCCCTTCCACCACGCCCCGAGGTCCACCACCTGCGACAGCCCCTTCTCCTGAAACGTCAGCTGACCCTCGTGGATCACCAGCCCGGCGTCAGCCCTCCCCTCCGACACCTCCTCCATGATCCGATCGAACGGAACCACACGGAACCGGAACTCCTTCCCCATCAACAGACGCAACGCCAGGAACGCGCTCGTCCGCTCGCCAGGCACGGCAACCTCAACCCCGCTCCCCAGCCACTCGACACCCTGCTTCTCCCGCGCCACCACCTTCGGACCATACCCGTCACCCAGGCTCGACCCGCACGACGTGATCGCATACTTCCCACGCACCCGCGGGTACGCGTGCGCCGAGATCGCCGTCACGTCCAGGTCGGCCGACTCCTCCGCGCGACGGTTCAGCGTCTCGATGTCCGAAAGAACCACCCGGAACAGGAACCGCCCGGTGTCGATCAGCGGCGCCCGCTCGTCCGGCGCGCCCGCACGCTCCCCCGCATGCCCCAACGCCCACCACATGAACGCGTCGTCGGGGTCAGGCGAGTGCCCGATCGTGATCACCGGCACTGGCTGTCGCTCGGGCATGCGCGACGATCATACAGACACCCGCGCCAACCCTCACACCCGCTTGCGCATCACCCGCGCCAGCTCACGCTTGGCCTCCATGTCCCGCTTCGTCTGACGCTTGTCGTACTCCGCCTTGCCCCGAGCCACCCCAACCAGCACCTTCGCTCGCCCCCCCTTGAAGTACATCTTCAGCGGCACGATCGTGAACCCCTTCTGCGAGCTCTCCCGCGCCAGCTTCACGATCTCCCGCTTGTGCGCCAACAGCACCCGCGCCCGCTTCGCGCTGTGCTGGTGCCCCGCGGCCGGCCCGTACTCCTGGATCGTCACCCCGTGCAGCATCAGCGACGCGGGAGACTCCTCCGCCCGCACATACCCCTCACCCAGCGACACCTTCCCCTCCCGGACGCTCTTCACCTCCGACCCCAGCAACGCGATCCCCGCCTCCACCGTCGTGAGGATGTGATACTCGTGGTGCGCGCGACGATTCTCGATCACCGCCGCCTCACCCTTCTTGCCCTTCGATTTCGACAACACGCGCTCCTGGCCCGACCGACCCCCGCCATCACAACCGACGACGCCGGCGAGGGACTCGGGCCGCAACGCTATCCGGCCACGGCCTCCGGCTCCACCGCCGTGATCCCGTCAGGCCCGCACACCATCACCCGCCTCTTCCCACCCGCCTTCGCCGCGTACAACGCGTTGTCCGCGTGCGCCAAAAGCTGCTCCCCGTCCGCCGGACCGCTCATCTGCACGCTCGAAATCCCCACCGACATCCCGCAACGCAAGCCCACCCGGTGATGCCGGTTCACCGCCACCTGAAAACCGTTCGAGAGCCGAGACGCCAGCGACGCCGCCGTCGGACAACTCGTCCTCGGCAGCAAGATCACGAACTCATCCCCACCAAACCGCGCCGCAACGTCCGACGAACGGACGCAACCACGGATCACGTCGCCCATCATCCGCAGGATCTCATCCCCACGCTGATGCCCCAGCGTGTCATTCACCGACTTGAACCCGTCCAGGTCGATCATCATGCACGCCAGGTCCGTCCCGTACCGAACCGCCTCCGCGTACATCCGGTCAAGCACCGTCGCCAGCAGCCGTCGATTCCCCAACCCCGTCAGCACGTCCGTCTGCGCCGCGTCGCGCAGCGTCTCCATCGCACGCTCCACCTCACGCTTCGTCTGCTCGAGCGCCGCGCGGGTTCGCACCAGCTCGGCCTTCAACGTCCGGTTCTCCTCCTCCAGATTCGAAAGCACCGTCGCGCTCTCGGCCGCACGCGCCACCTCCACCGCAACCAGCGGCGCATGCGCCGGACCCACAAACCCGCCCGCGCTCACGTGCATCGCCGCCAACCCCGGCGACCTCTCGCGCAAAACGTCCAACGCCTCCGTCGCCCACCCCTCCCCCATCCCACCTCCGACCACCGCCACGTCGAACCCGCGCAGGTCCATCTCGCGCAACGCATCCAACGACGTCGCCCGCTCGATCCGCGCGCCCCCGGCTCGCCACGAAATCGCTTCCTCCATCGCGCCCGCAACGTCCGCGCGCGCTTCCACAAGGAGCACACGCGCTCCAGAAGTCCCCCCGGCGCCCGAGCTTTGCGACCCGATAGTGCTCACACCGATGATTCCGAACTCGTCCGCGCGACACAGATATGCGCTGAAATCCACTTCGGATATCGGCCTCCCCCGTCCGGGGATCAACGTCCCCCTTGGTTATTCGCGCCCTTTCGACCTTCCCACGACCACCCCACCCCAGAATCCAGAACGCTCACCCTCGACCCCTCCAGCAGCTCACGCGCCAGCCGACCCATCAACGCCCGCTCCTGACGCGATCGTGCCGCATCCTCCATCGCGCCCCGAACCGATGCCAACCCCGGCCCGTCGCCCCCCTCCGTTCCCTCCCGCCAAAGCACCGCAAACCCGCCCTCCAACGCGATCACCCCCGTCATCTCCCCGTCCCGCGCACCGCCCAACGCCCTCCGCATCGCCTCCGGATACGTCGGGTCCTCGAGGTTGATCGGCTCGATCACGCCGCCACGCGCCGCGCTCACGTCCGTCGACGCCTCCGCCGCCACCCGCGAGAACGATTCCCCCGAACGCACCCGCTCCATCGCGCGCGACGCTTCCGACGCCGTGCGCGTCGTCAGCAGCAACGCACGCACCCGCACACCGTGCCGCAACGCGTACTCCCGCGCGATGTCCCCCTCCGTCACCCGTGCCTCGCCGCGAACCAACGCGCGCAGCATCGCATTCCGCCTCAGCAACCCATCCCAACGAGACGGCCCCAGCCCCCGCGCACGACGAACCTCCATCACCGCGCCCGCTCCACCCCCCGACATCGCGCGCTCGAGAAGCTCCCGCTCCGCCTCGATCTCCGCAGACCCCACCACGACCCCCTTCGCCGCGCACTCCTTCGTCAGCAACACATCCAACGCGACCTCTTCCAGCACCGCGGCGCCCGCCGCCTCCGACAGCTGCGCCCGCAACATCTCCCACCGGACCAGCTCGCCTCCCACCATCGCCACCGGACGCTCTGACGGCCCCGCGATCGACCCCCCGGGCCGCACGCTCGCCTCCGCCCGCTCCACGCCGCGCATCGACCCGGACATCCCCCCATCAGTCGGGGGAGTCCCGCACCCGCCGACGACCCCAATCCAGGCGATCAGCAGCGCGCGCACGCAACAGCGCTGTGCCTCACCCGTATGGCAACAAGTCGGCGCACAATCCCGGTACCTTGGCATGCCCGCGATGAAAGTTGCACCATCCGAACAAGTCAACGACACACACGCCGCGCGCGCATCGAAGACGCCGATGGTCTGTCCCTACTGCGGCGAATCGCAGCCCGCCGCGGACGAGTGCCGTGCCTGCCGAGGCCTCTTCGAGCCGCTCTCACGCCAAGCCACCCAGAACGCCATGGGCCCCTGGCGCATCCGCGACGAGGCCTCTCCCTTCCGCCCTCCCTGTTCCTATGCCACCCTCCTCACCCTCATCAAAAAAGGGAAAATCACGCGGGATTCCGTCGTCTCAGGCCCTACCACACGCCAGTTCTGGGCCCGCGCTGCCGACGTCCAAGGCCTCTCCCACCTCTTCCATTCCTGCCACAACTGCCGCGCTCAGGCCCACCCCTCCGACTCCCTCTGCACGGACTGCGGCGCCTCGTTCCTCGCCCCGGAAGACCGAAACACCCTCGGACTCGCGCCCATCCGTCCCCTGACCCCTGCCCCGGCCGCCCCTGCCCCCCGCCCCACCCATCGGCCCTCAACCGACCCGTTCCATACCCCCTCGCTCCCTTCGGCTCTCACCCAGCCCGACCGGCCACGTCACTCCCGCCTCCCGGCGATCATCCTGATCACCGCCCTCGCAGTGGCCGCGGTCGCCAGCGGGCTCGCCATCTACAGGTGGCAACGCTCCTCAGTCCCCACTTCAGGGGCAGCTCCGGCAGTGCCGGTGCCGGAGGGTGATCACCCGGTCTCGACCCCGTGATATTCGGTTTTTGAGCGGTATGGCGATCCGGCGGAAAAACACGTGCCTGACGTGTGCCGAAAATGGGGCAAAAGTGGCGGCAAAAACGGCATAAAGAGCTTATTTACAAGACGTTGCGTGATTTGCTCCAAGCCCTCAAAAGGGCCGTTGACCCCGGCTCCCCACGGCATACCCTCCACTCGTCGGGACGTCCCCCGGACGGCTCGTCGGACATGCCACTTTCCGCAGCCTTGCGCTGCGAAACGCCGCCGGATGGGGATCGGAGCCCTCATCCGGCGGTCGACTTTTGGGCGCAGCGCGCCGCGCTCCATCACTCACTCGAATGACGTGCGCGCACCACCAACGGCGCCGGGCTCCCATGCGTCGAGAGATCGGGCGCCGGCTTCGTTGCCCACGCGAGCGCCTCGATCACGAGCCACGCTTCCAGCGCGAGCGTGACACACGCCACGGCCAGCAGCGTCCACGAGCGCGTGGACACCCATGAGGGGGACTGTTCGTTGCCCACGAACGCCTGCCACCCCATCGCCCAGGCCGGCACGATCAGCATGAACACCATCGCCGGCGCGATGAACCAGCGGGGTCTTCGGGTGGCGCGAAGCCACGCGTACACGACCACAAACGCGAGCCCCGCAAGGAGTTGATTCGTCGCCCCGAACAGCGGCCAGAGGATCATCCCGCCCTTCCCCGCGTTCTCGAGCGTCCACGGCTGGCCACGCGGCGGGATCGCGGCCAGCACCGCTGCAGACGCCACCGCGACGCACGTGGCGCCGTGGGTCGACGTGAGCCACCTCGCAGGGTGGATCCGATGAGTCGCGGGATCGGCGGCGGCGCGCGGGAACACCGCACGCCCAAGCTCCTGAATGACGTAGCGTTGCAGCCGGCACGCCGTGTCCATCGTGGTCCCCGCGAACGAGGCCACGAGCACGCCGATGAGCGCGATGGCGACAGAGTGGGGGATCCCGATGGACTCGATGAGATTGGCCGAGCCGAGCACGAACGCGCCGACCGTGGACGCCAGCGCGCCCGCCGAGGTCCATGACGCGTACTGGGCGTTGAAGGCGTCGACGCCCTGAACCACGACCCCGTTCTTCACCAGCCCCAGCCCGATGCCGGCCGCGCATGCCACGATCACGAGCACCGCAAGAAACGATTCGGTCAGCATCGACCCGTAGCCCACCGCCCGCGCGTGCGTCTCGCAGCGCACCTGCTTGCTCGTCGTGCCCGAGGCCACGAGACAGTGGAAGCCCGAGATGGCGCCGCAGGCCACCGTGATGAACAGCATCGGCAGGATGGGCGGTGCGCCGGCCGGCTGCCACTGCACCACGGGCGCAACAAGCTCGAGGGAGCGGCGCGTCGCTCCTGCGCCGTGCGGATCGACGCCCTGCCCGAACCCGCCCAGCAGCGCGGCGCCGACGAGCCCGGCCACGATCAGCCCGAGCGCCGAAAGGAGCTGCAGCGCGTTGATGTAGTCCCTGGGCTGAAGAAGAACCCACACCGGGAGCACGGACGCCACGTAGCAGTAGAGCAGCAGCGCGGTCGTCCATGCCCACAGCGGCTGCGCCGCGAGGTACGCGTTCACGCTGTGCAGGCCCCCGATGGTCGGGCCGAACGAGGCGTCGCCGAAGACGACGCTCGCGTACATGAGCACGAGGCAGAGGACGGACGCCCACCCGATGGATCGGCCCCGTCGGTGGACGAGGAGACCGATGCCGATAGCCAGCGGGATCTGAAAGAGGACGGGGAAGATGGCCGCCGGGTACTGCCGGAGCACCGAGGCGATCACGAGCCCGAACACGGCCAGCACAACCCAGAGCCCCATGACGAGCACGGCCAGGAAGATGAGACGCACACGCGGGCCGAGCAGGTCGCCCGCGATGTCCCCGATGGTCCGTCCGCGGTTTCGAAGGGAAATGACGAGGGAGCCGAGGTCGTGCACGGCGCCGAGGAAGATGGCGCCGAGGAGCACCCAGACAAGCGCGGGGAGCCAGCCCCACATCACGGCGATGGCCGGACCGACGATCGGTCCTGTCCCGGCGATGGACGTGAAGTGATGTCCGAACACGACGGACTTGGCGGTGGGGCAGTAGTCGCGCCCATCATCAAGAGAAACGGCCGGGGTCTCGGAGTCTTCTCGGAGCGTGAAGACTCGTGTCGAGAGCCACCGGCCGTATGTGATGTACGCCAGGATGAGCAGGGCGCCCGCGACGAGCGCGAGCAGCAGGGCGTGCATCGAGGTAATGATGCCCTACCCGCGCACAAAAGTGAAGCGCGACCTCAACACCTTTTTTCGACCCCCTCCCGGAGAGGCCCGACCATGCCCACCGACCGACGAGTGATCGAGCTCTCGCACGTCATCGAGGACGGCATGGTGACCGACCCGCGTCTGCCGCCGGCGCGCGTGCGCGACGTCTGGACGCGCGAACAGTCGGCCTCACGCTACGCGCCGGGCGTCTCGTTCCAGATCGCCGCGGCCGATCTCGTGCAGAACACGGGGACGTATCTCGATGCGCCGTTCCATCGATTCGCCGCGGAATCCGGCCGGTATCCCGGCGTGTGGGACGTCCCCATCGAGCGCGTCGCCGATCTCCCGGGCGTGTGCCTCGACGTGCGGGCGCCGGTGCGCGAGGGCCGCAGGGCGCTGGAGGAGGAAGTGCTCCTCGGCGTGGACGTGCGCGAGAGAGCAGTGCTCTTCTGGACGGGAGCCGACGAGGAGTGGGGGACCGAGTCGTACCGCGACGGCTCGCACCCGTTCCTCACGGCAAGTCTGGCGAACGCGCTGGTGGAGGGCGGGGCCGTGCTCATGGGGCTGGACGCCATCAACGCGGACGATTTCGCCGATCTGGCGCGTCCCGCGCACACGATCCTCCTTGGGGCAGGCGAGGGCGACCCGTCGCGCGCCGTGTGCATCGTGGAAAACCTGACGAATCTGCGACACGTGGCGGGGAGGGAGTTCCGGTTTACCGCCGCGCCCGCGCGGGTGCGGGGGCTGGGCAGCTTCCCGGTGCGTGCGTTCGCGGTGGTGGGGGGGTGTGGGCCGGTCGTCAGCACGACTGTCCAAAGTGGGCCAGCACGAGAATCAGATCGGTGAAATCGACGACACCGTCATTGTTGACATCGCCGCGGAGTGAGCCGGGGGTTGAGGTACGCCCGTAGTTTTCGAGCACCCGAGCGAGGTCCACGAATGTCACGTCGTTGTCCCCGTCCGCGTCGCCGGGCGCGTTCCGCCAGCGGGCGAGCGAAGCGGACGGGTGGTCGCCGAGTCTCGTGAAGGAGCCGCCGGCGACGAGTTCGCCATGATCAATCGCGAACGAGGCCGCGGCGCTGTTGGTCTGGGGCGTGAGCGGCAGCCATTCCCCTTGATTCCATCTCCACGGGCCGCCATTTGGCGCGCTCGCGATCAGGTCTCCCGAGTAGAGGCCGAGTCCGCGGACGATTGGGGAGAGACCGACACCGACGGGCGCCCAGTCTGCGCCGTCCCAGCGTGCGATGTTGGAGAGCGGCGTGCTGCCCGCCTCGCTGAATTCACCCGCGGCGTAGAGCGTGCCCTCATGCACCAGTAGTGCGAGCACCTTCGGCATTCGAACCGACGCCAGATTGGTCAGACCCTGTCCGAGCGGAGTCCAGTCGACGCCGTCCCACTGCCAGATCGCGCTGACGAACTGGGCGGGGCCGTAAGGGGTGATCCCGACGATCAGGCGGTCATTCCAGACAGCGAGGGCGTGGAATGAGTAGACGAAGGGTAGCGGAGTGATGGGGACCCACGCGTTGATCTCCCAGCGTGCGATGTTCGGGAAGATTCCACCGGCCGGGCTCTTGAATCGGCCAGCGGCAAACAGCGCCCCGTCGAGTGAAGCGAGCGCCTGAACGTCCGCGGTTGAGCCGTCCTCCAGAGGGGTCCACGTCTTCCCTGTCCAATGCGCGACGGCGTGGGTGTACACCGGAATCTGCCCCGAACGGTCGTAGAACGATCCGCCGGCGTAGAGCGCATCACCGTGCGTCAAGAGGCATCGCACGGCGCCGAGCCCCGCACCGGGCTGACCCCAAGCGACCCCGTTCCATGTGGCGATCCCATGTAGAGGGACGACGCCATTGTTCAGGAATTCTCCGCCGACGAACAGCTCGCTCCCGAACACGGCAACCGAGTGAATGCGGTCGCTGAAGCCGAACCCGAGCGGGTTCCACACGCCGTCGTCGAGCTTTGCGACGCCGTGAACTCGCTTGGCTTGTGTCTGCCCGAAGATGCCGCCGACATACAGCGTGCCATCGTGAAGCGCAAGGGACATGCCCGCGCCGTACAGGCCATCACCTGCTTGCGTCCAGTGTGCGCCGTCCCAGCGCGCTGAATTCATCACCACGTCTGAGCCGCTGGCAGTGATCTGTCCTGCGGCGTACAGCCCGTCCGGCGCCGACAACAAGGCGTAGACGGTGGGATCGATTGCGCTTGTGAGACCGGCGCCCAGGGGCGCCCAGGCTTCTCCGCTCCACTGCGCGACGTTTGCAGCGGACGCGGACCCGAGTGTGGAAAAGCGACCGCCGGCCGTGAGCCTTCCGTCGTGGGTTGCAAGGGCATAAACGCCTTCTTCGTTCGGCGCGCCTGGTCGCTGCCCGGTGCCGACCGGCGCCCAAGCCTCGCCGTCCCACGACGCGACGTGCCGAGCTTCGGTCCCGCTCGCAGCGTGAAAGGAGCCTCCGACGATGAGCACGCCATCGAACACGTGAAGTGCGCGAACCTCGGCATCCACACCATCGCCAACCGACGACCACCGTAACCCGTCCCATCGCGCGATGTGACGCATGGCGATCCCATCGATCGTGTCGAACCGGCCGCCGACGTAGAGGGCGCCTTCGAACACGGCGAGCGCGCGCACACTGGGCGTCTGAGTCTGCGCTCCGAACACACCGGGCAGGGACACCCAAGCGCTCCCGTCCCACGCGGCGACGCGATCCGCGGGCAGCCCGCCGGCGTGCGTAAACTCTCCGCCAGCGATCAATCGACCTTCAAATTCGCACAGCGCGTTCGCGTCGCCGTTCAGTCCAGACCCGAACGGGCGCCAATCGCCGTCCCACAAGGCAATGCGAGACGTTCCGACCGCGTGGCCGGCGGAGGCAAAGCCACCTGCCACCACGAGGGCAGCACCCAACGGGCCCGCACCGTCAGGATCCCACTCGAGCATCGCGCGAGTCTGATGAGCTCCGAACCCACCGACTGCCGTCCAACTCGGGCACTGCGCAACTGTCGCGGCCATCAGCAGTTGCGAGTGAACGACGCACGCGACGACCGACCGCAAGTTCATGATTCTTCTCCCGGGAAACGGTTTTCAGCGAGTCATCGTATTACTGCTTCACGCTGTCCGAGCGGGCAGCCATCCTGCGGATCGGGCACGTCGATCTGTTCGCAACGACGCGGGATGGGGTTCCCCGATTGCATCATGTTGCGCCGACACGCCGGAGCGAGGATGACTGGGAGCATTTCACGGCCGCGCCCGCGCGGGTGCGGGGGCTGGGCAGCTTCCCGGTGCGTGCGTTCGCGGTGGTGGGGGGGTAGAGGCTCGCCGCGAGGGCTGGACTCCTTCCCGCCGGCCTCTCGCTTTCCTCGCGATGCGGGGCACGTGGTGGAGTTCGTCGACAGAGATTCGGTCGCTCTGCCGGTCGAAGCGGTCACGCGCCACGATCCTCACGAGTTTGTGACGAGGGAGAGCTGAGCGCACGCCGTGGCGTGGCGGCCACAACGGACTGCACGCGCCTACCGCAGCCCGTATTCCTTCAGCTTGCGATAGAGCGTGCGCTCGCCGATGCCCAGGAGTTTCGCGGCCTGCTCCCGGTTGCCGCCCGTCAGCCGCAGCGTCTCCCGGATCGCACGCTTTTCGAGGGTCTCCAGCGACGTGCCCGCGAGGGACGCGCCCGAGCCGCCCTCCGCGGCGTCGTCCGTGTCCGGCGTCGAGACCTCCTGCGGGATGTGCTTGAGATCGAGCGTGTGGTCGCTCCCTCCCAGGGCCATGACGACCATGTTCTGCACGACGTTGAGGAGCTGTCGGACGTTGCCCGGCCAGTCGTACGCCGTGAGCCGCAGCATCGCGGGCTCGCTGATGTCCGGGGGCGGGCGATCCTTCGCGAGCTCGTTGGCGTAGCGCGCGATGGCGTGCCGCACGATGCGCGGTATGTCCTCGCGCCGCTCGCGCAACGGCGGCACGTGCACGTGCGAGCCCTTGATGCGGAAGAAGAGGTCCTGTCGGAAGGACCCCTCAGCCACCATCTTCTGCAGGTCCTTATTCGTGGCCGAGACGAAGCGGACGTCGGCCTTGCGCGCGTCGTTGGACCCCAGACGGACCACCTCGCCCGACTCGAGCACCCGCAGCAGCTTGGCCTGCATCGTCATCGGCATGTCCCCGATCTCGTCGAGGAATAGCGTCCCCCCCGAGGCGTACTCGAACACGCCGTCGCGCTCCTTCTCGGCGCCCGTGAACGCCCCCCGCACGTGCCCGAACAACGCATCCTCCAGCAACGACTCGCTCTGCCCGGCGCAGTTGAACGCCACGAACCGCTTGGGGGCGCGCAGGGAGTTTTTGTGCACCGCGGCCGCGAGCAGCTCCTTGCCCGTCCCACTCTCGCCCGTGATGAGCACCGGCAGGTTCGACGGGGCCACCGTGCGGATGGTCTGCAGGATGCGACGCATCGGCTCCGACCCCGCGATGATCCCCTCGAACCCGTCGTGCTGCACGACCTCGGGCATGTCCGCCGCCTCGTGACGCAGCAGCACCGTCTCGGCCGCACGATTCACCAACGATCGGAACAACTCGAGATCGAGCGGCTTCTCGATGAAGTCGTACGCCCCGAGCTTGAAGGCCGCACGAGCGGTGGGCACGTCGCCGTGGGCCGTCACCATGATGGTCTCGGCGTTGGGCTGGCGCGACTTGGCCTGCTCGAGGATCACCATGCCCGCGTTCGCGCCGTCCGGCGCGACGCCGTGCGTGCCGCCAGACTCGGGCATGCGGAGATCGGTGACGATCACGTCGAACACGCCCCCGGAGAGCTCGTCCAGCGCCTCGCCCACCGAGTGGACGATGGTGCACACGTGGCCCGGCTTCCGGAGCGCCTCGGCCATGACCTCGGCGTGCTCCGTCTCGTCCTCCACGATGAGAACCTGGGCGCGGGACGGCTTGTCGGAAGGGGCTTTGGCGACGCTCATCGGGGGGGAGTGTACGTCGTCGACGCCCGGGATCGGGCCCCGCACAGCGCGATCGCGATCGCGTCCGCGACGTCCGAAGGGCTTGGCGGCTTGGCCAGAGAGAGCTGTGCCGCCACGGCCGCCTGCACCTGCGCCTTCGACGCGTGCCCGAATCCCGTCAGCGACTTCTTCACTCGCGTCGGCTTCAGCTCCGCGATCTCCAGCCCCGCGCGCCGCAGGCACAGCAGGATCACCCCGCGCGCGTGACCCATCGCCACCGCCGTCGTCGGACGCTTGTAATGAGAAAACAGCCCTTCCACCGCGGCGCACGTCGGCTCGACGCGCTCCAGCAGCTCCCGCAGATCGCGCTCCAGCTCCACGAGCCGCTCGCTCACCGACGTTCCCTGCCGCAGCCTGAACACCCCGGCCTCGACGATGCTCGGACGGCCATGCGGCGCCTCCGGGCTCACGTCCAAACACGCGTAGCCGGTGAGCCGCAGGCCGGGATCGACGCCGAGGATCCGCACGGCCGGACTGTATCGGGGCCGCGATCCTGACCGCCCGCCTCCCCGCTTGACATATTCCAATACAGGAATATGATCTTCGCATGGTCGGAGTGGCGGACGCGAGCGATGTGTTCCAGGCCGTGGCGGAGCCCAGGCGACGCGACATCCTCGACTACCTCTCGCAGGGCGAGAGGCCGGTGAACGACGTCGTTGCCAAGCTCGGCATCCCGCAGCCGCAGGTCTCCAAGCACCTCAAAGTGCTCCGGGAGGACGGGCTCGTGAGCGCGCGCCGCGACGGGAAGCGTCGGGTGTACAGGGTGCACGCCGCCCGCCTGAAGTCCGTCCACGACTGGGTGAAGGAGTACGAGCGTTTCTGGCAGCGTCAGCTGCTCGGCGTCAAAGAGATCGCAGAGCGCCGCGCACGCGAGCGCGCTGGGCCGGGCCCAATTCCCTCGTGAGGCGCTCTCCAACGGAGCAAAGAGCATGAGCCATGACCTGATGACGCAATGCGCCCTGGACGTTCGGCAGTCGACCGAGATCGACGCGCCCATCGACATCGCCTTCGACGCGCTGCTCGAGCAGCTCGGGCCCGCGAACACCCACCCCGACGGGTACAACATGAAACTCGTGCTCGAGCCCACGCCGGGCGGGCGGTGGTTCCGGGACCTCGGCGACAACAACGGGCACCTCTGGGGGCACGTGCAGGTCATCAAGCGGCCCACGCTCTTGGAGATCTGCGGGCCGCTGTTCATGTCGTATCCCGCGCTCTCCCACGTGCAGTTCAGGCTCGTGGAGGCCGGGGGTCGCACCACGCTGACCGTGCAGCACCGCGCCATCGGGCCGGTCGAGGCCGCGCACCGCGAGGGCGTCGGCCGCGGGTGGAAGGGGATGCTCGAGCACGCCAAGGCCATCGCGATCAAGAGGGCCGCATCATGATCGCATGGGCGTTCAGCCCCAGGAGAAAAAGCATGACTATCGCCGCAGACATTGTCGCCGAGATGCGCCACGAGGCGCAGACCACCCGCCGCTTCCTCGAGGCCATTCCTGAGTCCGGGCTCGCCTGGCGACCCCACGACAAGTCGCACACGCTCGGCGCGCTGGCCATGCACATCGCCACGATTCCAGCGGGCGTCGCCGCGATGGCCAGCGCGGACGAGGCGTCCCCGCCCGACATGGACGAGATGTTCCGACAGCCGCGCGGGCGAGAGGAGATTCTCAACGCGTTCGAGACGAGCCTGAGCGAGGGCGTCCGCACGATCGAGAGCTTGAGCGATGCGCGAATGCGCGCCACGTTCCGCATCCTGGCGGACGGGCACGAACTC
Source organism: uncultured Phycisphaeraceae bacterium (assembly GCA_964410465.1). Lineage (GTDB taxonomy): Bacteria > Planctomycetota > Phycisphaerae > Phycisphaerales > UBA1924 > CAYPGJ01. Next base: position 6,210 of record CAYPGJ010000035.1, on the reverse strand, counting down.
ATGGCGATGCCACGCGTGGCCTTCTTCCGCAGCATCCTGCTCAACCACCTCTATCACCACCGAGGCCAGCTCGGCGTCTACCTGCGCCTCGTCGGCGCAAAGGTCCCCTCCGCATACGGCCCGAGCGGTGACGTCTCGTTCGCGGACATGATGCAAGCCGCTTCGTGACCCTCCCCGACAGGGGCCGGAGCGACGCGGTTCAGCAGGGCAGCGTGTCCGTCTCGACCAGACCGTCGCGCAGCCGCACGACCCGCTCGCACCGGTCCGCCACCGAATCGTCGTGCGTGACCATGATGATGGTCATGCCCGCCTGGTGAAGATCGTCCAGCAGGCCAAGAATCGCCTTGCCCGTCGTCGAGTCCAGGTTCCCCGTCGGCTCGTCCGCCATCAGGATCACCGGCTCCGTCACCAGCGCCCGCGCGATCGCCACGCGCTGCTGCTGCCCGCCCGACAGCTCGCTCGGCCTGTGCCCCAACCGGTCCGCCAGCCCCACCAACGCAAGCTTCTCACCCGCCCGACGCAGACGCTCGTGCTTCGGCGCCCCCTGATAAAACAGCGGCACTGCCACGTTCTCCTCCGTCGAGTGCGACGGGATCAGGTTGAACGCCTGGAACACGAACCCGATCTTCCTTCCCCGGAACTCACTCAACGTCTCATCGTCCATGTCCGCCACGTTCAGCCCGTCTACGAGATACTCCCCGTGCGTCGGCCGATCAAGGCACCCCAGAATGTTCATCAGCGTCGACTTCCCCGAGCCCGACGCGCCCATGATCGCGACGTACTGGCCCTGCGGGATCCGAAGGTCGACGCCCTTCAGCGCCTCCACCAGGATGGATCCGTCCGGCTTGAAGTAGTGCTTCGTAATCCCCCGAAGCTCCGCCACGACGGCGCGCGCGCCCGCGGTTGAGGGGGTCGGACGGGCTGCAGCCGAGGCCTGGGTCATGCCCCGATGCTACCGCTCCGCCCCGCCCGGGGTTTCGCCCCGCGCCTCCCCGCCCGCATCTCCGCCGTTTGGAACCGTCCCCTCCCGCTCGCCACGCACACACCGGCGCGCAAACCGGGCCACGTCGCTGTCCTTGCCGTACACGGTGAGGGCGTCGCGAGGCTCGATCCGCGTGTCTCCGTCGGGCGTCGGGACGAATTCCTCCCCTCGCGCGATCCCCAGCACCATCACGCCGTGACCGCTCCGCAGCGCCAACTCCGCCAGCGATCGGCCCGCAACCTCGCACCCCTCCTCGACGTTGATCTCGTCCACGCCGAACCCCGCGCGCACGCGCAGCAGGCGCGCGTAGTCGTGCGCATGAACCCGCACGCCTGGCCCCAGCCGGTCAACCGTCCGATCGATCAGACGCAACGCGAGACGCGAGCGCGACAACGCCCACAGCCCGCCGACCCCGACCAGCATGATCAGCAGATGCTTGCTCTGCTCCCCGGACGACGCGGTGCGCATGAACGTGAGCACGAACGCGCCCAACGCGCCCGTCAGCCCGATGTTCCCCACGACGATCAGGTCCCGGATGATCCGACGACGCACCGGATGATTCACCACCAGCTCGGACTCGCCCGTGGTGAACCCGGCCCCGAAGAACGCCGACACGGCCTGGAACTGCGCCGACTCGCGCGAGAGCCCCGTGCGCTCCAACGCCGTCGCGCCAAGCCGCACCACAAAAAACGCCACCCCGGCGACGACGAACAGCGAAATGATCCCGACCATGCCGCCAGAGTACGGCGGGTCGGTGGTGGGGGGGTCGGGATGCCGAACGAATCGCCCCAAGTGCGTGGCCCGGGGCGATCCGGTCTCTCCTCCCGTCGGCACGATGGCCGCGAGGAAAACTGCCGCTCCTCCTTGCCGAAGACGTGGGTCGCGAGAAGGAGCGGGTGCATCAAGAGAGCCCCGGAACCGGCGTTATGCGCGCCCCGAGAAAGGATTCCTCCAACTTCATCCAGCTCCCCGCCGGGCCACGCCCTACGCCGTCGTCGCGCGCGGCCACCCGCGCACCCTCCGCCGATCCCGCCCCACGCGCTCCCCGATCCGGCCCCCTACTTGCCCTCTTCGAGCTGAAGCGACGCCAGCGCGCTGGCCGTGTCCGGCATGAACCGAAACACCTTGTCCAGCCCGGTCACCAGCATCACCGACCACACCTGATCCGACACGCAGCACACCCGCAGCCGCCGCCCGCACTCGTCCAGCCTCTTGCGCAATCGCAGCAACTGGGCGATGTTCGACGAGTTCAGATACGTCACCGACGCCATGTTGAGAACAACGCTCGGCGTGTCCTCGGGCTCCTTGCCCACGAGCCGGTTGTAGAGATTGTTGAGCTCATCGGACAGCGCGGGCTCGTCCGCGAGCTCCGCGATCACGATGGTGTCGGACCAGTCAATAGCCATGGATCGGCTCCTCTCAAGCCCCCTCCCGTGAGGGGGGAGGTCCAGACTACCACACTCACCGATCGCGCCGATCCCGCGACCGATCTGTCCGCTATTCCTCGTCCTCGCCCGGCACCCGCGCCGCCGCGATCACCCGATCCTCCTCCCGCAGTCGCACCACCCGCACTCCCTGCGCCCCGCGCCCCGTACGCCGAATCTCCGTCGCCGGGATACGCACCAGCATCCCGCCCGCCGTCACGACCATCACGTCGTCCGTCTCAAGCACCGGGATCGCCGCCACCGCCAGCCCGTTCCGATCGCCCGTGTCGATATCGATCCGCCCCTTCCCCCCACGCGACTGCGCCCTCGGCTTCCCGCTCTCCGGGTGCACCAGGTACTCGTCCACCCCCGTCCGCTTCCCGTTCCCGCGCTCCGTGATCGTAAGCAGGTCGAGCCCCTCCACGGCCGTCACCCGATCGCCGTTCGCGTCCGTCGTCATGGGGATCCCCACCAGCCCGATGATCCGATCCCCCTCGCCCAGATCGATCCCCTTCACGCCCGCGGCCGAGCGGCCCATCAGCCGCGCATCGTCCTCGTTGAACCGGATCGCCATGCCGCCCGCCGTCGCCAGCAACACGTCGTCCATCCCCTTCGTCACCGCCACCCCCATCAGACCGTCGCCCTCCTTGAGGCCGACCGCGATGAGACCCGACTTGTTCACGTTGCGGTAGTCCTTCAGCGCCGTCCGCTTCACGATCCCCTGCTCCGACGCGAACGTCAGGAAGTCGCTCGACTTCTCGAAGTCCTTGATCGTCAGGTACGCCACAAACCGCTCGCCCTCCTTGCGATCCACGATGTTCACGATCGACCGACCGCGGCTCGTGCGGCTCATCTCCGGCAGCTCGTACACCTTCAGTCGGAACACGCGACCCGTGTTCGTGAAGCACAGCAGGTCGTCGTGCGTGCCGGCCACGAACAGGTGCTCGATGAAGTCCTCGTCCTTCGCGTCCGACGCGATGATCCCCACGCCACCCCGACCCTGCTGCTTGTACGTCTCCAGCGGCATCCGCTTCACGTACCCCTCGTGCGAGATGGTCACCACCATCTCGCGCTCCTGGATCAGGTCCTCCATCGTGATGTCGATGTCCCGGTCCTCGATCGACGTGCGACGCTCCGACCCGTGACGCGCCCGCATCGCGGCGCAGTCCTCCTTCACGATCCCCAGCACGCGCTCGCGGCTCGCCAGGATCGACTCGTACTCCTGGATCTCGCCCACCAGCCTCGTGTAGTCCCCCACCAGCTTCTCCACCTCCAGCCCCACGAGCTGGATCAGCCGCATCGCGCCGATCGCCTCCGCCTGCACGCGCGTCAGCGCCGCGCCCTCTTCGCCCCCCGCGCGCGCCGTCAGACGAGCCGGGATCGCGCTGTATCGCGGGTGCGACGACGCGATCCGGAACGCCCGCGCCATCAGCGCGCGGATCGCCTCCTCCCGCGCCGACGACGCACGAATGATCCGGATCACCTCGTCGATGTCGCACACCGCGAAGATCAGACCCTCCAGAATGTGAGCCCGCTTCTGCGCCTCGCGCAGCAGGTGCGCCGTCCGACGTCGGATCACCTCCACCCGGTGGTCCACGTAGTGCTGGATCATCTCCCGCAGCGACAGCGTCCGGGGCTGCCGGTTCACCAGCGCGATGTTGATGATCGAGAACGTCTGCTGCAGCGGCGTGAACTGGTACAGCTGCTGCTCCACCACCGCCGCGTCCGCACCGCGCTTCAGCTCGCACACGATCCGCACCGGGTTGCGCATGTCCGCCTCGTTGCGCGCGTCCGCGATGTCCTTGATCTTCTCCTCACGGATCGCGTCCACGATCCGCTCCATCAGCGTCTCCCCGGTCAGCTGGTACGGCAGCGAGTCGATCACCAGCTGCTGGCGGTCCTTGCTCCCGGGCAGCGGCTCGATCTCCACCGTCCCGCGCACCGTCACTCGACCCCGACCCGTCGCGTACGCCTCCGCCACACCGCGACGACCGCAGATGATCCCCCCCGTCGGGAAGTCCGGCCCCGGCACGATCCGCAGCAGCTCCTCCAACCCGATGTTCGGGTTGTCGATCACCGCCTCCACCGCGTTCAGGATCTCCGTCGGATTGTGCGGCGGGATCGACGCCGCCATCCCCACCGCGATCCCCGTCGAACCGTTCACCAAAAGGTTCGGGAACCGGCTCGGCAGCACCGTCGGCTCCTCGCGCGTGTCGTCATAGTTCGGCTGATAATCGACCGTGTCGAGCTTCAGATCCTCCAGCATGTCCGCGGCCGCTTCACCCATCCGTGCTTCCGTGTACCGCATCGCCGCCGGCGGATCACCGTCGATCGAGCCGAAGTTCCCCTGCTTGCTCACCAGCGGCGAGCGCATCACCCACTCCTGCGCAAATCGCACCAGCGTCGGGTAGATCACCGCCTCGCCGTGCGGGTGGTAGTTGCCCGACACGTCGCCGCAGATCTTCGCGCACTTTCGGTGCTTGCTCCTCGGCGACAGGTTCAGGTCGTTCATCGCCACCAGGATCCGCCGCTGGGACGGCTTCAGACCGTCGCGCACGTCCGGCAACGCACGATCCATGATCGTGCTCATCGCGTACGTCAGGTACGAATCCTGCAACTCCCGCTCGATCGCCAGATCCACGATCGCGCCGTGCACCGGCCCGCCGCCATCCGCTCCCTGACCCGCCGCACCGACGCTCGCCGTCTCGCTCATCCGGCCAAACCTCCCTGTTCCCATTCGCGGAAAACCCCCGAATACCTCGCGAACATTCTAGGGCACAACCGCCCCTCACGCCGTGCGCACACGCCCAAGAAGCTGCAGCGCTCGTGCGCCCAGCACCACCGCCAGGCCCGGCCCCAGCCACCACCACTCCCGCTCCACGAACCCCATCCAGAACATCGGCGACGCTATCACCACCGCGCCCGCCCACCATGCCAACGCCCCGCGGCGGCGGGGCCCCATCACCAGCCACACGTACCCCGGGAACACCAGCCCGTACAACGCCATGAACACCACGTAGATCGTCTCGCCCGCCGCGTACGTCGGGTGGAGCGCCGCCCCGGGAACAAGACCGAGCGCCACCCCGCCCAGCAAGGGCGTCAGCCCCGCGTTCACCACCCCGGCACGCCGACTCCCATGCGACAACGCCGCACGCTCACGCACGTGCGCGCCCACCGTGAACCCCGTCTGCAGCAGCATGTGCCCGACCAGATAGAACGACCACCACCCGTTCGAGATGATTCCCTGGGCGTACAGCAGCGTCGCCACGATCATCACGAGAAAGAGCCCGCCGAACCCGAGCACGAACGCCGCGTCCCCCGCCCGCCCGGGCGTCTCGCGCCGCACGCGATGGAACGTCAGATCCAGGTACGGGCACAACGCAAATCCGAACACGCACACCGGCGCCACGAAGAGCAACCCCGTCCACGCCGATGCGCCCGACGACGCGGGCCGCACAAACTGCCCGTCCCCCGTCAGCGACGCCATCACCAGCATCCCCACCGACAACAGCCACGCCGCCGCACCCGCCACGCCCCAACCGCGCGAGCCGAGCCGCGCAAGACCCAGCCCGATCGCCGTCATCACCCCCGCGCCCGCCACCCCGCCGTACCACCCGAGCCAGTCCCCGAACGTGAACCCGCACACCCACGTGATAAAAAACGCCTGAAACGCGATCGTCGCCGCGCTGAACCACGACCCCGCTCGCCAGTGACCCTCCAGCATCTCCTCCGACGCGCCGCGCCGACGCAGCACGAGCCCCATGCCCGCGGCGCCCACCACGTTCGGAACCGCAAACGCCGCCC
>CAYPGJ010000034.1:0-23157 GCA_964410465.1 uncultured Phycisphaeraceae bacterium | reverse complement strand
TCGCGGGGATCGTCTGGGTCGGGGCGTTGACGCCGGTGACGACGGACCACTGGTGTCCATAGTCCGGCAGGCCGCCGGTCTGGGCCGAGACCACGCTCACGCCCGACGCCGCAACGAGCGCACGCAGCACGACGCGCGGGAGGGCCGAGTGGATCATCCGTTCCGACCGCTCTCTCCGGCAGACACACATCACAGCGTTTCCCCGCAAGATGCCCCGACGACCACCAGACGCGCCCGAAACCTGTACGTCCCCAACCTACCGCCCTGTTCCCCTGAAACAAGACCCATTCACGCACCCCGCGTCCATTCGCGCAACCAAAAGCCCACGGATTCCTATCCGTGGGCCGATCCTCCCGCGTTCCGTGCCGCACTCCCCCTGCCGTTCCCCGCCTTCCCTAGTGCCTGATGCCTAGTCCCTAGTGCCCTTCTCTCTCTCACCGCCCCTCGTACAACCGATCCCCCAGCCAATCACTCAGCTCCGGCGTCGACTTGATCTTCTCCGCCGTCTTCGCCACGTCGTACTCCACACGCACGAACTCAAACCGCAGCACGCCGCCCTCCGCGTGCATCAGCACGTACGACGCCCGAGGATCATGATCCCGCGGCTGACCCACCGAACCCACGTTCACGATCGCCTTCTCGTGCGTATTCACGATGTACGTCGAGTCCGTCAGCTCCTCCGGCGCGTAGAAGTCCGGCTCGTCCGTGAACACCCCTGGAACGTGCGTGTGCCCCACGATCGCCACCCGCTCCACACGGTCGAACACCTGCCGCATCTTGTCCAGATTCGCCGTCGCGTCATCCGGGAAGATGTACTCGTTGATCGGACGCCGCGGCGATCCGTGCACCGCCAGCACCGGCGTCCCACCCTCCCCCGGGCTGTGCACCACACGCACCCGGAGCCGACCCAGAAACTCCCACCGCCGCGCCCGCGCCCCCTCGTCCGGCTCACGGTCGAACCGCTCGCGAGTCCAATACGCCGCGGACGCCGCCGCAGGATTGAAATTCGTCGGCTCATACAGGACGCCGAAATCGTGGTTCCCCATCAGCGACCACTCGCACTTCTCCGCGATCAGGTCCACGCATTCCAGCGGCTCCGGACCGTACCCGATGATGTCCCCCAGGCAGATCACGCGGCTCACACCCCGCGCGCCCACGTCCGCAAGCACCGTGCGCAACGCCTCCGCGTTCCCGTGAATGTCGCTGATAACCGCCGTCGTGGGCACGTCCGCTCCGTTTCTGTGCGACGACCAATCCCGTTTCGCGACCCCAGGCCACAGCCCGGGGCGCCGAATCGCCGATGCTAAGGCTCCTATCCCCTGGGAGCAACGCCCCTCCATCTTGCCCACACCACCCTATCATCCCCCCCTTCCCAAACTCAAACTCACACCCACTCTCGCACACCCCAACCCACACGATTCCAAACCCCTCAAGGACCACGCGATGCCCGCCGTTCCCGTCCAGTATCAACGCACACGCGAGATGACCATCGACGAGCTCCTGCTCGAGAACCGCATCGTCTTCCTCATCGGGGAGATCAACCAGGCCTCCGCCGCACGCGTCATGATGCAGATGCTCTACCTCGAAAACCAGCGCCGAGGACAGGACATCAACCTCTACATCAACTCGCCCGGCGGCGCCGTCGACGACACCCTCGCCATCTACGACACCATGCGATTCCTCTCCTCCGAAGTCGCCACCTACTGCATGGGCCGCGCGTACTCCGGCGCCGCGCTCCTCCTCACCGCAGGCGCCAAGGGCAAGCGATTCATCCTCCCACACGCCAAGGTCATGATCCACCAGCCCTACGGCGGCGTCACCGGCCAGGCCGAGGACATCCGCATCCAGGCCGAGCAGATCATCAAATCCAAACGCGAACTCACCGACATCATCTCCAGACACACCGGACGATCGCACGACGAAATCAAGCGTGACTCCGAACGCGACCGCTACTTCTCCGCCACCGAAGCCAAGGAATACGGGCTCGTCGACGAAGTCCTCGTCCAGACCAAGGACGCCGCAAAGCCCGCAACCAACGCCTGAACTCGAACACCACGGAACACCCACCGATGAGCAATCTCGTCCCCATCGTCATCGAAAAGTCCGGCCGCGGCGAACGCGCCTACGACATCTACTCAAGACTCCTCAAAGACCGCATCATCTTCCTCTCCGGCCCCGTCGACGACGACTCCGCAAACCTCATCATCGCCCAGATGCTCTTCCTCGCCAACGAAGACCCGAAGGCCGACATCCACCTCTACGTCAACTCGCCGGGCGGCTCCGTCACCGCAGGACTCGGCGTCCTCGACACCATGCGATTCATCCTCCCCGACATCGCCACCTACATCATCGGACAGGCCGCCTCCATGGCCTCCCTCCTCGCATGCTCCGGCGCCAAGGGCAAACGCTTCGCACTCCCCAACGCACGAAACCTCATGCACCAGCCCCTCCTCTCCGGCGTCCTCGAGGGACAGGCCACCGACCTCGAGATCGAAGCGCGCGAAATGCTCAGACTCCGCGAACGCCTCTACAAGGTCTACGCCGACGCCACCGGACAGGACATCAAACGCATCGAGACCGACTGCGACCGAAACAAGTGGCTCGACGACAAGGAAATGGTCGAGTACGGCCTCATCGACAAGGTCCTCACCTCCATGCCCAACATCCCCCGCGCCCCGCACATCGATCAGCCCGACTGATCCCGTGCGCACACGCGCCGTCACTCGCATACCCTTCCGGTATGACGCACAAACAGCGCACGGCGGCGGTCAGTGCAGCCCTCTCGCTATTTGTCGCGCTGCCCGGATGTTCCTCAAAAAAGTCGTTCGAGAACGAGAACGACGACCTGCGCCGACGCGTCACCACACTCGAATCCGAGCTCGAGGCGGCCCGCGCACGCGCCGTCGAGGCCGAGGCCAAACTTCTCGAGTTCGCACGCTCCCGTGAGTCCACCGAGCAAGGCCGCGCCCTGGAAGCCCTCCCACGGACCGCGGGCATCTCCATCGGACGCTACTCCGGCTTCGTCCGCCCGGATTCGGGTGACAAGCCAAACGCCATCGACGTCTACGTCAAGCCCTTCGACGGACGCCAACGCTTCGTACAGGTCGCAGGATCACTCCGCGTCGAAGCCCTCCTCCTCCCCGAAAAACTCGGCGCCGAGGCCGCCGACACCGCCGGACGCCGCCTCGGCCTCGCCGAACTCACCCCTGAGCAGCTCCGCGAGGCCTACCGCTCCTCACCCCTGGGCACCCACTACTACGTCCGCATCGAACTCCCCCCCGACGCGGCCAACCTCAAGGGAACACTCGTCTTACGAGCCGAGCTCCGCGAGCCCATCGCCGGCCAGGTCCACCGCAGCGAGACCATCGTCGAATCACGCTGACCCGAACCGTGCGCACCGATCGTGCGAATAACCATCACGCGTGCCGCTCCTTCGACATGCGAACAAAGCACGAACCGGATAACTCGCCCTCTCTCTCCTCCTGACCGCCCCGGCGTCATGTGCGTCGGGGCGGTGCATTTGTACGATGTGCCCATGCGAGTTCGGGTCGGTCAAAGTCTGGGCATAGGGATGGTGGTGGTGACGCTCTGGAGCGCAGCCGGTTGTAGCAAGCCGCTGTTCTCACCCAAAGAAGAGCGTTCGCCGTTCGATCGTTTCAACGAGGTCAGGAACCAGCAGGCCCCGCAAACCGTTGAGGACGAGTTCGGCCGGCGTCGCCCGAACCTGCGCGCGCGACTCACCCCGAAGGGCTGAAATCCCGCTGTTTTTCGGTCGCGCGGCACAGACGTCGCGGACTTAAGCGGGAATCTCTTTTTTTCACAAGCCCCCGCTATGGATTCGCCGATGTGAGCGCGTCCCGGGTGTATTCTTGTGAGGACGTGACGCGCGTGGCGAGACGAAAGCAACGGACGAGCGGACTGGTGGCGGGGCTGAAGAGGCTGCGCCGTCCTCAGGTGGTGTGGCTGTCTCTGGTCGCGTCGATGACGGCGGCCGGGGGCGTGATGGCCGCACTCGACGGCGGACGGGCGCCGAGGATGGACGGGGTGGCGCTGGCCGCCGCGACTCGAACGACGCAGGTGGCGTCGATCGAGTCGGTGTTCCGGACTCGTGAGCCGCTGGCCCGGGGGCAATGGCAGTACATCGTGATTCACCACTCGGGCGCGGCGCACGGCTCGGCGCAGACCCTGGCCGCACAGCACGAGGCGCTAGGGCTGAAGGGGCTCGGGTACCACTTCGTCATCGGGAACGGGAACGGGTCCGGCGACGGGGAAGTGTTCGTGGGTCACCGGTGGATGGATCAGGCGTACGGCGCGCACGCCGCGGGTCCGAACGGGGAGTGGTACAACGTCCGGTCGATCGGGATCTGCCTGGTCGGGGACGGGGATCGTCGACAGTTCACGTCGACACAGGTGTCTCGGCTCGCGGATCTGGTTTCGGCGTTGTGCCGGGAATTGAACATCCCGGAGGACCGTGTGATCCTGCACCGGTCCATCGCCGGGACGACGAGCCCCGGGCGGCTGTTCCCGGAATCGGCCCTGCGAGAGCGCCTGAGCGCGCTGCGGGTCGGGGGGGCGGCGGACGAGGCGCGTTGAAGGCCGGGGCATCCGGGGTCATACTGCCACGCTGGTTCTGGAGCCGCTTGTCGGCGGCCGGTCTTGCCCGTCCAGTGTGGAGGGGGCGATTGGACGGCGCGGCAACGCGGAGAGGCAACGCTGCGTAGAGCCTGATGGCGCGACTCAGGCGTCGTGAGGCGGTTGGTATCACGTGATGCACGAGACGAGTGTGGTGAAACCCGGATCGAGGCTGGCGGGGTTCAGCGTCCTGGCGGAAGTCGGGCGCGGCGCCGCGTCGATCATCTACCTCGTGCAGGACCCGAAGACCAAACAGATTTGGGCGCTGAAGCACGTGGAGAAGAGGTCGTCGAAGGACCAGCGGTTCCTCGACCAGGCGGAGCGGGAGGCCGAGGTCTCCTCGAAGCTGACGCACCCCGGGGTTCGGAAGGTAGAGCGGTGCATCAAGAACCGGGCGCTCCTGAACGTGAAGGAGCTGTTCCTGGTGATGGAGTACGTCGACGGGGTGTCCGTCGAGAAGCACCCTCCCAAGACGCTGGAGCGCGCGGTGGAGATCTTCCACCAGACGGCCGAGGCGTTGGCGCACATGCACGAGAAGGGCTGGGTCCACGCGGACATGAAGCCCAACAACATCGTGGTGTGCGAGGACGGGTCGGTGAAGGTGATCGACCTCGGTCAGTCGTGCGCGATCGGGACGGTGAAGGAGCGCATCCAGGGGACGCCGGACTACATCGCGCCGGAGCAGGTGCATCTGCGTCCCATCACTCCCAAGACGGACATCTACAACCTGGGCGCGACGATGTACTGGGCGCTCACGCACCAGAACATCCCCACCGCAATCCCCAAGGGCGACTCGCTGGTGAGCGCGCTGGATGATGCGCTCATCGAGAAGCCCAAGCCGATCAAGTCGCTCTCTCCGGGGCTGCCCGACATGCTCGCGGAAGTGGTGATGCAGTCGGTGGAAGTGGACCCTGACCGTCGGCCGGAAACGATGCGCTGGGTGGCGGAACGTCTGGGGCTCATCCACGCGAAGCTGGTCGCGGCGCGGAACATGCGGGCGGCGCGGAAGCGCGGCGAGCCGATGCCGGCGGACGTCGATGAGACAGGCCCGCTCACCAACGGCGCGCCGACGCACGAGAGCGACGACCTGGACATCGATGAGTTGATGCGGGGCGAGACGGCGTGAATGAGAGCCTGCCCGCGGCGGCGCGGGAGTTGGACACGCGCTCGGCGTCGGCGGTGTCGGGCGCGTTGCGCGCGGGGGCCGAGGCGAATCTGAGCGCGTTGTGTCGGACGGGTTCGGTGGACGTGGTCCGGGCGCCGGGGACCCTGGTGGCGACGGGCGATCTGCACGACAATCCGATGAACTTCGGTCGTGTGATGGAGCTTGCGGACCTCGAGGGTCGGACGGACACGCACGTGACGCTGCACGAGGTGATCCACGGGGGGTCGCTCATGCAAGGGCTGGACTTCTCGTTCCGGGCGTTGGCTCGTGTCGCGGCGCTCAAGGCGGCGTATCCGGAGCGGGTGCATGTCCTGCTGGCGAACCACGAGCTCTCGCAGATCGCCGGGATGGGGGTGGTGAAAGACGGGGTGCGGATGGTGGAGGCGTTCAACGAGGGGGTCGACTACGTGTTCGGCGGCGAGGCGGGCGGGGTGCACGAGGCTGTCGCGGGGTTCGTGCGGTCGATGCCGTTGGGGCTGATCGCGGAGGGTGCGGACGGGCGGCGGATCCTGTGCGCGCACAGCGTTCCTGAAGAATTCTTAATGGACCGCTTCGACGCGTCGGTGCTGGAGAGGCCGCTGTGCGAGGCGGACTACGAGCCGAGGCGCGGCAGCGCGCACCTGATGGTGTGGGGGCGCGCGCATTCCGCGGAGCATTTGGAGCGTCTTGGCGCACGATGGCGCGTGGACGGATTCGTGCTCGGGCATGAGAAGGCGGAGGACGGCGCGCTGCATGTTCCGCCGCACGGCGTGGTGCTCAACAGCGATCACCCGAACGGGGTGGCGCTGTTGCTCGACCTCGACGCGCTGCCCAATTTCAGGGACTTTCCACGGGGTTTTTGCGTGCAGCGCGTCGGTGCGTGATGAGGATTACCCCTCGCGAGCCGCGCGAATCTGTGTGCGCGATCGAGCGCCGGCGCCGCTTCGAGCGGCGTGCTCGCCGGTCGCGGAAAGAAACACACTTTGATGTCCTCTAGTGATGAAGGTCGGCATGCGCGCCGCCGATGCAGTGAGCGGCGCGGAAGCGCAATGCATCGACCGCCCTTCCGGCTGTGTTGCGGGGGATACGTTTGAAGAGCAACACAGTGGGGCGCGAACGGTCAGGGGCCATGGCCGGCTCTGATGACGCGTTTCGCTGTGATCTCCGGGGCGGCGTGTGGAGTCCGCACGCCGGAGATAGCAAGTGTGCGACACGCCTCGACCTGGACGTCGGGGCGTGTCGTTTTTTGGGGAGTGTGCGCGTCGGTGGGGGCTTGGTGATCCGGGATGTAGGATGGCGCTTCGTACGAAAGGCTTGAATTCCCCGACGAGGGGGAGGAGCGGTCGATGGCGGAGCAGACGGACGGGATCACTCGCTCGGTGTTGTGCCTGCTCGGGGCGCGGGACCCGGAGGCGGCGTCGATCATCGCGCGCGAGGGCGAACGGCAGGCGCGGACGATCGAGCTGATCGCGTCAGAGAATCACGTCTCCCCGGCGGTGATGCACGCGATGGGGACGTGCCTGACGAACAAGTACGCCGAGGGGTACCCGGGGGCGCGGTACTACGGGGGGTGCGCGCATCACGATGAGATGGAGAACCTGGCGCGCGAGCGGGCGAGCCGGCTTTTCGGCGCGAGGTTCGCGAACGTGCAGCCGCACTCGGGTGCGCAGGCGAACATGGGGGCGTTCATGGGGCTGATGAGCCCCGGGGACACGTTCGCTGCGCTGGTGCTCAAGGACGGGGGGCACCTGTCGCACGGGATGAAGATCAATTTCTCGGGGGTGTTCTACAACCCGGTGTTCTATCCCCTGCACGGGGAGGCGGCGCACCCGGAGTTCGAGCGGATCGATTACGACGCGGCGCTCGCTGTCGCCAAGGAGCATCGGCCCAAGGTGATCCTGTGTGGGTACTCGGCGTACCCGCGCGTGATCGACTTTGCGCGGTTCCGCGCGATCGCGGACGAGGTTGGTGCGCTGCTGGTGTCGGACGTGTCGCACATCGCGGGTCTGATCGCCGGCGGCGCGCACCCGAGCCCGTTTCCGCACTCGCACGTGGTGACCACGACGACGCACAAGACGCTGCGCGGGCCGCGGGGCGGGCTCATCCTGACCAACGACGAGGAGCTGGCGAAGAAGATCGACAAGGCGGTGTTCCCGGGTGTGCAGGGCGGTCCGCTGATGCACATCATCGCGGCGAAGGCGGTGGCGTTCGGGGAGGCGTTGCAGCCGGAGTTCAAGTCGTACGCGGCGAGGGTGGTGACGAACGCGCGAGCGCTCGCGCGCGGGCTGGTGGAGCGCGGCTTCCGGATCACGACGGGGGGCACGGACAATCACCTGATGCTGGTGGACCTGCGGAAGCGCGCGGAGGACCTGACGGGCGCGGACGCGGAGCGGTGGCTCGAACGTGCGGGGATCATCTGCAACAAGAACGCGATCCCGAACGACTCGAGGCCGCCCAAGACCACGTCGGGCCTGCGGTTGGGCTCGCCGGCGACGACGACGCGCGGCTTCGGCGAGAAGGAGATGCTCGCGGTGGCGGGGTTGATCGATCGGGCGCTCGCGGCGCGGGGCGATGAGGGCGAGACCGGGAAGGTCAGGGGCGAGGTGGAGTCGCTGTGCGAGGCGTTCCCCTTGCCCGGACACGCCTGATCGCGGGGAAAGGGGAACCGGAGGGTCCCTTGGACCGATACATGAGGTGATGGGCGAGGACATTGCTCGACAGGCAGGAGCGATTCCGTACCGATGCGCCGCTGGCGGCGGCATCGAGGTGTTGTTCGTGTCGACGTCGTCGGGGAGGTGGTCGACGCCGAAGGGGTTCATCGATCCGGGGCGGAGCGCAGAGGAGACGGCGTCGATTGAGGCGTTGGAGGAGGCGGGGGTGATCGGGACGGTGGGGGTGGAAGTCGGCACGTTCGAGTATGAACGGAATGGGCGGGTGCATTCGGTGCGCGTGTTTGTGCTGCAGGTGGAGCGCGTCCTGGACCGCTGGCAGGAAGATGGGGAGCGGGAACGTCGGTGGGTGAGCGTGCAGGAGGCGGTGGAGCAGGTGTTCCATCCGGACCTTGGCGCGCTGATCGGGCGTGCCGCGTCGGAGCTGACGAGACGTCGCTCGCGGCGTGCGTGACGGAAGACGGAAGTTGATCAGGGCTTGGGGGGGATGATTCTGCCTCGGTCGTCGAGGCTGATGTCGCCGCGCGTGGCGCATTGGCGCACGCCCTCGCAGAGGGCGGCACAGACCGCGGTGGCGAGATTGAGCGAGCGTTCCTGGGGGAGCATGGGGAGGGCGAGGAGACGGTCGGGGTGGGCGTCGAGGATGTGCGGGGGCAGTCCTGCGGTCTCTTTCCCGAAGAGGAGCGCGTCGCCCGGGCGGAGCTCGGCCTCCCAGATCGGCTTGATGGCGCGGGTTGAGAAGAGCCAGAGCGGGCGGGAGCCTTGAGGAGGGAGGTTGAGCGCGTCGACGGCGTGGCTCCAGGAGTCGTGCTCGGCAGGGGCGAGCCTGGGCCAGTAATCGAGTCCTGCACGCCGCAGGGCGTGGACAGAGGTGTCGAAGCCGAGGGGACGGACAAGATGGAGAGAGGACGCGAGCGCGATGCATGTGCGACCGATATTGCCGGTGTTGTTTGGGATCTCTGGCTCGTGGAGGATGACGTGGAAGAGTGGGCGCATGGCGTCAAGAATGCTGCGTGGCGGGGAGTTGGGCGAGTGCGAGGCGTGCTGGAGGGCGAGTCGGTGAGGAAAAGTCGAAAAAGTTCCGGGCCGGGGTTGGCATCCCCGATATACAGGCGCACGAATTGTCTGTCATGAGCGTCCCACCAGACAACAAGGAAGCGATCCGGGACGACATGCGTCGTCGGCTGCGGGAGTTGCCCCCGGAGGACGGGAAGCGCTGGTCCGGGCTTGTGTGCGCGCGGGTGGCGAGCGAGGCGTTCTTTGTGCGTGCGGGCGTGGTGATGGTGTACCTGCCGATTCCGGGGGAGGTGGACATTACGGGATTGGCGTTGCGCGCGTTCCAGGAGGGGAAGACGGTGTGCGTGCCGAGGGTGGATTGGCGCGCGGGGCACATGATGGCGGTGGAGATCCGGAGCCTGGACGATCAGTTCGTGGAAGAGCGGCGCGGTGTGAAGCAGCCGTCGGGCGGGCGGCCGGTGTGCTCGGACGAGATCGATCTGGTGCTGGTGCCCGGGCTGGCGTTCGACGCCGAGGGGCATCGGCTGGGTCGTGGGGGCGGGTTCTATGACCGGTTCCTGGCGGACCCGCTGCTGCGACGTGGGGGCCTGACGACGACGTGCGGCGTGGGGTTTGACTTCCAGGTGATCGAGCAGGTGCCGACGCTCGGGCACGACATGCGGGTGGATGCGGTGGTGACGGAGCGGCGTTTGATCCGGGCGGGCTGCTCGAACCGATCAACGATGTAAGAATCGAGTGTCGGGTCAGGTCGGTGTTGCGCGCGCGGCGGGTCCCGCGGCGGAGCGCGGCCGATGGGAGCTTGGCGATCATGGCGTTACCGTCGCAGATGGCGAGAACCTCGGAGATGTCTCGGAACGTTGGCCGCTTCTCGGGGAGCGCGCGGCGGAGACGGCTTCGTAAGCTGGCGCTGCCGGCCATGTTGCTCGTGGTGGCCGGGGGGCTGCTGAGCGTCTGGTGGGTGATGCGTGATCGCCCGGAGGGCGCTGGTGGCTCGCAGCCCGGCGCGGCGGCTTCGGATCGCGCGGCGAGGAACGAGACGGCGGGGGAGAGCGGGAAGGACCCGCTCGCGGCGACGTTCGCGGCGCTCCCGAACGCCAGCCCTTCGACACGCACGAGCACTGCGAATCGGTCGGCCCCTGTGACGAATCCTGGCGGGTCGACGCCGGGGGCGCCGTCAGCGGCGCCCGCGACGGCCTCGGTGACGCCGCCGAGCACCAGCGAGCCGCAGACGCCGTTGAGTGTGATCGAGATGGGTGCGAAGCCGGGGCAGTCGAGCACGCCCGGGGGGAGCGTCGCTGCGACGCCGGCCCCCGGCCCGGGCGGTTCTACGCCGGGAGGGACGGATGCGCCCGCGACGAGCCAGGGAGCGGGAGAGGCGACGCCGGCGCAGGAGAGCGCATTGATCCAGGAGCCCGCGACGGGCTCGCCGATCGTGGCCAGCGCGATGCGCGAGGTAGATCGGCTGATGTCAGAGAACAAGCCGGTGGAGGCGCGTCTGGTGCTGAGCCGGGCGATCGGGGCGCAGGGAGCGTCGGCTGGAGAGCTTGACGCGTTGCGCGCGCGAGCGGGGTCGCTTACGGATCGTCTGCTGTTCTCGCCGGTGGCGACGCCGGGCGACCCGATGACGGAGACGTACGCGGTGGCGCCCGGTGATTCGCTGGTGAAGATCGCGGCTGTTCGGAACATGCGTGCCGACTGGCGACTGATCCAGCGTGTGAACGGGATCTCGGACCCGGGCAAGCTGCGCGTGGGACAGAAGCTGAAGCTCGTGAAGGGGCCGTTCCACGCGGTGGTCGTGAAGAGCGCCTACCGGCTGGACCTGTACGCGGACGTGCCGGACGGGTCGAGCGCGGGCTCGCAGCGCGTGTACCTCAAGTCGTTCCGCGTCGGGCTGGGCGAGAACGACTCGACGCCGGTGGGCAGCTTTGTGGTCCGACCGAGCAGCAAGCTCATCAACCCAACGTGGACCAACCCGAGAACGGGCGAGTTCTTCGGCGCGGACAACCCAAAGAACCCGATCGGGGAGCACTGGATCGGACTCGACCCGGCCGACGAGGCGACCAAGGCGCACACCCAGTACGGGCTGCACGGCACCATCGAGCCGGACTCGATCGGGCAGCAAAAGTCCATGGGCTGCGTGCGACTGGGGTCGAACGACATCGGATTGCTCTACGAGTTGCTCGTGGACAAGGTGAGCACGGTCCGGATCGTCCCCTGAGCGAACCTGACCGGGGGGTCAGGCGGGCTTGAACGGGCCTGGCTGCGCCCCGAACGTCCCGCGAACATCACTTCTCGCGTCTATAATGATGGGATCGCGTCGGATGAGCCTGTCCGACGGGGCGCGAGTGGTGCGCGAGAAAGGCGGGTCAGGCCAGCACGACGGAGCGGTATGGCGCAGACAACTTCGACGACGAATCCGGGGGCGACGAACCCGGGGACGACGGGACAGAACAAGGCCTACACGTCGGAGCACATCCAGGTGCTCGAGGGGTTGGAGGCGGTTCGTAAGCGTCCCGGCATGTACATCGGGGACACGGGGCTCGCGGGTCTGCATCACCTCGTGTACGAGGCGGTGGACAACTCGATCGACGAGTGCATGGCCGGTCGCGCAACGACGGTATCGGTGACGATCCACGCGGACGGCTCGCTGAGCGTCGTCGACGACGGGCCGGGGATCCCGGTCGACCCCAAGAAGGACAAGAACCCGGCGATCGACGGGAAGCCCGCGGTCGAGATCGTGATGACGGTGCTCCACTCGGGCGGGAAGTTCGGGGACGAGAACTCGGCGTACAAGGTGTCAGGCGGTCTGCACGGCGTGGGCATCTCGTGCGTGAACGCGCTGTCGGAGTGGCTCGAGGTCGAGGTGCGGCGCGACGGCAAGGTGCACCTGATCACCTTCGAGCGCGGCAAGGTGGACTCCCCCCTGCACGTCATCGGCTCGCTGGAGGACGACGGCGCGGGGAAGACGGGGACGCGCGTCACCTTCAAGCCGGACGACACGATCTTCCCCGACACGTCGTTCTCGTACCAGACGCTGTCGTCGCGCCTGCGCGAGCTGGCGTACCTGAACCCCGGCGTGATCGTGCGGCTGGCGGACGAGCGGGTGGGGCCGGACGGGAAGCCGCGCGGGGAGACGTACCAGTATGAGAACGGCATCCTCGCGTTCGTGGAGCACCTGGGGGAATCGAAGACGACGCTGTGCCCGCCGGTGTACCTCAAGGGGGAGGACGCGGCGACGGGCCTGCTCTGCGAGGTCGCGCTGCAGTACAACGACGGGTACAACGAGCTGCTGCTCTCGTTCGCGAACAACATCAAGACGGTGGACGGCGGCACGCACGTGTCGGGGCTGAAGACGGCGCTGACGCGGACGCTGAACAATTACATGAAGCAGGCGGGGGTGCTGAAGGACAAGGACCCGATGCCGACCGGGGACGACCTGCGCGAGGGCCTGGTCGCGGTGATCTCGGTGAAGCTCCCCAACCCGCAGTTCGAGGGCCAGACCAAGGGCAAGCTGCGGAACACGGACATCGAGGGGTTCGTGTCGTCCATCCTGAGCGAGCGTCTGCAGACGTGGCTCGAAGAGCATCCCTCCGAGGCCAAGCGGGTGTGCGCCAAGGGCGTCCTCGCGGCACAAGCGCGTGAGGCGGCCCGCAAGGCTCGCGAGCTGACGCGGCGCAAGAGCGCGCTCGACTCGGGCTCCATGCCTGCGAAGCTGGCCGACTGCAAGACGAAGGACGTCGAATCGTCCGAGCTGTTCATCGTCGAGGGCGACTCCGCCGGCGGGTCGGCCAAGCAGGGGCGCGACGTGGTCACACAGGCCATCCTCCCGCTCCGGGGCAAGCTGCTGAACGTCGAGCGGGCGCGCATCGACAAGGTCCTCGGGTTCGAGGAGATCCGCATCCTCATCCAGTCGCTCAAGTGCGGCATCGGGGAGGACTTCGACGCGAGCAAGCTCCGGTACGGCAAGATCATCATCATGACCGACGCCGACGTGGACGGCTCGCACATCCGCACGCTGCTGCTCACGTTCTTCTTCCGGCAGATGCCCGAGCTCATCCGGCGCGGGCGCATCTTCATCGCGCAGCCGCCGCTCTACCAGCTCGCGCGCGGGAAGCAGTCCTCGTACGTGCTCAACGACCACCGGCTCGGGGACGTGCTCACGGACCTGGGGCTTGTCGGCTCGGCGCTGCTCGTGCGCGACCCGTCGCGCCTCGACGAGGCCACGGGCGAGCCCGTCGTGGTCCGCACCATCGAGGGGGACGCCGCGCGCCGGGTTGTGCAGCAGCTCCGCCGGCTCATGTCGCTTTCGGAGATCGTGGAGCGTCGCGGGGTCCGGTTCACGGAGTTGCTTGCGTCGCGCGCGGAGGATCCGGACGGGAAGCGCCGCCTGCCGACGCACCGGCTGGTGTGGCGGAACGTGAGCGCGGACAGCGTGACCACGGGCGAGGCGTTCGGCTGGTCGGAAGCGCACGCACGGCGCATCATCGACGAGAAGAAGCTCCGTCTCGCCGACCTCGACGAGGAGCCGGCGGACGCGATGGGCGGCCCGATCGTTGATCGGCGCGCGATCGCCACCCTGCGCGAGCTGCACGAGAACCGGGAAATCGAGGCGATCATCGCTCGCCTCGGCGAGGCGGGCATCGCCATCGAGGACTACTCGGGCGTGCGCGTCGAGTTGGTCACGGGGGAGACGGCGCCGACGAAGTACGCGTGGCGGACGCTGCCCAGGGTGTCCTCGAAGGAAAAGGCCACCGGGGAAGCGACGAGCAGCGAGGGCGAGCACGACGAGGCGCCCGGCCCAAAGGGCTCGCAGGCGCGTCTGCTCGAGGCCGCGAACCTGCGCGAGATCCTCGACACGCTGGCCGAGGTCGGGCGTCGGGGCATCGAGATCAAGCGGTTCAAGGGCCTGGGTGAGATGGACCCTGATCAGCTGGCGGACACGACGATGCACTCGTCGAGCCGGACGCTGCTGCGGGTGACATGGGACGAGGCCGCCGAGGCCGAGGAGATGTTCTCGACGCTGATGGGCGAGGACGTGGAGCGACGTCGGAAGTTCATCGAGGACCACGCGCTCGAGGTGAAGTCGCTGGACATCTGAGCATCCGGCGTCGCGGGGCTTGGAGCGTTGCGGGTGGTCGTTACTCGCGGAGCTTCAGATCGCGCTCGGCGGTCAGCACGCCCTCGGCGTTCGGCTTCAGCAGCACGATCGAACTCGGCTCAACTCCGGCACGATGGCGCTTGGTGATGCGCGGGTCGCCTTCGAACCAGAAGTCGTCGATCCAGTGCTCCGAGCCGCCGCGCGCCTCCAGCGTGACATGGATGTGCTGCGGGTCGGGTCGTCCGGGGTAGCCCGCGGGCTTGATCGTTCGGATCTCGTATCGGCCCTCGGCGTCGGTGCGGAGCCAGCCGCGCAGCACTCCGTGCCGCTGGGCGTTGCCCGTCTCGTTTCCCTCGCGCCTGTACTCGCCGCTCGTGTCCGTGTGGTACGCGTACACGAGGACGTCGGGCGCCGGGGTCCTGCCGTCGGGCTTGAGCACTCGGCCGCGGAGGATGATGCGCTCGCCCGGCTCGCTCGTGCCGGCGATCGTCATGGTGGAGGAGAGCTGGTCGTCCGGGGGCGCATCCATGGCGCCGCACCACTCGCAGGCGGGGAGCGGGGCTCGGGCCGTCGCGGGGGCGGCGGAGAAGACGGCGATCAACGCGAAGAGTGGCAGAAGCGTTCGACGACGCATGCAATGACTCCCTGCCCACGGGGTTCGCAGTTCTGTACGCCGTGTCGGCGTGAATGTTGCGACAGAACGGATGCCGCGGCCATTTGTTAGGTATATGATCGGATCATGGCCGCGGCGGGCGAACATCCGGATGCGCTGCCGCACGCGGGCGTAAAAGGCCGGGGCGCCGGGCTTAACCCCGGCAACCGGTTCGAGCACGTTAGGCTCAGCGTGCTCGGCGAGTTTCTCGATGACGACGCGGCCGAGCGGGAGCGCGAAGGGCTGCCCGTCGAGAAGCAGGTCCCGACGACGGTCTTCCGTGATGCGACGCGGACGATCATCAATCGAGTTGACTCGCCCGACCTGAACTTCCGGTGGACGATCAATCCGTACCGGGGGTGCGAACACGGGTGCGTGTACTGCTACGCACGCCCCACGCACGAGACGCTCGGCTTTTCGTGCGGGCTGGACTTTGAGACGAAGATCGTCGCGAAGTTGGAGGCGCCGCAGATGCTCGCTCACGAGCTGGACGCGCCGGGGTGGAAGGGCGAGCCGATCGTGATGTCGGGCGTGACGGACTGCTACCAGCCGATCGAGCGGCGGCTGCGCATCACGCGCGGCTGTCTCGAAGCGATGGCCGAGCGGAACCAGCCCGTGTCTATCGTCACGAAGAACCGGCTGGTGACGCGGGACATCGACCTTTTGTCGAGTCTCGCGCGCGTCAACGCCGCGAGTGTGGCGGTGAGCCTGACGACACTCAACGCGGACCTCGCGCGGAAGATGGAGCCGAGGGCGTCGAGCCCGCGCGATCGGCTCGAAGCGATGCGCGCGCTCGCGGACGCCGGCGTTCCGGTGAGCGTGATGACCGCGCCGATCCTCCCCGGCCTCAACGATCACGAGATCCCGTCGCTCCTCCGGGCCGCGGCGGACGCGGGGGCGCGCGGGGCGGGGCTCGTGATGCTCCGTCTGCCGTATCAGATCAAAGCGGTGTTCCTTGAATGGCTCGCGCGCGAGTTTCCGGAGCGCGCGTCCCGGGTCGAAAACGCGGTGCGTGAGATGCGCGGGGGTGCACTAAATGACGCTCGCTGGGGGAGTCGGTTTCGGGGTGAGGGGGTGAAAGCAGAGCAGATCAGAGCCACATTCAACCTGTTTCGGGCCCGCTACGGGCTGGACAAACGGGGGGACGGGCTCTCGAGCGCGGCGTTCCGCAAGATCGGGCGGGACGGGCCGACGCTGTGGGGCTGATCTTCCGATGCGTGCTCAGGACGCGCTTATGACGACGAGGGTTCGATCGTCGTCGGGGGCGCCGCTCTCCGTGTAGGTATCGACGCTCGCCAGGACACGCTCGACAACGGCCGAGGCCGTGCGCGACCCCGCGCGGACCGCGGCGTCCAGCCGTCCCACGCCGTACATGTGGAGCGTCTGGTGCTGCTCGTTGGCCGCGGATCGTGCCTCGGTGATCCCGTCGGTATAGAGGACGAGGGTGTCGCGCGGGTGGAGCGTGGTGCTCGCGCTGGTGTAGTCGGCGTCGTGGAGCACGCCGAGCGGGAGGCCCTGTGCGCCGAAGAGCTCTTCCGCGTTGTCGGAGCCGGCGCGGTAGAGGCGCGGGGGGTTGTGTCCGGCGCTGGAGTAGAGAAACGAGCGTCGGGCGGGGTCGTAGACGCCGTAGAACGCCGTGACAAAGGAGCCGGTGGCGGCGGTGTACCGTCCGATGAGATTGCGGTTGAGGCTGTCGAGGAGGACGTCGGGGCAGCAGCGTCGCTCGGGGTCGGCGTGCGCGAGCGTGTGCGTGATGGCCATGACGACCGCGGCCGGGGCGCCGTGCCCGCTGACGTCGGCGATGAGCACCCCCCACTTGCCGTCGACGAGTGGGAAGAAGTCGTAGTAGTCGCCGCCGGCGTGGCGCGCGGTGCGGTAGTGGGCGGCCAGTTCGACGCCCGGGATGCTCGGCAACTCGGCCGGGAGGAGCGAGCGCTGGATCTCGGCGACCACGCTCAGCTCGCGATCGACGATCTCGTACGCGTCTCGGAGCTCCTTGGAGAGCACGAGGTTGTGCGTCGCGCGCCCGAAGAGGTTGTTAAACCAGACGATCTCGGGCACGTTCTCGGCGTTGATGCCGTTGCGCTTCTCCGTCATGAAGACGACCATGTTCAGCGCAAGCCCCTGGTCGAAGTGCGGCACGGCCAGCAGGGAGCCCATGCCCTCGAGATACTCGCGCGCGGGGTCGTCGTCGCGCACTCGGAGATCGTTGATGATGCGCGGCTCATCGGCGTAGAGCAGCTCGCCGAGCAGGCCGCTCTCGAAGCGTGGCAGGCGGCTCCGCTCGAGCCACGGATTGATGTCCTCCTCCCACGTGGAGGAGCGTGTGATGCGGTACCAGGGGCGGGCGAGATCGCGCCGGGAGAGCGACACCATGCGGTCGGCGTCGAAGGCGCCCTCCATGCGCTCGCCGTAGGTGTTGACCATCTCCTGCGGGTCGGTCTGTCGGGAGAGAGCGCGCATGGTGTCGACGATGTGCGCGAGTCGCTCGGGCCAGGGCGCAGCGCGATCGAACATGCCCGGCGGCTTGTTGCGGGCGCCGGCGTGATCGGGCTTGCTGCTGGACGTCGATCCGCTCATGCCGTGCTCATCGCGGGTGGTACGGCGCGCGATGCGCGCCGGTTCGGCGCATCAGCCCCCTCCCGCGGCGCCGACGTTGCCGTAGGTTGTCATGGCCGCGGGGTCGAGAAGCCTGTTTAACTCCTGCTCCGACAGCACCTTCTGCTCGATGCAGAGCTGGCGGATGGTCTTCCGCTCGGCAAAGGCCTGCTTGGCCAGGGCCGCGGACTTGTCGTACCCGATGACGGGAACGAGCGACGTGCACATCGCGAGCGACTGCTCCACGAGCGCGGCGCAGCGCGCCTCGTCGGCCTTGAGACCCGCGAGGCAGTTGTCCGTCAGCACGTGGGCCGAGCGTGTGAGCAGATGAATGGACTCGAGCATGGCCTCGGCCATCATGGGCATCGCGACGTTGAGGTCCAGGAGCGAGCCCACACCGCCCATCCCCCCGAGCGTGACCGCGCTGTCGTTGGCGATCACGCGACACGCCGCCATCATCACGGCCTCGCAGATCACCGGGTTCACCTTGCCGGGCATGATGGAGGAGCCGGGCTGGACCGCGGGCAGCTCGAGCTCGCCCAGGCCGCAGCGCGGTCCCATGCCCATGAGGCGGATGTCGTTGGCGATCTTGGTGAACGAGACCGCGATGGTGCGGAGGTGGCCCGAAGTCTCGACGAACGCGTCCTTGGCGTGCTGCGCCTCGAAGTGATTCGTTGCCTCGCGGAACGGGACGTGCGTCACCGCCGACAGCTCGTGCGCGACAAGGCGCGGAAAATCGTGGTGCGTGTTGATGCCCGTCCCCACCGCCGTGCCGCCCAGGGGCAGCTCGGCGAGCGCGATGAGGGCCTCCTTGCACCGGCGCTCGGCGTGCTTCATCTGCGACGCGTACCCCGAGAACTCCTGCCCCAGCCGGATCGGCGTCGCGTCCTGCAGGTGCGTACGACCGATCTTGATGACGTGATTGAACGAGACCTCGAGCTTGTGCAGCGCGCTCTCGCACTTGCGGATCGCGGGCAGCAGGTCGTCGTGGATCGCGCGCGCCGCGGCCACATGCATCGCGGTCGGGAACGTGTCGTTGGACGACTGCCCCATGTTCACGTGGTCGTTGGGGTGCACCCCGCCGGCGTCGAGGTACTCCTTCGACTTGCTCGACCCGATCGGCGCGTGGCGAGCCAGGCAGACGAGATTCGCGATCACCTCGTTCGCGTTCATGTTCGTCGACGTTCCGGAGCCCGTCTGATAGACGTCGACGGGAAAATGGAACGCGAACGGGTCGGCCCCGGGCGGGGTGGGCAGGTCGCCCGCCATGACGCGCTTGCACGCGCTCGCGATGGCCGACGCCCGCTCCTCGGACAATATCCCCAGCTCGCGGTTCGCCTTCGCGCACGCGCTCTTGATCAGCGCGTACGCCTCGATGATCGCGCGCGGCAACGGACGTCCGGACATCGGGAAATTCAGCACCGCGCGCTGGGTGGACGCGCCGTACAACGCGCCCGCGGGAACGCGCATCTCGCCCATCGTGTCCTTCTCGATGCGGGTCTCACTCCCCCCGGTCCGGGGGCCGCTCGTCGCCATGGTCATGCAGTTCTCCGCTGGGCTGTATGGGGTGATCGGGCCGAAAGGGTAGCAGCGCGGGCGTCGCGCCACGCCGGTTGACGCGATATGGTAACTGTGGTTACATTTGACCCCGCGCCGATCCTCGCACCGAACGGAGCACACCCATAAGACCCGTGCCGATCACCCTCGCCCTCGCCGGACTGGCCGCCGCCAACGCGAACGCGCGTCAGGGATTTGAAGCCGCCGCGCCGGACAAGTCGTCGTACACCCTCGCCAACCCGACGCCGCGCGATCAGATGCGCGACCTCTCCCCCGATCGTCCCGACGCCACGGAGAGCCCGTACACCGTTGACGCGGGCCACATCCAGCTCGAGATGTCCTTCCTCGAGTTCTCACGCGAGGACGAGGGCACGCGCACCGACACCTACGTCTACGCCCCGTTCAATCTCAAGATCGGCCTCCTCAACAACGCCGATCTCCAGCTGCTCTTCGACCCCTATGTGCGCGTCCAAGATCGCGCGGCCGACGACGCAGCGGGGCACGGTGATCTCACGCTCAGGTTCAAGGCCAACCTCTGGGGCAACGACTCGGGCGACACGGCGTTCGGCATCATGCCCTTCGTGAAGCTGCCCACCGGCGACCGGGACGTTTCCAACGGGAACGCCGAGCCCGGCATCATCCTCGCCTTCGGCGCCTCGCTCCCGGGCGAGTTCAACCTCGGGCTCATGGCCGAGTTCGACGCCGTGCGCAACGCCGCGGACGACGGCTTCGACCTCGAGTTCGTGCACACGGCGACGGTGAGCCGCGCGGTGCTGGGCGCGCTCGGCGCCTTCGTCGAGTACGTCGGCGTGGCCAGCAGCGACTCCGGGTCGGATTACCGGGCCTCGTTCAGCACCGGGCTCACGTTCGCTCTGTCGGACGATGTGGTGCTCGACGCCGGCGCGGTTCTCGGACTCACCGACGCCGCGGAAGACATCCGCCTGTTCAGCGGCATCACCGTGCGGTTCTGATCGCTGCGCGAAACACGGGCGCCAAATCCGCCGATGGTTCCGGAAACACGCGTGCTCCCGCGAGCGGTGGTCACGTTGCCCCCTCCCGGCCGCGCCAGATCCGGAGATCCCTCATGATTCGTCGCTGCGCTCTCTTCTCGCTCGCTGTCGCCGGCCTTGCGTTCGCCTCTCCTCCCGCGCCCACGCACGGCGGCGCCCCCGCGTACGCGCCGGCGAACACGCCGCGTCCCGCACAAGTCGCGACGCCGACCCACACGCCGCCCGCGAGCGCCACCGGAGCCGTCAGCGCGTACGACGCGCTGATGCTCCTCCAGTCCGGCAACGACCGGTTTGCCTCCGGGCAATCCTTCTATCCGAACACCGGCTCGGACCGACGCGCCGAGACGGCCACGAACGGCCAGAAGCCCTTCGCCGTCGTCCTGGCGTGCGCCGATTCGCGCGTTCCCGTCGAGCAGCTCTTCGATCGCGGCGTCGGCGACGTCTTCGTCATCCGTGTCGCCGGCAACATCTGTGACGTCGCGGAGACCGCGACCATCGAGTACGGGCTCGAGCACCTCGGCGCTCCCCTGCTCGTCGTCATGGGCCACTCCGGCTGCGGCGCGGTGACCGCCGCCGCCTCCGGCGGCCATGTCGAGGGCTCGCTCGGCGCCCTGCTCGCGCACATCACGCCCGCGGTCGAGAACGCCAAGCGCGTGTATCCCGATCGTCAAGGCCCGGCCATCATTCCCGACGCGATCCGCTTCAATGTCTGGCAGAGCGTCGAGGACCTGCTCAAGAACAGCTCGTCCGTCAGCTCCCTCGCCTCGAACGGCAAGGTGAAGATCATCGGCGCCGTGTACGACATCAACTCCGGGCGCGTGCAGTGGATGGGCGAAGCGCCCGCGCAGGCATCCCTCCTGAGCGCCAACAACAACAAGAACCCCGCGCTGCCCACGGCCGTGCGCAAGCCCGTGAGCGCCCCGGCGCCGACGGCAAACGCCGCGCCCGCCGCCCATCACTGATCCCTCGCACGCACACGACTGTTGACCGATCCCCACCCGGCCGGGCCGGCGCGCGACCAGCGCGCCCGCCCGGCCGGATTCTGTTGGGTCATGCGGCGTCCTGATAACGCGGTGCGGGAGCCGCCTTGCGGGGAACCACCCAACGTTGTGGCGGAGGACAAGTTCATCCGACTCTCAGAATGGCCGATGGGGATGCCGCTGCGATGCGGTGGCGGCGTTGGCCCCGCACTCACGCAGCCAAGGCACGGGAGCACCAAGACATGTTGCGTCGATTGAACTCGTTGAGCGTGAAGGTCAAGATTCTGGGCGTCACTGTCCTCTTGTTGCTGACCGTGGTCGGCGCGAACTACGCCGTCTTCATGAGCGGCTACGAGACCGACGCCAAGGCTGCCATGATCTCGGAAGCGGAAACCTTCGCAGAGATGGCGGACGAGGCAAAGAACAACGCCTCAGCCGCGATTACCGCCGGCTCCATCGATCTCAACGCACTCGCGGTCGAGGCTCAGGCCGCGATCGCGCAGGGCAAGTCCTACGCGGACACCCGATTCTTCAACATGATCCCTGTGATCGTCGGCTGGCACGTGGCCAACAAGGTCGCGGACAAGTCTGGCGACATCGATTTTCACGTCCTCGCGTTCGAGGCACGCAACAAGAAGAACGAGCCGGAGAAGGGCTCCTTCTCCGAATCGTTGCTCCGAGAGCTGACCAACCAGGTCAAGTCCGGAGGCAAGGACTCCATCAGCAAGGTCGACACCGCGACGAACACACTGCACACGATGCGCGCGATCAAGCTCGACGCCACGTGCATGATGTGCCACGGCAAGCCGGGCAACGAGTACGACACGGACAAGGACGGCAAGGACGTCCTCGGCTTCGCCATGGAGGGCTGGGAGGTCGGCTACATGCACGGGGCCTACGAGGTCAAGAACAAGCTCGATGAGATGGACGCCCACGTGGCCACCTTCTTCAAGCAGGGCATGATGTTCACCGTCCCCCTGCTCGTGGTCTCCATCCTCGGCTTCATGTGGATGACGCGCAAGACCCTCACCGGCCCGCTCAGCCGCTGCGTCGACGTCGTCTCCAAGATCGCCAAGGGCGACCTCACGTCCGAGCCGCTCAAGATCGAACAGACCGACGAGATCGGCGTCCTCGCCAAGAGCGTCGACGAGATGTCCGTCGCCCTCCGCAGCCTCGTCCAGGACACCCAGCGCACCTCCACCGAGGTCGCCTCGGCCGCGACGGAGATCGCCGCCACCAGCGAGGAGATGGCCGCGGGCATGCAGCAGCAGTCCTCGCAGACCGGCGAGGTCTCCGCCGCCGTCACCGAGATGGCCGCCTCCGTGCAGGAGGTCGCCATGAAGTCCGGACGCGGGCGTGAGGTCATGGAGCAGATGATCCGCGAGATGTCGCAGATCGCCGCCGAAGTCACGAACTCGGCCGCCGCCGTCGGCGAGCTGGGCAGGAAGAGCGAGGCCATCGGCCAGATCGTCGGCGTCATCAACGACATCGCCGATCAGACCAACCTCCTCGCCCTCAACGCCGCCATCGAGGCCGCACGAGCCGGCGAGCACGGACGCGGCTTCGCCGTCGTCGCCGACGAGGTCCGCAAGCTCGCCGAGCGCACGACCACGGCCACGAAGGAGATCGCCGAGTCCATCCGCGGCATCCAGCAGGAGACCTCCTCCGTCGTGGACAAGATGGAAACGGGCACGAAGCGCGTGTCCGAGGGCGTCAACCTGGCCCGTTCCGCCGGCGACGCGCTGGGCGAGATCGTCGCCTCCACCCAGGAGCAGGCCGGCGCCTCCGAGCAGATCTCCC
>CAYPGJ010000033.1:0-23538 GCA_964410465.1 uncultured Phycisphaeraceae bacterium | reverse complement strand
CGGTGCGGAGCGCGAGACGGTTGCTGCACGTGGCCGTGTGGGTGGGCGTCGTGGCGTTTGTGGCGGCGTTGGTGGCGATGCCGCAGATGGGTGGGAGTGGCGTTCGGGGGTCGGGAGTCGCGGGGTTTGGTGGTGAGGATGGGGGCGTGTGGCGGGCGGAGCGGTCGCGTGTGCGTGCGACGGATCAGTTGTGCGAGCCGAGCATCGGTGTGGTGTGGTTGATGGAGCGGTTCGGTGGGAATGATCGGTGGGATGCGTTGGCGTGGGGTGAGCTTGGGTGGGTGTTTGAGTCGTCGGGGATGGGGGATTCGGCGCGGCGGGCGTGGGGGGAGGGGCGGGCGCGGATGGAGCGAGTGGTGACGATCGACGGGGGGACGGCGACGGACTGGTACAACCTTGCGTGCCTGCGGGCGTTGTGCGGGGCGGAGGATCGGGCGTTGTCGGCGCTGCGGAGGGCCGTGCTGCTCGGGTGGGTGGATGGTGAGTATGCGAGGGGGGATCGGGACCTTGCGGGATTGCGGGGGCTGGCTGGGTTTGAAGAGGCTTTGCGGCTGGATCGGCGTGAGGAGTGAGGGGCGCGCAGGAAAGCGCCCCGCTCGGAGAGGAGCGGGGCGCGAGGGGGGTTCAAGGTTGGGAGGAGTGATCAGCGGCGGCGGCGGATGCCGGTGAGGCCGGCGATGGCGAGGAGGCTCGCGGCGCCGGGGGTGGGGATTTCGTAGGTGAGGGAGCCGACGAGCGCGCGGGAGGAGAACCAGGTTCCGCCTGTGGTGAAGGCGGCGGAGCGGGAGTCACCGGTGACGAGGGAGAGCGTTCCGTCGGTGTAGTTTTCGAGGGGTGGCGAGCCTGTGCCGAAGTAGCGCGGCCCAGCGCCGGAGGTGAATCGGAGGGCGACGCCGGTGACTTGCCCGGCGATGAGGTTGATGTCGGGGATGTCGATCTGGAGGGAG
Organism: uncultured Phycisphaeraceae bacterium; assembly: GCA_964410465.1. Taxonomy (GTDB): domain Bacteria; phylum Planctomycetota; class Phycisphaerae; order Phycisphaerales; family UBA1924; genus CAYPGJ01. The sequence goes on along the minus strand of CAYPGJ010000033.1, from coordinate 22,591 downwards.
ACGCCGTTGGCGGTGGCGCCCTGTGTGCCGTTGGCCGTGCCGAGGAGGGTCCAGCCGGTGAGGGAGGAGCCGGGGCCCGAGCCGACGGGTCCGCCGAGTCCTGAGCCGAGACGTGTGTAGACCTCGAAGGTGAAGGCTGCGCCAGCGGCGCCTGTGTTGGCGGTGGTGAGGTGTGTGACCATGAGGTTTGTGTTGGTCATCAGGTCGAAGAAGAGGCCTGCGCCCGCGGCGGAGAGGCCGTTGTTGGCGGGGCCGGGGTTGGCGTTGAGCGTGGCCGCGGACGCGGAGCCCGCGATGCCGGCGCAGACGCCCATCGCGATGAGAGTGGATCGACGCATGTTTCCTCCCTTTGAAGATGCAGGGCGGGCGCACCGGCGCCGGCCGGGGTGATTGCACTTGGAAACTACCGGATCGGGGGGTCAAAGAACACCCCTGGGCGGTGGGCGCGCGGGCGGGGGAGGGCGCAATGGCTTGCGGGCGGGATGGTTGGGAGCGGAAAAAAAAGTGCGCCGGCGTGGCTCTGGGGGCGTGCGGCGTGTTCGCTAGACTGCGGGCCTCATGCCGACGATCACGATTGACGGGAAGGTCTGCGAGTTCACGCCTGGGGAGATGATCCTGCAGGTAGCCCTTCGGAACGGGGTGGCGATCCCGTACTACTGCTACCACCCGGGGCTTTCGATCGTGGCTTCGTGCCGCATCTGTCTTGCGGAGGTGTGGGGCCCAAACCCGCGGAACAACAACGCGCTGGAGCCGCTGCCGAAGCTTGTGCCGACGTGTCAGACGACGGCGGGGGACGGGCAGGTGGTGTACTCGAACTCGCCCAAGGCGGTGCAGAACCAGAAGGCGGTGATGGAGTACCTGCTGATCAATCACCCGCTGGATTGCCCTGTGTGCGATCAGGCGGGGGAGTGTCTGCTGCAGGACTACTCGTATGAGTATGGGCGGAGCGTTTCTCGGTTTGAAGAGGACAAGATCAAGCAGCCCAAGAAGGACCTGGGTCCGAACGTGCTGCTGTATTCGGATCGGTGCATCATGTGCTCTCGTTGCGTGCGGTTCACGCGCGAGGTGACGGGGACGGCGGAGCTGACGATCGAGGGTCGGGGGGCGTACGAGCAGATCGACGTGTTCCCGGGCAAGGCGTTGGACAACCCGCTCGCGGGGAACGTGGTGGACCTGTGCCCGGTGGGGGCGTTGCTCGAGAAGGACTTCCTGTTTGCGCAGCGCGTGTGGAGGCTGAACGCGACGCCCAGCATCGACGGGATCACGTCGAGCGGCGACAACGTCTGGGTGGAGCACAACGAGGGGCGGGTGTACCGGATCAAGCCGAGGGAGAACCTGGGCGTGAACCGGTGGTGGATCACGGACGAGGTTCGTGAGGGGTTCCATCACGTGCACGCGGAGCAGCGGCTGCGGACGCCGATGCGTCGGCAGTTCGGGGCGCTGGTGGAGAGCGATTTCACGCGGGCGTACGCGGACGTGGTGGAGAGCGCGAGGAAGGGGCGGGTGCTGCTGATCGTGTCGCCGTTGGTGGCGTGCGAGGAGGCGTTCACGCTGGCGGACGCGGCGTTGTCGCTGGACGGTCAGGCGACGCTGGCGCTCGGGCCGATCCCGAAGCATGGTGAGGACTGCGTGTATCCGCCGCAGGCCAAGCCGGCGCACGAGGGGGGCACGGGGTTCGTGGTGCGTGCGGAGAAGGCGCCGAACGCGCGCGGCGTGCGTCGGGTGCTGGAGGCGGTGGGCGGGAAGCCGGCGTTGTCGTTCCACGACGCGCTGGAGCGTGTGCGGAAGGGCGAGTTTGCGACGGTGATTCTGGTGGGCGGGTATCCGAGCGAGTGGGCGACGCCGGAGGTCACCAAGACGTTCGATGGGCCGAACGCGCCGTTCCTCGCGCTGATCGACACGCTCGGGTCGTCGCTGGTGGAGCGGGCGCGGGTGGCGCTGCCGGGGGCGACGTGGGTGGAGAAGGCCGGGACGTTCGAGAACGCGTTCGGGCTGATCCAGGCGTTTGAGCAGGCGATCCCGGTGATCGAGATGGCCAAGCCGGAGGGTCAGATCGGGCTGGACCTGCTCGCGGCGGCGAAGGGTGAGAAGGCGAAGATCTACGACGCGGCGCGGCTGCGGAGAGAGATGGCGTCGCGGTTCCCAACGCTGGGGGTGTTCACGAACGAGGTGAAGTTCCCTGCGGTGGAGACGGCGAAGCGGGCGAGTGATATGGCGGTGGTGGAGATCTAGGGAAGAGGTCACGGAAGAAAAGACCGCGACGCCGGAAACCCGACGTCGCGGCCCGTCCACAAGCAAACTAGCCCGGTGTGTTCAGTTCTCCGCGCCGATGGCAGGGGTGGGACCGGTCGAGGGCGCGAGGATGGAGGGGGGCATCGGGCCGACGGCGATGCGGAGTGCGTGTTGGATGGCGTTGGTGGCGGCGCGCTGGCCTTCGGCGACGGCACGGAGGGCGTTGCCGCGTGCGTGGTTGAGGGCGTGGAAGGCCTGCGGGGGCGCGTTGATGGCCTGGAGTTCCTGTGCGCAGGCGTGTGCGATTTCGTTGATGTGCATGGACGCCGTGCGGGCGCGCATGGCGACGGCGCGTGCGCCGTCGCGGGCGGCGGCGACGATGTCCGGGGTGGGCGCGTTTGCGGCTGCGAGCGCCTGGATTTCCTGAACGGAGGCGTGCGCGGCCTGCATCATGGCTTGGCGCGCGGTCATGGCGGCCTGCTGCATCTGTTCGGCGCACTGCTGGACGATCGCGGCGCCGGGCGTCGGTCCTGTGCCGGGAGTCGGCTGCGCGAGGGCGGGAGGTGAGACGAGCGCCAGGGCGAGGATGACGAGGCGGACGGTTGGGCGGACGGGCATGCGCGATCTCCTGCGAAGCATGGTGCGGCGTGGGATCGGCGCGACCGCCGGGCCGAGTCTGTGGCCGCGCCGGCGGGTGTGTGAGGGCGGACCGCCAGCTGAGACTCCAACGAACAAGCCCGCCCGGCATTGCCGAGCGGGCCTGTGGGTGTCATGAAATGCTGGCCGCGGATTGCCGCGGGTCAGTTGGCCATGGCGTGGCCGTTTCTGGCGCCGTCACGGCGTGTGGCGTCCCGGCGCGTTCCGGGCTCGATCCCGTGATGGCCCAGGGCGCGTGCGATGAGCCCGCCGCGGCTGGAGGCCTGGAGCTTTCTGTGGAGTGACTTGACGTAGTCGTGCACGGTGTGAGGGCTTCTGGAAAGCTTTTCGGCGATCTCCTTGACGCTCCAGCCGAGGGTGAGGTGCTCGAGCACTTCCTGCTCGCGCGGGGTGAGCATTCGGGCGGCGGAGATGGGCTCCGGTCCGAAGGCCTTGTAGACACGGTGGGAGAGGGCTGGGAGGAGGCCTCGGAGGAGTGCGACGTCTTCGGGGGTGAAGGCTTCGCCGGCTGGTCGCCCTGCTTCGAGGATGACCTGACGGTCGTCGCGGGCTTCGAGGTCGACGGGGACGATGCCGGCCACGACTTCCTGTGCGCCGATGCTCGACCAGTGGTGGCCGCCGTCGGAGGTTTGCCATCCCGGGAAGGCGGACTCTGAGAGCCTGGCCGACCAGGGGCCGGTGGCGTTCCATCCGAGCACGCGGCCGTTGGCGAACCGGCGCCCGATCACGCCGTGGTGGTTGGGAGAGGCGGCGACGCCGACGGCTTCCATCCGTTGCAACACATTGGAGGGGCCGATCTGGCCAATGGCGATACCGATTTCTACTTCGCCAAGGGCGGAGGACAGGATGTTCGCTGCGCGATCACACCAGTCCTGCGTAGCGATTGCGGGGAGACTGGCGAGCGCTTCCGCTGCCTCGACACCCCTGCGCACCACGCCTTCCAACACGTCTGTCTGAACCATGCTGATGCTCCTCTCGATCATGGAGAAGGAGGAAACCCCGGAGACCCCAGGCTTCCATAGCCTGGCAGAAGGTCAACCCAAAAGTACGCCCCCTATTTGGCGGGGTCCAGTGGGTTTGGACGAAATCTGCACGGAATCTTCGCCCGATAACTGGATACCGCGAGGGCGCGTTGGTTTATCGGGGAGATTTCGTCCCGACTTCAGGTGCTCCCCCCGCGTTCGTGTCCCCCAGTTGCCCAAGTTGGCGTCGTTGTTGGATGTCCTGGGCGATGCGTCCGGCGAGTGCGCCGTCGCGTCGGAGTGGGGTGGCGAGGTCGGTGGGGCCGGTGCGGGTGGCGTCTTCGAAGTACGAGGAGCGACGGATGGAGACGGAGGAGGCCGAGCGGCCTTGGGTGTTGAGTCGTTCGACGATGACGCGGACGCGGGCGATGAGCGGCGTGTTGGCGGCGCGGTAGTCGTCGGGGCGGCTCGCGGCTTCGTCGAGGGGCTCGAAGGAGACGCGGACGCGGCGACGTTGCGCGTTGAGCACGCCTTCGACTTCTTCGGCGAGGGTTGATTCGTCGTCGATGGCGGGGGTGGCGAGCCCGGCGGACTGTCGCGCCCAGGTGGTGATGACGCCGCCGGCGGCGTCGACGCGGGCGAGCGAGAAGCCGCGGTCTCGGAGCGCGAGGCGCGCGGCGTCGAAGACGAGCGCGGCTTGATCGGGAGGGACCTCGAAGGTGGCGTCGTCTCCGGGGAGATCGCGCGACCAGATGTCGCCGGCGGGCGTTGGGGTCGGTTGGGCGGGTCGACCTGGCGCGGGGCCCTCGCGGACGAGTTCGCCGCCGGGCGTGGCGCGTGGTGAGGCGCGGAAGATGGGTTTGGAGTCGCACGCCGGGAGCGCGCCGAGGAGGACGATGAGGAGGAATGGTCGTGCCCGCATCGGATGTCAGGATAGCGGGAGAGAGGGGGAGCGCGTGCGCGGTAGGATCGAGCGACCATGTCGAATACACCAGCCGGAAACGCCGTGGTCGCCCAGAGCGGCGGCCCCACCGCCGTGATCAATCAGTCGCTCGTGGGCGTCGCGCTCGCGGTGCGTGAGCGTGGCGGGGCGGTGATGCCGAGGCTGCTCGGCGCGCGTCACGGTGTGCGGGGGATGACGAAGGGGCAGTTCGTCGATCTGACTGGCGTTCCGGTGCAGACGCTGGAGGAGGTGGCGCGGACGCCGTCGGCCGCGTTGGGCTCGACGCGGGACAAGCCGGACGCGGCGTACTGCGAGAAGATTCTGGCGGGGCTGCGCGAGCAGGACGTGCGGTACTTTTTCTACATCGGGGGGAACGACTCGTCGGACACGTGTCGCATCGTGTCGGAGTTGGCGTCGAAGTCGTCGTACGACCTTCGGTGCTTTCACGTGCCGAAGACGATCGACAACGACCTGAAGATGAACGATCACACGCCGGGGTTCGCGTCGGCGGCGCGGTTCGTGGCGATGGCGTTCATGGGGGACAACCTGGACAACGCGGCGCTGCCGGGGATCAAGATCAACGTGGTGATGGGTCGGCACGCGGGCTTTTTGACGGGCGCGAGCGCGCTCGCGCGGCGGAAGGTCGGGGACGGGCCGCATCTGGTGTACGTGCCGGAGACGGCGTTCGACCTGGACGCGTTCGCGCGGGACGTGGGAGCGTGCGTGGAGAAGCACGGGCGGTGTCTGATCGCGGTGTCGGAGGGCGTGCAGGACGCGGCGGGCAGGTCGATCGCGGAGACGCTGGCGTCCGGGGGCGGGGGGGGACGTGAGCGGGACGCGCACGGGAATATCCAGTTGTCTGGGACGGGGGCGTTGGGGGATTTGCTGGCGGAGCACTTGAAGAAGGCGTTGACTCCTTCGGGTGGCAAGCCGCCGCGGGTTCGCGCGGACACGTTCGGGTACATGCAGCGGTATTGGCCGGACGTGTCGCCGGTGGATGCGCGAGAGGCGCGCGAGGTGGGCGCGTTCGCCGTGGAGTGTGCGCTCAAGGGTGAGCAGAGCGGGTCGGTGGCGATCGAGCGGGTGTCGTCGTCGCCGTACGCGGCGCGAACGCGGCTTGTGGCGCTCACGGACGTGGCGGCGAAGACTCGGCACATGTCGCCGGAGTTCCTGCGGGGCGCCAACGACGTGTCGGAGGCGTTCCTGGAGTATCTGCGGCCCTTGGTGGGGGACCTGCCGCGGTTTGAGACGCTGTGAGATTCCGGGTCGAGGTGGGGAGAATGGTGTAAGGACGGGGGCGGGTGCGACGACTCAAGGGGCGCCCCCGCATCGCGCACGAGGCGAGAAGATGTCCACGCGCCTTGCCAGTCTGACGGTCTCGTCGCTGCCCGCTGAAGGAGGGCCGGAGGAGTGGTTGCGCGAGCACGGGGACGCGATGTGGGCGTTTGCGATGTCGCGGCTGGGAGATCGGCATCGAGCGGAGGAGGCGGTGCAGGAGACGCTGCTGGCCGCGTGCCGCGCGTGGCGTGAGGGGGCGTACCGGGGGGAGAGCGGGGTGCGATCGTGGCTTCTCGGGATTCTGCGTCATAAGGCGTCGGACATTCGGCGGAAGCAGTCTCGCCGGCGGGAGCGGAGCCTTCCGGAGCTGGCGCCGGAGTACGACGAGCGTGGGATGTGGTGCGCGGGGCCCGGGTCGTGGGGCGCACGGGAGGGGAGCGAGCGGCTTGAGGAGGTGCGGACGGCGCTGCACGGGTGCCTGCACCGGATCCCGACGCACCTGGCGGAGGCGTTCGTGCTGCGTGAGGTGCACGGGAAGGACGCGTCGGTGATCTGCGCGGCGCTGGGGATCTCACGGGAGAACCTGTGGGTGCGTCTGCACCGGGCGCGGACGGCGCTTCGGCGGTGTGTTTCGATGCGGCTGTCGGGTGGGGGAGCGGGTGGGAAGGAGGCGGGCACGTGATCGGCGCGGTGCGTGAGATCTTCCGCGTGATGAGCCTTCCGTGCGTGGAGCACGCGCCGCTGTTCTCGAGGGAGCGCGACGAGCGGCTGTGGTGGGCGACGCGCACGGGGCTGCGGATGCACACGTGGGTGTGCGCGCCGTGCCGCAGGCTGCGGAGGCAGCTGCGCGAGCTGGCGAGCGCGGCGCGGTCGCTTCAGCGGAGCGCGGCGCCGATCGAGGCGGCGGCGATGCCGAGCGACGTGCGTGAGCGTCTTCGGGGCGCGACGTCGGAAGATCTCTGAGAATCTCGGGGAACGGCGTAAGGCGCGGAGGGCGTCGCACGACTCTTGTGGTGGAGAGAGGCCCGCGCGGGTCTCGCACACGCACAGCACTCACGCGGGCGGCGGATGGACGCGGCCCGTGACGAGACATGAGAGGAGCGATCGGTATGCGCATTACGTCTGTCGCTATCGCCTGCGCCGTGGTCGGCGCCGGTCTGGGCGCACGAGTTCAGGGCGCCGAGTTGACGGTCACCATTGAGAGCCTCGCTCCGACGGGGGGCACGTTCCTGGCGCCGTTCTGGTTCGGGTTTCATGACGGGTCGTTCGACCTGTTCGACCCTGGGAGCGCGGCTTCGGGGCACATCGAGCGGATGGCGGAGGACGGCGACGTTTCGCCGCTCCGCGCGGCGTTCGCGAACGCGAGCGGGCAGTTCCGGGACGGGATGATCGCGGGGCTTGGCGGCGCGTTCGCGGGCCCGCTGGACCCGGGTGAGATCGCGTCGACGACCATCACGGTGGACGCGTCGAACGGGCGGTGGTTCTCGTACGCGGCGATGCTCGTGCCGAGCAACGACGCGTTCATCGGGAACGGAAACCCGCTTGCGCACGAGGCGTTCGACGTGAACGGGAACTTCAACCCGTTCTCGTTCGTGGTGCTGGGGAGCCAGGTGTGGGACGCGGGGACGGAGCTGAACGACGAGGTCCCGGCGCACACGGCGTTCTTCGGGCAGTCGACGCCGAACACGGGCGTCGATGAGAACGGGGTGGTGCACACGCACCCGGGGTTCATCCCGGGGGGCGCGATCCTGTCGGACCCGATGTTCGCGAACGCGGACTTCACCGCGTCGGGGTATCAGGTGCTGCGCGTGACGGTTGTGCCGACGCCCGGCGTCGGCGCGCTGCTCGCGCTGTGCGGGCTGGGCGGGGCGCGCCGGCGTCGCACGGCCTGAGAGCTCCGACGCGTGTTCCCTCCGACCCTCGTGCGCCGCCCTGCGCACGGGGGTTTCTGTGATTTTGCGCGTTGCGTTGCGGCGTGGCAGGGTGGATCATGCACGGATGTCACACGAACCTGTCGGCACGTCGGGGTGTTCGCGTCGGGTGTTTGTCCGGAGCGCGGCGGGCTTGGCCGCGGGCGCGGGAGCGCTGTCGGGATTGACGTCGGGGGCGATTGCGCAGGGCGGCGCGGCGGCGCGTGCGGAGGACGGGTTTGTGCGCGCGGGAGCGCGGGAGGGGCTGGTGGCGATCTCGTCGGGGAACGGGCTGCGCGCGGTGACGCGTGCGCGGGAGTTGCTGCTGGAGGGGGCGGACCCGTTGGATGCTGCGGTGGCCGGGGTGGCGATCAACGAGAACGACCCGGAAGACATGACGGTTGGGCTGGGTGGATTGCCGGACGAGGAGGGCGTGGTGACGCTGGATTCGTCGGTGATGCACGGTCCGACGCATCGGGCCGGCGCGGTGGCGTGCCTGCGGAACATCAAGAACCCCGCGGGCGTGGCGCGTGAGGTCGCGCGGCGTACGGATCACGTGCTCCTGGTGGCGGACGGCGCGCTCAAGTTTGCGAAGCGGATGGGGTTCGAGGAGGAGAACCTGCTGACGGAGAAGGCGCGACGGGCGTGGGTGAAGTGGCGGTCGCGTCTGTCGGACAAGGACGATTGGTTGCAGGAGGAGGAGTGGGATCTTCCTTCGGCGCCGGAGCCGCGAGACGAGGACGACGAGGCGCGTGGGCAGGAGTCGGATCGGGACTCGGAGCTTGCGGCGGACCTGGAGGACGTGCTGTTCACGTGGGGGACGATTCACCTGGGCGCGCGGACTGCGGGCGGGGACATGGGCTCGTGCACGACGACGTCGGGTCTGTCGTGGAAGCTGCCGGGGCGGGTGGGGGATTCGCCGATCATCGGCGCCGGGAACTACTGCGACAACGACGTGGGGAGCGCGGGGGCCACGGGTCGGGGCGAGGCGGCGATGCAGATCTGTGCGGCGCGGTTCATCGTGATGCGGATGTCGATGGGGGATCATCCGACGGACGCGTGCCTGGCCGCGCTGCGGATGTCGCTCGACAAGACGAGAGCGAAGCGGCTGTACACGCCGGAGGGGAAGCCGGACTTCGATCTGACGCTGTACGCGCTGCGGAAGGACGGGGCGTACGGGTGCGCGTCGATCTGGAACAAGCCGAAGCGGAAGAAGCCGAAGCCGACGGATGGGAAGTTTGCCGTGGCGGACGCGGCGGGGGCGCGGCTGGAGCCGTACGCGTATCTGCTGGAGCGATGATCGCGTCGGCGTGCGGCGACGGGCCAGGCGGGGGCGCGGGTTCGTATCCTGTGCGCCATGCCACGACTGACCTGTCAGACCGCCGGTGAATCGCACGGCCCTGGGATGCTGGCGTACGTGCACGCGTTCCCGGCCGGGGTTCGCGTTGACAACGAGTTCATCAACGCGGAGCTACGCCGCCGTCAGGGCGGGTACGGGCGTGGGGCGCGCCAGCGCATCGAGGAGGACTCGGTGGAGGTTCTCGCGGGCGTGCGGCAAGGCAGGACGACGGGGGCGCCGGTGGCGTTGTTCGTGCGGAACAACGATTCGAGGCTGGATGATCCGGCGAAGACGCCGCCGCTGACAAGGCCCAGGCCTGGGCACGCGGACCTGGCGGGCGCGGTGAAGTGGCTGACGACGGACTGCCGCAACACGCTGGAGCGGGCTTCTGCGCGGGAGACGGCGGCGCGGACGGCGGCGGGGGCGCTGGCGCGGTGTCTGTTGCGGGAGTTCGCGATCGAGTCGTTCGCGTTCGTGCGCTCGGTGTTCGATGCGTCGACGGACGTGGAGTGCACAGCGGGGAGTTGGGCGCGGCTCCGCGCGGCGCGCGACGCGTCGAGCGTGTACTGCCCGGACGAGGCGGCGACTGCCAAGATGGAAGAGGCGATCCGTCAGGCCAAGATCGATCAGGACACGGTGGGCGGGCTGGTGGAGTGCCACGTGTTCGGGTGCCCGATCGGGCTGGGCAGCTGCGCGCACTGGGCGGACAAGCTGGATGCGCGTCTGGGCGGGAGCGTGATGTCCATCCAGGCGATCAAGTCGGTGGAGATCGGGATGGGGCGCGAGGTCGCTGGGCGGCGAGGGTCGGCGGTGCATGACCCGATCCGGTTCGACGGGGCGGCGGCGGAGTCGAAGTCGCCCACGCTGGGGTTCGTGCGCGACAGCAACAACGCGGGCGGGCTGGAGGGAGGCATGACCAACGGACAGCCGGTGGTGGTGCGGGCGGCCATGAAGCCGATCTCCACGCTGCTCAAGGGGCTGCCGTCGGTGGACCTGTCGACGCGTCAGGCGCAGCAGAGTCAATACGAGCGATCGGACGTGTGCGCGGTCTCGGCGTGCTCGGTGGTGGTGGAGAACGTGGTGGCGTTCGAGATCGCGTCGGCGTTCCTCGAGAAGTTCGGCGGGGATTCGCTCGAAGAGATCGCGCAGAACCACCGCGCGTTCCTGGAGGCGGCGCGGACGCTGCCGCTGGACCCGCCGGCGCGGGGGATGATGGCGTAACGCGAGATCCGATGGCGCGTCTTCGACTCGTCCTCAGCCCCCGCACGCCTCCTGGAGGGAGAGGAGCGAATAGGCCGTGATGAGCACGGCGTGGTTCTCCATCCAGCGGTCATCGACGGAGCGGAAGGAGCCGTCGGGCTCCTGGAGCTTGGCGAGCGCGTCGACGAGGTCGTTGGCCCAGTCTCGGGTCTGTCCCTCGTCGCCGTTCTTGGTGAGCGTGACGATCTCGTCTCCGCCCCAGGCGCGGAGGGCGCGTGTGGCCATGACGTAGTAGTAGTACAGGCCGTCGGTTCCCATGGCCGGGTTCTCTTCCATGGTGTAGTGCCGGCGGATCCAGTCGTACGCGGCCTTGACGCGCTCGTCGTCGCGCGCGAGATCGGCGTAGATGAGGCTCTTGAAGCCGGCGTAGGTCATGGAGCCGTAGCAGCGCAGGCGCGAGACCTTCGTGCCGTCGTCGAGTGTTTCCTCGATCATCGCGGCGTCCTGGGCAACCTGGGTCTGGCCGGAGCCGACCTGGTCCTTGTTGACGCTCGTGGCGTAGATGAACCCGCCCTGCGTCGTGCCGTCAGCGTAGGGCATGTCGTTGATGGAGTCGACCATTTGAACGCGCGCGAGGAAGGTGAGGGCGCGTTGGAAAGCGGGGTCCTCGCCGGGGACGCCGGTGTCGTGGAGGCCCTGGAGCATGAAGGCGAGATTGGAGAGGTCGGGGCGGCCGTGACGGCCGTAGCCGATGCCGCCGTAGAAGGGGTGGCTCTTGTCGACGGCGGTGGAGACTTCGGGGGTGGCGCTGGAGAGGCTGGAGGCCTCGGACCACTGAAGGCTGCGGAGGAAGTCCTGCGCGGCGCGGGTGGCGTCTCGGGCTTCCATGGAGTTCTGTCGCGCGAGGAAGGTGAGGACGATGGAGGTGTTGTAGGAGGGGAGGATTCGGTCGTAGATACCGCCGTCGGGCTGGCGGAAGGAGAGGATGAAGGAAGCGGCGCGCGCGGCGGCGTGGTCGTTGATAGTGCCGCCCTCGCGAGAGAGCCCGGTGGCGGCGAGCGCGCTGATGGCGGGGAACTGGGGGCCCTCGGCGCCGGACTTCCACCCGCCGGTGGCGGGGTCTTGCTGTGCGCGGAGCCAGTCGGCGGCCTTGGCTCGCATCTCGGCGGCCTTCTGGCGGTGCTGGGCGTCCATCGCGAGCGCGTGGCTGCTGGTAGCGGCGAGCGTGACGGAGACGGCTGCGGCGAGCTTGATCCGACCGATCATGGGATGCTCCTCTTTGCGTCGTAGCGGGACGGTGTGACGTCCGCGCGTGCGTGCTGTTCCGAGTCGAGAATGATGGCCGCGGCGACCGGGGCGGCGACTTCGATGCGCATGGCGTGAGCGCCGAAGCGCACGGGCGTGGCGCCCGCCTCTTCGGCGCGCTGTCGTTCGTTCTTGGTCCAGCCCCCTTCCGGGCCGACGAGGAGGCGCACAGCGCGGGCGCCGGTGGGCGTGTACCACGCGCCGGAGGCGTCGGCGATGACGATGTTCACGCCATCATCGCGCTGGAGCGCTTCGGCGAGGGAGGCTCGTTCGCCGACGCCCATGACCCACGCTCGTCCGCACTGTTTGCTCGCTTCGCGCGCGACGCGATCGAGTCGAGCGAGCTTCGTGTCGCGCGGCTCGACGACTCCCCACTCGGTGTCGAGCGGGCGCCAGAGCGCGGCGCCGACCTCGGAGAGTGCGTCGATCATCTGGTCCACTCGCCCGCCCTTGGGCGTGGCGCCCCAGACTTCGACGCGGGGCTCGAGCGGGGGCTCGTGGCGCGTGGCGACGACACGGAGGGTGAGGGAGCGTCGGGCGTCGAGGACTTCGGCGTCGATAACTCGGCCCCGCCCGTCGAGGACTTCGACCCGGGCGCCGAGGGCGAGCCGCTTCACCTTACGGGCGTGCTCCGCCTCGTCCCCTGAGATGTGGAGCTCCCCCCCTTGTTCGAGCCCTTCGGCGGGTGTTTCGATGAATATCCGGTGCGTCAAGGGTGAGTTCTCGGAGCCTGAGGGCCGTTCTTCGGCGCCCGGGGCTTGAGTGCTTGCCAAGGGTCGTCGATCATACGGGACGTAGGGGACGTCATGCCCGAGCCGCGCGCCGACAACCCGCCCAACGCCGAGCGCGATCGTTCGATCGACGATCTGCTCGCTGACGCCGCGTCGGACATCGACGGTGAGTTCGACACGGTGGGTCCGTCCATCGAGGCGCCCGAGGACCCCCCCCCGGCGCCGGAGGCCGGTTCCCCGGATACTGGCGAGGACGTGCAGCAGACACTGGACGATGTCGCAGCCGATCTGGACGCGCTGGCCGCGGAGGCGGCGGCGCCGTTGATGGATGAGGACCTTTCGCCGGCGGCGGACGTGGATGTCGAAGCGGCTGCGGAGATCGCGGAAGACACGGCGGGTGATGAGGCCGCGTCCGTCGGCACGGGTGAGGACCTGAGCGCGGCGGAGCTGGAGGCGTTGCAGATCACACCGGAGGACGAGGAAGCCGCGTCCGACGCTGCCGCTTCGGATGCGCCGGTGATGGATGACGAGGGCGCGATCGAAGACGTGTCGGCGCCGGTGGTGGATGACGAGGCGGTCGTGGATGACGCGACGGCGGTGGATACTGAGCCGGAAGGCGAGTTGAGCGACCCGGACGGGGAGATGGTCGAAGCAACGGCGGTGCGGGAGCCGGCATCGATCGATGATCTGGACGCCGCATTGGAGCAGGCGGCTGCGGACCTCGCGGCGCCGGAAGGCTCGATGGATGAGCCGCTGGCGAGCGGGTCGCTGGTGGATGATGCGCCGGACGATTCTGCGTCGAATCTTCTGGACGCGGACCTGCAGGAAGCGGAGGTGTCGGACGCGTCGACGATGTCGCCGGACGACATCCCCGCGGGCGATTTCTCGGATGCGTCGTCGCTCGAGCCCCCGGCGCCCGCGCCGGCGCCCGCCGCACCTGCTCCCAAGCCAGCGCCTGCCCCGGCCCCTGCGGCAGCAGCGTCCGCTGCGGCGCCGACCGTTGTCGCGCCGGCCGACGCGAAGAAGCCCAAGAAGGGTGCGAAGGCTGAGAAGGACGACTCGGAGCGCGAGCCGAAGCGGTCCCCAGTGACATTGGTGACGTCGTTCGTTTATGGGGCGCTTTTGGAGATGAACGCCCCGGTTCGCCACCTTTCCGCGTCGGCGCGCGACTTCATCGGCATCCTGGCCCTGCTCACTGCGTTCAACGCCACGGCTATCTGGATCGTGTGGCTGCTCTTGGCCGGACGCTGAGCGGACGTACCGGCGGTACGCTCGAAGCGTGCCGCGGGCGACGTCGTCCACGCTGGGTCACATGAACCTGCCGGGCCCCGGGGTCTTCGCGGCGTGCGCGACGATGTTGAGTGTGCTGAGCGCGGACGTGCTGCGTGACGCGGGCGTGCTGACGACGCCGTGGCCGTGGTTCGTGGCGAGCGGGACGTGCGCGGGATGGGCGTTGCTTGGGGCGCCTCGGCGCGCACACGCGTCGATCCTGCTGCTTGCGCTCTACGTGATGCTGGTGGGCTGGACGCTGGCGAAGTCGGTCACGCCGGCCAGGGACCATCTGTCGAGGCTGGTGGCGAGGGGCGATCGGATTCTTCAGGTCGAGGGGATCGCGATCTCGGAGGCGCGCAAGCCGGTGCGGATGGACGTCGGCGCGTTGTCCGCGTTCGATTATCGAGAGCCGTACACACGCTTCATCTTCGAGGCTCGTCGGCTGATCGTTGCTGAGGATGGCGCGGCGCCGAGCGACGGCCGATCGCGGGCGGTTCCGGTGCGCGGGCGGATGTGGACGTACATCCCGGACGACGTCGCGCCGCGCATCCGTCCGGGCGCGCTGCTGCGGCTCACGGGGAACGCGTCGCGTGTGGACCCGCCGCTCAACCCGGCGGCGCGGGATTTCCGCCCGCACGCGCTCGAGGACGGGGTCGCGGGCTTTCTCGGCGTGCCGCACGGGTCGCTCATCGAGCCGGCCGCGAATCCGCCGCTGTTCGATCGGATGGTGGGGGTGTTCTATCGAGTGCGTGGGTATGCGCGCGAGCGGTCGTCGCGTGCGCTTCTCGACGACGAGGCGCCCTCGCCGGGCCGCGCGTTGCTGAGCGCACTGCTGCTGGGCGAGCGCGACGTCTCGCTGCGTCCGGTGCACGTGTCGTTCACTCGTCTGGGGCTGTCGCACCTGCTCGCGATCTCGGGGCTCAATCTGGTCGTGCTGGCTGGCGCCTTCGCGCTACTGCTGCGCGTGCTGTTCACGGCGCTGTCGGCGCCGCTGTCGATCGCGTGGCGGGCCGAGCCGATTCTCGTGTCGCTCGTGGTGGCCGCGTACCTGTTCGTGCTGCCGGTGCAGCCGTCGATTCTGCGGGCGGGGATCATGACGCTCGCGCTGCTGATCCCCGCGGTGATCGGCAGGCGGCACGACCGCGTGAACGTGCTTGGCTGGACGCTCGTGCTCATTCTCATCCGGCGCCCGCACGAGATGTACACGCTCGGGCTGCAGCTCTCGTTCGGCGTCGTGCTCGCGTTGTTGACGCTGACGAACCCGCTGCGCGACCGCGTGTTCGGACGCGTGCGCGACCCGGCGACGCTCTCGTCGGCGCGGCGCGCGGCACGCGGGCTCGAGACCGCGTTCGTCGGCGCGACGGTCGCGTGGCTCGTCTCGGCCCCGACGATCGTGCATCACACGGGCTTCATCACGCCGCTGGCGATCCCCGCGACATTGCTGGGGGCGCCGGTGATGTCCGCGCTGACGGCGACGGGCTATCTCATGCTGATCGTGTCGACGCTGCTCCCTGGGGTTGCGCACACGCTGATGCTCTGGCTCGCGCAAGGGGCCGACGCGCTCGCGACCGCCGCGTCGTTCGTGGACGACCTGCCGTTCGCGATGATCCGGACGCCGTGGGTGTCGGCGTGGCTCGCGTGCGCGGGCACGCTGGTGATCGTCTCGTGGCTCCTCGTCCCGAGAGACGCGTTGCTGCGGTTCCCGCGTCGCGCCCGGGCGGCGCGGCTCGCGGCGACGGCGGTGGTGGCGGTGTGGGCGGCGCTCGAGTTCCGAGCGCCGTCCCTGCGACCGGACGTGGCGCTGCGGGTGGACACGATGTACGTGCAGGACGGTTCGTGCCTGCTGCTGCGCGCGGGCGACAGCGGCGCGCTGTGGGACGGCGGGGGATCTCGCTTCGATCTCGGCGTGCGCACGCTGCCGGACGCGTTCCGGAAGCTCCGTGCGCGCAACATCCGCGACGCGTTCCTCACCCACCCGAACCTCGATCATTTCAACGCGCTGCCGGACCTGTTCCGCGCGCTCGGGGTCGAACGTCTGCACACGACGAGGTTCGTGCTTCGCGCGGCCGAGACCGATCCGGACGGCCCCGAAGCCGCGCTGCTCGCGCTCGCGTCGCGTCACGGGGTGCGGGTGCTGGCGCACAGCGCGGGGGACGTGATCCCGCTTGGTCCTGCGCGGGTCCGCATCCTGTGGCCGCCGCACGACCTGCCGGCGGACACGCACGACAACGACACTTCGCTCGTCGCGCGGTTCGAGCTTCCGGACGTGCCGGCGAGCGGAGGCGTGCTGCTGACCGGGGATATTCAAGCGCCCGCGATGCGGGGGCTGCTCGCGGACCCCGGGGCTCTGCGCGCGTCGATCCTCGAGCTTCCGCACCACGGGAGCGCGGGGTCGATGCCCATGGCGCTGCGTTTCGTCGAGGCGGTCCGGCCTTCGATCATCCTGCAATCGACCGGGATCGAGCGCGTGAACGATGCACGCTGGGACAGCGCGCGGGGCACGGGCGTGACGTGGCTGGTGACGGCGACACGTGGGGCCTCGTGGGGCGAGGTTCTTCGGGATGGGACGCTGCGGAGCGGCGCGATGCACCCGCCGTGAGCGATCAGCCCGCCCCGGCGAGATCGACCTCTCCCTCGCCCGACACGCTCGTCGTCGGGTTGGGGAGCCCCATGTCGAGCAGCGTCTCGGCGAATCGCTCGGGCGCGATGTAGCCGACGGAGCCGGTAAGCGTCCAACGCGCGGAGCCTTGCCCGAGTTCCCCGGCGGGCACCGCGGCCGGGAGGATGAACCGCTGCACGCCCTTGCGCCGGAGCGTCGCCTCGGGCGAGCGGCGAGCCTCGAAGACCTGGCGCCCGTTGAGCGTGACGCGGTACTGGGCCTCGAGCAGCGGCAGCTCCTTCTCGTTGAGATTCTCCCCCTCCACGACGAAGTGCATGACCACGCCCTCGTCGGAGCGCTGCGCAAGGCGGGCCTCGACGACGCGGAGGCTGGGCTCCTTCACGCCCACGCAGCCCGTGGGTGTGACGATCCCGACCGACACCAACGCCGCGATTCCTGCACGTCTCATGGGGACGAGTTTACCGCGGTCAGCGCGAGCCGCGCGTGAGCGCGGGGTCGGCGACGACCCGGAGGGGGATGATGGCCTCGGCCACGGCGCCGCCCTCACGGTCGCGCATCGTGACCTTGAGGTTGTACGCGCCGATGGAGAGCGTGGCGGGCAGCTCGACCATCTGGACGACGAAGAAGTCCCTGCGCTTGTTGCGGGAGAAATCGCTGATGACCTGTTCGGGCCTTCGCCAGGCCAGGACCTGATCGGCGTCGTGGTAGAGAGACAGCTCCTGCGTGAGCTCGACCATCCACCCGGGCTCGCCGCGGTCGTTTGCCATTGCGCGATGGGAAAAACCGGAGACCTCGGCGTAGACGATCGCACGCTGGCCGCGCCCCGCGAGGAGCGCGCTGCCGTCGAGGGTCTGATAGCGCCCGAACCCCTCCACCTTCGAGCAGAGCAGCGCGGTGTCGACACGGAGCATGTCGGGGGCAATCGCGGGCACGAGGGCGCGGGCGGCGCCGACGCCGGGGTCCGTCTCTCCCGACTCCGCGCGACGGGCCGCGTCCCGGTGCATCGCGGCCCATGCGCGCATGCCGTCCGCGTCCTCTTCTCCGAGCTGGGACAGCGCGTCCTCACGCAGCGTCCCCTCGTGCAGCACTTCCAGCGCGCCGAGCGCCAGCAGGGCGCGCCGACCGCCACCCTCGGCGTCCGCCCACTGCTCGAGCAGCGTCGCGAGCTGAGCGGCGGCGACTTCCACGCGCTCGCTGACCGTCGCTGCGGTCTCCTCGGTCGTGTCGGCCGCGCTCTCGCCCGTCTCGATGGCTTCTTCCACGTTGGCGCTGGCGACGCCGCCCTCGCCGACCATGACGGCGGCCCCGTTGCCAGTCGAGGGAGTGCTCGGCCCGGCCTGGGGTTCCGACGGGGAAGCAGGCGGCGGGGCGGGTGTGGCGGCGACCTGGCCCGACGCACGCGCGGCGTCGCGCTCTTCGAGCGCAGCCTGCAGGTCGGCCATGTCCTGCTCAACCTGGGCCGCGAGCGCATCGGTTTGCGTAGCAGCGTCAGCGGGCTGGGCTGTCGGCGCGGCCTCTCCGCGGTTCGCGCCGCCGGGTGCTTTCTTCGCAGATTCGGGCTTGGGCGGCTCGTGTCTGGGAGGGTTGGTCCACTGCCCCGCGTCCGAGGCACGCTCGCCCGCGCACCCTGCCGCCGCCACCACCGCACACACCGCCAAGCCGCCGATCGTCCGATGCATCATCGCGCCTCCTGCGCTCTCGCGCTCTCTCGGCCCGCGCTCCGCGCGGACCCTCCCCACCACTCTCATCGTCCGCTTACCGTCCCAGGCTTGCAAACCGTGCCGCGATGACCTCCGCGACCCGTTCGCCTTCGGCCCGACCGGACTTGCTCCTCGCGTCCCAATCCAAGGCCTCATCGAGGAGCGAACCCAGCCGCTCCGCCCCTCCGCGCCGCGCGGCCTCGACCACGCCGCCGACATCGCCCCAGACCCGGACCCGCTTGGCGGCCGAGAACCCGTTCTCGCCCTGCTCCATCAGCCTTGCGATGGCGGCGGCCTTGCGGACGCCGTCGACCTCGGCCCAGATGACGCCAACGGGGTTCTGGCGCCAGAGTCCGATGGCCTCGCGAACCGCCGAGATGGCCGCTCCGGCGTCGCCGCTGAACAACGGACCTTGCACCGCCCAGGGTTCGCCCTCACCGCTGCGCCCCACCATCTCCGCGACGATGTCGACGGAAACCGGCTCGCCCTCCTCGGCCGCGGCGGCGAGCTTGCCCAGCTCCGCGTCGATGCGCCCGAGGTCCGGCCCGATGCGGGCGACCAGGGCGTCGGCGGCGGCACGGGCGAGGGTGGCGTTGTGCCGCTTGGCCATCCGCGCGATCGCCCACGCGCTGGCCTGATCGGGCTTGGGCGGCTCGCACCGGCGCGTCTCCCCCACCGCGTCGATCTGCTTGTCGAGCTTGCCCTTGTGCCACCGGCCCGAACGGAGCACGAGTGTCGCGTTGCTCGCGGGCGCCTCGGCATAGCGCTCCATCACCGGGCGCATGTCGCCCGCGATCAGCTTCTCCGCCTCGTCCACCACGACCACCTTGTGCCGCATCAGGAGGTCATAGCTGCGGCACTCGTCGAGCACGTCCGCCAGCGCGGCCTGCTCACCAGAAAACTTCACGACCTCGACCTCCCCGAGGTCCTTGCGCAGGCCGTCAATGAGGTCGCGCGTCCACTCGCCGCGCAGAAACTCGTCGGGCCCCTGAAGGAGGACGATGCGCGGGCCCGGCCCGGCGTCGCCCGCGAGCGTGGGCTCTTCGCCGCCCTTCTTCTTCGTCTGTCCGCCGGCTCGCTTGGCCATGGGCGGAGCATACCCCCGCGCAGACGGCGGCCCACAAAAAACTACAGGGCCCCGGACGGATTCCGAGGCCCTGGAGCAATCCCAGTGTTCGGTGCTGCCCGGATCAGGCCGCGCGACGCGCGAAGGAGCGCGTGCTGCTGCGCGATCCGACCAGACGGAGCCCGCTGGTCGAGGCGCGCTTCGTGCGGCGCGTGGAGCGCTTGGCGGAGGCTCGCTTGGTCGTGGAGCGCTTCGCGGAGGGGCGCTTGGTGGCGGTGCGGCTCTTCGTGGAGGCCCGCTTGGTGGTGCGCTTCGCGGCGGCTCGCTTCGTGGTCGTGCGGCCGGAGGCGGTGCGCTTGGCGCCGGTGCGCTTGGCGGTGGTGCGACGCTTCGTGGCAGCGCGCTTGGTGGTGCGCTTGCGGGAGGACGTCTTGCGGGCGGTGGCGCCGGCGCGCTTGGTCGTGCGGCGCTTGGCCGTCTTGCGCTTGGCGGTCTTGCGCTTCGCCGTCTTGCGCTTGGTGGCGGTGCGGGTCGCGCCCGTGCGCTTGGTCGTACGCTTCGTGCTTCGTCGTTTGGTCGTAGCCATCTCGATCGTCTTCCTGCGCGGAACACCCGTGGAGTGCTCATCTCGCTCGTCTGTGCGTCGAGCGGAGCGGGCGCCCCGTCCCGCGCGGGGGGCCCGAGGCGACCGGGCCACGCGCCCGTATAACGCCTCTCCGACCCTGCCCATCGGCTCTTCCGGCGCATCACCTAAACTCATCACCCCCTGTTCCTCCCACTTTTTTTCTCCGATCCCTCAAGCGACGCTCCGCGCAACCCGCATGACCAACCATCACTCCACCGCCTGGACGATCGATTCCTGGTCCGCGCGACCCAACGCGCAGCCCATCCTCTATCCCGACCTCGACGCGCTCGGACGCGCCACCGAGAACCTCCGAACGCTCCCACCGCTTGTCACCTCGTGGGAGATCGAACGCCTCAAATCCCTCATCAGCGAGGCGCAGCAGGGCAAGCGCTTCCTGCTCCAGGCCGGCGACTGCGCCGAGACGCTCGCCGATTGCACCCCCCACGCCATCACCTCCCGCCTCAAGATCCTCCTCCAGATGTCGCTCGTGCTCGTCCACGGGTCGCGCCGCCCGGTCATCCGCGTCGGCCGGTTCGCCGGTCAGTACGCCAAGCCGCGCTCCTCCCCCACCGAAACACGCGCCGGCGTGACGCTCCCCTCGTACTTCGGGGACCTGATCAACCGCGCCGACTTCTCCCCCGCGTCGCGCACCCCCGACCCCGCCCTCCTGCTGGCCGGCTACCACCACGCCGCGATGACGCTCAATTTCATCCGCGCGCTCGTCGATGGGGGCTTCGCGGACCTGCACCATCCCGAGTATTGGGACCTCGCGTTCCTCCACAACGCCGCGCTCTCGCCCGAGCTCCGCGCCCGGTATCAGCAGATGTCGCGCGAGCTGGCCCACGCGCTCCGATTCATGGAGGCGCTCGGAGAGACCTCCATCCACGAGCTCAACCGCGTCGAGTTCTTCACCTCGCACGAGGGCCTCAACCTCCACTACGAGTCCTCCCTGACCCGGCGCGTCCCCCGGCGCGACACCTACTACAACCTCTCCGCGCATCTCCCGTGGATCGGCGACCGCACGCGGCAGCCCGATCACGCGCACATCGAGTTCTTCCGCGGCGTGGCGAACCCGATCGCGGTCAAGCTCGGGCCCAACGCGACGCCCGACGCCACCCTCGAGCTGCTCCGCGCCATCAACCCCTCCAACGAGCCGGGCAAGATCATCCTCATCTCACGCCTCGGCGCCACGAACGTCGCCACGCTCCTCCCCCCGATCATCCGCGCCGTGCGAGACGCCAAGGCCCTGGTGCTCTGGGCGTGCGACCCGATGCACGGGAACACGATGACCACCGCGTCCGGTCTGAAAACACGCTCGTTCGAGGCCGTGCTGGCCGAGCTGGACGCCACCTTCGACGCGCACGCGAACGAGGGCACGATTCTGGGCGGCGCCCACGTGGAGCTGACCGCGGAGGACGTGACCGAGTGCCTGGGGGGGGCTTCCGCGATCACGGAAGCGGACCTTCATAAGAACTACGCATCCCCCACCGACCCCCGTCTGAACTACCAACAATCCATGGAACTCGCGTTCCGCATCGCCGACAGAATGGGGCAGACCCCCCTCCCAAAGACCTGACAACGCGCAACGCACTGAAGTCGGCTCTGGCCGCCGCCGATACCGCACACAACCCCGCCCGGAAACGACGCGACACTCGCGTGGCGTTCGGGCGGCGTGCGGAGACCAAGACATGTCCGCCGGCGCCGAGACTCGCGACGTCCCTGAAACCATCCCCTTCCCCTTCCCGTCCGATCGCCGGACCGCGCCGCGCGCGTCGGCCTCCGGGCCGCTCCAAGCGGTGCTCTCGAACGGGCGACAGCTGCCCTGGGTCATGAAGCTCGACCTGGTCAACGCCTCGGCGACAGGGCTCTGCGTCGACTCGCCCACCCCGCTCGAGCCCGGCTCGCGCCTCTCGCTGCGCGTCGATCCGGTGCATGGAAACTGGCGCACCGGCGTCGTCGTCCGATGCAAGACATCAACCCCCGGCAAGCACGAGCTGGGGATCGCGTACGAGATGCGCAAGGCCGCGTGAGTCCGAGGCGTCGGCTACGCCTCGCGTCCATGCCCCCGGACCCATTCCCGCTCACAGCGCGCGATGCGCGCCGCCCCGACATGCATCCGCGCTGAGACCGCGCGCCGCGTCATGGGAGGCTCGCTCGCGCTCTCCTCGCCATCGAGGCCCCACCGACATCGGATGATCTCCCTCGCTTCGCCGGGAAGTCGCGTCGCGCGATCACGCGCGCCCGGCCCGGCCGTGAGCCACGACCATTCAACAGCGCGCCAGGAGACGTCCTCGACCACCACACCGCGAGCGCGCGCCGCGCCCTCGCGCACACCCTCGAGCGCGCCGTGCTCCGAGAGCCACTGCATCGCGCGCGTCACGAACACCGTCGACACGCCGGCAAGACGGGATCCGCGCCCGCCCTTGAACGGGTCGAACGCGAGCGCCGCGCGAACGAGCGCGACCTCGAGCGCCTCGTGCGCGAGCCGCGCACGCTCACCGCTGAGCGCTCCCGCCGGAGCTCCGAGCCGCTCCTCGAGGTTTCGGATCGCCACGAACGATTGCGCCGACGCGAGCGCGCCCGCCAGCCACCAGGCCCAGCGCAGGTCCGTCTCCGCCTCATCGATGCCGGCCGCGCTCGGCCCTCTCGCCCCCATCGCCTCGACACGCTGCGCGGCCCGCCGTCGCAGGTAGCACAGCGCGGCGCCCATCGCGCGCTCAACATCCTCCGCGGCAGGGCGCTGCCCTCGTG
>CAYPGJ010000032.1:0-23628 GCA_964410465.1 uncultured Phycisphaeraceae bacterium | reverse complement strand
GCGCCGCCCCCGGCGCGCCGGCCGGGCGCACCGGTGTTCGGAGGCGGTTCGATCTCGGGCCCGGGCTTCGACGGCTGATCGAAGCCGCAGGTTTCGGGATTGGAGATGGTGTCGTCTTGCCCGCGCGGTAGGCTAGGAGCGCGGCGTTTGTGAACGTGGAGCGGAGAGCAAGGAGATCGACGATGCGCGGGATCATGGTTGCGGCGGGCCTGGGGCTGAGCACGGCGGCGTTCGGGGGGATCGGGATGGCGTCCATCCCGCTGGCCGGTCTGCAGATCCGGCACGCGACGAATCAGTCGCGCAGCAGCGCGCCGGACACGGTCGGGGCGGCGTATTTCTACGACACGAGCGTGAACGGGATGGCGCGCGGCGTGGGAGGCGCGATGGGGGTGCTGTTCCCGACCCCGACGCCGATCGGCGACATCATCGCGCAGCTCACGGGCCAGCCGGCGCCCTCGCTGGCGGGTCGGTCCGTGAACACGTCGGGCGCGCTGCCCTTCACGGTGCCGCCGATCGTGGAGAGCGGGTCGACGGTGGTGCTGGGGATCACCGTGACGTACGCGATCACCCTGACGACGAGCATCGACGCCTCGGGCGTGGCGTCGTTCTCGATCACGGGCGTGACGCTCAGCCCGAGCATCCTCGTGGGGTACCTGGAGTTCACGAGCGGCGCCGCGACGGTCGTACGGGTGTGCCCGGGCGACACGAACGGCGACAATATGGTGAGCTTCACAGACCTGAATCAGGTCCTGAGCGGATTCGGTCAGAGCACGCTGCCGGGCGAGCCGCTGCTGGGCGGGGACGTGAACGGGGACGGTCAGGTGAACTTCAGCGACCTGAACATCGTGCTGAGCGGGTTCGGAGGCTCGTGCTGAGAGGTCGGTGGCTCAGGCGGCGTTCGACACCGGCTGCGCCAGCCACTTGCGGCAGATCTCGAGCAGCACGTCGCGCTTGACTGGTTTGGTGGTGTAGTCTTGGCACCCGGCGGCGATGCACTTCTCGCGGTCGCCGTCCATGGCGTGAGCGGTGAGCGCGATGATCGGGCGCGAGAAGCGGAGTTCCCGCAGGCGTGTGGAGGCCTCGTACCCGGACATGATGGGCATCTGCATGTCCATGAGAACGAGATCGAACGGGTTGTTCTCCTTCTCCGCGGCGATCGCGAAGTCGACGGCGTCCCGGCCGTTCATGGCGAACTCGACCGTGGCGCCCGCGGTCCGGAGATGGTGCGCGATGAGGCGCTGGTTGTCGGGGCCGTCCTCGGCGAGCAGGATCCGGGCCGTCAGCGCGGCTGGCTTGGCCGGCGTGTCCGGCGTGGACGCGGGCGTGACGTCGGACGTGGCGGCGCTCTCGGTCTGTGCGAACGGGTTGTCGAGGTAGGCGGCGTCGGCGAGGTCGCCGGCGTCGGTCGTGAGCGTGAATGTGGAGCCCTCCCCCTCGACGGAATTGGCGGAGATATCGCCGCCGAGCATGCGCGCGAGTCGTCGTGAGATGACGAGGCCGAGCCCGGTGCCGCCGAATCGTCGCGTGACGGTGGAGTCGGCTTGCGTGAAGGGTTGGAAGAGGTCCTTGAGGCGTTCGGTGGAGATTCCGATGCCGGTGTCTTTGACGGCGTAGGAGATGGTGGCCGAGCCGTCGGCTGACCTGTCGCACCGCAGGGAGATGGTCACCGAACCCTGCTCGGTGAACTTGAGCGCGTTGCCGACGAGGTTGAGGAGGATCTGCCGGAGGCGGACGGGGTCGGAGTGGATGGGGTCGGGGATCGGGTTCTCGGCGTGGAGCGTGAGGGTGACGCCCTTGGCGCGGGCGCGATGGAGGAGGAGAGAGAAGGTGTCGGCGGCGACGGCGGCCGGGGAGCACGGGATGCGCTCGACGGTCATGCGTCCGGCCTCGATCTTGGAGAGGTCGAGGATGTCGTTGATGAGCGTGAGGAGGTGCTCGCCGTTGCGTTGGATTGTGGTGACGTGGCTGCGCCTCTGCGAGTCGTCGCATTCGGGGTCGAGGAGGAGGTCCTCGAAGCCCAGGATGGCGTTCATGGGCGTGCGGATCTCGTGGGACATGTTCGCCAGGAACTCGGTCTTCGCGCTGGAGGCGGCTTCGGCGGTGGCGCGTGCCATCTCGAGCTCGGCGGTTCGCGCGGCGAGTTCGATGGCCTGGTGCTCGAGCTGGTTGTTGGCTTCGAGGAGGTCGTCGGTGCGTTTGCGGATTTCCTCGTCGGCGCGGAGCCGGTCGGTGATGTCGGTGGCGACGCACATGAAGCCGAGGAGCTGGCCGGCGTGGCTGCGAACGGCGGAGACCGAGAGCTGGACGGGGACGTGGGAGCCGTCGGCGCGGAGGTAGGACCATTCGCCGGTGACGGGCCGGCCGTCGCGCGCGCCGCGGATGATGGCCTCGAACCCGGGCGTGGTGGTGGAGTCCGCGTCGGGCGCGGTTTCAACGGCGCGTCGGCGGAGCTCGAGTGGGGAGTGGAAGATCTCCGGCGTGTGGAGCCCGACGACGTCGGCGGCGGAGTATCCCAGGAGGGCCTCGGCGGCGCGATTGAAGTTGGTGATGAACCCGGAGGAATCGGTGGTGATGATGGCGTAGGGGGAGGACTCGACGATGGCGCGCTGGAGCGCGACGGCCTGATGGAGCTGGGCCTCGGTGGCCTTTCGGGCGGTGATGTCGTGGCGGATGGCGATGAATCGGGAGGGGCTGCCGTCCTGGTCGAGGGCGGGGACAATGGTGGTGTCGACCCAGTAGGTGGCGCCGTCCTTGGCTCGATTGCGGATCTCGCCGCGCCAGATCTGACCGCGCGCCAGCGTGCGGTACATGTCGGTGAAGAAGGTGCGCGGGTGGTGCCCGGAGTTGATGAGCCGGTGGTCCTCGCCGATGAGTTCTTCGCGCGGGTACCCGGAGATGCGGCAGAAGAAGTCGTTGACGTGCGTGATCCGTCCGGCGGCGTCGGTGACGGCGACGATGCAGGCCTGATCGAGGGCCTCGCGATAGAAGCGTGCGGCGCCGTTCGCGGCGTCGATCCCCTCGAAGGCGCGGTTGATCTCCCCGGCAAGCGAGGCGATCTCGTCGCCGGTGGATGTGGGCGCCAGAGCGAGGCGGTCCCCCTCCCCGCGCTGGCGGACGGCCGTGAGGACCTGCCGGATCGGGTGGATGACGAAGTGGAGGAGCAGCACGTACGCGACAAGCGTGAGCAGAGCGGCGCGCGCGCCGGCGCGGACCATCGCCCAGAACTGCATCTTGGCGAGGCTGCGTCGGATGCTCGAGGAGTCGAGCTCGAGGTGGATCACGCCCCCCTGGAGCCCGGTCTGGTCCGTGTGGTGCGCGAAGAGGCGGTAGACGTACGCGCGGGTATCGGCCGTGGCGTCGGCGGGCGCGGCGCGGGAATGGAGCGCGGAAGCGGGCGCCCCGATGTCCGCGAAGCGCGTGGAAGCGATGACCTGCGGCGGGGCGCTGGCGACAACCCAGATCGCGTTGACGTCTCGCTCGGCGCCGAGCGCGGCGACGATGCGCTGGAGCTTCTCCGGGTCGTCGATGACGTCGGCGGAAGCGTTGATGATCGTGGAGATGGCGTCCGCGCGTCGGAGACGCTCGAGGTTGAACTCGTGGGTCAGCCGCTGGTTGGCGCTGTGGAGGTCCCAGGCGGTGGTGCAGAGCGCGGCAAGGAGGAGGAGGGGCAGGATCCTTCGGGGGAGGAAGGTGCGCGGGTGGGCTCGGCGCTCGGCGGCGCGCGGGCGGCGGGAGTCTCTGCGCACGGGGCTCATCGGCCGGGCTCCGTGCTGAGCGAAAGGACGTCGGGCATGGCGACATGGGACTGCGCCCACGCGGGGCCGCGCGCGTCCCGGATCGCATCGCGCGTGACGCGGATCGCGCGCTCGAGCGGGCCGCTGGGCGCGAGCACGCGCGACTGGTCCGCGATGGTGAACCGACGCACGCCCGCGCTGCGCACCGCACGGAACTGCTCGACGGTGAGCCCCTCGCGTGCGGCCATGATCGGGTCGGTGAGGTCCGGGTTGACGTTCGCGAGCTCCGTCGCGCGATGCACGGCGCGGAGGATCGCGCGGACGTCCCGGGGGCGGGCCTTGAGGAGGGCGTGATCCACGGCCAGGACGTCGATGATGGTGTCCGGGATCTCCGCGGACGTAAACAGCGATCTCGCGTCTTGGGATTGCAGGATGCGGACGGACGCGGGCGGGTAGCAGACTACGGCGTCGACCTCGCGCTCGGCGAACGCCGAGGGCATGTCGAGAGGGTCCATGACGACGGTCTCGACGTCGTTGAGCGACAGGCCTGCGCGTCGTAGCGCTTCGTGCAGGACGACGGTGGTGAGCGAGGTGGGTTCGATCGCGACGCGTCGGCCCTTGAGCGCGGCCAGCGAATCGACGTCCGGGTGCGCGAGGATGACGTCGCCGCCGTGCGAGGCGTCGAAGGCATGGATGATGGTGGTGCGTCGGGCGCCGTGATCGGCGGCGAGCACCGCCTCGACGGGCGTGCACGCGATCGCGTCGACGTGCCCCTGGACCAGGGCGCGCATCGAGTCGGCGAGCGAGGAGACCTCGACGATGCGGACGTCGACGCCTTCGGCCGCGAACAGGCCGAGTTCCTGCGCGAGGTAGAGCACCTCGAAGCCCGGCCAGTGATTGAGGGCGATGCGTATCTGTGTTCGTTCCGCCCGTCGGAACGCGTCGGGGATCTCGCGCGCTGACGAAAGAATCGCCATGACGGGGAGCGACATGAGCACCCACGGCAGCCAGAGGCGCCAGCGCTGGATGTGGTTTCTCGTGTGTTGCGGCGCCATGGTGTGGCACCAAGATCGGCGAGCGTGAGACCCCGCTTGCTCGCCGAGCTCGCTCTCACGCCGGGAAGGAGGGGGGTAGACGGCCGCTGAGGAGGGTTGTGCGGGCTGTGGGGTCCGCGATGGCGCGGAACATCAACCCGACGCCAGCGGCAGGCGGCCCAGACAGGGGTGACGAACGTGTTGGAGTGGATGGCGGCGCGAACGACTTTCGTGCATCACGGCGTACACAGCGGCGCGGAGAAATAGATCGGATGCCTTACATAATCCGAACCGTCAATACGGGCGAAGGGAGTCGAACCCCTAACCTCCTGATCCGTAGTCAGGTGCTCTATCCAATTGAGCTACGCCCGCAGGGGTGAGGGGCGACGATAGCGAGGGGAATGGCGACGGGCAAGGGAGGCTGGCGTTGAAGTGGGGGAGTGGGGCGGCCACGGGAGGGTGGGAGCCGAGAGTCCGGGCGACTTGATTGTTTGCTCGGCATGGCGATACTACGGGGCTCCCGTCGTGGTGGGTCGCTCCGGTCTCGGGGCGGACGCGACGGGTGTGCATCCGGAACCAACAGCGTCGGGCCGTCAAGGGCCGGCGCTCGTGAGAACGCGAGGGACGATCGCGGTATGGCTCATTCGCTCTCCGCTAAGAAGCGCATCCGACAGAACGACGCGGCGCGCGCCCGCAATCGTTGGCGCAAGAAGGTCATGCGCGACGCGGTCAAGGACCTGCGCGAGTTCCTGTTGCACGGCACCACGCAGCAGTGCGAGGACCAGTTCAAGAAGGTCTGTTCGATCGTCGACCGGACGGCGCAGCGCGGCGTGATCCACAAGAACACCGCGGCGCGCTACAAGTCTCGCCTCAGCGCGCGCGTCAAGGCGAAGAAGCAGGCCGCCTGATCGTGCCACGTCCGGCGGTCTTGCGGGCCGCGGACCTCAAGCAGCAAACTCCCAGACGAGCGCATCGCGCTCGTTTTTCTTTGGGCGCACGCGGGCTCGGCGCCCACGATAAGGTTTCGCCCGCATGACCAAGCGCAGGTCGCGATCGCGTGGGACGGGCCGGCCTTCCGCTTCCGGGCGGCCCAGGGGCTCGCGCGCCGCGAAGGGGCCGCTCCGCCCGCCCGAGACGTACGGCTGGCTCTCGACGAGGCCGCTGCACGTGCTGGTGTTCCTGCTGCCGCTGCTCTTCCTCTACGAGGCCGGGTCGGTGCTGTACCTCACCGACCCGACTCGTCACACCGTCGAAACGATTCGCGCGCACCGGCTCCTCGGCGGCTTCTTCGAGGCGTTCGGCGTCGGCGGCTTCTTTCTGCCCGGCCTCCTCATCATCGTCGTGCTCCTGCTCTGGCATGTGCTCGAGCGAGACCGATGGAAGTTGCGGCCCGGCGTGCTCGGCATGATGCTCGGGGAGTCGGCGGTGTGGACGCTGCCGCTGCTGGTGCTCTGGCAGATCGTCGCGACCGCGGCGCCGGCCGGCGGGCTCGCCGGGGCGGAGCCGACCGATCTGGGCGCCATGTCGACGCCGGCGCGTCTCACGATCTCGATCGGCGCCGGGCTCTACGAGGAGCTGCTGTTCCGGCTCGCGGGGATCGCCCTCGTGCACGCGATCGCCGCCGACATCGCCAAATTGAAACCCTCCACCTCCGCGATCGTGTCCGTGGTAGGGACCGCGGCGGCATTCGCGTTCTATCACGTGAGCCCGGGCTCAGGCATCGACTGGGTCGTCCTGATCTTCCACTTCCTCGCGGGCCTGTACCTCGGCGGCTTGTACGTCTGGCGCGGCTTCGGCGTGGTCGTGGCGACGCACGCGCTCTACGACGTCGTGGTGCTCGTGCTCCTGCCGGCCGGGGCGGGTTGAGGAGATGCACTCGGCCCAAAATCGGGGGCCGCGCACGATTTGAAGGGCAGAATGGTCTGGATTCGCCGGCGCGGGGGTGTAGTCTTACGGTGACCGACGGGGGTTCCAGCGGTATGCCCTGCGCCCGTTCAGGGCCGGGTGGTCAGCAGAGGAGCGGATCGACATGGCGGCACTCGAGCGGTTCAGGCAACTCGCGGCGTTTCTGGCGTGCGTCTGCGCGCTTTCTCTGGCCATGCTCACCGCCGGTCCGGTCCGGGCCGCGGACGATGACCCGCCGGTGTACGGGGGCTGCAATAACTCGTACTGCGGCTGCGGGACCTCGTGCGGCTGCGGGTCGGGATGCGCCTGCGGCTCGGACGGCGTCGGGGAGCTCCTGCCGGAGAACGCCACGGGTTTCGCGTCGGAGAACGTCCTGCTCATGAGCCGGTTGAGTCTCGCGCAGCTGGGCGTGGGGCTGGCGAACGGGAACGATTGCTGGGGGTACGTGAGCCCGAGCGGGCGTGAATACGCGATCATGGGCGTGAACAACGCCGCGATCTTCGTCGAGGTGACGGACCCGAGGGCGCCGCAGGTGCTGGCGACGATCCCGCACTCGAGCAGCCTGTGGGCAGACATCAAGGTGTATCAGGACCACGCCTACGTGAGCAACGAGGCGGGCGGCGGGATCCAGGTCGTCAGCATGGCGCAGATCGATCAGGGGATCGTCACGCTCGTGCGTTCGATCACGCTCGGCGGGACCTTGTCGCGCACGCACAATCTCGCCGTGAACACGGAGAGCGGCCGGCTGTACCTGTGCGGGGCGAACGCCCCGACGAACGGGCTCGTGATCTTCTCGCTGGCGGATCCCTCCAACCCACAGCTCATCGGGCAGTATTCGGACACGTACGTGCACGACGCGGACGTGGTGACGATGTCGGAAGGGCCGCTCCTCGGGCGCGAGATCGCGTTCTGCTTCGTCGGGTCGCGCGGGGTGGACATCGTGGACGTGACGGACGCCAGCACGCCGCAGCGGCTGTCGCGCACGACCTACCAGGGCCTGCAGTACTCGCACCAGGGGTGGTACGACCCCGCGCGAAAGCTCGTATTCCAGAACGACGAGCTGGACGAGCGGAACGGGGCGGTGTCGGTGACGACGACCCGCGTGTTCAACGTCGCGAACCTGAGCTCGCCGAGCCTGATCGGCACGTTCACGACGGGGCTGCCCGCGACGGACCACAACCTGTACCTGCGCGACGGGTTCGTGTACGAGGCGAACTACCGCACGGGGCTGCGGATCTTCGACACGCGTCAGAGCGCAACAGCGCCGACGCACGTGGGGTACTTCGACACGTACCCCGGGAACGACGCCACCGGGTTCAACGGCGCATGGAGCGTCTACCCGTTCTTCCCGTCCGGGACGGTCATCGTGAGCGACATCGAGGGCGGGTTGTTTGTGCTGGACGCGTCGTTCGCGCTGAACGGCGGCCCTCCGCTCGACGTGGATTTCGTGGGCGGGCCTCCGGCGCTGGTGAACGTGCATGATCAGCCGATCCGTGCGCGCGTGGCGGCACAGAACGGCGGCGCGCTCGCGCCCGGCTCGTCGCCCGAGTTCGTCTACCGGATCGACGGGGGCGTGTGGGAGCGGACGCCGCTGAGCCCGGCGGGCGGGGACGAGTTTGTCGGATCGCTGCCCGCGCTGCCCTGCCTGTCGGAGATCGAGTTCTACCTCTCCGCCGTGGCGGCGGGCGGCATCGAGATCACCGAGCCCCTCAACGCGCCGTTCGCGACACGCTTCGCGACGGTCGCGCGAGGCGAGGATGAGCGGGTCAATGACACGCTCGAGGCGGCGAGCGGCTGGGTGGTGGGCGCGGCCGGGGACACGGCCACGACAGGCATCTGGACGCGCGTCGACCCCGTCGGCACGGGCGCCCAGCCCGAGGACGACCACACCCCCGACCCCGGCCTGATGTGCTTCGTGACCGGCCAGGGCGTGCCCGGCGCAAACCCGGGCGATGACGACGTCGACAACGGCGCGACCACGCTGACCTCGCCGATCTTCAACGGCGCCGTGGGCGTCGGTGAGGCGTACATCGGCTATTGGCGGTGGTACTCGAATGACCTGGGCACGAACCCGAACCAGGACCACATGCCCATTCTGATCTCGAACGACGCGGGCCAGACGTGGGTGCAGCTCGAGGACGTGACGCAGAACGCGAACGCGTGGGTGTACAAGCAGTGGCGCGTGTCCGACTTCGTCGCGCCGACGAATCAGATCCGTCTGCGCTTCGTCGCACGCGACGATTCGCCGGGCTCTATTGTCGAGGCCGGCGTCGACGACGTTCGGGTGTTCATATTGCGATGCAACGTGCTGGGCGACACGAACGGCGACGATCGCGTGGACTTCGTGGACCTCAACATCGTCCTCTCCACCTTCGGGCAGAGCGGCCCCGGCCTGCAGGGCGACGTGAACGGTGACGGTTTTGTGAACTTCGAGGATCTGAACACGGTGCTCGGCGCGTTCGGCGTCGTCGGCTGAGACTGCCGCTTTGGCGGCTTCGCAGGGGGGCGCACGGCGCAGGGAAGCGCCGTGAGGGTCTGGAATCCGCTGGACTGACGCGTACGATCCTGTCGATGACTGGAGACAACGCACCAGACTCAGGAGCCATCGCGGTCATGAGCGAGAAGGATCGTCAGGGCGTCGGGGAAGGGATCGAGGCCGCATCGGCGAACGGCGCGGCCGTGGCTACCAAGACCCGCACGGCGCCGCCCAGGGTGGATCGGCTTCCCCCGTTCCGAGTGCTCCTCCATAACGATGACGTGAACGACGTCGAGCACGTGGTCCGATCGATCACCGAGCTGACGCCCCTCAAGAAAGAGGAGGCGGTCACCCGGACCGTCGAAGCGCACAAAACCGGGGTGGCGTTGTTGCTCGTGACGCACCGGGAGCGGGCCGAGCTGTACCGGGAGCAATTCGGGACCAAGAACCTCTCGGTCACGATCGAACCGGCGGAATAAGGCAGGAGCAGGCAAGGCACGCGAGCAGTCGGCGCCCGATCAGGCCCCGTTCGAGAGGGCTTGGCGGGCGTTTCCGTACGCTCGGGCGGCGCCGGGGCCGGTAATCGTGCTGGTCGCGACCGGCGTGGACAGCCCGGGATCGAGTCAAGCCGGCTGGGGGAGGATCGACGGGTTTTTGTCGGCGCGAGTGGTGCGAGCGCGTTCAGCGTCGCCGGCGTCGCGATCGCGCGCCGCGGGGGCATGAGATGGGTGCGGGTGTGAGGAGGCGGGGGCGTCGGCGTCGATGGAGTGTCGCCCTGCGGGTGTTCAAGCCCGCGCTTATGGAAGGAAGGAGGGCGGCTCGTATGGCGCTTCGTCTGGGCGAGATTCTGGTGGCTCGAGGGGTGTTGAGTCGTGAACAGGTGGATGGCGCTCTGGCGGAGCAGGAGTCGTACGGTGGCGCATTCGGCGACATCGTGGAGCGCATGTACGGGGTCTCGCCCGGAGAGGTGGAGCGTGCATGGGCCGAGCAGTACGCGGGGCTGGCGGAGCGGATCGACCCGCGCGACGAGATGGTGGAACGGGACGCGCTGCTCGCGGTGAGCGCGCGTCAGGCGTGGCAGTTCAGACTGTTGCCGCTGCGTCGTGACGGCGAGGAGATGGTGCTGTGCACGACGCAGGAGCATCTGCCCCGCGCCCTGCGGTTCGCGTACCGGTCGCTCAAGGAACGTTGCTCATTCGTGATCGCCGAGCCCGGATCGCTCGGCGAAGCGTTGGAGGAGCACTTCCCGTTGCCCGGGCTGTCCGCGGAGTGCGTGCGGGCCGGCGTGCGGGTGGCGTAGCCCCCGGCGTCACATCGGCGGGTCTCGGCGGGCGGGTCTTCACCGGGCCGAGGCGGGCGCATTGCCGCAATGTCGTGGCTCCCCAATGGAGGAGGGGGACCCGCGGCGTTGCGGCATTTTTTGGCCTCGACGCACGCGTCCTCAGGACGGTCTGCCGGTACCATGGGGCAACCCTCCAGGGCGTCCGCACGAATAGTGATCACTCCGCTTTCCTCGCGGCGCCGTTCGGGCGGCGTGCGGGGCGGGGGGATGGGGCCGGAACTCCTCCGAAGGCCAGAGAAGCAGAGACCCGACATGACCATCACCCACGACAGCACCGCGCCCGTGCCTCAGCGGGTCGCCCTCGACCCGGATCGCACGCACGACCCCCACACCACCAGGCTGGGGGACTTCATGAAGGCGTGCATCAAGTTCCAGGCGTCGGACCTCCTGGTGAAGACCGGCAAGGCCCCGGTGGTACGCCTCCGCGGCTCGCTCAAGTCGATGGACACCGAGCCGGTGACGCACGAGGAATACCAGCAGATCGCCAAGCACATCCTCACCGAGGCCCAGTGGGACGACCTGACCAAGTACGGGTCGGTCGACTTCGCCTACGACTACGACGAGCGGCACCGGTTCCGCGTGAATCTGTTCCAGGCGCGCGGCAAGCTCTCCATGGCGGCGCGGCTCATCACCAGCAACATCCGCCGGTTCGAGGACCTCTACCTGCCCGCCGTCATGGGCGAGATCGCGATGCAGCCGCAGGGCATCGTGCTGCTCGCCGGCGTCACGGGCTCGGGCAAGTCGACGACCATCGCCTCGATGCTGAACTACGTGAACGAGCGGAAGCCCGTGCACATCGTGACGATCGAGGACCCGATCGAGTACATCTTCGAGGACAAGAAGGCGACGATCCACCAGCGGGAGGTGGGGATCGACGTTTCCGACTTCAAGATCGCGCTCCGGGCTCTGGTGCGTGAGAACCCGGACATCGTCCTGGTGGGCGAGATGCGCGACTCGGAGACCTTCGAGGCCGCACTCCACGCCGCGGAAACGGGCCACCTCGTGTTCGGCACCATCCACGCGTCCAGCGCGGCGGAGACCTTCAGCCGCATCTACGACCTGTTCGAGCCCGCGGAGCGCGAGCAGGTCCGCAAGATCCTCGCCTATCAGATGCGCGCGATCGTGTACCAGAAGCTGCTGCCAACGCTGCACGAGAAGATCCACCGCATCCCCGCGCTCGAGATCCTCATCAACACGCCGGTCGTGCGCAAGTACATCCTCGACGGACGCGAGGGCGAGATCCCCGAGATCCTCAAGAGCATCGAGGCCCAGAAGATCGGCATGAAGGACTTCAACGGCTCGCTCGTCGAGCTTGTCGAGAAGGAGTTCATCCACACCCGGACCGCGATGGAATCAACCCCCAACGCGGACGAGCTGACGATGCGGCTCAAGGGCATCGGTTGACACCCCCGCCCCCCGCCTTGGGCGGGAGAACCCGTCCGCAAGCCGCCGGTCACTTGCGGACCCGGCGTTCGGAGGCGAAAACACTCGGATGCCGATGGTGAATCACAACCTCCCCGTGCTGGCCGGCGCCGAGGCCCTCGTCCTCGTCTCCTGGTGGAAGCCTCTCATCCTGCTGGTGGTGCTCTGCGGTTGGGCGTGGGTCGTTTCGACGATCTATGACAAGGACGCGCAGCGCTTCTACTTCAAGCGGAAGGAATGGAACCTGGCCCACATGGGGTTCGGGCTCGCGGGCCTCGCCTGCGGGCTGCTGATCCCGGTGTTCTGGATCGGGCTTCCCGCGATGGCCGCGGTCCTGTTCGCCGACCTGGCGGTCTACTTCATGCTCCGGAACAAGGACGACCGCGTGCCCCCGGAGGCTCGCTGGTCGTTGAGCCTCTCCACGATGATGGAGAGCGGGAAAGAGGAGAAGGACCGCAAGAAGCGCGCCGCGACCGTCAGCCTCACGTTCAAGGGGCACAAGGGCGTCGTCGAGGCGCCGGATCAGGAGAGCCCCGAGTACGCGATCCGAGCGGCCGCGGAGGGTGTGCTCATCGCCGCGCTCGAGGCGCGTGGCTCGCGCGTCGACCTGGGCCCCGCCGGCGAGGGGCGGTACGGGTTCGCCTACATGGTGGACGGGGTGCGGGTGGCGGGCGAGCCGATGCGGACGCCCGAAGGCGTGGCGATCATCGACTTCTTCAAGCGCATCTCGGGGATGGACCTCGAAGACCGGCGCCGCAAGCAGGTGGCCGACATCACGATGGAGCGGCTGAACGTCAAGTTCAAGCTGCGTCTGACCACGATGGGCGCCGCGGCGGGCCCGACGCTCACCATCCTGTTCAACCCCGACCAGCAGGTCGCGCGGAAGATCGACGAGCTGGGCATGCTGCCTTCCCAGGTCGAGGAGATGAAGAAGCTCGCGCAGGAGGGAGAGGGCGTCGTGCTCATCGCGGCGATGCCCCACCAGGGCCGCACGAGCACGCTCTACGCCACCGTCCGCCTCCACGACGCGTACACGTCCAACGTGCAAACGCTCGAAGTCGATCCGCAGGGCTCGATCGACGGCGTGCGCCACAACGTGTTCGACGCGAAGGTGGACGGCGCCGAGTTCGCCACGACCGCCCGCTCCTTGCTCCGGCGCGACCCGGACGTGCTCGCGATCGCCGAGCTTCCCGACCCCGCCACCGCGCAGGAGGTGACGCGCGTCGACTCGGCACGCACGCGGGTCTATCTCTCGTTCCGGGCCGAGAACGCCCTCCAGGCCGTGCAGCTCTACGTGAAAGCAGCCGGAGATGCGGCCAAGGCGGCCAAGGGACTCCGCGGCGCCGTGGCGTCCAAGCTCCTCCGCAAGCTCTGCCCGAACTGCAAGCAGGCCTACCAGCCGCCCCCCGACCTCCTCAAGAAACTCGGGCTCCCGAGCGACAAACCCCTGCAGATGTACCGCAAGGGCGGGCAGGTGCTCATCAAGAACAAGCCCGAGGTGTGCCCGATGTGCGGCGGCGGCGGCTACTTCGGGCAGGAGGGCTGCTACGAGGTCTTCACCTTCTCGAGCGACGACCGCGCCGCGATCGAGAAGGCCGACTTCGCAACGCTCAAGGCGTCGCTCCGCAAGCGACGGCTCCCGAGCATTCAGGAGGCCGCGATGCGCAAGGCCATCGACGGCGTCACCAGCCTCGAAGAGGTCGTCCGCATCACCTCGTCCCCCAGCGCCCCGGCGCAGCAGGCTCGCAAGCCAGCCACCCCCCCCCAGCCAGCGGGCTAACCCGGCTCACCGACCACACGCACGATCCTGAATCGCAGCGAGAACTGACATGATCTTGAACATCCTCGTCCTCGTGCTCGTCGGGCTCATCGCCTACCTGTGGTCCTCCCACGGGCTCTTCTCGGCCTTCATCCACTTCCTCTGCACCCTCGTCGCCGCCGCCATGGCCTGGGCGCTCTGGGAGATGTCGGTCTACCAGCTCTGGCTCGGCATGAAGCAGGACATCGCATGGGGCGTGGGGCTCATGGCGCCCTTCCTCGTTTTCCTCGTCGTGCTTCGTCTTGCTGCCGACGCGCTCATTCGGAAGAACATGGAGTTCGACGACGTCACGAACTTCGTGGGCGGGCTCGCCTGCGGCGCGCTCTCGGGCATCATCTCCACCGGCATGCTCGTGCTCGCCATCGGGTTCATGCGGATGCCGCCGTCGATCCTCGGCTACGCGCCGCTCGACTACGACGCCAACGGCAATCTCGTCCGCAGCGGGTCGCTGTGGCTCCCCGTCGACACCATCGTCGTGAAGGGCTTCGAGATGCTCTCGGCAGGCTCGCTCGCCACCGCCACACCGCTCGCGACGTATTACCCCGACGCTCACCTCCAAGCCGCCGCGTCGCGCGTGACGTTCGGCGGCAAGGGCCGCACCACGCTCGGCCCCGAGGATTGTCAGGTGATCAGCCGCTACACTGCGCCCGCGGACTCCCTCGCCGATTCGTTCGCGCTCAACGCCGAGGGGCAGCCCGTCCCCCAGCAGGCCAAAGACCTCTCGGGCGAGCCCTACCCCTCCGGTTCGATCATCGAAGGGTATGTCGTCAAGCTGAACGCCGGCGCGAAGGAGAAGAGCGGCCAGTTCGTCGTCGGCCCGGGAACCGCGAGGCTCGTTGTGCGCGATGAGGACTCGGCCCGTGTGCTCCTCCCCATCGCGGTCGTCTCGCGCGTGTCCGCAGGCTCGCTCGATATGGCGCGCTGGCGATTCGACGGCAAGGAAGTGTTCATCTCGTCGGTGGGCGGCTCGTCAGACGCGATCTTCGCATTCGAGTTCGTCATCCCGGCAGGCTCTCCCGCGGAGCGCACGCTGTACATCCGGAACGTGCGGGCGGACCTTCCCACGGGCGCACCGAGCCCGTTCGCAACCGTGCAGGCGCGCGACGACGCCATCCGCGCGAGGGGCGACGTCTTCGAGCGCCTGGTGGCGGGCGCGACGATCGATCCGAACGCCGCCGCGCAGCCGACGCAGGCCGCGGCCGCGCCGATCGCGGATCCGATCCGGGTCGACGCGCGACTCCCGGGAGCAATCAACAAGCAGAACCGCAGCGGTCTGGACCTCGACGGTCAGAACCGCGTGACCGACGGCCAGGCAACGCTCGAACGCAAGCTGTTCGGCGTGCAGGGCCTGGGCCGCGACATCACTGTCGAGCGCTTCGCCGAGACATCCGACACCGTTGTCGTGCAGGTGGACGTGAGCATCCGCAGCCGCGTGAGCCTGTTCGGCCGCGCGATGGACACGGCCCAGGGCGTGCTCAAGCCGGTGCTCGTCGACTCGCTCGGCCAGTCCTACGACGCCGTTGGGTATATGCACGACACCGGCGACGTCGTCACGATCCGCTTCACGCCCGGCCGACCCATTCAGCGGTTCTCCGACCTTCCTTCACTCAGCCGAAGCCGACCGAACGAAAAACTGATCCTCCTGTTCCGTCCGAGCGCGGGCGTCACGCTGACCAAGTTCATGCTGGGAGGCCAGACCATCGAAGACCTGAACATGACGCTCCCGGGCGGACGGGGCTAAGCCGCACAGCAAACATCGCCGGCCGACCTCGGACAGCGCGCGTCAAGAAAAAACCGCCGGGGCACAAGCCTCGGCGGTCTTCGTTCATTTCAGCCGTAGATGACCCGGGACTGGATTACTCCTTCGCGGCCTTCGGCTTGCCGGCCACGCCGTCCTCGTCCTTCGCCTCGGCACGCTCGCGCTGGCGACGGGACTCGCGACGCGGCTTCTCCACGAGGTTGCCCTCGTCGTCGAACTCCATCTCCTCCCGCGCGTCCTCGGTGATCTGACGATCCGCGATCACCTTGAGGGTGATCTCGGCCTCGAGATCGGTGTCCAGCTTCACGGGGAAGTGATACGTGTCCACACGCTTGATCGTCTGCGCCAGACGGATCTCGCGCGGCTTCACGTTGAAGCCCTTCTCCCCCAGCGCCGTCGCGATGTCCTGCTGCGTCACCGAGCCGTACAGCATGCCCAGATCGTTGCACGAGCGGGTCAGCTCGATCTCCAGCTCCTGCATCTTCTCGATCATCTTCTCACGCTGCGCTCGCAGCTCGCGGAGCTGCTTCTCCGCCTCGGCACGCTTGCCCGCCAGCGCGGCCACGGCGTCCGGCGTCGGCGTCGTCGCCAGCTCGAACGGAAGCAGATAGTTGCGGGCGTACCCCGGACGAACCTTCACCACGTCGCCCACGATGCCCAGGTTGTCCACGTTCTCCGTCAGAAGCAGTTCGATGTGTCGAGCCATGTTCTCGCTGTCCTTTCATCACAGGAAAGTTGAGGAGCGCGTCCCACGTTGAGACGAGCCCCAGCGTTCGTGTCCGTTCCACCTCAGAACGGGATGTCATCGTCGCCCATGGGCTCGTGGCCCATGTCCCCGCCCCCGCCAGGGCCGCCCCGACCGCCGCCTGCAGAGCCGCCCCCGTTCCCACCGCCGCCGCCTCCGCCTCCGCCGGAATACGAGCGCCGCTGTCCGCCGCCCCCCCCCGGCCCTCCACCGCCGCCAGGGCCGTCTCCCTTGCTGTCGACGAACTGGAAGTTCTCGATCACCACCTTGAGCTTGGAGCGGTTGGCGCCCGAATCCTTGTCCTGCCACGTGTCCAGACGCAGACGCCCCTCGACGAACACCGGGCGGCCCTTCCCGAGGTACTGGCACATCACCTCGGCGGTGCGGCCCCACGCCTCGCAGTCGACGAACGTGGTCTCCTCACGATTCTCGCCCGATTGCTGATCGCGCCAGCGGCGGTTGACCGCCAGCCC
This sequence comes from uncultured Phycisphaeraceae bacterium, assembly GCA_964410465.1. GTDB lineage: Bacteria > Planctomycetota > Phycisphaerae > Phycisphaerales > UBA1924 > CAYPGJ01. The sequence goes on along the minus strand of CAYPGJ010000032.1, from coordinate 6,919 downwards.
GATCGTCGCGACGGCCTGCCCGGACTGCAGGTGCCGCAGCTCGGGGTCTCGCGTGAGGTTCCCGAGCAGGATCACTTTGTTGTAGTTCCCGGCCATGTCGGTGCTCCTGAGCGGTGCGTCCCCGGCAACAAAGGAGGGCGCAGGCTGATGGCGATGCGGTTAGGCCTCCACCTCTTCCATGTCCTCGCTGTCCGCGGGGCTGTCGTCGCCCATCTCGCGAAGGCGGGCCTCGTCCTCGAGCGAGCGCCGCGCGTCGGCCGACTGCATCTCCTCGATGGTCAGGTGGTCCGCGCGGATCACCAGGCAACGCATGACCTTCTCGGAAAGGTTCACGTCGCGGTGGATCCCCTCGATCGACGACGCCGGGCACGAGAAGTACGACAGGATGTAGACCCCTCGCTTCTGCTTGTCGATCTCGAACGCCAGCCGACGCTCGTCCCACTTCTTGATCGCGACGACCTCGGCCTGCGCGCGCCGGAGGATCTCGCCGATGTGATCCATCGTCTCCTGCAGCGTGGCCGCGTTGGCCTGCGAGATCAGAAAGAGTGCCTCGTAGTAATTCGTTCGGGTTTCGGGCATGATTCCTCGTGTCCTATCGCGCGCCAGGCATGGTCTGAACGCGGCGGGCGTGCGCGCCTTCCGCCCGCGCCTTGTGGTTCAACCGGTCTTCTCGACGTCATTGCCCTCGCTGCGCGGGGGCTTCTCTCGAACATTGAAACGATTCATCGCGGCGTCGATCCCCTTCGACGCCCACGTCTCCGCCGCGTCCGCCGCCGCGTCCAGCGAGCCCTCCATCAGGCCCCACTGCTCCGGCGAGAAACGAGACAGCACGTAGTCCGCCTGCGGGACGCGCCCAGGGGCGTCGACGCCGATCCGACAACGCGGATACGCGTCCGTCCCCAGCGATCGCTCCAGCGAAGACAACCCGTTGTGCCCCCCGGCTCCGCCCGAGCCCCGCACGCGGACCGAGCCGCACGGGAGCGCGATGTCGTCGACGAGCACAAAGATGTCCTCCGGATCGACCTTGAAGAACCGCGCCGCCTCGCCCACCGCCTGCCCCGACAGGTTCATGTACGTGAGCGGCTTCATCAGCATCGTCCGATCCGTGCACCCAGGCAGCGTGACGTCCAGCGTGAGCGATTGGAACCGCGCACGCGCCGCCTGACCGCCCGCGTGCCGAGACGCGAGACGGTCCACCACCAGAAAGCCCGCGTTGTGTCGCGTTCTCTCGTACGTGGCGCCGGGATTGCCCAGACCGACGATCAGCTTCACTTCTCCTCCGAGTCCTCGGCGGCCTTCTTCTCGCGGATCACTTCCGGCTCCGTCGCCGCGCCCTCGGCCGCAGCGCCTTCCGCCGTCTCCGGCTCCTCGGCCTTCATGTGGATCGTCGCCACCACGCCCTCGTCCTCCGAGAGCAGCTCCGATCCCTCCGGAAGCCTGATGTCCCTCGCGTACAACGCGTGACCAACCTCCAGCCCCGAGATGTCCGCCAGCACCTGGTCCGGGATCGCGGCCACGCGGCACCGGATCGTGAGCTCCGACACCGGATGCAGGAGCACCGCGCCGGCGTGCTTGAGACCGATCGCCTCCCCCACCAGCTTCACCGGAACATGCACCTCCACCATCTCGTCCAGATCGACGCGCGCGAAATCCGCATGCACGATCGTGTCGCCGAGATAGTCGAACTGAAGGTCCTTGAGCAGCACCGTCTCCTGCGCGCCGCCCAGGTCGAGCGTGAACACCTTCTCGCCCGCCTTGAAGCGACGCAACGCCTCCTTCGCGTTGAGCGTGATCGGCGCCGGGTCCACCCCGTGACCGTACACCACCGCGGGCAGACCCCCGCCCTGCCGGATCCGCTGCGAGTACCGCGAGCCCAACCGCTCGCGCCGTGTTGCCGACAATGTCGCCGTCTGGTTCATAGTTCGCCTCGTCTCTACGCCTTGACTTGCTCGTTGCGCTCTCGGTCAGCGTTTCGCGGCCCCGCGTCCGCGGAACAGCGCGCTCACCGACTGGTTGTGATGAATCCGATGGATCGCGTCGCCCAACAGGCGGGAGACGCAGAGTTCGTTCAGCTTGTCACGCACGGGGTCCAGCCGCGCGTCGTCCGGAATCGTGTTCGTGATCAGCAGACGATCGATCGGCGCCTCCGCCAGCCGCTGCGACGCCAGACCCACAAGCACGCCGTGCGTCGCCGCCACCACCACACGCGTCGCCCCACGCGCCTTCACCAGACGCGCCGCCTCGCACACCGTGCCCCCCGTCGCGATCATGTCGTCGATCATCAGCACGGCCCGGTCCTGCACCGTCCCGATGAGGTTCGCCAGCGTCACCTCCGAACCGCTCTTGCGACGCTTGTCGATGATGGCCAGCTCGCCCCCCAGCAGCTGCGCGTACGTGTTCGCCATCTTCACGTTGCCGACGTCCGGAGAGCACACCACGATCTCCCCGTACTCCTCGCGCATCGAGCTGAGCGCCTCGACGAACACGGGGGCCGCCGACAGGTGGTCCACCGGGATGTCGAAGAACCCCTGGATCTGCGCCGCGTGCAGGTCCATCGCGAGCACCCGGTACGCCCCCGCCGTCGTGATGAGGTTCGCCACCAGCTTCGCCGTGATCGGCGTCCGACCCTCGTCCTTCCGATCCTGCCGCGCGTACCCGAAGTACGGGATCACCGCCGTGATCCGGTGCGCGCTCGCGCGCTTCAGGCAGTCGATGTAGATCAGCAGCTCCATCAGGTTCGTGTTCACCGGGTCGCACGTCGAGAGCACGACGTAGCAATCACGACCCCGAACGTCCTCTTCCAGCTTCACGAGAAGCTCCCCGTCCGGGAACTGCTCCGTCGTCGCCTGGCCCATCGGCAGATCGAGGTGCTCGCAGATCCGCCCAGCGAGCACGCCCATGCCGCGACCGGCGAAGATCTTCAGCGAATTCGCGTCGCTCCGGCTCATGCGCGCGACCGCTCCTTCCCCCGCGCCGCCAGCACGCGCTCCACCTCCGCGAGCTGATCGACCGTGTTCACCCCGAGCGCCTCCTCAGGCGGCACGCCCGGCGCCGTCTCCACCACGCGACCCTTCGCGCGAAGCATCTCCGGCGCCTTCGTCACGTAATACTCGCCCGTGACCTCGTCCCTCGGCAGCGCCGCCAGCGTCTCGAACAACGCGCTCACGTCGAAGCAGCAGATGCTCGGGTACACCTCCCGGATCCTCTTCTCCTCCGGCGTCGCGTTCTTCTCCTCCACGATGCCGCGGAAACCACCCTCGTCATCCCGAACGATCCGCCCGTACCCCGTCGGATCCTCGATCGTCGTCGTCGCCAGCGTCGCCGCCGCCTTCCGCGAACGGTGCTTCTCCACCAACGCGCGAAGCGTCTTCGCGTTGATCAGCGGGCCGTCCCCGGCCAGCACCAACGCCTCGCCGGAACGCCCGGCGCCACGGAACAACGGCTCCGCGGCCTGCACCGCGTGACCCGTCCCCAGCTGCTCCGACTGCACCGCAAACTCCACGTCCTCACCCGCGAAGATCTCCCGCACCACCTCCTGCTTGTACCCAACCACCAGCACGATCCGGGTGCAACCCGCGTCGCGGCACGCACGCACCACCCAACGCACCATCGGCTCGCCGAGCGCCGGAACCGCCACCTTCGGCAGCTCCGACTTCATCCGCGTGCCCTTGCCCGCCGCCAAAATGATCGCTGACAGTCCCGACATGATCACCGTCTTCTGAACCGACGTCGCCACGGCGCAAGGAAACTGGCCCGCTAGGATTCGAACCTAGACCAAGGGCTCCAAAGGCCCTTGTGCTACCTTTACACCACGGGCCACCGGCTCCGTACCGACTCCTCAATCTCTCGGGCCGAGCTCACTCGGCCGCCAACCGAACAGTCCACCGTCGCGGACCGTCCCGTCGGCAGAGTCGCCCGAAGGGGGCAGACGCTGTTCGACCAGCGGGGCCGCGGCGACTTCTCCTCAAGCGGGGTCATCCATCAGCCGCGATGGGACGACCCATGCCGCGCCTCGCCAAGCCCATCACACATGGCCTGGGTCCGTCGCGGACGGCTCCTCACGTGGAGAAGGTCGAACAGTGTACGAAGCCCCAGAGGACAGTCAATCCGGCGCCGCCTCGTCACCAGGCTCGGACACTTCCGATCGCTCTTCCAACGCCGCACCCGACACCGCCTCGTAGCACGACGCCAGCAGACCGATCAGCGGAAAACCCCCCTTCCCCCACGGACTGGGGCCCAATCGACGCAGGATCGCGTGCTTCACCTTCGGCGCCCTCGGCGTCGTGTCCACCCCCTCCAGGTCCACCCCCACCTGCCAGAACCGCTGCAGATCCGTGTCCAGCGGCGCCGGACCCTGGCTCGTCAACGAAGCCGTCCCCAGCAGTGGGGGAGGCGCGGCCGCTCCGCGACGCGACGCCGCGGCAAGGTCCGAACGGCGCTGCTTCAACCGGTCCAGCAGGTCCTCCGGGTCCAGCCCGCGCAGCACGAAGATCTGGAACGGATCCCGATGCAGCCGATCCGCCGCCATCACGCCAGCCGCACACGTCCACGTGTCCCACTCCGCGCTCCCGCCGCCGCCCGGAGAGCGAGGCGAGAAGTCATCGCCCTCCGCAGGGAACAGCCGCAGACCCAGCGGCAGGAACACATCCTCGATGTTCGTCGGCAGCTCGCCCGCCAGAAGCTTCGCCGCGTACGCCGCCTGCTCCGACATCGCCTCCACCGCCGCGTCCCATTGCTCCGGCGTGAACCGCGTCACCGCCACCGTCACCATCCGCTCCGCCATCCCCGGCGCCCTGACCCGCGCCTCCACACGACCCGCATGGAACTCCAGCGTCCGCACCCCGCCGCGCCGCGCAAGATCCAGACCCTCGCCGTACGACTGCGCGGGCGCCACCCGCTCGATCACGCGCAGCCAACGCACGCCGGCCCACGCGCCGCTCTGCTCGCCCGTCTCCTTCGCGCTCGACAGAAAATCGGCGCCGGGCGTCAGCCCGCCGCGGATCCGCCCGCCACGCTTGGGCACGAACGGTCTCTGCTCGCCGGGAGCGCTCACGACAGCATCGCCTCCTCGTCGAGATCACGAACCGCCGTCTCGACCAACGCCGCCGGCGGCGCGCCCTCGTCCTCCTCGTCCGACACCGCGTCCGGACCGAGCGCCACCAACTCACGCAGCTGCGCGGTGGACAGCTCCGTCAGCCAGTCCTCCCCGGCCCCGATGATCCGCTCCGCCAGGTCCGTCTTCTGCTCGATCATCCGATCGATCCGCTCCTCGAGCGACCCCGCCACGATGAACTTGTGCACCTGCACCGTCCGCGTCTGACCGATCCGGTGCGCCCGGTCCGTCGCCTGATTCTCGACCGCCGGGTTCCACCACCGATCGAAGTGGAACACGTGATTCGCCGCGGTGAGGTTGAGACCCGTCCCGCCCGCCTTGAGGGAGACCACGAAGATCGGCGCCGTGCCGTCCGCCTTCTGGAACCGATCGACCATGTCCTCGCGCGCTTTCGCCGGCGTCCCCCCGTGCAGGAACAGCACCTCCCGGTCCAACGCGTGCGCCAGCATCGGCATCAGGATCTTCCCCATCTCGCGGAACTGCGTGAAGATGAGCGCCTGATCCCCTTCCGACAGCGCCTCGTCGAGCATCTCGAGCAGACGCACGCACTTGCCCGAGCGCGACGGGTCCGCCCGACCTGTCGAGTCCCGAAGGAACTGCGCCGGGTGGTTGCAGATCTGCTTCAGCCGCACCAGCGACGCGAGCACCAGCCCACGACGCTGGATGCCCTCCGCGCGATCCGCCTCCGCCAGCATCCGCTTCACCGTCGACTCGTACAACGCCGCCTGCTCCGGCGTGAGACGGCAGTACTCGCGCGTCTCTACCTTCGCCGGCAGGTCCGGCGAGATCGTCGGGTCGCTCTTGAGCCGACGCAGCACGAACGGCTGCACCAGCGACCGCAGCTGCTTGGCGCGCGCCTGGTCGTGATGACGCTCGATCGGCGCCGCGAACCGACGCCGGAACTCACCCGACGAGCCCAGCAGCCCCGGATTGCAGAAGTCCATGATCGACCACAGCTCGCTCAGCCGGTTCTCCACCGGCGTGCCCGTCAGCGCCACCCGACGCTTCGCGCGCAGCGCATGCACCGCGCGGCTCTGCTTCGCCCCAGGGTTCTTCACGTTCTGCGCCTCGTCCAGCACCACACGACCCCACTCCACCTTCGTCAGCGCGTCCCGGTCCCGGTGCGCCAAGGCGTACGTGGTCAGCACCACGTCCGCGTCGCTCGCCTCACGCGCCATCGCCTCGCCCTGACCACGCTCCGACCCGTGATGCACCACCACCTTCAGGCCCGGCGCGAACCGCTCCGCCTCCCGCTTCCAGTTCGACACCACCGACATCGGCGCCACGATCAGCGTCGGCTCCGGACGCGACTCAGGCGAACGCTCTCGCTCGTGCACGAGCAACGCCAGCACCTGCACCGTCTTGCCCAAACCCATGTCGTCCGCAAGGCACGCACCGAGCCCGAACCGCTCCAGGAACGACAGCCACGACATGCCCCGCGCCTGGTACGCACGCAACGCGCCCCGGAATCCCGCGGGCTGCTCCAGCATCGGAAGACGCTCCGCCTCGCTCGAAAAAAGCGCCGACACCCAGCCCGTCGCCTCGATCCCGAGCATCGACATCCCGGCGCGCTCCGCGTCCCACGCGTACGCAAGACGAAGCACCTCCGACACGTGCGCGTTCCCCCCGGGGTTCTCCTTCAGGAACCGCACCGCCGCCCGAACGTCCTCGGGACGGATCTCCACCCACTGACCCTCCACCCGGATCAGCGGCGCCTGCTCCTTCGCCAGCATCTCGAACTCACGCAACGAGAGCGTCGTGTCGCCCACCGCGATCTGCCACGAGTACGACACCAGCGTGTCCATC
>CAYPGJ010000031.1:0-25015 GCA_964410465.1 uncultured Phycisphaeraceae bacterium | reverse complement strand
GGAGGGGGCTCGTACGAGGCGGGCTGCGCGAAAGGCCCCTGCGGCGCGCGGGCCGCCGCGGCGGCGCCGACGGCCTGCGCTTCCTCGTGCGCGGCGCGAACCGCGTCCTCCATGTCGTGCGAAGGACCGCCGCGCATCGAGGGCAGATCCGCGGGGCGGATCGCGAACGGATCGGACGCCGAGAGCACGTGCTGCAGATCCGCCAGCATGTCGCGCGTCGAGGCGTAGCGAGCCTCATAGTCGGCCATCGCGCGACGGATGATCCACCGGATTCCCTCCGGACACTTCTTCGTGATCTGCGACAGCCCGCCGTGCGCAGGGAATCCGTTCTCGATGATGGAGTAGATCACGGCGCCCGCCGCGTAGATGTCGAACTTCGCGCCGTTGACCTCCGCGACCTTCACGCCCTTGAGGGCCATGCGCACCATCTCCGGGTCGCGGAAATACTCCGTCCCGTGCGTGGTGAGCGTCATCGCGCTGCGCAGCGGCGTCACGAGCCCGAAATCGACGAGGTGCGCGGCGCCGTCGGAGACGATGATGTTGTCGGGCTTGACGTCCTTGTGCCAGAGCCCGCCCTCGTGGTACGTGTTCAGCGTGCGCACCAGGTCGGAGGAGAAGGCCAACGCTTCGCGGAGCGTGTCGCCGCGCAGACCCTCAGGGCCCGCCCGGTCGTGCAGACGCGACGTCACGACGGAGAGCGTCTCCCCGGGCACGTAGCGCATGACGTAATAGAACCGCTTGTCCGTGAGCTCGTGCTCGAGGATGAGCCCGAGACGACGGGCCGCGTCGAGCGACTTGCTCTCGCGCACGATCTGGGGGAGCGACGAGCCGTCGGCAAGAGAGAAGACCTTGATGACGACCTGGTCGACGCTCCCGACGCCGCGGCGCGTGAACACGGCGCGCTTGGTCTCGTCCGGCTCGGCGATGTAGAGGCGCCCGCCCGAGCCTCCCGAGCGGAGCGAACCGACGATCTTGTACCCGTCGAACTGCCCGAGCGTGCGCTTGGAGGGCTTGTCGGCGCCGGGCGCGTGCGCGACGGCTTCCGGCACGCGCTTCTCCAGCCCCTCGACGAGCGGGGTGAGCAGGAGCAGTCGCGCCGGACGGCCGATGGCGAAGCGGTAGCCGCAGCGACCGACGGTCTTCAGCTCGTCCTGAAAGGTGCGCCCGTAGTGCGAGGCCGCGGACCACCGACCGATCACCACGTTCACGAGGATGAGGGGCACGAGGACCAGCGACGTGATGACGCCGCCCAGTGCGCGCAGAACCTCGTAGAGCATCCCGAAGATGAACTCGAAGATGTGCTTGAAGAACCAGGCGACGCCCTTGAAGGCGGGCACCATGACGAAAATGATGAGGAGCACGGCAGCCGCGACCGCGAGCACCGACAAAAGGATTGCTAAGAACGCTGGCATCGTCGCCTCCCGCCGCGCTGCACGCGGCCTGTCGCGGGCTCATTCGTCCATCATCGCCGCCTGATCCTGCCTCCGCAGCTCCTGCTGGCGGTGATAGATCTCCGCCACGGCTTCATCGAAAAGCGCGTCCTCCGATTTCGAGGACGGCCCCAGCCCGGCACGCTCCAGCTCCCCCTGCTCGTCCGTCGTGAACGAGTACGTGGCCACCACGTCCCGCACCTTCTCCCGCAGCAGATCCCGGACCTTCGTGAGCCGGCGCGACACCGTCGGCTCCGACGTGCCCAGCTGCGCCGCCACTTCCTTCCCCTCCAGCCCGTCGAACACTCGCATCCGATAGATCTGAAACTCCATGAACTCACAGCGCCGCTCGACCATGCGGATCGCGGCCTCGACCTTCGCGCGGAACACAGCGGCTTCATACTGGCCGTCCGGGCTCATCCCGCCCGCGGCGCGCATCCACGTCTCGTCCAGCGAGGCGCCGCGCTTCCCGCGCCCGCGCTTCTGGGCCATCCGCCGGTCGATCTCGTCCCCCAGCGTGTGCTTGGCGATGGAGAGGAGCCACGTCGAGAACCGGGCGCCGCGAGACGGGTCGTAGCGCTCGATGGAATCCGAGAGGGCGGCGAGCGTCTCCTGGGACAGGTCGCGGACGGTTTGCGAGCCGATGGCGCCCTTGCCCCACTTGGAGAGCTGGGCGCGGAGGACGGGCCCGAAGATCTCCCAGAGCTCGAACCAGGCGGTCTCGTCGCGCGCTCGCAGGCGAGCGATGAACGCCGTCGTGAGCTGATTGAGCATCGCGCATCCTCCGCAAGAGGCCCGGCTCGCAGGCCGGGCCGTGAACGAGAACCGGGCGCGAGATCGCTCGGCGCCCGTTGTTCCGCCCCCGCTGCGGGGGGTTTCAGGGCGATCCACGGGCCACGCCCCCCGAACAAGCATAAGACGGACACGCGAGGACGGCCTTCGTCCGAGAACCCGGGCGCAAAAGAAGCTCAGAACCCTGAAAGCGACCGACGCCCCTTCCCACCAACGAAGCAGAGATTCGCACCCAGCCTCCCAAAGCCATACGCCGGGAGCACACGCGGAAAGGGGCGTGACATGGTCGGAATCGTGAAGCCTCTGGTTCGGTTCGGCGTCATCGCGGGGTTGGGGACGGGCGCGGCGGTCCTGATTGCGGGCCCGCACCGCGTCTCCGCCCTCGCCCACGCCGTGCAAGGAAAGATCGTCTCCGTCATCGACCGAAACATCGATGACCCCACCGTGCTCCGCGCACAGCTCCGCGAGCTGGCGGAGCAGTACCCGGATCGCATCGCCGACGTGCGCGGCGACCTCGCGGAGCTGCAGGAGCAGATCCGGCAGGTCCAGCGTGAGAAGCAGGTCGGCGAACGCGTCGTCGCCCTCGCGCAGCGCGACCTCGACGGCCTCAAGGACCTCCTCGCCCGCGCCGACGAGGCCCGCACGAGCCACGGCCCGGGGCGCGTCATCACCGTCGCGTTCAACGATCGGGACTACAAGATCGACGAGGCCTATGCGCGGGCCACCCAGATCTCGCAGACCAAGGCCGCGTACCAGGCCCGCGTCTCCGACGCCGAACGCACCACCGTCTATCTCCAGCAGCAGGAATCACGTCTCAACGAGATGCTGACCAAGCTCGAGACCGAGCAGGCCGATTTCCAGGCGCAGCTCTGGCAGATCGATCACCAGGTCGACGCGATCGCCCGCAACGACCGTCTCCTCGAGATGCTCGAGAAGCGACAGCGCCAGATCGACGAGTACAACCGCTTCGACGTGGTCTCCGTCGATCAGGTCAAGCAGCGCCTCACCCAGATCCAGGCCAAGCAGGAGTCGCAGTTCAAGGCCCTCGAGAAGGCGACGGACCGGCTGAACTACGAGCAGCAGGCCCAGCAGCAGCTCCAGGCCGAGGAGCACGCGCGAACGGAGTTCGAGCGCGCCACCCAGGACACGCTCCCGCAGACCAAGCCGGCGAACGAGATCCGCATCGCGCCCGAGCCGAGAGAGATCGATCAGCCCGTGCGCGACGCCTCGTCGGTGGCCTCCAGCGCGCCGGTGCGCATCCGGTAACGCCCTGCCACGCACACACCGGACTCCTCGGGCCCACCGCGCCGCAGACTCGATCCTGATGCGCATCCGCCGACGCGACCCCGAGAGTCCCACGACAACTCCGCCGCCGCCGCAGAGCTCCCTCGGCAGAGACTGCGGCGGCTTTGTTTTTTCCCGTGTCTCGCGCCCCCTCGGCGCCACCGGCGCCCCACCCTTACCCTACAACCCGACAAGGAGCCCGCCATGCGCCGCACCGTTCTTGCGTTACTGCTCGCACTGCTCGCACTCGCCCCCAGCGCGCGCGCCCAGGACCACGACCACGCGGGCCACGATCACGCCGCCCCGGTCTCGCCGCCCCCCCCCGCGCCGCCCGCCGACGTCTCTCTGCCCGAAACGCCCGCGGGCGGACAGCTCCGCTGGGTCCTCGAGCAGCTCGCCTCCAAGGACGACGTGCAGAGCGAAGGACGATTCACCGAAGCGTTCTTCGAGCAGGTACCGCCCGACCGACTCCGTCTGGTGTTCAGCCAGCTCCGCTCCGCGCTCGGCGAAGTGACGCTCCTCCGCGTCGACGAGCAATCCCCCCGCGCGCTCGCAGGCGTCGTCCGCGCCGGCGCCAACCAGACCACGTGGCGCATCGTCATCGAGACCGAATCCGACGCGCCGCACCGTATGAACGGACTCCTCTTCCAGCCCGCGCCGGAAGAAACCATCAAGCCCCTGACCGCATGGGCGGAGGCGGACGAAGCCCTGCACGATCTGGCCGAGCACGTCGCGCTGGGCGTGTACCGCGTCGCCCCCGACCACACGCTCCAGACGGTGCATGCGCTCCGCGACAACGCCCCGCTCGCCATCGGCTCCGCGTTCAAGCTGTTCGTGCTCCAGGCCGTGACCGACGAGGTCCGCGCAGGCAGGCTCGCGTGGGCCACGCCCATCGAGATCAAGGACGAGTGGAAATCGCTCCCCTCGGGCGTGATGCAGAACCTCCCGCGCGGCACGGAGAAGCCCCTGGCCGAGTACGCCCGCCAGATGATCTCCATCAGCGACAACACCGCCACGGACCACCTGCTCCGCACCGTGGGGCGTGACAAGGTCGAGGCCGTGTACCTCGCGGCCGTGCAAGACCCCGCGCGCACGCTCCCGTTCATGACCACGCGCGAGATGTTCGCCGCGAAGCTGTCCCAGGACGGGACGCTGCTGGCGCGCTACGCCGACGCGGACGTCGAGACGCGCCGCGCCATGCTGGCCGAGGGCGGAGAGATCGCCAAGGCCGAGCCGCAACTCTCGCTCGCCGAGCAGTGGCGCATCCCGCAGCGCGTCGACGCCGTGGAGTGGTTCGCGAGCCCGCGCGATCTCGCCGCCACGCTCCTCGCGCTGCGCAACGCCTCGCAGGAGCAGGGCCTCGAGGAGACGTGGCGCGCCCTCTCCATCAACCCCGGCATCCCCGCGCTCCGTTCCAACTGGGCCAGCGTCGGCTTCAAGGGCGGCTCCGAGCCAGGCGTGCTCAACGTCACCTGGCTGCTCGAACGACACGCCGAGAAGGGCGGCGGCTGGGCCGTCGTCTCCCTGTCGCTCAACGACACGAAGAAGCCGCTCGATGAGCGGACGGCCATCGGCCTCGCGCAGCGCATCATCGAGTGGCTCGACGCCTCGTGGACCGACGCGCCCTGACCCGATCTCCCGAAGAAACCGCCCGCGTCTCGCACGAGCGCGGGCGGTGGTGGTCGTTCACGGGCGCTACTCGATGCGGCGCCCTCAATCGCAGTCCGACCGGGGCCTCAGGCGGTCACGCAGGTTGTACGCCGCGTTCGACCGGTCCCCGAGGTCGATCGCGCACTCGATGGCGCGCCGCGCCTCACGATCATCCTCGAGAAGGTACGACACCGCGGCCAGCATGAACGCCTCGTCGCGCGCGCCCCTCCGACTCGACGGGAACCGCTCGTCCCGCGAGCGGTACCGGCGCTGCAGCTCGCACAGCGCTTCGTCGAGTGACTCCGACCGCGGCGCACGCACGCCGCGCGGGTCCGCGTCGAACGCGTCCCGCATCGCCCACGACGCCGCGCGATCGTCCCCGCACAGCGCCGAGGCCAACGCGTACCCCACGTTGGGCTCCGCCTCGTTCGGCCGCATGCGCGACGCCTTCGCGAACAGCCGCTGCGCGTCCGCGTAGCACTCGCACTCGAACTGATCCCACGCCTCATGCATCAGCCTGTCGAACGTCGAGCGGGGCCGACGGAAGTCGTCATGCGTACGCACGACGACGACGCGCGTCGGGCCGGGCGCCGGCGTCCCGCATCGGAACGGAGCTCCGCCCAGCGTGGGCGCGGCAAGAACCGTGAGGGAGGCGAGCGTGAGACCGACGCGCTGAAGCGACATGACAGGCTCCCTGTCTCGTGCGGCCGACGCCCCGAGTCCGCTGCGGAGCGCCGGGCCGCGTTGTGCGAAGCGGGCGATCCGCACACCGCGAATCGCCCGCCGTTTCAGACGCCCGTTTGTATCCCCGGTTTCATCTCTCAGAACTTCATCTGTACGACGGTCGCGTGTAATACACCCGCCTCGGCCCGCAATCCCGGTCATACCGCACAGGGCGCGCTTCACGGTATCCCACGTGCTCCGGCCGATACGTCGAGTAGGTCGAGTACGCCGGGCGGGACGAAGAGTGCGTCCGCACGCGCGGCGCCGGCGCCGAGTATCTCACGCTGTACGAGGACGTGTACGACGGGCTGTAGGACGACGACCAATACGTCGTCACGCCGTGACGCCCGCCCGAGCTTGCATAGAAGCCCACGCTCGCTCCGCCTCCGTACGACGGGTGACCGCCGTAGTGCGGCCGCCCGTACGAGGCGTGATGTCCGTAGCTCGGACGATGATGCCCGTACCCGGGGCGCGAGGAGTGCCCGCCATATCCGCCGTGGGAATACACGGGCTGAGGCGCACACGACGAATTCCCGATCCGCACCGACACCCGCACACCGTCCGCCACCGACGGCGCACCGAGCAACACCGCGCCGCCCAGCAGAACTCCTAGCCATCCGTTCAATCTCATGGGATTCTCCTCCTCACGAAGGGAGCGTCGAGGCGCGGCCGCGCCCACACCCCCCACCCCCCCTTCTACTCCGAAACGACGCCACGGTTCCCGCTGCCCGCGCCAGCCGTCCCGAATCGGCCCAACCCCCCCCGCGGGCCGCGTTCAGGCCTCCGTCTCGGCCCTTGCGCCCTTCCGCCTCGGCGGAAAGATCGGCGTCGCCTGGTTCAACGCCTCGCCGAGGCGCAGCGGACCGACCTTCGTGATCCGCTCCCACGCGCTCGTCGCCAGCTCCGGGCTGTACTCGATGCCGATGCTCCGGCGCTCCAACGCGCGCGCCACCGTCAGCGTCGTCCCCGACCCGTTGAACGGGTCCAGCACCAGGTCGCCCTCGTTCGAGCACGCACGGATCACCCGCTCCAGGTACGCCTCGGGCAGCTGGTTGTCGTGGTTCGCTCTACGCTCTTTGTTGTTCCCCTGGATGCGCCCCCAGTACTTCCCGTACCACACGTCCATCGGAACGCGAAGCCCGTTCTTCCCCTCCTTCTTCGCGTGCGTCCGCGGATCAAAGTAGATCGTCGCGCGGTCCGAAGGCTCCAGGATCTCGTCCGGGTTCCACGTCCGCTCCGACGCGTCCTTCGCAAAGTACAGCGCATGCACCTTCGACATGATGAACGACCCCATCCGATTCTGCCCGAACCGGAAGTGCCAGATGCACCAGTTGATCATCGTCATCCCGCGCTTCTTCAGGTGCACCACGATCTCCGCCGCCGTGTCGTCCGGGATGTTCACCCACATCGACCCCGTCGGCGTCAGCGCGCCCACGCACAAGTCCAGCCACCGATACGTGAAGTCCAGGTAATCACTCCTCGGCAGATCGTCGTCCCACCGGTCGTACCCGCGGCTCCAGTTGAACGGCGGGTCCGCAAAGATCAGGTCCACCTCCCCGTTCACGCACTCCGGCAGACGCGACAGCACGTCCCGACAATCCCCCACGTACAGCCGCGTCTGCGGCGACCTCGCCTCGTGCGTCGGCTTCAACTCCCCCGCCTCGCGCACGCTCGGCGCGCGCTGCGACCGCTTCTTCGATGTGCTCGGCGCGCTCTCTGGCATGGCTCGCTTGCTCCTCGGCCCTCAACGTACCCCGGCGCGCATCGTAGCGCAACCGACGTCCCGCCGAACCGCGCGCAGTGTAGCGCATCCGCGCCCCCGCGCCGCCCGTCCACGCGCCAAACCCGCCGCTCACCCCCGACCGCGCGTCAGCCGGAGCAGCGTGCGCAGCTGCTCCGCGTCGAGCGCCGCGCCCAGCGCCCGGAACAGCTCCCGCCGATCCGACGCCGTCGCCGTGCCCAAACGCTGCTTCTGCCCGAACGTCTGGATCGCGTTCCGAACCTTGGGCTCCTGCTCCGGCGTCAGATTCAACGACGCGATCGTCTCCTCCAACCGCTCCTTCCCCAGCGTCGTCTCCCGCTCGTACGCCCGCCGGATCTCCCCCCCAAACGCCCTCACCATCTCCTCCTGCACCGCACGACGCAACGGAACCCCCCGCTGCTCCGCCTCGACCCGCACCTCCGCCAAGAGCGCCTCCCGATACTCCCTCGTGATCTCCTCAAACCTCGCCCGCGCCTCGCCCGGCAGCAGCCCCGCGAGCTCATCCCGGAACACACGGTGATCCTCCAGCGACGGCGCCTCCTTCGCTAACGCCCGGATCGTCTCCAGCGCGCTCGCACGACCCTGCGGCCCGGCCGCGAGATCGCTCTGCAACTGGATGATCTCCTTCACGTTCTCCCGGAAGAACGCGTCCCACTCCCCGGATCGCGCCGCCAATGCCTCATCCACCCGCCGCCGCGTCCCCTCATCCAACGTCCCCCGCAACAAATCGATCGCCGCCTCCTCCACCGTCGCCTCCGGACGCACCAGCCGACCCTCCGAATCCCGTCGCACCAGCGTCATCGCTCCCAGCAACTCCACGCCCGGCCCCCGCAACAGATCGTGGTCGTCCTGCGGGAACACCTCCTCCGGCGTCCGTCCCGGCGGCTGCGCCCCCGGAGCCCCTCCACCCTGCGCCATCGCCGCCCCACTTACGCCCAGACCCACACACACAGCCATCGCCAGTCGCCGCATCGGACGCTCCTTCTGCTCCTCGTTCCGCACAGCCCAACGCGCCTTTCACCCCGATTCTTGCCCCACGCTAGGCTCCCCCCACCATGACCCGAGAAGAACTCGCCCGACGCATCGCCGACGCCTCCCTCCTCCGCGGAACCTTCACCCTCCGCTCCGGACGCACCTCCTCCTACTACCTCGACAAGTACCGATTCTCCACCCGCCCCGAAGTCCTCCGAGAACTCGCCAAGCTCTTCGCCCAACGCATCGACGCCCTCTCCCGCGAACTTGCCCCCGTCCAGCGACTCGCCGGCGCCGAGCTCGGCGGCATCCCCCTCGTCACCGCCGCGGCCATGCAGACCGGCCTCCCCTGCATCTTCGTCCGCAACAAGAAGAAGGACTACGGCACCGCCAAGCAGATCGAGGGCGAACTCAACAAGGGCGACAAGCTCATCTTCCTCGAAGACGTCGCCACCACCGGCGGCCAGGCCCTGGAGGCCGTGCAGTCGCTGCGCGAAGAAGGCGCCGACGTCCTCGCCGTCATCGCCACCATCGACCGCCTCGAGGGCGCACGCGAAAACATGGCCAGCGCCGGCGTCCGATTCGAATCCCTCTTCACCAAGCGAGACCTCGGCGTGACGGACTGAGCGCAGCCGTCGGCCGCGCCTCAACGCCTCCGCCGCAGCCCCACAACCCCCAGACCCACGCACGCTAGCAGCGCGGACTGCGGCAGCGGGATCACCACGAACTCGAGCCCGTAGTGCGCCGAGAACACCACGCCGGGGGGCAAGCCCGTCGCATCGAACATCGCCGTAGCGTGCAGCTCGTACGAGCCCGCGCTCAGCGCGTGAATCCCCGTGCCGATCGCCGAGCCGCCGACCTCCTTCAGCTCGATGTCGATCGTCGCCGTCGGCGCGAGGAACACCGTGAAGAAGTCCCATTTGATCGTCGCGTCCGACGTCAGGTCGAAGAACACGTGCAACTCCGCCTTCGCGGCCGCGTCATACCCGCCCACCGGCACAAGCGAGAACGACTCTCCCCCGCCCAACGCCGCGATCTTGTCCATCGTGAACATCGTCGTGAGGTCCGCCGCGACGCTGCTCAGCATCGACGGCGTCAGGTCGTCCCCGTGCAGCACAAAGTCGCCGATGCCCGCCGGCGCCGTGCCCAGGAACGACCCCGCCCCGCTCCCGTCCATCACCGACCCGCTCACCATCCCCGTCCGCGACGTGATCGTGATCGGCCCCGCACACACACTCGAAGCACACAACACCGACGCCAACGCGACAACGCTCTGCCGAGCCATGACACCGCTCCTTCAAATTGGTCTCACTCGCCCGCGGCGTCTGGGTCGCGGCCACCACGCCCCGCCCCCAACTTCACTCCCCAAACCTAACCCCCACCCATGCCTTCACAAAGACATTTCTTCACATTCCTCACAATCGTCCCGGCCATACTGCGAACATCAATACGGACAACATGCAAACAAACACGACACGGCCCTTCCCAGCCGTGTCGTGCCCCCCACGCGTTCGTTCGTGCTCGCCCTGCGACGCTCAACGTCGACGCCGAACTCCGGCAATCGCTCCAACGCCGAGCAGCCCCACCGCCGCCCCCGGCGCCGGGACCGTCACGAGCGCCGGCGTGTTCGCCTCCGTCTCGTACGCCCACATCAGCGGCCGATAGCTGCCCGGCAAATCCCAAAGCACGTGAATCCACCCGTAGTGCGCGGCCCCATCTATCATCAGCCGCACACCAACCACACCCGTTTCGCCAAACAACGGAACGGTCCCCGTCGCAAACGTGTAGTAGCCGACGGTCGCGCCAAATCCGAACCCCGCGCTGGGCCCGACAGACTGGCCCTCTTGATAGAGATGCGGCAGTCTGAACGTGGCCGCGGGCAGCCCAAAGAGCGTCACCGTCACCAACTCCCCGTCATTCGCCACACGCGCATTCTGTCCCTCGCTCTGAATACTGATCGACCCGACGCTCGTCGACGTCAGAGGCGTAGACACATGATTCAGGAGCGTGTAATCCGACGGAGCCCCGCTCTGCGTCGAAGGCTGCGTGATGTCCAGCCCCTGCCCACGAGACGAGCCCGGGCCACCGATGTTGAACGATCGCGTCCATGCGAACTGCCCACCGGGATTGTCAAACACCATCAACGATCCCCACGCAGAGCCGCTCAGCCCCGCGCACATCACCACCGCCGCCTTCAGACCGTGTTTCCACCGTGACATAAACCCTCTCCTTCGCAACGCGTCAACGCCCCAACCTCACGCACGACGAGAGCCACAAGCTCAGCGTGCCCGACGACGAATGCCCGCAATCCCCGCGCACATCACCAGCGCCCCCGCCGCACCCGGCGCCGGGACCGTCACCAGCGCCGGCGTGTTCGCCGCCGTCTCATACGCCCACATCGTCGGCCGGTACTGGAAGTGGTTGTTCACCGTCGTCACCGGGTCCCACTCCAACGCCACCCAACCGTAATGGAACGAGCCCGAGATGCTCAGACGCACCCCGACGATCGCGCTCGTACCGAGCAGCGGGACATCCCCGATCGACAGCCCATACGCCGCAGGCGCGGCCGTGAGTTGCCACGAGGCCGATGGACCCACCAACTCTCCCGCCTGATACGTCCGTGCGGCCGTGAACGTGAACACCTGCCCGCTCGAATTCACGATCTGCACCGGCTGCCCGTCCGCAGCAACCCGCACATTGGCCCCTTCCGACACGATGTCGGTGGTGATCACCATGCCCGTCGTCGTCGTCGACGTGGTCCGGTACAGGATCGTGAACGGGTTCGCCGCGCCGCTCTGCGCGGCGGACTGCGTGATGTCCAGCCCCTGACCCCGCAGGAACGGCCCCTGCAACTGTGAGGACAGGCTCCACGGAAACTGCCCGCCCGCGTTGTCAAAGACCATCAACGAACCCAGCGCCGAACCCGAAACGCTCCCGCACACGACGATACCGGCCGCGCACAACAGCTTCGACATGTGAATCCTCCACACGACGCCGCGAATGAATCGTTCGCGCGGCACGCCCGCGCGCTCGCTATCCACCCATCAACCCACTCACCGCCGACGACGTATCCCCGCGCACGCCGCCACGAGCATCACGGCGCTTCCCGCCCCCGGCGCCGGGATCGTCACGAGCGCCGGCGTGTTCGCCGCCGTCTCGTACGCCCACATCGTCGGCCGGTACTGCAGCCGATTCCCCCACGGCGTCTGCGCGTCCCACTCCAGCCACACCCACCCGTAGTGCATCGCTCCCGACATGTTCAGCTGCACGCCGATCACCGCCGAGTCGCCCAGCACCCGAACCTCGCCCGTCGCGAACGAGTAATACCCCACTGTCGCGCTAAAAAACCACGACGCCGACGGGCCCACCGATTCTCCGACCTGATACGTGCGGGCGCCGCGCACTGTGACGGGCCCCTGCGGCCCCGGTCCCGTGAACTGCGCCCCGTCATTCGCCACGCGCATCAACGCGGTTTCCTGCGAAATCGTCGATGACGTCACCCCGTTCGACGTCGTCGGCTGGTACCCGTTGATCAGCAGAGTGAAGTCCGTCATCGCACCGCTCTGCGTCGCCGGCAGCGTGATGTCCAGGCCGTCTCCCCGATTCGCCCCGGGCCCAGGAAGGTTGTACGACCGATTCCATTGAAAGGCCCATCCGGTGTTGTCGAACACCCGCAGCTCTGCTTTCGCCAGGCCGCACAACGCTGACACACCCGCCGCCATCATCACCACATGCCGCGTCTTCATGATTTCTTCCCTTTCTCTATCACTCAACCTCGTCGGCGCCGCGTCCCAACGACTCCGCCGCACACCAGCGCCGCCGCCGACGCCCCCGGCGCCGGGATCGTCACCAGCGCCGGCGTGTTCGCCTCCGTCTCGTACGCCCACATCGTCGGCCGGTACTGCAGCCGATTGAAATGCGGAGTCACCTCGTCCCACTGCAGCCACACCCACCCGTAGTGCGTTGCGCCCGACATCGTCAGCCGCACGCCCACCACGGCCGACGGACCCACGATCGGAACGTCGCCGCCGACTGGGCCCCCGAAAACCCCGACCGTCGCCCGAGGGTCCCAGCTCGCGCCCGGCCCCACCGACTCGCCGACGTCGTACGTCCGCGCGGCGATGAATCGCCAGAACGTCCCGCCTCCAACCACGAACACCACTTCCTCCCCGTCACCGGCGATCCGGACGTTCGCGCTCTGGGCCTCGATCGTGGCCGGGGTCAACTCCCCCGACGTCGTCACGGACACCGTCTGATACACCAGCCCGAACGGGGTCACCGCGCCGGATTGTGACGCGGGCATCGTCACGTCCAACGACTGACCAGGGATCGTCGGCGCGCCCGGCAGAATCACGGAGTGGTTCCAAGCAAAGCCCCACCCCGTGTTGTCGAACGTCATCAATGCCGCCGACGCGAACCCGCTCGTCAGACCCAGCGCCAGCGCGCCCGAGGTCACTTCAACCAGCCTTCGACGCTTCATGTGTTCTTCCCTTTCCCGACGAATTGTCGATTACCATCGCTTCTGCTACGGCGAGCACCAACCGCGTGCGCCCACACGACAAACGGTCCAATCACCTGCGTCTTCCCACGCGCGCCTCCGTCTCATACACCCACGCGATCGGTTCATACCGACGATTCCCGCTCGTCGGCGCCGAGTTCGATTGCGACCGAACCCACCCGTAGTGCGTCCCGCCCCCGATCCGCGTGTTCAACGTCTCACGCTCGATCCGTGTCGCCTCCACCCGTGACGACGTCACAGGCTGCGAATGGACGTACAGCATCGTCAGACCCGTCGCGGCCCCGCTCTGCGTAGGCGGCGTCGTGATGTCGAATCCCGCCCCCCGAATGGTCTGTGCCGGCAGACTGCCGGTCGGTGTCCACCGGAACTGAGCGCCCTCATTCGAAAAACCCACCAGCGATGCGCTCGTGAAACCACCCAGCCAAACACCGATCACCACCGGCGCCGCCACGCGAATTGCTCTGGACATGTGTTTCCTCCCGAAGTTCACATGGCCCCAACAGAGCCTCCCAGCATCTCCAACTCGAATCTACTGCCCGAGTTATCGTGATCCAACACACTCCCCTGCGATTTGTGGAAATTTTTGTCAGCTCGCCGCTCTGTTAACATTCCGTGGCCCGCGCGCGGATCCTCACCCCGCTCTCGCAGCCCGCGACATGGTCGTTCACTACCCCCACGGCCTGCATAAACGCGTAACAAATCGTCGACCCCACGAACGTAAAACCCCGCTTCCTGAGCCCCTTCGACATCGCGTCTGACTCGCCTGTCGTCGCAGGGATTTCCCTCGTCGTGCGCGGCGCACGCCTCGTTTCCGTGGGCATGTACCCCTGCAAGAGCTTCTCGAACGACCCCAGCTCCTCGACCACCCTCACAAACGCGCGGGCATTCGTCCGCGCCCCGAACACCTTCAGCCGGTTCCGAACGATCCCCGGGTTCAGGAGCAGCTTTTCCAGCCGCGCATCCGTGAAGCGCGCCACCTTCTCCGGGTCGAACCCCGCGAACGCCTCCCGGTACGCCTCGCGCTTCTTCAGAATCGTCGACCACGACAGCCCCGCCTGTGCGCCTTCGAGAATCAGAAACTCGAAGAGCACGCGATCGTCGCGCACCGGCCTCCCCCACTCCTCGTCGTGGTACGCACGCATCAACTCCGACGACTCGGCCCACGCACAACGCACCATGCCGCAAGCCTATCACCGCAACGGCTCCGGCCGCACCGGATATCCGATCCGGAATCCATACGGAAAGTACGTCTGTTCGCGCACATCGCGCCGAGCCCCACGCACCGGCGTCAACTGCGCAACAACGCGACCGTACGATCTTCGCGGATATGGGTTGTAGTCGGGGCGCGGCGAGAAATTCGCCCCGCCATCCGCGATCCCGAGCACGTCGTCCAACGGAATGTTCCGCCATCCGATAGCCCCCTTGCGCATCGGCGGCTTCCCCATCGGAGGCTTCTGCGGCATGTTCGTCCACCGACTGAAGCCGCTCCGCTGAAACACTTCCGCCATCAGTGTTCCGTCCGGCCGCCTCCAGATCCGGTGGATCTCCACCGTGCGCATCCCGCCCCTCGTCTTCATCTGGACAACGCGCTGCCGCTCAATGCTCCTCGTCGCGGCCCCCACCACGCTCTCGCTCGCCACTCGCCCCCTCCCCTCGCGCGCATGTGTCGCGCAAGAAGACCGTTCGCGCCCAACAGCAGAGAAGCAAGCAGGACCCGACGAAAGTCCCCCTCATTGCGCACAGCGACGCGACATCCCGCGCGAACTCACCCGTTCGCCGCGACGCCCACGCTCATCGTCACCTGCACGTACGTCGGCTTCACCCGACGCTCGAACTCGTCCCAGTACTTGTTCATGATCGTCCGAACCGCCCAGTTGTTCCCGTCGGCCAGCCCGCAGATCGTCGTCCCCGGCATCGCGCCCATGCTCGTCGCGATCTCCAGCGTCAGGTCCAGGTCCTTCGTCCGCGCGTCCCCCTTCTCGATCCGCGAGAGCAGCTTGAACAGCCACTGGCTGCCCTCTCGGCACGGCGTGCACTGCCCGCACGACTCGTGCTTGAAGAAGCGCGCGATGTTCCGCGCCACCCCCACCATGTCCGTGTCCTCGTCAAACACCGTCGGGCACGCCGTGCCCAGGCCAAGCACGTTGTACTTGCGCCCGATGTCGAAATCCATCTCGGCGTCGAACTGGTCCGGGCCCAGAATCCCCGTGGAAATCCCGCCCGCGATCGCCCCCTTGTACTTCTTGCCGCCACGCATCCCGCCGCAGTAATCCTCAACGAGCCGACGCAGCGGAATCCCCAGGTCGCACTCGTACACGCCCGGCCGGTTCACGTGCCCCGACACGCCCATCAGCTTCGTCCCGTGCGACGGGGGCCCGCCCACGTTCGACACCACCCCCTGCTCCTTGAACCACGCGGCCCCGTTCGACACGATCGACGGCAGGTGCGCCATCGTCTCCACGTTGTTGATGATCGTCGGTCGGCCCCACAGCCCCTTGATCGCCGGGAACGGCGGCTTGTTGCGCGGCCAGCCGCGCTTGCCTTCGAGCGATTCGAGCAGCGCGGTCTCTTCGCCGCAGATGTATGCGCCGGCGCCGCGATGCAGGAAGCAATCGACCTTCCAGGGCCCGCCGCCCGCGGTGCTCGCGCCGCTCAGCAACCCCGACCCGCCGAAGACGCCCTTCTCGTACGCCTCGCGGATCGCGTTCTCCATCACCTGCGCCTGGTGGTGGTACTCGCCGCGGATGTAGAAGTACGCCGTCTGCAAGCGGCACGCGTAGCACGCGATCGCGATCCCCTCGAGGACGAGGTGCGGATCAAAGTCCATCAGCAGCCGGTCCTTGAAGGTGCCGGGCTCAGACTCGTCCGCATTGATCGCGAGGTATCGCACCCCCCCGTCGAACTTCGGCAGGAACGTCCACTTCAGCCCCGTCGGGAAGCCCGCGCCGCCGCGACCGCGCAGCTGCGAGTCCTTCACCATGTCCACCAAAGCCTCGGGCGCGAGCGTGATCGCCTTCTTCAAGCCTTCGTACCCGCCGGTGCGCGTGTAGTCGTCGTACGACACGACGCGCCGATCCTTCGGATCACCCCACGGGAACGTCGGGATGCGCTGCGTGAGGACGGGCTTGCTCGGTCGTTCGAGATAGTTCCAGGCTGGCACGCGAAGGCTCCCTCAGTCGTTCGATCCTGCAACGGGGCCCGATTCTACGGCGCCCTCGCTCCACCGCCCCCTCACCCGTTTCGCCGCATGAACCACGCGTTCCGCAGGCGCAGCGTCGTCTCGAACCCCCTCGTCTCAGGCAGCCCCGAGTCGACGATCGCGTCGTACACGTTCCGCTCGCCGCCCGGCAGGTGCTTCTGGTGCGGGTCGGGGCCGCGCCGCTCGTGCGTGTCGTGAAAGCCGAGATATCCGCCGGGCTTCACCAGTCCCGCCCAGTCCTCGATGTCCTTGCACACGGCGTCGTAGGTGTGATCGGCGTCGATCCAGATGAACGCCGCGGGCTCGTTCCAGCGCGCGCGGAACTCGTGGCTCATCTCGCGCTCGGGGATCACTTTGCCGTTCAGGCCCCACTTCTCGATGGTGTCGAGAAACACGGGCCAGGAATGGCCCGCGTCCGCTTCCTGCTCGCGCCGCTGCGCCTCGGCCAGATCATCGCGCGAGCCGAAGAGGGGCAGCGTGTGCGGGTCCACGGCGTGGAGCGTCGCGTCCTCGCGCATGCCCTTTGCGATGAACACCGCGCTCTTGCCCTTGAACGAGCCGAGCTCGATGAGCGGGCCCTGCGGCGCCTTGGACGCGCACCAGCAGAGCATCGCGGCCTGATCGGGATGGAGCCATCCGGGGAGCGACAGCGCCTCGTCGTACCGGGCGCCGAGCCGTTCGCGCGTGAAGGCGCGTGCCTCACGGAGCACGCCGGGGGCGGGTCGGAAGGGTCTGGGCAGCCACGTCGGCATGCGCACGTCGCTATGCACTGTCGCCCCCTGTGCGCCGATTCGGCGTGATCTCGATCTCCTCGATCGTGGTGCGTCGAAGTGTCACGGTGCCCTGCGGCGTGGGTTTTTGGACTTCTTCCACTTTTGGCCGAGAGCGTGTTTTTGCGGGGTCGGTGCGCACGGCGTGCGTGATATGTCCCACGAACTCCCCGAGGGAACGCCAGAGCGATTTTTGCGCACCGCCGCCCATATTTTTTTCTCAGTGATGCCCGCCGGAGCGACCCGCTTCGTCGATCAGGCGCCCCATCTGCTCGGGCGTGACGTTCTCGTGCAGCGTGTGATCGATCATCGCCACCGGAGCCGTGCCGCACGAGCCGAGACACTCGAGTTCGACGAGGGTGAACTTTCCGTCGTCGGTGGTCTCGCCCAGCTCGATGCCGAGCTTGGCCTTGCACGCGTCGGTGATGGCCTTGTTGCCGCAGAACTCGCACGCGATGGAGCGGCAGACCGCGATGACGTGCGTGCCGCGCGGCTTGAGCCAGTACTCCTCATAGAAGGATGCGGTGTCGAGCACCTCGGCCGGGGCCAGACCCAGGAACGCGCCGATCTCCTCCAGTGCCTGGGGCGGGATCCAGTGGTGCGCCTCCTGGATCATGTGCAGGGCCGAGAGCGTCGCCCCCTGCTTCGTCGCGTAGCGCGGCAGGATCTTGTTGGTGAGTTCCTCGCGCATCGCGTGGGTGAGATAGGGCTCGTCCCGCCGGGGGATCGTCGTCGTGGCCGAAGGCTTGGTGATCCAGGACATCGCTCGTTTCTCGCGTCAGGAACTCGGGAAAACGGCAGTGTACGGCGCCCTACCGACCCGGGCCCCCGCCCCCGGCCCCGCCCCCGGCGCCGGCCCCGCCACCCACCGCCGGGATCACGCCCGGAGAGCACGGCGTCCCGTCGATCTCCGCGTGCGGACGCAGCTCCCCCTCCGCCGTGACCCGTTGCACCGAACCCGTCGACACCGCCCGCACCGTGGCGCTCCGCAGCGCGCCCTTGGGCGCCGGCGGCGCATTCCGACCCCACGTCACCACGTCGATCACGGCGCCCTTCGGGTCCACCAGCGCGATCAAGTCCGCCGCGTTCGCGAATGCGCGCGACGGCGCCGTGTTCTCCATCGTGAACACCAACGCCCCGCCGAACTGCGCGTTCGGGCCCGCGGCCTTGGCGCTCGTGCCGACCTCTCCGGGGATGGTCTTGCCCGCGGCGGCGCCGTTGAACACGACGGCCACGGCGCCGGGCGCGAGCACGGTCGAGGGGAACACGAACCGCACGCCCCGCTTGTCCCCCGGCTTCTCCACGCCGGTCTTGTCCGCGATGACAAACCCGGCAAGGTCGATCGGCTTGTTGTGCGGGTTCATGATCTCCACGAACTCGTCGCCGGTGGCGTCGCGCACGCCGTCCTTGTTGGGGTCGAGGGCCTCGTCCGCGGGCACGGCGAAGAGGGCTTCCATGATGACGGGGTTGGGGAAGGGGACGGGGGGAGCTGCGGCCGCGACCGATGCCAAGCCCACCGCGCCACACATTGCCACCGTCCGCACTCGTCGCCCTGCGTTGCCGCCCATGCCGCAAGCGTACCGCTCGCGGCCCACCCACGCCGAATGGCTCATGAACGCGCCAGAATGCCCAGGTACGCCCGCCACGGCCCCACGTCGTCGCGCATCTGATACGCCATCGCCTTCGCCACCTGCGCCGTGTGGTGCAGGTCGTGGACGACCCAGGTGGAGAGGAGTTGGCCGAGGGTGACGGCGCCGAGGTCCGGATGGGTCGCGGGCATCGACATCTGCTCCTTCGTGAGACTCAGCGCGCTCAGTTCGTCAAGACACGCCCGGCGCGTTTGCTCGAACTCGACCAGCAACGCCTCCATCGACTTGTTCTTGTCCGTCTCGTACATCGCGTAGCGGTCGAAGGGCTCGAAGGGCCTTGTGTCGCGCGCGAGGATGTGGCGGGCGCGCGCGAGCCAGTTGACCCGGTCGGCGTGCAGCAGGTGGCCGACGACGTCGAAGGGGCTGAAGGTGTCGGGTCCGTAGTTGGAGCGCGCCCACGTGTCGTCGATGCCGCCGAGCATCTCGCGCAGCACGCGCGGGGTGCGCTCCAGCGGCTCGATCGCGGTCCGCAGGGATTCGATCATCGCGCTCCCTCGGGGCTCAGCGGTCGAGTTCGGCGGCGACGATGTTGAGCGAGCCGAGCACGGCCACGGCGTCGGCGAGCATGTGCCCTTCGAGCATTTTGGCCATAACGGCGAAGTTGATGAAGGAGGGCGGGCGGGTCTTGACGCGCCAGGGGCGCGGGCCGCCGTCGCTGACGACGTAGTAGCCGAGCTCGCCGTTGGCGGTTTCGTTGGCGCCGTAGCCCTCGGCGATGGGCGCCTGCCAGCCGCGGTTGGTCATGATGAGTTCGAAGTGCGCGATGAGTCCTTCGATGGAGCCGTAGACGTCCTTCTTGGCGGGCTTGGCGAGCTTGCCGTCGGCGAAGGTGTTGACGGGGCCTTGGGGGATGTTGTCGATGAGCTGCTCGATGATGCTCATCGACTGGCGGATTTCTTCGATGCGCACCTGGAAGCGGGCGTAGACGTCTCCGTCGGTGTGCAGCGCGACCTTGAACTTCACGGCTTCGGCGCCCTGGCCGTCCCAGTTGTTCGCGTAGCAGAGGTAGGGCTCGTCCTTGCGAAGGTCTCTGCGCACGCCCGAGGCGCGGGCCACGGGGCCCGAGAGCGACCACGCGATGGCGTCGGCCTCGCTGATGACGCCGATGCCCTGGGTGCGGTCCATGAAGATGCGGTTGCGGAGCACGAGTTTCTCGAGGTCGACGAGCGCGACGGAGAGGTCGTCCCGCAGGAACGACTTGACCATGCGCTTGAATGTCTCTTCGTCGGGGAGGTCCTGCATGAGGCCGCCGACGCGGGTCCAGTCCGGGTGGAAGCGCTGGCCGGAGATGAAGTCGCACAGGTCGTAGATCTTCTCGCGCGGGTTGAAGGCGTAGAGGAAACCGGTGAAGGCGCCGAGGTCCAGCGCGGCCGCGCCCACGCAGAGCAGGTGGTCCTGGATTCGCCCCATCTCCGCCATGATGGTCCGGAGGACCTTGCAGCGCGGCGTGATGTCGATCCCGAACACCGTCTCGACGGCGTGGTGCCAGCAGATGTCGTTCGACACCGGCGAGAGGTAGTTCATCCGCGACACGATCGTGACGTACTGGTTGTAGTCGAGGTGCTCGGCGAGTTTTTCGAAGCCGGAGTGGAGGTAGCCGATGTGGGGCGTGACGCGCGCGACGCGCTCCCCGTCCAGCTCCATGACGAGTCGCAGCGTCGTGTGCGTCGCCGGGTGCTGTGGGCCGAAGTTGAGGACCCAGCGGTCGCCGGTGTCGATGTGCTCGCGCAGGTACTCGGCGGGGCTGTCCGCGTCGACCGTGAACGCGTCCTCGGGCTTCAGCGTGAAGGGCAAGGCGGCTTCCTTTCAAGACTCTCCCCGCGCGGATCGCGGGGCCGAGGGCACGATGATAGTGCCCGGGAGGCCCGCACGCCCCCCGAACGCCGCACGCTGTTCGCTCGTCATGAGAAAGGCCGAGACGCCCTGATGGACGTCTCGGCCCGGTTCATCATCCTCCTGCCCCCGGCCCCAGCCCCCGGACCCTGCGGGTGTGGTGATCAGCGACGGCGGCGCGTGCCGGCGAGGCCGAGACCACCCATGAGGGCGAGCGCGGCGCCTGGCGCGGGCACGACGGTTCCGTTGATGCGGAAGTTGTTGGTGATCGACGAGTTGGTCCACGTCCCGCCGCCGTTGGTTGTGAACAGGTTCAGGCCGAACGTCGCGATCCCCGTGGGCGCCTGGCCCGGGCTCGCCGCTTCCCAGTCGAAGGTGGAGGACGAATCGCCCGCCACGTAGAGCCAGTACGTCGTGTTCGCCATGAACGTGAACGACGCGCTCGGGAGGAACGTGTACAGCACGTCCGTTCCGCCCACCGTCGCCGGGTTGTCGAACGTCGCCAGCGTCGCGCCGGGCGCGCCGCCCCCGTCTGCGCGGATCTGCAGCGACACCATCTCGCCGGGGTCGTAGTTGCTGAGAATCAGCTCCACCGAGTCGAGCGTGTAATCCATCCCGCCCGGCATCAGGAACGACATCGCCTTGATCCGCGACGCGTTCAGCCCGGCGCTCTGCGTGTTGTTGTTGGCGGCGGGGAGATTCCCCAGAATCGTGTCCGCGCTCGCGGCGCCCGCGACGCACAACGACGCCGCCATCGCGACGCCTTGAAACAGCGTAGTTCTCACGTGTTTCCTCCCTAGCTTGAGACGTGTGTCAACCCACGAGCCGGCGCCGACGCATACACCACAACCGCCGCCAACCCACCGCCGCGCGTGCAGCGGCGCAACCATCACACCACATCGCGCCGCGCCGATCAACCGTTTTGGCGACGATCCGCGCACGCGCCGTGGTCGACGCGCCTCGCGAGCGCCCCGTTCATCGTGCGAACATCCGCGCCGCACGCGGGCGCAACGCGTTGTCATGCACCGCGCTACGACATCGCGTCAGCATGCGCTCCCGAACGCGCTCAGCACGAGATTTACATCCGCAAAGTTCACCACGCCATCGTGGTTCACGTCGCCCGCCAGCGACGCGCCGCTCTGGCCAAAATTTGACAACACCGTGTTCAGATCCGCGAAGTTCACGACGTGGTCGCCGTTCGCGTCGCCCGCGCACGGGCCGAGATACAGCAGCTGCACGCCGTTCAGCCCCGACTGGATCACGCCGCCGAACAGCCCCGAGTGGGGGTTCAGCCGCCCGTCCGTCACGTTCACCACATGGCGCGAGTGCGTGACGCCCTGCGCGTGCGCGCCCGGCCACGCGCCGCCGATCATCACCGGCCCCGGGCTCGCAAAGTCCACGCGCACGCGGCTCAGCAGCCCCGCGTCGTCCGGCGTCATCGCGTAGCAGATCACCTCATACTCCCCCGGCCACAGGTTCTCGAAGAAGAGGCACAGGTCCACCGGGTTGTTGAACGACAGGAACATGTCGTCCATGAGCCGCTCGTCGTCCCCGCCGGTCGCGGGATTGTTCGACGCGAGCAGTGCCGAGCCGCCGATGTTGTAGACCGTCGCGCTCACCGGCTGGCCCGTGAGCCCGACGAGATTGAACCGCTGCGAGGTGGGCATGACGCCGATCTCGTTCCAGACGCCGGCGCGCCCGGCGCCCGCGTACGTCGAGGCGGGCGCGAAGCCGCCCTCGCCGAAGTCGATGTTGATCGATTGTGCGCACGCAACACCCGCGCTCGCCACGAACACTCCGACGGTCATGAGGCTCTTCAGCATGTCCGGCTCCTTCTCTTCCCCCCGGCGCCGAGGCTCGTCTTCGATTCCCCACGAGCAGCCCCCAGGCCGATCTCCGGTCACCCTACCCCAAGCCGCCATGCGCACCAACGGCTCGGCGCAACATTCGTGGATTTTCCGGGTGTTCGGCGCGGTCGCACGACCGTAATGTCGATGGTGGCCGCGTCTGCGCGGCCCGGGGGCCTCAGACATCCCAGTACGCGCACTGCTCGAGGGGGCCGGTGACGGTCTCAAAGCGGGACTTGGCTTCTTTGAATTCGGGCAGCTCGAAGACGCGACGGCGGTACTCGTTCCAGTCGGATGGGGTGCTGTGACCAAGGAACTGGATAGAGATGAAGGCCCGCGCGAAGAAGTAGCCGTCATCGTGCTCCGCTGTTTCGAAGAGGTCGTGCCAGCCGAACCAGACGTAGAGGTCACGGAACCAGAACTGGCCGCGGACCTCGGGGGGGATGTCGCGCTCGGCGGCGAGACCGACGGGCTCGGCGATGGTTGGACCCATCAGATTGATCATCACACATTCGTGCGTTTCGGAGTAGCTCGCGGCTTCTTCGATGGGAATCTTGGTTGCTAGTCGGTCGATACCCACATCCTCGAGAGAACGAACACGGCGGCCTGAGCGCAGGCGCTTCAAGTTGCGCTGGAGCATGTCCCAGCTCTCGTCTGCTCCGTACAATGCACAGAGGGACGTTATGTGCTTCGCCCCGGTAAGCGGCAGCAGCTCGTCGAGCATACGAGGAGATTCGCTCGGCTCGACGGTGGAATACAGCACGACAACGCCGGTTTGTCCCATCGTGAGTTACTCGATGATGGCCAGGTAGTTGTAGAACATCGCGACAGAGAGAATACCGGCCCGGGATGCGTCGCCGGTCAGAACAGCGACGTACGAGTTGAACTCGCTGATGAAGCCCACCACGGCGAGGTGGCGCTCGAAATAGTCGAGGTTCGGACGCATCGCCTGCTCGTAGGCGATGAGCGCTCTGTCAAGGAATTCGTGGCATGCGGGAATCTGAAGGATCATAAAGACCGAGCTGGCGGCGCCAAGGACGCCAAAGTACTGAATCAGCTTCCCACCGACTGGATGCGGCACCCAAGCAGTCGGTGTCCACCGGCGGGGCGGGGTCGCCGCGAACCAGCCGCGATCGCCAAGCAAACCATTCAACTTGTCACGTTGATGCAATGGCACCACGCCGTTGGCGCTAGTCTTGATCTCGAACGCTCGGCAGCGCAGCTGGCTGGGATCGAAGATGTCGCCGACTTGCAGGGTCACGCCCTGTCGAACACGCAACAGGTCGATCTCGGCCGTACCGATGAGTCCTGCGGGTGATCCGATGCTCACGATTTCTCTCGTGTTTAGATTCACCCACACGCTCGGGTACCAGCCGTTCCCGTTCATGCGGTTGAAGACCCGACTGTGGACCTCGTTGCCGAAGGCGCCTGTATTCGGAGGGCCGGTGGGGTGCCAGTTCTCCGCCTCCAGCTCCTCGATCACCGCCTTGATGGCGCCGGCCACGGCCTTCTCGTCTGCGGTCAGCGCGCTGAGGTACGCACGCTCCACCTTCCCCTTTGTGCGCCGAGACGAGTCCGCCGACCCGCCCGCGTCGTACTCCCACTCCACCACGCTCTCATGCTCGTCGAGCACGATCGGATAGCACCCCGGGAGGCCGGCCGGGTTGGGCGGGAACGGCAGGACGCCGATGAAGAACTCGGGCGTTGTATAGGCGTTGATCTCACACTCCGTGAGCATGAGGGTCTGCTCGGAGAGCCGAAACATCTGGTCCGCGAGGTTGCGCGGGTCGTGGACCACGAATCTGTACGTCTGCCACGCGCCCTCGGTCATGCCGGGAGGGGGAGGGGAGGTCGCGTCGTACAGATTCGTGGCAACAAGTCCGATCGCGGGATGGAACCCGGCCTCATCGATGTTCCGCGCCTGTAGCTCGACGCGCGCCGCGGTCGCGCTGTCACTGCTGGAGCAGATGAAGCCGGAGTATCCGGTCGGGTCGACGTCGACGCGGATGACGATGTCGTCCGGGGTCTCGCTCTCGCGCACGGCCTCGAGGTAGAGCAGCGCGGAGCTACCGGACAACCCCAGTTGCTGCGCGGTGTAGACGCCCGGCGGGAGGTAGTCGCCGCCATGACTCGCAGGGCGCATGTCGCGGGCGCCGCCCGTGCGCCACAGGCGGACCCTGCCCGGGGGGATCACCCAGCCGCTATGGATCGTCAGGCCGAGGTCGGCTGGATCGGACGGGCTGACGTATGAGATGCGGTAGCGCGCGTTGGGCATCGCACCGGCGACCTGCACGAGGACCGGCGTCAGGGGTGTGTCGTCGTCGTTGTCTTCGGAGACGAGCGGGTTCCAGTCGAAGCCGTCGGCAAAGCCCTCGATGCCGTCGCCGTCCTCATCCCACGTGTTCGCGACGATCGCGCTGCCCTCGGGCACGGAGATGGCGACGACGACCTGACACACCGGCGCCGAGGGACCGCTCCCGCCTCCGGGGTTGTTGCCGTTGCCATTGCCGCCGTTCCAACCTCCGCCGCCGCCCCCACCGCCGCCTCCCCCGCCGGCGCCCACACCGCCCGGCCCGCCGCCCCCG
>CAYPGJ010000030.1:0-25523 GCA_964410465.1 uncultured Phycisphaeraceae bacterium | reverse complement strand
ATCACGAATACATCGGGACCGAGCACATCCTGCTCGGGCTCGTCAAGGAAGGCTCCGGCGTCGGCGCCAACGTGCTGAAGAACCTCGACGTAGACCTGCGCAAGGTCCGCATGGAGGTCGAGAAGCTCGTGAAGGCCGGTCCCGAGATGGTGACCATGGGGAAGCTGCCCCACACCCCCAGGGCCAAGAAGGTCATCGAGTTCGCCATCGAGGAGGCCCGGAACCTCAACCACAACTACGTGGGCACGGAGCACCTGCTGCTCGGCCTGCTCCGCGAGCACGACGGCGTGGCCGCGCAGGTTCTCATGAACCTCGGGCTCAAGCTCGAAGAGGTCCGGGAAGAGGTTCTGAATCTGCTGGGCGCCGGGATGGAGGCCGGTGACGAGGCGGCCGGCGCCGGGGAGCCGGGCGTGAAGCCGGAGTCGGGGGCGGGTCCGAGCGGCGAGCGTCGCGGCAAGTCCAAGACGCCGGCCCTCGATTCGTTCGGTCGCGACCTCACCGAGCTGGCGAAGGAGAGCCAGCTCGATCCGGTGATCGGGCGCGCCGGCGAGATCGAGCGCGTCGTGCAGATTCTCTGCCGGCGCACCAAGAACAACCCCGTGCTGTTGGGCGAGGCGGGCGTGGGCAAGACGGCCATCGTCGAGGGGCTCGCGCAGCTCATCGTGGGCCAGGACGTGCCCGAGATCCTGCGCGACAAGCGGCTCGTCGTGCTCGACCTGGCCATGATGGTCGCGGGCACGAAGTACCGCGGGCAGTTCGAGGAGCGGATCAAGGCCGTGATGTCCGAGGTGCGTCGCGCCAAGAACATCATCCTGTTCATCGACGAGCTGCACACGCTGGTGGGCGCCGGCGGCGCGGAGGGCGCGATCGACGCGTCGAACGTGCTCAAGCCGGCGCTGGCGCGCGGCGAGATCCAGTGCATCGGGGCGACGACGTTCGATGAGTACCGCAAGTACATCGAGAAGGACGCGGCGCTGTCGCGTCGATTCCAGCCCATCACCGTGGAGCCGCCGACGGCGGACCAGACGGTCGAGATCCTCAAGGGTCTTCGGGACCGGTACGAGTCGCACCACCGCGTGCGGATCACGGACGAGGCGATCAAGTCGGCGGTCGAGCTGTCGGGTCGGTACATCTCCGGTCGGGTGCAGCCGGACAAGTCGATCGACGTGATCGACGAGGCCGGGGCGCGCGTGCGGATCAAGTCGATGGCCAAGCCGCCGAACCTGGCGGAGCTGGAGGCGCAGATCGAGCGGCTGAGCGCGGACAAGGACGAGGCCGTGAAGGCCGCGGACTACGAGCGCGCCGCGGAGCTGCGCGATCAGGCCGAGCAGCTGCGGCGCTCCAAGGAGCAGGCGCAGCGCGAGTGGCGCGAGAAGCGAGCCTCGGAGTACGACGGCGTCGTGGACGAGGAGGCGATCGCCGAGGTCGTTTCGAAGATGACGGGCGTGCCGCTGCAGCGGCTGGAGAGCGAGGAGGCCCAGCGTCTGCTCAAGCTCGAGGGCGAGCTGCACAAGCGGGTGGTGTCGCAGGAGGACGCGGTCAAGGCCGTGGCCCGCGCGATCCGCCGCGCCCGAGCCGGCCTGAAGGACCCGAAGCGTCCGATGGGCTCGTTCATCTTCGTCGGCCCGTCTGGCGTCGGGAAGACGCTGCTCTCCAAGGCGCTGGCCGAGTTCATGTTCGGGGACGAGGAAGCGCTCATCCAGCTCGACATGTCGGAGTACATGGAGAAGCACAACGTGTCGCGTCTGGTCGGCGCGCCCCCCGGCTACGTCGGGTACGAAGAGGGCGGGCAGCTCACGGAGCGCGTCCGTCGCCGGCCGTACTCGGTCATCCTGCTCGACGAGATCGAGAAGGCGCACCCGGACGTGTTCAACATGCTCCTCCAGATCATGGAGGAGGGGCGGCTCACCGACTCCTTCGGGCGGCACGTCGACTTCCGCAACACGATCCTGATCATGACCTCGAACATCGGCGCCGACCTCATCAAGGGCGGCGGCGGCTTCGGGTTCGCCAAGCGCGACGGCGAGGCGTCGTTCGACAACATCAAGACCGTGCTCCAGAAGGAGATCGAGCGGTACTTCCGCCCGGAGTTCATCAACCGTCTCGACGAGATCATCGTGTTCCGCCCGCTGACGAAGAACGACCTCTACACCATCGTCGAGTACGAGGTGGGCAAGGTCACCAAGCGTCTGCAGGAGCAGGGCATCGTCCTCGAGCTGGATCAGCCCGCGAAGGACTTCCTGATCGAGAAGGGCTACAACCCCGACTTCGGCGCCCGCCCGCTCCGCCGCGCGATCGGCCAGTTCGTCGAGGACCCGCTCTCCGAGTCGATCCTCACGGGCGAGTTCAAGGGCAAGGGACGGATCAAGGTCACCCGCAAGGAGGGCCAGGAGCACCTGTTCTTCGAGGGCCTCGAAGCGCCGGCCAAGCCCGTCGAGGCCGAGGCCGCGGGCAGCACGACCTGAGCCCGCGCAGCATTCACGAATCCCCCATCGCCCCGGCCCTCCGCCGGGGCGTTTTTCTTGTTCACTCCCCCGCGCCTCGGTGCTATCCTCCGCGCCCTCATGCGCGACATCTCGCACAAGCTCCAGCACGCCGTCGCGCTCCTCGAAGCAGAGCGAGCTCATGAAGCGCTCGCTGCGCTCATGCGCCTCCTGCCCTCGGCGCCCAAGAACCCGGTCGTCAACGGGCTGCTCGCGCAGGCCTGCATCGCCACCGGGAATCCCGAGCGAGGCGAGTACTACGCGCAGCAGGCACTCAAGGCCAGTCCCGGCGAGCCCGGCCTCGTCATCACCCTCGCCTCATCATTCTCCGCACGAGATCGTCAGGAAGAGGCGTTCCGGATTCTCGACAAGGCCCGGGCGGAGCATCCGAAGCATGAGCACCTCGCGTGCGCATGGCTCGGCTCACTGCAACTCACCAAGCGGTACAAGCAGGCCATCGCGGAGGGCGAAGCGCTCGCCGCGCGCTTCCCTGACAACATGGAGGTCTGCTCCCGCTACGCCGCCGCTCTTGTCGAGATGGGTTACTCGCACCGCGCGGCCGAGGTCGTTCGCGACGGCCTCCGGCGCGCGCCCGACGAACACCGGCTCGCCACCGAGCTGTGCACGATGCTCACCTACAGCGACAGAGCCACGCCGCTCGAGGTGTTCGAGGCGCACGCCGCCTACGGCCGTCTGCTCCGGCGTCTTATCCCACACACCGCGGCGCCGTTCACGAACACGCCCGACCCCGACCGCCGCCTGCGGCTCGCAATCATCTCGCCCGACCTCGGCTTCCACCCCGTCGGTCTCTTCCTCGAACCGCTGCTCGCGCACCTCGACCGTTCACGCGTCGACGTGTACCTCTATTCCACCAACCAGACCGAAGACTGGATGACGCGCCGGCTCCGCGCCCTCGCCACGCATTGGCGGCATCGCCCCGATCTCACCATCGCGCAGCACGCAGACCTCATGCGCGCCGACGGCGTCGACGTGCTGTTCGATGTCAGCGGTCACACGCTGGGCTCGGCCTATCCGCTCTTCCGCCTCCGGCCGGCTCCCGTGCAGGTCTCGTGGCTGGGCTTCCCGAACACGAGCGGGCTTGCCGAGATGGACTGGCGCATCGTCGACTCCATCACCGACCCCGATACCCCCGAGGTCAACGCCCTCGCCACCGAGCGGCTCTACAGGCTCGACCCGTGCTTTCTCTGCTACCGCGCGCCGGGCCCCGAGCACGACCCCGGCGTCGTCGACGCGCCTTCCGTCGTGCGCGGCGCGCCGTTCACGTTCGGCTCGTTCAACTCCGTCTCGAAGCTCGGCGATCGAACGCTCGCCCTCTGGGCGCGCATCCTCCGGGAAACGCCCGGCTCGCGCCTGCTGCTCAAGTACACCGCCTACGCGCACGAGCAGGGGCGTGCGCTCATGCTCGAGCGATTCGCGGAGCACGGCGTCGCGAGCGAGCGCATCGAGCTCCGCCCGCCCGACCGCGACTATCGCGCGTTCCTGGCGACCTATCACGACGTTGACCTCGCGCTCGACCCGATGCCGTTCAACGGCGCCACCACCACCTGCGATGCGCTCTTCATGGGCGTGCCCGTGCTGGCCGCGACCGGGGACCGCTGCGCCGCGCGCGTCGCGTCGAGCATCCTCCACGCTGTCGGGCTCGACGAGCTCATCACGGCGGACGACGACTCCTACGCGAGCCGCGCGCGAGAGATCGCGTCGGACCCGGCTCGCCTCCGCGCGCTGCGCGCCGGCCTGCGCGAGCGTTTCCTGGCGTCGCCCGCGGGCGATGCTCCCGCGTTTGCCACGCGATTCGAGGCGGCCGTCCGCGAGATGTGGCGCGAGTGGTGCGTTCGGGCGTCATCGCAAGCCGGCGCGCCATGAGTGTTCCCGAACTCCAGCGCGCTCGCGCATTGCTCTCGCAGGGCAGGTCCGCGGAGGCGCGACAGGCTGCGCTCCGCGCGCTCGCGCGCTCCCCGAGAGATGCGCAGTCGCACGGGCTCGCGTCGGCGTTGTTCGGCGCGCTCGGCGACCCTGAGCGGGCCCTCTTCTACGCCCAGCGGGCCGCCACGCTCGCGCCCGACGACGCCCGCGCCGTCGCCACGCTCGGCGACGCGCTGCTCGCGGCCGGACGCACCGCCGACGCCCTCCCCGTGCTCGAACGCGCGCTCGAGCGCGACCCCGTGTTTCTCGAGGCGCTCGTCTCCCGCACGCACGCGCTCGCCGTGCTCCGACGATGGTCCGACGCCGAGGCCGCGGCGCGCGACGCGCTCGCGCACCACCCCGACGAGCCTCGCCTGACCGGCAACCTCGCCGCGTGCCACATCGAAACGGGCCACGCGCGCGTCGCCGTCGATCTGCTGCGAAGCGCGCGCGACGTGCATCCCGATGACCTGCGGATCGCCACCGCTCTCGCACAGGCCTGCACCTACGCCGACGGCCTCTCGGCCGAGGAAGTCTGGCTCGAGCACAAGGCGTACTGCGACCTGCTCGAGCGTCTCTCGCCGGCGCCGCCCGCCCCGCACGCCAACACGCCCGACCCGGAGCGCACGATCCGCATCGGGTTCCTGTCCTCCGACCTTCGCTGGCACCCGGTCGGCCTCTTCGTCGAAAGCTTGCTCCGCGCGCTCCCGCGCGAGCGGTTGCGCGTGGTCTGCTTCGCCACGTCCTCGGCCGAGGATCACGTCAGCCACCGTCTCCGCGCCCTCTCCGACACCTGGCGGCAGGTCGCCCACCGCTCCATCGGCGAACTCGCCTCCGACATCCGCGACGAGTCCATCGATGTCCTCATCGACCTCGGCGGCCACACCGCCAGCAGCCGCCTGCCAGTGATGCATCTCAAGCCGGCGCCCGTGCAGGCCACGTGGCTTGGGTACCTCAACACCACCGGGCTTTCCCGCATCGATCATCGTCTCGTCGACGCGCACACCGACCCGCCCGAGTCCCAGCGATGGAGCGCCGAGTCGCTTGTGCGGCTGGAGCCGGCGTTCCTGACGTACACGCCCTCTCCCGACGCGCCCGACGCGCCGCCGGTCCGGGAGGCGTCGAGGCCGTTCACGTTCGGCTCCTTCAACGCGCTCTCCAAGTGCACCGACGCGACCGTCGAGCTCTGGAGCCGCGCCCTCTGTGCCGTGCCCGGCTCGCGACTTGTGCTGCGGCACACGGCCCTCGCCGTCCCCGAAGTGTGCGCGAGGCTCGTCGCGCGCTTCGAGGCGCGCGGCGTCGAGCCCGGACGGATCAGCACCGAGCCGCCCGTGCCCGACCACGCCGCGCTGTTCAAGGCGTATGCGCACATCGACGTCGCCCTCGACCCGCTGCCGTTCAACGGCGGGACCACGACGTGCGAATCGCTCCTCGCGGGCCTGCCCGTGATCACGCTCCCCGGCGAGCGTTCCAGCTCGCGCGTCGGTCTGAGCCTCCTCTCGGCCACGGGGATGCGCGAGTGCGTCGCGCGCGATGAGCCGCACTTCGTCGAGATCGCGCGGTCGATGGCCGCCAACGCCGCTCGACTCGCAGCCCTGCGCGAGTCCCTCCCCGCGCGTGTGCGGGCGTCTTCGCTCTGCGACAACACGCGCTTCGCCGAGTCGTTCGAGACGGCGTTGCGGGATATGTGGAGCGCGTGGTGTGCGCGATCGGGGCGTCGTGGGGAGGCGTCGCATGGCTGAGCCGCGTTCGGCGCTCGCGCGTGCCCGCGCGCTGATGAGCGAGGGCAAGGATCAGGACGCGGCGCCGCTGCTCCTGCAGGCGGCAAGGGTCTCCCCCCGGGACGCGGACCTTCTCATCACGCTGTCGCTAGCGTTGAGCCGTGTCGCGCAGCATGAGCAGGCGGAGTACCACGCGCGCCGCGCGGTCGCGTTGGCGCCGGGGTCCGCCGGCGCGCACGCGCGGCTGGGCGAGGCGCTGGCCGAGGGAAGACGGTTCGAGGAGGCGTGCGACGAGCAACGCCGCGCCGTGGCGCTTGCCCCAGACGATCCGGACATCGCCGCGGGCGCCTGCATGACGCTCCATCTCGCGGGCTGTTTCACCGACGCCGTCACGCTGGCGCGGACGACGCTGGAGCGATTCTCCGACCATCCCTACCTCGCGGCCAGGCTGTCCGATTCGCTCAACGTGCTGGGACGCGTGTCCGAGGCCGTCAGCGTGCTCCGTCAAGCGCGCGCCCGAAACCCGGATGTCCATTTTCTCGCGACCGATCTCTGCGCCGCGTCGACGTTCGATCCGACGGTCGATGCCCGGGAGTCGCTCGCCATCCACCAGGAGTACGCCCGGCTCGTGGCGCGTCTCTACCCGACGCCCCCTCCGGCGCGCTGGGACCTCGAGCGCGATCCCGATCGTGTGCTGCGTCTCGCTGTTGTCTCACCGGATCTCCGCTCGCACCCCGTCGCCACGTTCTTCGAGCCGCTCGCGAGCCACGTCGATCGCGCTCGTCTCGAGATCACCTGCTATTACACGGGCCACGCCGAGGATGATGTCTCACGACGCCTCCGCTCCCTCGTGCCTCGCTGGCGTCACATTCCGGCGCGGTCCGCTTCGGCCGCCGCGCGGGCGATCAACGAGCGCGTCCGCGCCGATCAGATCGACGTCCTGCTCGAGTGCTCCGGGCACAGCGAGCGCAACCTTCTTCCCCTGTGCAGGCTGCGGCCCGCCCCGGTGCAGATCACGGGTCTCGGTTGGCCCAACACGACAGGCCTGCCGGAAATCGGCTGGCGCATCACGGATTCCGCCATCGATCCCCCCGGCTCGGAGCCGTGGTCGACCGAGCGCCCGATGCGACTGGACCCGTGCTACCTCTGCTACCAGCCGCTGCGCGACGCGCCGCATCCCGGGCCGCCGCCGCACGAGCGTCTCGGCATGGTGACGTTCGGCTGCTTCAACGCGGGCCCGAAGCTCAACGATGAGGTCCTTGCCGTGTTCGCGCGAGTCCTCGCTGCCGTCGAGGGCTCCCGGCTCCTGCTGAAGCACTCCGTCTTCCGCGCCGAGCAGGGCCGCGACGCCGTGCGGGCGCGCTTCCGCGCCGTCGGCGCCCCGATCGAGCGCATCGAGATGCTCGGCCCGACGCCGCACCGCGAGCACCTCGAGGCGCATCAGCGCGTCGATATCGCGCTCGACCCGTTCCCGTTCAACGGCGCCACCACGACGTGCGACGCCATGTTCATGGGCGTCCCCGTCGTCACGCTTCGATCCGAGCGGATCGGTGCGCGTGTGGGCGCGAGCCTTCTCGGCGTGGTCGGCTTGTCCGAGTGCGTGGCGCACACTCCCGAGGGGTATGTTCGGATCGCGTGCCGGCTTGCCGAGGATCACGCCCGCCTTGCCGAGCTCCGCGCGACCCTGCGCGAGCGGGTGCTCCGCTCACCGCTGTGCGACGCTCCCGCGTACGCCGCGCGCTTCGAGGCCGCGGTGCGCTCCGCATGGCGCGACTGGATCTCGTCCGAGGAGGGCCGATCACAAGCGCCCGCTCCCACCGCTGGGCCGCCAGCATGAGCCGCGCCTCCACGCTCCTGGCCAGAGCCTCGGACCTGGTCCGCGCCGAGCGCATCGCAGATGCGAGGGCCGTTCTCCTCCGCGCCGCCGCCGTCTCGCCGAACGACCCCGCCGTCTGCGGCCTGCTCGCCTACGTCCTGGCTATGTCCTTCGAGTTCGAGCGCTCCGCGTTCTATGGCGAACGCGCCGTCGCCGCGCAACCAGATCGCCACGACCTGCGCCTCAATCTCGCTGCCACCTACACCGAGCTGGGGCGGCCCGACGACGCGGCCAGGCACGCCGAGGTCGCGCTCACGCTCCGCCCCGACGACGTGCCATCCATCGAACGGCTTGCCGCGGCCCTCACCGGCGCCGGACGCTGCATCGACGCAGAACGCCTCCTGCGCGAGCAGTTGTCCCGCCATCCGAACGAGTCGCGGCTCACCGCTCGGCTTGCCGACGTCTGCTCGGCCACGGGGCGCGCGGCGGAGGCCGTGTGCTTGCTCCGCGACGCCGCAGCCCGACATCCTGACGATCACGCCCTCGCCACCGATCTCTGCTCCACCATCCCGTACGATC
Source organism: uncultured Phycisphaeraceae bacterium (assembly GCA_964410465.1). GTDB lineage: Bacteria > Planctomycetota > Phycisphaerae > Phycisphaerales > UBA1924 > CAYPGJ01. The sequence continues at coordinate 17,001 of CAYPGJ010000030.1, read as the reverse complement.
CCTCGCTCGCGCCAGAGGAGGCGTTCGAGCACTTTCGCGCGTACGGGGAGCTGGTGAGAAGGATCGCGCCGGCGAGCCTCAAACGCCCAGCGCCAGACCTCGCTCCGGATCGTCCGCTCCGCCTCGCGTTCCTCTCGCCCGATCTCCGTGCGCACGCCGTGGTCACGTTCCTTGAGCCAATTCTGGAACACCTCGACCGCGAGGCGTTCACGCCCTTCGCGTACGCCACCGCGCATCGGGAAGACGCCGTGACCGCGCGCCTCCGGTCCCACGTGCCCCGATGGCGGCGCATGCCGCAGGCGCGCTGGCCCGAACTTGCACGCGCCGTCCTCGAAGACTGCCCCGACGTGCTCTTCGATCTCTCCGGTCATAGCGCGGGCCACGCGCTCCCGGCCTTTCAGGCGCGTCTCGCGCCGCTCCAGGTCTCCTACCTCGGCTGGCCGGCGTCCACCGGGGTGCTCGAGATGGATGTTCGGCTCACCGACTCCATCGCCGACCCGCCGGGCAGCGAGGCGTTCCACACCGAGCGTCTGCTGCGCCTCGACCCGTGCGCGCTGTGCTACCGGCCCTGGAACGACGCGCCACCCGCAAGCTTTGACGCGCCCGATCGCCCGCCCACGCTCGGCTCGTTCAACGCGATCGACAAGCTCAACGAGCGGGTTGTGGCGCTCTGGGCTCGCGTGCTGCGCGACACGCCCGGCGCGCGACTCGTCCTCAAGCACACCGCGCTCGCGCACGAGCAGGGCCGCGCCGTCCTCGAACGCCGCTTCACCGACGCGGGAGTCGAGCCCCATCGCCTCACGCTCCTCCCGCCGACCGGTCACGCCGAGCATCTCGCGGCCTATCACGCCGTCGACGTCGCGCTCGACCCCTTCCCATTCAACGGCGCCACCACGACCTGCGACGCGCTCTTCATGGGCGTTCCGGTGGTCACGCTTCCGGGAGTCACGTCGGCGTCGCGAGTCGCATCGAGCATCCTGTCCGTCGTCGGGCTCGAGGCCAGCATCGCCGCCGACCCCGACGACTACGCAAGCAAGACGCTCGCGCTCCTGCGCGACGTCGACCGCCTCCGAGCCGGACGAGCCGCGCTGCGCGAGCGCGTGCTGGCCTCGCCTCTTTGCGACGCGGGCTCGTTCACGCGACGCTTCGAGCAAGCAATCCGCTCCGCGTGGCGCCTGCGTTGCGCGACGGGATGAGCGGGTTCATCGCTCCATCGTGCGCGTACGCCTCCCGCACAGCGCGAGCACGCCGGCTCCGAGCAGCAGCGAGCTTCCCGGCGACGGGACAAGCCCGAAGAAGATGACCGCCTCAAAGCTCGCGGTCTCGCCGGAGCCCAGCGCCATCTGCCACTGGGTCGCCACGCTCAGGTCCCCCGGCGAACCGGAAACGCTCCCGTCGAGCGACGTCGATTGTCCGTCGAGCAGCGCCGCGCGCAGGCTCCCGTCTCCCGCCGCCTGGTACGACATCGTCGTGTACGGCCCGCCGACGCCCCGCGGCACGCTCAGCGCTCCAGCGGCGTACGACAAGTCCGTCGAGCGCAAGCTCGATTCCACGCCAAACACTCCCGGCGCGAGGATCGGCCGAAACTCGTGCAGCGTGCTGCCGCCCGGGTCCAGGTCCGCGTAGTTGAACACGTCGAGAGTCATCGGGCCCGGACCGGTGTTCTGGACGGTGTTCGTCATCGTGAGCACCGTGCCCGAATACCCCTCCACGCTGCGCGTCCGCAAGGTCCATCGTTGCCGCGATGTAAACGCGTAGCCCGCCGTGTCATTCGTCACCGTGAAGTCCATCCCGCCCTCATCGAGATTGCCGGTAAGGTCGCCGACGAAGCCTCCAGCGCTGCTCGGCCCGCCGGGGGAGTTCCCGTTGCCGAACGCGTACTCGCGCTGGTCCGCCCCTTGCGACCCGGCCGCGCGAAAGAACCACCGCATCTCGCGGCAGTGATTCGCGCTCGAGCCGAACGGCGACAGCCGCAGGTGCGTCGGGCTCGCGATGTTCTGCGTGAGGGAGGAAGGGATCGACTGGAGAAACGCCTCGACGCTCTGGTTCGGTTGATCGCGCAGCAGCGCGCTCTGCGCGCCTGCGCACGCGACGAGCGCCGTTGCTCCGGCACACAGCCAGGTTGTGTTCATGTTGTTGCTCGCTGTTCCTGCCGCCGACACCCGCGCGCATCGCCGAACAGGCGATCTCCGTCTCTTCCCGGCGCGCGACTCCGGCCGCTCCTGTGCCCCCGTACCCTATCGCGCGCCACCGCGCACACCAAGCCATTTCTCCGGATGCGCGCCCATCGCGCACAAACATCGAGCGAACATCCGCGCCGGTGATCACAAAAAGAACGTCGCCCGGCCTTCCGACCGGGCGACGCGTGAGATTCCGATTCGTCAAGATCCGTCGATCACATCAGCGACGACGACGAACGCTGACCAGGCCGGCCAGCCCGAGCAGCGCGGCCGCGCCCGGCGTCGGGATCGGGTCGCCGTTGATGGCGAACGAGCCCATGACCGTTGCGCTCTGACCCGCGCCGATCTCCAGGTTCCACTGATAGCCGCCGGTGAAGTCGCCGGGGCTGCCCGCGACCGTGTTGTTCAGGTTGTCGATCGCGGTGTTCGCCAGAAGGCCTCGGAGCGTCGCGAACGCCGTCGCCTGGAACGCGTTCGAATTGAACCCGGCCCAGTTCACCGTGAACGCGCCGTCGGAGATCGTGAACCAGTTGCCGTTGTGCGAGTACGTGTCCGTGCCCGCCGTGCCGTTCACGTCGAAGTCGTTGTACGAAAACAGCGAGATGCTCATCGCCGACGAGCCGGTGTTCGTGATCGTGTTCGTCTGGATCACGGCCGGGCCGTTCGCGCCGGCGAAGATCTGCCAGCGCTGCTGCGAGGTGAACGAGTATCCGCCGGTCGAGTTCGACACGGTGAAGTTCGCGCCGCCCGTGTCGAGGTTGCCCGTCGCGTCGCCCACCCATGCGCCCGACGACGTCGGTCCGCCGGCCACGCTCGCGTTCCCGAACGTGAACTCGCGCGTGTCGACGCCGTTCACTCGGAACCACCACCAGGACGCGAACATCTGGTCGGTGCCCGTCGTGCCGGTCGGACGGAAGTTCGCCGTGCTGTTGCCCGTCGTGGTCAGCGACGTGGGGAACGCCGTGCCCGTGATCTCGAACAGCCCGTTGCCCGCGTTCGCGCCGCCCGGCGTGATGCGGAACTGGGCCATCGCCGCGCCGCTCACCACGAGCGCAGCCGCGCCTACAAGAACATTCAACTTGCGCATGGACGTGTTTCCTCCAAAGATCTGTGTGCCGCCATCGCGGCGGCTTCGTGGACTGGCTCTCAGTCCGATCCTCAATTTACTCACAAAACGGACAATGTCGACCCAAATCAAACCCAAATCTGGGGCCCCTATCCACACCCCCTCCACGCAACGTCAACACCCAGTTCTGGGGCCTGATAACCACCCGTACGAATCTACATTCGAGCCTTATGAATGCATCCACGGCCCGCAGACGGGCATTCACGCTCGTCGAGCTGCTCATGGTCATCGCCCTCCTCGCCCTCGTCACCGGCGTGCTCGTCCCCTCGCTTGCCTCCGCGCGCTCCGCCTCGCACACCGCCGCATGCGCCCAGCAGCAGCGCCGTCTCCACGTCGCGACCATCCTCGCTGCGCAGGCCGATGACGACCGCCTCCCGGGCATCAACACCACCAACGTTCGCTACCTCAAGATGCCGTACACCCAGGAGCTCCTCGCCGACACCTCGCCAGCCACACCGACCTCCGTCTTTGACTGGATCAGCCCCGCCCTCGGCGCCACGACACCGTTCTCACCGAACCGCGCTCGGCGCACGCATCAGATCTTCCGGGACTTCGCCTGCCCCGCCTCCGCGCGCCACAACGACACGCTGTACGGCTCCGCCCCCGACTCGTCCGACTTCCACGCCATCCTCTCCGCCGAGGGCTTCCTTCAGGTCTCCTACCTCTCCCCGGCCGCGTTCCACCTCGCGGGAAAGTCCTTCATCCCCCAGGCCAAGTACCGCACCTTCGGGTGGCGCGGGCCGGCGGTGCCGCCCGACGACTACTTCCCCCGTCTCGACCGCGTCGGACCCCCGGCCCACAAGGTCTTCCTCTCCGACGCCACCCGCTATCTCGCTTCCCGCGCTCGCCTCGACTTCGACATCTCACCCAACCCGAAATACTTCGGCTCGTTCCTCTCCTCCTCACCCATCTACCGCGCCTCGCGCGAGTTCGGCGCCGCCACCGACAAGCCCGAGTTCGCCGAAGAGAACTACCTCGGTCAAGCCCCCACCGTCTACCCCCACAACCGCAACCTCACCTACCGACACTCCCGACGCATCATCGCCACATGGTTCGACGGCCACGTCTCCGCGTTGTCCGAAGCGCAGTCCAAGACCGATGCCTCGCACTGGTTCCCCACCGGCTCCGTCTTCAACGCGCTCGCCTCCGGCAACGCCACCGACGAATCGCTCGCCTACCACCGCGACGGCGAGGCGCTCCGCTGAGCCGCGCGTTCAGATCGGCAGGTCCCCGATGTCGTCGTCCAGCCCGTCGTCGTCGCGCCCGCCCCCGTCGCGATGACCCGGCGCCGGCCCCGTCGGCGCACGCTGGCTCTGCGCAAAGCTGCCCCCACCGGGGCTCGCGCCGCCCGGGCGCGGCGCAGGCCCGCTCTTGCTCTGCGGACGGATCACGACCGAGTCGGGGTCAAACCGCGTGTTCCCGGCGTGGTTCTGGAACCGCGTGATCGCCGAGTTCCATGTCAAGACAACATTGCCGGTCGGCCCGTTGCGCTGCTTCGCGATGATCAGCTCGGCCAGCCCGATCTTGTCGGGGTTCTCCATCGACCACGCCTCGTCCCCCACGTGGTAGTAGTCCTCCCGGTGCAGCAGCATCACCACGTCCGCGTCCTGCTCGATCGACCCCGACTCGCGCAGATCGCTCATTCTCGGCCGGTGCCCCTCGCGCTGCTCTGCGCCTCGATTCAGCTGCGACAGGCACACCACCGGGATGTTCAGCTCCCGCGCCAGCGCCTTGAGCCCGCGCGAGATCGCCGAGACCTCCACCTGCCGGCTCTCCCGCGCCGCCCCCGGCGCCGTCATCAGCTGCAGGTAGTCCACGAACACGCACTTCACCTTGTGCTGTGACGCCATCCGGCGCACCCGCGCCCGCAGCTGCAGCACCGTCATGCCCGGCGTGTCGTCGATGAAGATCGGCGCCTCCCCAAGCTCCCCGCACGCGCGCACCAGCTTCTGGAAGTGCGCCTCCCCGATCTTGTTCGTCCGTAGCAGGTGCGCGTCCACGCCCGAGCGCGCCGACAGCAGTCGTTGAGCCACCGCCTGCTTGCTCATTTCCATGCTGAAGAACGCCACCGGCGCGCGCTCTCCGTCCCCGGAGCCGATCGTGCCCCCCAGCGCCACCTGCTCCGCCAGGTTCAACGCCAGCGTCGTCTTCCCCATCGACGGACGCGCCGCGATGATCGTCATCTCGCCCGCCTGCAGGCCCGCCGTCAGCTGATCGAGGTCGTAGTACCCCGTCGTCAGCCCCGTGATCGACCGCCCCTCGTTCGCCTCCAGCCGCTCCATCGTCGCGTGCAGCAGCTCCGCGAGCCGCTGCGCGTCCGACGAGTCCGTCGACTCCGCGATGTCGAACACCATCTGCTCCGCGACGTCCAGCACCTCCTTGGCGCCGTCCGGCCCGCGCTCGCCCGCGTGGTACGCCTCGAACAGAATCTGGCTCGCCGCGTCGATCAGCCGCCGCAGCCGGTGCTTCTCGCCCACGATCCGCGCGTAGTGCGCCGCGTTCACGCTCCCCGGCGCCTGCTCCGCGAGCCGCACCAGATACTCCGTGCCGCCGATTCCGCCCGCCCCCTCGAGCATCCCCCGGTCCTTGAGCGACTGGGCGATCTGCACCAGGTCCACCGCGTCGCGACGCTCGTACACCTCCACGATCGAGTCGTAGATCGCCGCGTGACGCTCCGTGTAGAAGCTCTCACCCGACGAGATGATCGGGATCACCTCCGAGATCACGCGAGGGTCCAGCAGCATCGCGCCGAGGAGGCACATCTCCGCCTCGACCGCGTGCGGAGGCTCCCGCTCGAACAGCTTCTGCATCCCCTCTCCGGCCCCGCCGAACCTCGCGCCGCGCCCCCCGCTCCGCCCGCCCAGCCCCTGTCTCGTGTCCAGCGTCGTCATCCGCCCAAGTATTGACCGCCCGAGCCCTTCGCGCCGGCCACCGACAGGAAACCCCGATACGCTTCCACACAGCCATGTCCCGATTCACCAAAGGCCCCCAGTACCACACCGATCGGCAGCTTCCCGACCCACTCCCCCCCGATCCGGCCCTCCTGCTGCGCGCGTGGATCGACGAGGCCGCAGAGAAAAAAATCGTCGCCAACCCCAACGCCATCTCCCTCGCCACCTCCACTCGCGACGGAAAGCCCTCCGTACGCATCGTCCTCGCCAAGGAAGTCACCCCCGACGGACGGCTCATCTTCTTCACCAACCGAGAGTCGCGCAAAGGACAGGAGCTCGCCGAGAACCCCCGCGCCTCGGCCTGCTTCTTCTGGGACGCACTCAACCTCCAGGCCCGCCTCGAAGGGCCCGTCACCCTGCTCTCCGACCAGGAGTCCGACGCCTACTTCGCCACCCGTTGGGTCCTCTCCCGCATCGGCGCCTGGGCTTCCGACCAATCACGACCCATCCATTCCCGCGAGGCCATGCTCGACCGCGTCCTCGGTGTCGCCGCCAAGTTCTCCGCGGCTGCAGACGGCTCAGAGGACGTCAACATCCCCCGCCCTCCACACTGGGGCGGGTACTGCATCTGGATCGACGCCCTCGAACTCTGGATCGGCCAGCCCGGCCGCATCCACGACCGCGGCCTCTGGACAAGACACCTCACCCCTGCCCCGCACGCCTTCACACCCGGCGAGTGGTCCGCCGTCCGCCTCCAGCCATGATCCTCACATCCGCACGCGCTTCCCGTATCGCGCCGCGAGCGTTCTCGGCGCCCCGATATCACCCACCACAACCTCTCCGACAAACTCCCACGACCGCTCCTCGACGAACCCCTGCTTGAGCCCAACCAGCGTCACCGTCGTGTCCGCGCGCACCACGCTCCCCGCGTCATCCTTCGCGCCGGCCGCAAGCAACGGCGCCCCCGTGTCGCAGTCCAGCCCCGACGGGATGTCCACCGCGATCACCACGGCGCCGCGCTCACCCTGCGCGTTGATCCACGACACCACCTCCGACATCTCTCCTTCGATCGGACGATCCAGCCCCGTGCCGAACAACGCGTCCACCACGATGTCCGGCTCCCCGCGCGAACGAGCCATCCCCTCGAGGATCAGGCGCGCCCGTTCCCCGGCCAGCTCGACGATCGGGATCTCCATCCGATCCGCGATATCCATGTGAATCACGGCGTCTCCGTGCACCTTCTCCGGGGCCGTGCAACGCACGATGACGACGCGCATCCCCCGATGGGCTGCGTTCACCAGCCGGCGGGCGCAGGCGAACCCGTCCCCGCCGTTGTTCCCGCCCCCGCACACGACCACCACCAGCGCGTCATCCGCGTCCGCCGCGGCGAGCACCTCCGCCTCCACCGCGGCCGCGGCGTTCTCCATCAGCACCACCCCCGGCATCCCGTACTCCTGGATCGCGGCCCGGTCCAGCGCGCGCATCCCCTCCCGTGAAAACACCAAGACCTCTTCCGTTCCAGTTGGCCCGCTCATGCGCCCAGTCTACGAACCCCGGCCCCTCCCCTACACTGCCCTCCGCGCCACGCCATGCACCCCGCCATCGCCATCCTTCTCGCGATTCTCCTCGCGCTCGCGAGCGCCTGTCTCGCCTACTGGTCCGTCGCTCTCGTCCGGATCCGGCACGCCCTGCGGCGGCTTCCCACCCTGCGCCACGGCGCCGCGCTCCCCCTCCCCTCGCCCGCCCCATCCCTGTGCGCCGTCATCCCGGCGCATAACGAAGCCGCGCACATCGCCGAACTCATCCGGTCCCTCGTTGCGCAGGACTACCCCTCCTTTCACGTCGTCCTCGCATGCGACCGCTGCACGGACGACACCGTGAGGCTCGCGCGCCGTGCCGTGCACGACGCCGAGGCGAGCGATCGCTTCACCATCCTCGAGATCGATGCCTGCCCCGAGGACTGGGCCGGGAAGACCAACGCCATCTGGCAGGCGGTGCAACGTTCGCCGCACGCAGCCTCCTCCGACCTGCTCCTCTTCGCCGACGCCGACACCCGCTTTGGCGCCTCCTGCCTCCGCGCCGCCGTCGCGCTCCTCCAGCAGCGCAATCTCGACCTTCTCTCCATCCTCAGCACGCTCTCCGCGCGACACTGGTTCGAGCGCGTCATCCAGCCCGCGGCCTCCTTCGAGCTCCTCCGCCAATACCCCATGCAGTCCGCCAACCGCTACCCCAACCCGCGGCCGTTCGCCAACGGGCAGTTCCTGCTCTTCCGCGCCGACGCCTACCGCGCGGTCGGCGGGCACGAAGCCGTGAAAGACGATCTGCTCGAGGACATCGCGCTCGCCCGCGCGATAGGGTTCTCGGACCGCCGCCCCGGCGTGCTCCTGGCCGACGGTCTCCTCACCTGCCACATGTACGAATCGTTCCCCGCGTTCAGACGCGGATGGAAGCGCATCTACACCGAGGCCGCCAACCGACGTGCGCCCAGACTCGCATCTCTCGCCTGGCGACTCCGCTTCTCCAACTTTCTCCTCCCGCTCGGCGCGCTCGCGGCGCTCATCCTCGCGATCAACGCCCCGTCCCGCGACCTCGGCGCCGACGTTCTTGATCTCTTCACACTCGTCGTCTCTTCCCTCGCGCTCCTGGCCTATCTCCTCTCGATGGTCATCACCCTCCGAGTGCAGCGAGCCCCACTCTGGGCGGCGCTCCTCCAGCCATTCGCCGCACTCGCGATCGCGTCCATCCTCGCGCAGGCCGCGCGCGACCTCCGCTCCGGGCGCGCCACGGCCTGGGGAGGCCGCCACTACGTTCTCCAAGACCGGGGACACCGCCCGCCAACCTCCCGCCTCTCCGCACGCCCGCCATTGTCCGAGCCCTGACCCCGCCGTACCCTCAACTCATTCTCCACCGACGCCACGGAGGGCCAACCACGTGTCCACGCTCTTCTCTCAAGCCGAGTCCGACCACGTCGTCGAGCCGAAGCCCGCCGCAGCCCCGCCTGCGCGCGAAGCCAGCCCCCTTGCCGCCTCCCTCCGCCGCGCCGTCAAGGCCCTCTTCTCCAAGCAGCACGCCGACGGCCACTTCTGCGCCGAGCTCGAAGGCGACTCCATCCTCATCACCGAATACCTGCTGATGAAGGTCATCCTCGGCCACGACGTGGCGCCCCACGCGTCCGCCGACGACCTCCGTCGCTTCCCCAAAATGCTCACCTACCTCCGCCGACTCCAACGCGAGGACGGCGGCTGGGGACAGTACCCGGGCTCCCAGGTCGACCTCTCCGCGACCGTCAAGGCCTACCTCACCCTCAAGCTCTTCGGGGAGGACCCCGAAACGCCTCACATGACCCGCGCGCGCGACCTCATCCTCTCGATGGGCGGCGCCGAACGCATCAACACTTTCTCGATGTTCTATCTCGCGTGCCTCGGACAGGTGACGTGGAACGCGTGCCCGATCATCCCGCCGGAGGTGGCGCTGCTGCCGCGCTGGTTCCCCTTCCACCTCGACAAGGTCGCCGCGTGGACGCGGACCATGATCCTCCCGCTCGCCATCTGCACCGCGCTCCGCCCCGCGCGGTCCATCCCCGAACGATTCCGCGTCGACGAACTCTTCCTCAACCCCGCGCGCAAGAACAAGCTCTGCAAGGCCTGGAACGCCTCGAACCCGTTCGATCTTGCCAACGTCTTCATTCTCGTCGATCGCGCCGTCAAGATCGCGCAGCGGCTCGGCCTCTTCGTCCTCACCCGCAAACGCGCGCTCCGTGTCGCCGAGGCGTGGCTCCTCGAGCGAATGGACGGCGCCACGACCGACGGTCTCGGCGCCATCTTCCCGCCGATGGTCTACATCCAGGTCGCGTTCCAGGCCATGGGCTACCCGCGCACCCACCCCGTCATCAAGCGAGCCGAGCACGAACTGGACCGATTCATCGTCGAGGAGGACGACCACGTCCGCATCCAGCCCTGCTTCTCCCCTGTCTGGGACTCGGGCATTGCGCTCTACGCGCTCACCGAGGCCGGTCTCACCGAAGCCAACGACGCCCGCGTGCGACGGTGCTGCAACTGGCTCCGTGAGCACGAGGTCAAGATGACCGGCGACTGGGTCCGCAACCTGCGCCCCCAGGACCGCCATCTGCGCCTCGGCGACAACGCCGCGGCCTGGGCCTTCGAGTACCGCAACGACTGGTACCCCGACGTCGACGACACCGCGATGGTGGCCAAGGCCCTGCGACGCGCCGGCGACGGCGCCGACGAGCCCTATTCCTCAGGCGCCTCGCACTCCGCGCGCGCGACGCGCTGGCTGCTCGCGATGCAGAACGACGACGGCGGATGGGCCGCCTTTGATCGGACCAAGCACCGCGGCTGGATGGAGAAGGTTCCGTTCGCGGATCACAACGCGATGCAGGACCCCTCGTGCGCGGACATCACGGGGCGCACGATCGAATCGTTGATCACGTGCGGCGTGCCTCCAACGCATCCCGCCATCATCCGCGCAATCAACTATCTCCGTCGAGCGCAGCGGGGCGAAGGCTGCTGGTGGGGGCGATGGGGCTGCAATTTCCTGTACGGCACGTGGCAGGCGCTGGGCGGGCTGAACGCCGCGGGAATACCGCGGGATGACCCCGCAGTGAAGAATGCGATTCAGTGGTTGCGTGCGGCACAGAATGAAGATGGTGGTTTCGGCGAGACCGCGGATTCATATATTGATGAGCGGCTGAAGGGGATCGGGCCGAGCACGCCGTCGCAGACGGCGTGGGGGCTGATGACGCTCCTGTATGGGGTTGGGGCGGAGGACGAGGCGGTGCGGCGCGCGGCCAGGTGGTTGATGGACAACCAGTTGGCGGAGGGGGCGCCGGCGCAGGGGCCGATGGGGATCGACGCGGGGAAGGCGGGGAAGGAGGCGGTGGCGGGGTTCCTGGAGCGGGTTTCGACGCCGGCGCTGGTGTCGCATCCGGTCGCGGAGCCTGCGGGGGCGTGGCGCGAATCGTGGTTTACCGGGACGGGGTTCCCGAAGGTGTTCTACCTGCGTTATCACCTGTACCGGCACTACTTTCCGATCATGGCGCTGGCTCGGCTGGAGCGTGAGCGGCGGCGCGAATCCGTGGTTCGCTGACTTTTGGCCGAGCGGGCGTTGTTGCGGGGCGTGTGCGCCGAAATGATGTGATACGCGGCGGTTGCGCTGTTGCACGAGACGTGCGCACGGGGGCTAGTGTTGGGGCATGACGATGCTTGCTCTGACGGTGTTGTGTGGCGCGGCGATGCTTGCGGCTGGTGATGAGGCGAGGGCCCCGGGGGAGAAGCCCTCGATCGCGGACGGGGTGTGGCGCGCATGGCTGGACTTGCCCAAGGCGCCGGGGGGGGAGCTGCCGTTTCAGATCCGGATCGAGCACCCGATGACGGACGATCGTCCGGCGGGGATCGCGGCGTATCTGGTGAACGGGGCGGAGGAGATCGAGATCCCGGTGGTGACGTGGGACGGTGATGAGCTGCTCTTGAGCATGGACTACTACGACGCGCACCTGAAGGCGACGGTGCGCGCGGACGGGAAGCGGATGGACGGGGAGTACACGAAGCGTCGGGGGGAGGGTTGGGCGCGGATGGGGTTCCATGCCGAGGCGGGAAGCGCGGCGCGGTTTCCAACGCAGAGCGCGAGCACGGCGGCGGATCGTGACGTGTCGGGCCGGTGGCGCGTGACATTCCCGGGGAGTGATGACGCGGTGCTGGTGGTGCGCGGGAGCGAGGAGAGCGCGGGCGGGACGTTTCTGACGACGACGGGTGACTACCGGTTTTTGTCGGGTGATTTCTACGGGGACACGCTTCGGCTCTCGGCGTTCGACGGGGCGCACGCGTTCCTGTTCGTGGCGAAGCGGGATGTGAAGGGGAATCTCGCGGGGGATTTCTGGTCGGGGGACTGGCATCACGAGGCGTGGACGGCGGTTCCGGATGCGAATGCCGAGGTGAGGGATGGCTTTTCGTTCACGAAGGCGATCGGCAGCGGGAACGTGAACGGTTTGACGTACGTGGACGTTGAGGGGAACGAGCGGAGTTTGGGTGATGCGTCGATGGGGGGGAAGGCGAGGGCGAGAATCGTGTACGTGTTCGGGACGTGGTGCCCGAACTGCAAGGACGCCACGGCGTTCTTGAATGAGCTGCGCGCGACGCACAAGGGGAAGGGCTTCGAGGTGGTGGGGTTGGCGTTCGAGGTGAGCGGGGATGCGGCGCGGGATTCGGCGCAGGTGCGGAAGTATGTGGAGCGCGCGGGGGTGGAGTTTCCGGTGCTGTTGGCGGGAGTGGCGGAGAAGAAGAAGGCGGCGGAGAGCTTGCCGGTGATTGATGCTGTGAAGGCGTACCCGACGCTTCTGTTTGTGGATGGGAAGGGGAGGATCCGCGCGGCGTACGCGGGGTTCAGCGGTCCGGCGACCGGGGAGGAGCACGAGAAGCTGAAGAAGAAGATGACGGGGATGGTGGAGAGGCTGCTTGCGGAGTGAGAAAAGAGAAGGGCACTAGGGACTAGGCATCAGGCACTAGGGGAAGGCAAAGACCAAAGGCAGAGGAGTAAAGAAGAAGGAGGGCATGGAGCCCTCACCCTGCCCTCTCCCACGCAGAGCCGTGGGAGAGGTCGCGTGCGCGGTGGCGGCGCTGGTTGCACGGGTGGAACGAAAGGCCGAGCGGCACAGATCGTCGGCGGTGTTGATGGCGAAATGCTCTGCCAGGCAGAGTAGATAGGGAAGCGATGCAGGAGCCCTCTCCCGGCCTCTCCCATTCGTGAAATCACGAATGGGAGAGGTGGCGTAGAGCGTCGCTGGTGAGATCAACAGCCTGTGGCGCCGAAGTAGGAGAGGACCTGATTGAGGTCGGCGAAGCCGACGCGTCCGTCGCCGTCGAGATCGCCGGGGACGCCGATAGGAGTTGCATGTCCGTAGTTCGAGAGCACGGCGGTCAGGTCTGTCATGTTCACGGCGCCGTCGGCGTTGGCGTCGCCGGGGCAGTCAGATAGGGCCCAAGTACCCGCGTCGACAGGAGCGATGTCGATCATTGTGATCATGACTAGGCGAGATCGGACGGGGTCGTAGACCATCTCGGCAACGCCGCAGAACGGGCCGCGGGTTGATGGAAGTCCCCCCCACCGGTTCGTGCAAAGCACGAACCACCTCCCCCACGGGGGGGGAGGGGCCAAGGCAGCGCGCGAATGCAGCGCAGGTGAGGCGGGAGAAGAGAAAGGCCGATCGGCACAGGGCTGTTGATGATGATGGCCGCGTAGTTCTCTACGAGGCAGAGTAGAGAAGGGAGCGATGCACCCCCGGTGGAGCCCTCTCCCTACCCTCTCCCATTGCAAAGCCGATGGGAGAGGTGGCGAGTGCGATTGTGTTCTGAGGCGCGGAGAAGCAGAAGGCCCCCTCATCCGTCTCTGCGATGAAGCATCGCAGAGACACCTTCTCCCTCGGAGGGGAGAAGGGGGGGCCTGCTCAGTGCGGTTCGTTGTCGATGGCGGCGCGTTGGCCGGCGAGGCGGGACTCGGTGAACTTTTTGACCCAGGTCTCGAAGGTCTTGCCGTGGGCGGCGTCTTTGCCGGAGAACTCGACGCGCTCGATGTCGGAATAGGGGATGGAGAGTTTTTCGCCGGCGCGGGGGTGGGGTGGCGCGGGCATGACGCGGAGGGTGGAGGAGGCGAGGTTTGGGCCGGTGCGTCGGTCGAAGATGTAGCCGGTGAGTTGGTCGGTGGAGGTGAGGGTGAGCGTGACGTCGCCTCGGTAGTCGAAGGCTTGTTCGAGTGCGGAGAGGAGCGCGCGTTCGTCGTCGCGCGTGGCGACGAGGCCTTGGAGGGAGCCCGCGTGCGGCGGGTTCTCGGTGCGTTCGGGGTAGGGGGGTTGTGATTGGACGGGTTGTGGCATGGTGGTGATCAGGGGTGAGCGGGTTGCTGTCCGAAGACGCGGCCGGAGTCGGGGTCGAGGAGCGCCCAGGCGGTGTTTTTGCAGATGCGGAGGAGGACGGAGACGGCGATTTCCTCTTCGATGATGGCGATGAGACACTGGTTGACGTCATCGCGTGCGTCGGTGAGAGGGAATTGGATGGTGAAGCCGGGGCCGAAGGCGATGGTGGTGTCGCCGGAGCCGTCGGGGGCGGTGTTGAAGGGCGCGAGGGCTTTGATGATTTCGGAGCGTGTGCCGAGGGGGGCCTGCTTGCCGCCCGCGGCGGGCTTGTAGAGGACGAGTTGTCGGAGCTTTGCCATGGGGGAGGGGGAGTATGGGGTGGAATGGGGCAGGAATCAACGGCGCGCGGCGAGATCGGCGGCGTCGCGGTTGGATCGGTCGACGATGCGGTCGAGGTCGTCGGGCGTGATCCAGGGGAGTGAGGCGATTTTTTCGCGGAGGGCGGGCGGGAAGGGTTTTCCGGAGCGTTCGTGGGGGGGGCGGGATTTCCAGTAGCGGTGCATCCAGAGGTATTGCTCGGGTGCTCGGCGGACCATTTCTTCGATGGCGCGGCGGTATCGGGCGGTGAGGTAGAAGAGGGGGTCTTCGTGTGCGTCCCAGTCTTCGGGGTTGATGATGTCGATGAGGTCGAGGCTGTAGCGGAAGAGTTGTGCGTCGATGGGCGGGGAGGCGTGGTCATCGAGGCCGATGGCGCGTGCGACGCCGCAGACAATGGGTGCGCGGTGCTGCATGGCGAGGAGGCCGATGGACTTGTAGGTGGAGGCGAGTCGGTTGAAGAAGGGGACGAAGAGGCCTTTGTCTCCGGCGTTCTGGTCGGCGATGAAGGCGAGGTGCTCGTTGTTGTTGAGGATGTGCGGCGCTCGTTGGGTGGCGCCGAACTTGTCGAGGAGCGTGAGGCCTTTTCGTTCGCGTGTTTCGCGGAGCCACTGGTCGAGGGGCTTGAGGTCGAGTGGTCGGTAGAGGGCGTGGAGCGGGAAGCCGAGGACGGCGAGTGTGTAGCCGAGGACTTCCCAGTTGCCGCAGTGTCCGGTGATGAAGATGACGGGCCCGCCGTGGTTTTCGCGTGCGTGGAGGACGCGGCCGACGAGGGGCTCGATGTTCTTGATGACCATTCGGTGCGGCCATCCGTCCTGCGTGATGAGTCGCGGGGTGTACGCGACTTCGACGGCGAGGGCGAAGAGGCGGCGGTAGGCGTCGATGGCGTAGCGGTGGTGGAGGTCGGCGGGCCAGTCGGGGAAGCACCAGGCGAGGTTGTCGACGGCGCGTCGGAGTCTGGCGCGGTTGAACGGCGCGCGGGCGTAGCGCTCGCCGAGGGCGCGCATGGTGCGGAGGTTCTGGTCGGCGGGGAAGGTCTGGAGCGCGGCGATGGCGGTGCGCGCGGCGTAGTAGGCGGGTGTGTGAGCCCAGGTGGGGAGCACGGGGGGGGAGGCCGACGCGCGGCGGGGCGCGGGCGGGCTTAGCGGAGGCCCGTGAGGGTGGTGAGTCGTGACTGGTTGAGGACGGGGATGCCGGTCTGTCGCGCGGTGTCGAAGAGACGGTCGTATTCGGAGGCGGCGCGCTGGAGGCGGATGTATTCCTGGATGACGGCGATGGGGGCGTCCGGCGGGGGCTGGGGGGGGAGGTTGGGACGTGAGCCGAGGACGAGGAAGTCGGTGTTGCCGGCGATGTCGTCGGTGACTCGTCCGCCCCAGTTGGAGATGATGGCGGTGACTTCGGATCGTTCTGCTTCGGAGACGGCGCCGTCGCGGTTGAGGTCGAAGTCGCCGGCGACGACGAAGTTGTAGATCTTGTGCGGGTCGTAGATGGCGTTTGCGAGGACGTCGCCCGGGACGATGGGGTTGCCGCGGATTTCGCGGATGACGCGTGCGGCGGAGGAGTCGTTTCCGATGCGGACGATCTCGAGGGAGGCCTTGCCGCGCGGGTAGTTGCCGTCCTTGTCGGGTCGGATGGATGCGGCGGAGTCGTAGACCTCGAAGGTCATGCCGAGGACGAGTCGGTCGGCGCGGGCGCGGTCGATGAAGATGAGGTTTTCGGCGGGGGAGACGGAGACGACGCGCGCGTCGACGCGAGCGGCCTCGTCTTCGGGCTTGACGAGATCGGACTGGGCCTGCTCGCGGAAGGAGGAGAGCTGTCCTTCGAGGATCTGGTTCTGCGCGGAGAGCTTGTTGATGCGGTCCGCGAGGGAGGCGGCCTCGGAGGCGGCGCGCTGTCGGATGTCGTCGACGCGCTTGTTGTTGTCGGCGATGGTGGAGGAGGTGGAGGCGCGGAATGCTTCGACCTCGGCCTTGTACTTGCCGACCTGCTCGTTGAGGCCGGCGATGGTGGCCTGGTGCTCGGCGAGGAGTGTCTTGACGCGCTCGACCTCGTTCTGGAGGTCTTGCTGTGCGGCGGCGGTGGCGCGGTTGGCGTCGTCGAGCTGGGCCTTGAGGGAGGCGATCTGCTGGTCGCGTGCGGAGAGGACGGAGAGGAGCGGTGAGGCGTCGGCGCCCGGGATGGCGTCGAGCTTCGCGGCGAGGGAGGCGGCGGTCTCGCGTTCGTTTCCGGCGACGCGGCGCATGGTGGTGTTGAGGGAGTCGGAGAGGTACTTGACGAGGGTCTGGCCGCGGCTCTGGGAGGCTTGTGCGAGGAGGTTTTGCACGGCGTCGTTGTTTCGTTCGGCGGGGGAGATGATCTGCGCGTAGTCGGCGCGGGCCTGTGCGAGTTCGGTCTGGACGTTCTGTGCGCGCGCGAGGAAGACGATGAAGCCGACGAAGAAGGCGACGGTGAAGAGGGTGAGGACGACGATGGCGATGATCGAGCCGCTGGAGGAAGAACGTGCCGCCATGGGCGGGGACTCCGGGAGAGAAGGTTCAGGGCTGGTGTGTAGGCGGGGGGAGGGGT
>CAYPGJ010000029.1:0-27497 GCA_964410465.1 uncultured Phycisphaeraceae bacterium | reverse complement strand
CCATCCCGAGCCGCCCCGCGGCCCAGGCGAGCCGCGTCGGCCCGGCCGCACGACACAGCGCGCGAAGCGCTCCGGGCGCGCGAGCGAAGAGGTACTTGGGATACCCCCCGAACACCTCGTCCGCGCCCTCGCCGGAGAGCGCCACCGTGACGTGGCGCTTGGCGACTTCGCTCATCCGCGCCACGGCGAGGTCGGCCGGCTCGCTCACCGGCGCATCGCGGCAGCCGCTCATGTCCGCGAACATCGACACGTAATCGGACTCGTTCACGGGAACCTCGGTGTGCGTCGTGCCGCAGGCGCGCGCCACCGACTCGGCGTGGCTCAGCTCGCTCGAGGGATCGTCCCGGAACCCGACGGAGTACGTCCGGATCTCCGATTGTCCGCCGCGCGCCTCGCGCATCATCGCCACCAGCAGGCTGCTGTCGAGCCCGCCCGAGAGGAACGCGCCGACCGGGACGTCCGCCACGAGCTGATCGCGCACCGCCTCCGTGAGGAGGGCCTCTCCCTCGCGGATGAGCGACGTCTCGTCGCGCCCGCGGAGGGTCTCGCGCTGATCCCAGGCTTCGCGGATCACGTCGCGGAACCGGCCGCGACGCGCGCCCGCGCTCGAGAACTCGAGCCACTCGCCCGGCGCGAGCGGCCGCACCCCGGCGTACATGGTCGCGTCACCGTACACCGCGCGGAACCGCAGCGCCTGTCGCAGGCCGGCCTCGTCGGGCCGCGCCCGGACTTCCGGGTGCGCGAGCAGCGTCTTGATCTCGCTGCCGAAGACGAGCAGCCCGTCGCGCGGCTGTGCGACGAAGAGCGGCTTGATCCCGAACGGGTCTCGCGCGAGCAGCAGGCGGCGCGAGGCCCGATCCCAGACGCCCAGGGCGAAGATGCCCTCGAACCGCGCCGGGGCGCGCTCCCATTCGCGCGCCGTCCACCCGAGAATCGCCTCCGTGTCGCCGCGCGTGCGCAGTGTCTCGCCGCGCGCGACGAGCCCGTCCCGCAGGCTCTGGAAGTTGTAGACCTCGCCGTTGTAGGTGATGGCGAACGCGCCGCCGTCCCGCTCCATCGGCTGCGGGCTGCCCTCGACGTCCAGCACCGACAGGCGCGCGTGCGCCAGGCCGCAGGAGCCCTCGACCCACACCCCGTGCGCGTCCGGACCCCGCCGGCGCAGCGTGCGGCACATCTCCTGCAAGATGCTCGGGTCGATCGGCCGCCCGGACATGTCGACGTAGCCGCCGATGCCGCACATCAGGCCCGCCCTCCGCGCAGCGTCGGCGCGCCCATGAGGCGCGCCACTCGCTCGGCCAGCGCGTCCCACGAATCCACCCGCACCGCATCGCGCCGGGGCTCGATGAGCGATCGGTCCGGCTCCGCGAGCTCCTCGTGCACGGCCGCGACGAACTCCTCGTGCGAGCCGCACGAGCGCACGAGCCCCTCGTACTTCGACAGCTCGCCGAAGCGCGTGGACACGATCGGGAATCCGAGCGCGAGGTACTCCTTCAGCTTGATCGGGTTGCACCCGCGGATCCACTCGTTGTCGAGCCAGGGCATCAACGCCACGTCGAACTGCGCGGCGTAGCGGGGCACGTCCTCGTAGGGCACGGGCGGGAGCCAACGCACGTTCGGCTCGGCCTCGAGGCGCGAGATGTCCATGGCCTTGCCGCCGATGACAACCAGCGTGCCCGTGCGCATCGAGCGCGCGACCTTGATCAGGAGGTCGAGGTCGATGGTGTAGGTGTCGAGCGCGCCGTAGAACCCGACCAACGGGCGTTTGAGAGACCGCAGCGCCTCGGGGCACGACCCTTCGGCCGGCGGATACGCGCTCGCGAACCGCTCGAAATCGACGCCGTGCCCCAGCCACTCGGGCCGGTGCGCCCCGGCGTGCTCGCGGTCGAACAGCTCCCGGTTCACGTACAAGGTTCGCTCGGCGCGCGCGAGGCATCGCGTTTCGAGCCCGCGGATAAAGGCGCCGTCCGCCTCGGGGAATCGCGAGAAATCGTCGGACCTGTTGAAGACCACGCTCGTCCAGTCGCCCTTCTCGACGGCGCCCACGGCCGTGGGGAGCGTCAGCCACGCGGCGCTGCGCTTCATGCCCAGCGCGCGACGCACCAGCCCGACCTGCAAGCGCAGCAACGCGCCGTTGATCGCCACCGCCCGCTCGCTGTATCTCGGCAGGAACAGGGGGCTGAGCACCCACATCCCGCTCTCGTCCCGGCGCAGCCCTTTAAGCATGCTCTTGGCCTTGCGCACGTAGCGTCGCACGGGCAGCTCGGTGCGCCCCGGCGTCGGCAGTCGCATCCCGATCGAGTTCACCCACAGCACCGGCATCCGCGCCGCCAATCGGCGCATGATCTGGCACTCGCTGTGCCCGCGGTTGTGGTACCACCAGTCCACGCCCGCGAAACACACGATCGAGTCGCACGCCGGGGCGGGCGCGCCCTCGGCTGCTCCGGTCCCCGACTCGCCCACGCGGGTCGCCGCCACGCTCATCCCACTCGCCTCATCCACCAGCTCCCCGGCTCGACCTTCTTCGGGTCGTACGACCGGAGCAGACGAGCCAGCGCGCTCGAGCGGTCCATGTGCATCATGTGCCCTGCCCAGATCGTCTCGAACGCGGAGTTGAACGCGAGGAACGCCTGCAGCAGGTACTGCTCCGTCCAGTACCGTCTCCACCCGAGCACCCAGCTCTTGGGGTACTCAGCCGGCAGGAAGATGTCGTGCACGTGCACCAGCACCCCGGGCTTCACCCTCGGCACCACCTCGAGGAACTCGTACTGCACGTCGCTTCCGATCGCCAGCACGTGCGTGGAATCGATGAACAGGATGTCGCCGGGCTCGAGAGCCTCGAACTCCGAGAGCGGCACGTCCTGCACCGCGCTGGCGCGCACCACCACGCCCGCGCGCTCGCGCAGCCACGCCGGCGGGAACGGGTCCACCGTCAGCATGCTCCACGCGGGCCCGCCCTCCCGCTCGTTCCGCTCCAACGCCTCCAACGCGACGAGCGTCGAGTACCCCGAGCCGATCTCCACGATCCGCCTCGGCTTGCCCCTGCGGATCAGCCCGTACAGCAGCTCCGCGTCCACCGATTCGAATCGCGAGTTCTGCATGTGGTACCGGCCCGACCCGTCGTCCCGACGCGTCGCCAGGTCGTCGAACTCCCCGCCGAACCGCCCGCACAGCTCTTCCAGCAGCGCCACCTGCTCGTCCAGGTCGATCTTCACCCCCACCATCCGCGAACGCCCGGACCAGATCGACTCCCGCAACGAAAGACTGTGCGGCACCGGCTGGTAGCAGTCGATCGGCATCACGTGCAGGCCCACGCGCTCCCACATCCGGAACAGCTTCGGGTGCCCGAGCGCCCGCGCGAGCGCGTTCGACCGCCCCGGCAGCCTCGCGGCCTCCTTGTCCCCCGACACCCGAATGTCCGATCCGTTCTTCACGCCCTGACCAGCCTCTCTCCCATCGTCTCCTCATGGTCCCGTAAGGCGTCCCGCGTGTCCACTACCAGCCTCGCGCCCGACGCGATCACGCCCCAATCAAACGCCGAGTGCGCCGTCGACACCACCACCGCGTCGTACTTCTTGAGATTCTCCGGCGTGATCGCCACGCTCTCCATCTTCAGGTCGTGCCGACGAACCCGCGGCGTCGTCGGGACGTGCGGGTCGGAATAATCCACGTCCGCGCCCAGGTCCTCGAGCAGCGTGATCAGCTCGAACGAGGGGCTCTCCCGCGTGTCGTCGATGTCCGCCTTGTACGACAGCCCCAGCACCAGGATCTTCGACCCCTTCACCGCCTTGCCCTGCCCGTTGAGCGCGAGCACGGTCCGGTCGACCACGTAGTGCGGCATGCGCGTGTTCACCTGCCCGGCCAGCTCGATGAATCGCGTCGTCTCCCCCACTTCCTTCGCCTTCCACGTGAGATAGAACGGGTCGATGGGGATGCAGTGCCCGCCCAGCCCGGGGCCGGGGAAGAACGGCATGAACCCGAACGGCTTCGTGCTGGCCGCGCGGATCACCTCCCACACGTCGATGTCCATCTTCGTGAGCACGACCTTCAGCTCATTGACGAGCGCGATGTTCACCGCGCGGAAGATGTTCTCGAGCAGCTTGGCCGACTCGGCCACCTCCGCGCTCGACACCGGCACCACCGTCTCCACACCCCGCCGGTACAGCATCGACGCCAGCTCCGTCGAGCGCGGATCGCACCCCCCCACCAGCTTCGGCGTCGTGCGCGTGTTGTGCGACTTGCGCCCGGGGTCCTCGCGCTCGGGAGAGAACGCCGCGAAGTAATCCTCCCCGAGCTTCATCGTCTTCCCGCGCTCCCCCGCCGCGCTGAGCATCGCGGGGATCATGTCGCTCCGGGTCGTGCCCGGGTACGTCGTCGACTCCAGGCAGACGAGCTGCCCCGGGCGCAGGGTCCGCCCGATCGCCTCGGCCGTCTTCACGATGTACGAGATGTCCGGCTCCTGGTGCCGGCCCAGCGGCGTCGGCACGCACACGATCACCGCGTCCGCCTCGCCCAGCCGGCCCATGTCCGTCGTCGCGCTGAAGCGCGAGCTGCCCGACAGGTCCTTCACCATCTGATCACCGAGGTGCTTCAGATAGTTCGTCCCCGACGCCAGGGCGTCGATCTTCGACGGGTCGATGTCAAAACCAAGCACGCGCAGCCCGCCCTGGTGCAGCGCGTGCGCCAGCGGCAGACCCACGTAACCCAACCCAATAATGCCGGCCACGGCCTCGCCCGTCTCCAGCTTCCGCTTCAGCGTCTCATACGCGCCCATGCACGCACCTTTCTTCGTTCTCGGACCGCCACAGCCGGGCGGAAAGACTACCTGCCATCGATGAACGCACGCACCGCCTTGAGCAACCCGTCCGACGCACGCGACCCGATCCGCTCACCCCCGCGCAACGAGCCCAGAGCGTCGAGCTTCTCGGCCAACTCCTTCTCATCAAACGCCACCGCCACCCGACCCTGCTCCAGAAACCGCTCCGCCGTCGCCACCTGGTGGTCGTTGCGCGTCTCCCGCAGGTCGCCGCGCCGGGGCATCACCAGGATCGGCTTGCCAAGCTCCAGCGCCGTCAGGATCGACCCCATCCCCGCGTGCGCCACCACCACGTCCGCGTCCTGCACGGCCTTCTTGAACTCCTCCGGCGCCAGGAACTCTACCCAACGCGCCCTCCTCGGCTTCCACGAGTCCGGGCCCACCTGCGCCAGGACGTCGTCACGCCCGCGCGCCTCCGCCCACGCGTCCACGCCCCGAACCAGCCGATCGAACGGCATCTGCGCGCCAACCGTCACGAGAATCACAGCACGGCTCCCTCACATCGCGGGCCGCCCTCGCGCGCCAGGTGCGGCCATTGCGTCAGCCACAGATCGACAAACCCGCCCGCCTTCTCCCCGCTCAACGAGAGATGCTCCACGTTCGCGATCGAGTCGATCCAGCACACCCGGGCGCCCAGCATCTTGCCCAGGCGCACCGCGAAGAAGCCCGGCGCCGCGCCCGTCGTGATCACCGCGTCCGGACGCTCGCGCAACAGGATCAGAAGCACCCGCAGCGCCTGCAGCACGAGGAGGAACTTGTTCCATCGCGTCGCGTCGTTCACCACATAAAACCGGGCGCCGCGCGCGAGGTCTTCCGCGATGTCCGTCCGGTACGCGTCGCGCACCGTGACGAACGCGACGTCGCACCCCTCGAACGCCGGGCGCAGCCGCAGCATCTGCACCCAGTGCCCCCCTCCCGACGCCACGCACAGCACGCGCTTCCGATCGCGCCGACTCATGCCAGGCCCGCTCCTTCCATCACCTCCCCGATCGTGACCACCCGCCACCCCTCCCGCTGGGCAAGTTCGAGCAACCCCGCCGTCGTCCGCAGCACGAACTCGCTCCGCTCCCCCGCGTCCGGCCCTTCACGATCAAAGTCGTGCAGCAACACCACGCCCCCTCCCGCCCGCTCGACGCGCTCCACGACCGCGTCCACCCTCGGCAACCGCTCCCACGTATCCCCGCTGTCCACCGTCCACCAGCCGACGCTCGCGCCTCGCCGCCGAACCTCGTACGCCGTGAGCAGCGTCATCTTCCCGTAGGGCGGCCGGAAGACGCCCGACTCCCCCACCCAACGCGCCAGCGTCTCGTACCCGTGACGCACGTCCCGCCGGGCCTTCCACGGCCACGTCTTCCACGCGTTCAGATGATCGTGCGTGTGGCATCCGCTCTCATGACCCTCGGCCCGCGTCCGGTCCGCCGTGCTGGGCGCCCGCGCCGCACGCCTTCCAAGGAGAAAGAACGTCGCTCGCGCGCCGTGCGCGCCCAACATGTCAAGCAGCCTCCCCGTCAGCTCCGGGCCGGGCCCATCGTCGTACGTCAGCGCCAACGCGCGGTTCTCCTGACACCAACGCGCCATCCGCGCGATCATCCCCTTGCGCGACATGTGCGGCCACAGCCAGACCGCCAACGCGAGGCACCCCCCCACCGCCACACCCAGGCCGATCACCCACGCGCTCATGCCGTCACCGTGCTCGCGCCGCCGCCGCGCGACGACGCGCCCGCCCGCGCCGCGGCCCGCCATTCTCTCCTGCGCTTCCAGACCTCGCGCCATTGCGCTGCACGCTCGCGCGCCGATGACGACGTCAATCCCACCACGCTCGTGGCGACCAGGCGGGTCAACGCCCACCAGCCCAACGACCACACCCCGACGGTCCTTCCGAAACTCCCCCAATGCTTGCCCATGAGTCGAGCCTTGGCGCAGAACAGACGCACCATCTTCGCCCAACGCACCGCCTCCGAGGCGCCC
The DNA here is from genome assembly GCA_964410465.1 of uncultured Phycisphaeraceae bacterium. GTDB lineage: Bacteria > Planctomycetota > Phycisphaerae > Phycisphaerales > UBA1924 > CAYPGJ01. The sequence goes on along the minus strand of CAYPGJ010000029.1, from coordinate 20,716 downwards.
CCGTAGTGCACGATCGTCGCCTCGGGCGTCATGCGAGGACGTGCGCCCTCGCCCCTCGCGCGCAGGCACAGGTCCGTCTCCTCCCCGTACATGAAGAAGCCCTCGTCGAAGCCTCCCAGCCGCTCCCAGAGATCGCGCCGGATGAGCAGCAGGCAGCCGGTGACCACGTCGACCTCGCGCTCGCTGTCCCGATCCCACCCCGGCATCGCCTCGCCGTTGAACAGCGACCAGCCGGAGCACAGCGCGCTCAGCCCAAGACCACGGCACACCGCGCTCCACGCCGTCATCTCCGCCCACACCGACGACGGGTCGAGCCGGCCCTTGCCGTCGAGCGTGCGCCCTCCCCAGATCTTCGCCTCGGGGCGCGCGTGCGCAAAGCGCACAAGCCGGTCGATCGCGCGCTCGAGCACCACGGTGTCCGGGTTGAGGAGCAGCAAATACTCCCCGCGCGCCTCCCGCGCCGCAACGTTGTTCGCGCGCGCAAAGCCCAGGTTCTCGCTCGATCGGATCAGCCTCGCACGCGGGAACTCCCGCTCGATCGCGTCCGCCGAGCCGTCGGCGCTGTCGTTGTCGATCACGATCAGCTCGAAGGGCGTGTCGCGCGTCTGCTCGTAGACCGAGCGCAGGCACGCGAGCGTCATCTCGCGCGTGTTGTACGACACGACCAGGATCGACACGTCACTGCGCAGCGCCGCCGACGCCTCCACGCCCGTCTTGTCTCGCCGTTCGACCGTGGCCACGCTCATTCCTTCGAACCATCCCCGCCGTCCGTCGACGCGACGCCCTCCGCCCGCGTGCGGCCCAGCCGCTTGCGCCACATCGTCTTCACGCGCTGCTGCAGCGCGCCGGTGGGCGCCACGCGCTTCGCCAGCGCCGTGCCCCCGTGCGCAACGAGGTGCGTCAGCCGGCCCGCACGACCGCGCCACGTCCTTGAGTACAGCATGAACGTGTCCTCATCCCACGACTCGCTGCCGTACATCCGCTTGTAGACGGCGTCCCCGAACCCGTAATCGAACGCGCGAACGCCGATCCCGCTCAGGTCCTCGAAGATCCGCACCATCAGCACCGTGCCAGGCGAGAGCGACCGAAGCTCCGCGAGGTACCCCGTCGCCTCCGGCACGTAGACGTCGCCCACCACGCTCCCAAGGAAGAACGCCACCGGCTTCCCCCCGCACACCAGCCAGTAGCACCGCAGATTCCCCAGCCGCGCCTCCATCGTCAGCTTCGCGCGCCACACCGGGGTGTCGGAGAACACGCTCCCCAACGCGGCCTGGTACGTCGTGTCCGCCAGACCGGCCGTCTCCCGGATCAGCTCGTCCACCTCGTCCTCGCGCGTGATCACGCGCACGCTCACGTCGCCCCCGGCGTGCTCCGACAGCAGGCGATCCCACTTGCGGATGTTCCGCCGGTGCTTCCCCGAGAACTGCGCCATCGTCTCTTCGACCGAGCCGGGCGTGATCAGGAACCGCCAATGCGGCTCGCGCGTCGACAGCCGCGCGCACCCCGACTCCCGCGCGATCTCCCGGACCGACTCCGCCAGCTCCCACTCCTTGGGCAGATGGCTGATGAAGACGTGATCAAACTCGCCGCTGCGCAGCGCGGCGCGCAACTCGCGCACGAGCGCGTCGCGCGTCGCGCGCCCGCCCACCGAAACAAGCCCCCCGTACACCACATCGAGGCACCGCAGCCGCGCCGACGGCAACCCGATGTAGCCGATCCGGTTCCGCACACGACGCGCCACCGATCGACCGATCAGCAGGCCCGTCGGCTCACCCCCCTCGTACACGATCCGCAGGTGTGGCGACGCCCCCTCGATCGCCTCGCTCGTCCACCGGTACCGATCCGGATCCGCGTTCGTGGCGAACCATTTCGCGGCCTCGCGCACGCGCAGCCAGTCGGCGCGCAACGCGGCCACGTCGTCGAACGTCGAGCCCGACGCCACGCGCACCTCGACCCCACGCCCCTCCATCGTCACCGGCCGTTCCATCAGCTCTCGTTCCATCATGCTCCGTCGCTCACGCTACCCGAGATCGCGCGCCCATCACCCCGCCCGCACCATCGCCGGTCGCGGGTAGAGGCCGCACGGGCTCCGGACCGCGCCCCGGCGCACTCCGCCCCGCTCGCTTGCCAACCGTCAGGCGCGCCACGGCCGCTTTGCCCGGGTCCATGCTCGCCACGATGGCCAGCTGCAACGCCCACAACGCCTTGATCTGCCCGAAGTACGACACCGCGATAAAGCTCGTCACGTGCACCCACAAGGCCACGCCCAAGCCCCACGCCATCAACGCCTCGCCCGTCCGCACCGCCGACACCTTCCGCAGCCGGCCCGCGCCGGCGAACGCGCGCACGATGATCCACACGAACAGCCCCAGTGTGATCAGGCCCCCGTCGATCCCCTCCAGCACGTACTGGTTGGTGATGTCGAACAGGTCTTCGTGCAGCAGCCCGCGCATCCCCACCGCCCACCACTGCCCCACCTGGCGGATGAACTCGTCCATCAGGAAGAACCTGTGCCAGCCCGTCGAGCCTCCCACGAAATCGACGCGCGCCAGCAGGTGCCACACCGGGTTCTTCATCGAGAGGTGCAACGCCGTCAGCAGCGCCAGCGTCCCCCATCGGATCGCCTTCATGTGGTCCCGGAGCGGCCACATCGCGAACGCCGCGCCCGCAAGGATCACCGCGCTCAACGGCGTGCTCGACGCGCTCGCCATGATGATCCCCAGGCCGCACACCAACCCCACCACCGCGGCCCATCTCCACCGAAGCCCGCTGAACCACAGCGCCCCCATCATCGGCAGCACCGACGCCCAGAACACCCCGGCCAGGATCGGGTGCGCGAACGCGCCCTGGCAACGAAGCCGCCCGTTCCGCTCCACCGTGATCTCCGGCACCCCGCCCAGCGCGGCGAACGCGTTCCGGCCCGTCGCGCGCTCCACCGCGAACGCCATCGCCACCGGCACGCTCACCACCGCGAACGCCAACGCCGCACGACGCACGTCCGCCCAGTCGCGCACCAGCGCCCGGAACACCGCGTACGCGAACAGACCGTCGAACACCTTCCAGCCCATCTGGTACACGAGCGCGTCCGTGCTCTGCCACAGGATCGTGTACGCCAGCGTCCCCGCCAACGCCCACGCCGTCACCGCCGTGTCCAGCGGCTTCCACTTCAACGTCCGGATCTCCCCCCGCACCACCACGCGCGCAAAGCCGATCAGCACCAGCATCCGCATCAGGTCGAAGTTCAGCCCAACGATCATGATCCGCTGCGCGGGCGCCACGAAGCACGCCATCACGATCACCGGCAGCAACGCCCAACGCCTCGGCAGCGCCACCAGCAGCAGACCCAGCGCCAGCAGCGCCGTCAGCCCCAGCGGGTGCAGCGTCGTCTGGTCGAAATACTCAGCCTGACCGAACGCCTGTTCCAACCGGCTTCTCCGACACCGCCCACTCCCGAACCTCAGACCGCTCCCCCAACCCCTTCCGCCGCATCCGGCGCCACGTCCCCACCGTCGAACGCAGCTTCTCCTTCAACGACAGCTCCCCCCACCAATACCGCCACAACGCGAAACCCTTGAAGCTCGGCGTCGCAACCCCCGCCACGCGCGTCGCCCACGCCCGACCCGCCACCGCGCCCCGCGCGCCCAGCAGGTTCGGCTGACTCCTCGCCAACAACGTCGCGTCCTCCCGCTGCAGCTCGATGTACCCCGCCTCGGACGCGGCACGCACGATCCGCTCCCCCAACGCCGTGCGCGCCACGATCAGCGAACTCCCGCCCTCTCCCTCCTCGATCTCCCGATACCACGGGTCCCCCACCGAGATGTCCGCGAACTCCCCCGTGTGATCCGGGCACACGTAGCAACGCCACTGCCGATACCGCTGCAAGAACCCCCATGACTCCGCGTACGTCATGCTCGCCTCGCGCGCCTCGCCCGCGCTCCCCCGCCACCGCACACGCCACAGACCCGGCCACCCGTTCCCCCGATACCGCACGCTCTCCACCGCCGACACGTCCTCCACTCCGACCTTCTTCATCAGCTCCAGCGTCCCCCGCGCCGACGGCGCCCCCGCGCAGAAGAACGCGATCGTCACCCCCAGCTTCGCGTCCAGGCCCGCCCGCATCGCCCTCGCCCGCTGCGCGCCCGCCACGTCGCAAGGCTTCCCCACGAACACACACTTCCCCTCGCTCGCCTCCACCAACCCCAGCCCGTCGCACGGGCTCGCCGGCGCGTACCGCGATCCGGTCCGCGCGAGCAACTCCTCGCGCGTGCGACTCATCACCGTCTCGTTGATGAACGGCGCGTCTTCCCGCGCCGCCGTGTGCAACACCCCCGACATCCCGCCCCGCTCGATGCAGTACAGCGCCAGCGCGCTCGCGGCCCCACCGCTCGACCCCGCCCACCGGATCGCCCCGTCCCCCGCGTGCCCCTCCCATACCCGCCGCACCGGCCCCCACCCAGCGATCAACTCCTGCCGCAGCGCCGGGTCGTCCCGATCGAACGTGTGCTCCAGCGACGCCCCCGGGCACGCCCGCAACGCCTCCGCCGAACGCGGATCGCGCTCCTCCCCCTCCACCAGCGGCCGCTTCCCCTTCTCCACATCCTCCACCATCCTGATCTCGTCCGGGCTCAGGTAGGCGCACGCCCCGCACCCGCTGCACAGCTGCCGCTCGGCCACCTCACGAATGCTCAGCACGGGCAGCTTCACCGCTTGCTCTTGCTCTGTTGCGCCAAGGAACGCTTCGCCTGCCGTCGCGCTCTCACCCAATCTCCGACAGGCGACCACGACACACGTCGGCGAATTCGTACGCGTAACGGCGCACCCAGCTCACAGCGTTTATCCACATCCGCATCCGACCATATCGCCGGCTCGACATGTCCCGGCACACACTTGCGGTACAGCCCGACGTGATAGCACGGAGGCAGTTCACCGCTTGAACTCACGGCTTCATCGAGTGCAACGACCGCAGAAGCGTGCTCAGCTATTGCGTGCGGAGCGGTGACCGTGAATGGGAAATATACGCCGCCGAACGCATGCTCGCGCACGACGCCGTTGCCAAAGTACGAGCGGATGAGCGGTAGGAGATCGCTTGAGCGAACCGACTCAAACCCGCCGACCTCCCACACCTGCGGCACACGGAACGGAACGTGCGGAAAGTGACGACGAAGGAACGCCATTCTCGATTCGCTGAATTGCCAACGATCCTCTCCGACGTACTCATAGAATAGCACCATGCCGTCAGGCCGAAGCGCGCGACTGACTTGCGACAGAACATACTCAAGATTGATCAGATGATGCAGGATCGAATGACACAGTATAAAGTCGTAGGCGTTTGCTGGAAGTGTGACGAAATTCAGATCGCCGACGTGCCCCGAGACCCCCTCGCCGCCCGACTCGGATCGTGCGACAAGCGCTGGGTTCAGCTCGATGGCTTCAAACTTCGTCGTAAATCCGCGATCGATGAGCCGCCGCTCAATCCTGCCCGGCCCTGCGCCAAGGCTTAGGCATCGCGAGCGTGGCGCGATGTCCTTCAATACCGCCCATGCCCATTCGGAAAAGTCGCCGCCTGCGCTTGGCACTCCGACTGCCCGGGCCTTGTACGCAATCAACTCGGGGTGATTGATCGGCGTCTCCGCGAGCGCCGCATCGTCCATCGCTCGCCAGGAATTGATCTCGTCCCACATAGCGCCGCGATACGAACGACGTTGCGCTTGCGCGGCCGTCAACGTAAGCGGAAAATGATCGACCTGCTGCTTCATCGTCACACCTCGATTCATGGACGCTGGAGAGGATGCCATCGCGTAATGACCATCTCTGCTCTCATGTGCTCACTTTCGTGCGTTGAACTGTCCGAATCACGGCCGCAAGTTCCTGCCGGATTCTCGGCGACACAATCCACATCGCCGTCCCCATGAATACAACGAGGCCGCCCGCTAGCAATGTCTGCAGTCCGACCGATCTAGCAATGATCGATACCTCCCGAAGTAAGTATGCCCCCGCGACGACGACGCCCAGGACCATCGCCGGCCGAATCGTAAGGCCCATTGGCACACGTTGACGTCGAGCGAGGCGCACAGTGGACGCAACCAACGCGACGCACTCGCCCGCAACACCGGCAGAAGCGATGTAGAGCGGATCACCGCCACCGATCGCGATAACAACCACTGCGACGAGTGCCGCGCTTCGCCAACAATTGGCAAACAGCGCATTCATCGTGTCGTTCCGCGCCATCGCCGCGAGGGTATGTATCGTGCGAAAGAGTCGGATCGCAAACATCACCCCGAGCAACCCGATCACGCCCGCCGCCCCCACGTACGCGTCCCCGTACGCGATCGTCACGACCCAGGGCCCCAGCAGCGCCATCCCCACGCCCACGCAACCCGTCACCAACGCCAGCGCCTCCACGCTCGCGCCCACCCGCCGGTTGAACGCCTCCCGATCCCCCTGCGCCTTCGCCAGCGGCGGCAGAAACACCGTCGACGCCACCTTCGCCACAAGCATCGTCGGGATCGACGCCAGCCCGAACGCCGCGGCGTACTGACCCAGCGTCGCCTTGTCATACGTCATGCCGATCACGCCCTGATCCCCCTGCAGGATCACGAACAACAACACGCCGTTCGCCATCAGCGGCAACCCGAACCGCCACATCCGCGCCGCGGCCGCGCGATCCCACGACCACCGGTACCGCTTCCCGCCGAACACGTGCGACAACAGGCACGACACAAGCGTCTGCCCCAGGATCATCCACAACGCCGCCGCGTACGACCGAAACTGCCACGCCAGCACGCAACCCAGCGCGAGCGCAAACGCCTGCGTCCCCAGCTCCACCCAGATCGTCGACCCGAACCGCATCTCGCGCTGCTGCACGAAGATCCCCAGGTGCGCCAGCCCACGCAGCGCCGGCACCAGCGCGATCAACTGGTACGCCCACAACGCCTCGCGTGTGTCGAACGCCCACGCCGCCACCCACGACAGCCCGAACACCACGATCCCCGTCCCCACCCCGCGAGCCGCCTGCAGCACGTGCGCCGTGCCCAGGAACATCTCCTCGCCCCCGTCCCGAGCCTGCACCACCTGCCGGTCCGCCGCGAGCGTGCTCACCGCGTCCAGCAGCGTCAACGCCACCCAGAACGTCGCGACGATGCCCCACTCCGTCGGCCCCAGCAGACGTGCCATCACCACGTTCTTCACCATCGACAGGCCCTGCGCGGCCGCCTGACCCAACCCCAGCGTCGCCGCCCCCCGAGCAACGCCGCGACGGACGCTCACGCCGCCCGCTCCCCCGCCCGGGATCCCACGAACTCGCACACCGAGCGCATCTGCGCCCGTGCTCCGTCCATCACGCCGCCCAGCGTTCGCCGCAGCGACGCACGCGCGTCCTCCCGCGCCTCAAACGAGCCCCACAACGCCTCCACCAGCTCGTCCGTGCCCATCGCGCGAGGGTCCGCCACGTGCTCACCCTGCCCGCACGTGTCGAACACGCCGCGCGTCTTGTCCGAGTACGCGATCGCCGCCGTCGGCACCCCCGTCGACAACGCCGCGATCGTCGAGTGCATCCGCGTCCCGCAGAACCACCCCATCCGGGAGATCAGCCACTTCACGTCCCGCGGGTCGCTGAAGCTCGGCGCCACCGCAACACGGCCCCGGCCCGCGCTCCCCAATCGCTCCTGCAATCGCTCGCACGCCTCGTTGTCCGACTCGTAGTGCCCCTTGGGCGAGACCACGTGCGGCGTCAGCACCACGTTCGAGTCCGTACGCTCCAACACGCGACGCACGAAGCCCTCCACCGCCTCCCGGTAGTCTGCTCGCAACCCGTACTGCGCCCGCCCACCGTCCTCGCTGAGATAGATCAGCCCCGACACGTTGAACCCGATCGTCGGCGGACCGCCACCCCCGATCCAGCCGCGGATCTCGTCCCCCAATTCGCCCGCGCACTCCCGCGCCTCCAGCAGGAACGCCACGTCCACACCGCACCGGTGACGCGACGCGTCGAAGTCCGCGCCCAGCAACCCGCGCAGAATCTCGTAGCTCCGCTCGTCTCGCGCCCAGCACATCGCGGCGCCGCGAACGATCCGCCCCGCCTCCGCCCGCTCCGACTCCCCCCGGAACGGCCCGTACGTCTGCGGCAGCAGGATCAGCGGCGCGCCCACCCGCAGCGCCAGACGCTTCGACAGCGTCACCTCCTCGAACCGATGACGGCCGTACAGGTCCGTGAAGCTGTCCCCCCCGCTGATGTCCAGCACCGCGCTCGACGACGACACCCGGCGCACGCCCTCGTGACCAAGCCCGCCAAGGCTCGCCGCGAACAGCATCGATCGCAGACACTCCGCCCGCCACCACCGACGCGTGTGCCACGCGCCCACGCACTCTGCCTCGATGCCGCGCATCCCGACAGGCCACGCGCGCACCCCGCGTCCGTAGTCGAAGACCGTCACCCGCGCGCCCCCCCCCGCGCCCGACAGCCCCGACAGCACCCCGAAACAAAGCGCCGACACACCGAGGTTCCCGGTGTTCGGCGCGGCGCCAAACAGGCAGTAATGAGTCATCGCCATCTTCTACCGCAAGCCGCGCACGCGCGCTCGCTCCCGACGCCGCCGGTCAGTTCTGACCCGACGGCGGCGTGCCGTTCCCGTACGCCCCGATCCCGGGACGGATCGTCGGACCCGTCGTCGCGTTCGTGCCGAGCGACTGCGCACACCAGATGCCCTGGCCGGACGTCGCGCCCGAGCCCGCGGGCCACAGATTGACGAAGTGATTGTTATCAAACTGCACACTCGATCGAATAGACTCATACGTCGGATAGCCCGTGCCCGTTAGGTGACGAGGATCGTCCAGGTTCACCCACTGGAACACGTTGTTCCGGAACGCCGTGTTGCGGCTCCCCAGGATCCCGGGGATCGACGCGTCGTTGTCCGACACGCCCAGACAGAACGGCGCGCCAAGGAACGTGTTGTTCTGCACGACCATGTGGAAGGACCGCGTCCGCCACTGGCTCTGGTTCGGGTACCCGCGCAGATCGAACGAGCAGTTCACGATCGCCACGTCTCGATGGCCGTCCGTACGCGAGAACACGCCCTGCTGCGTGCAGTTCTCCGTCGCCGTGATCCCGTACAGCACCACGTTCTCCGCCGTATTCGGCGAACGCTCCTGCCACACGTCCGAGTGGAACGCGTACCCGTTCGGCGCCACGCCGCCCGTCGCGTTCTTCACCGTCGAGTTGATCACCGCCGCGCAGCCCGGGAACGCGTCGTTGAAGTACCGGTCCACCGTGCAGTTCCGGACCAGACGCGCCCCGACGAACCCGTTGATCACGTTCGTCGAGAAGCAGTCCGTCGCATAGATCCCCGTCCACCAGGCGTCCACGAAGTACGTCAGCGGGTCAGACGGACCCGTCCCCACGTGCTTCACGCCGTCCAGCCACAGGTAATCCTCCAGCGGCGTCACCGTCTCCAGCATCCCACGCAGCGTCACGTTCTTCAGACGGACCAGCCGCGTGTTGAGACCGCCGTTCGCCTGACCTTCCGTCGCGGACACGATCGACACGCTGTCGCGCGACACGCCCGGCGCCGGCTGCACCGTCAACCACACGTTCGTCGTCACCGCGGGCTGCGTCCCGTTCGGACGCTTGTACTCGTACGACCCGGCGCCCAGATACACCACGCCGTTGTCCGCGCCCACCGAGCCGCCAGACTGCGACAGGCTCTGCGTCGCCCGGTAGATCGACCGGAACGGGCGCGCCTGCGTCCCGTCACCCGTCTGATCGTTCCCGGTCGCCGTCGCCCAGCGGATCCGCGACTCCAGCGTCCCGCGGCTGTTCGCGTACAGACGAAGACCGTCCAGCGAGCGGGCCACGCCGCGCGTCGGGTACGCCACCGCGCGCACCTCGACAACCCCGTCCGGGAAATCGCTCGCGCGAAGCGTCGCCCAATACTCACGCACGCCCGTCTGGGCGTTGACACGCATCTCGCTCGTCGAGACCCACGCGCCGCCGTTGGCCGAGAACTCCACACGATCGATCCCGTTCACGTGGAACGCGACCACGCCCACGTTCATCTCGCCCGTAAACGCCTGGAACGGCACGACGTCCCAGCGAGCGATCACCTTCGCGTCCGCGCCAAACCCGGTCGACGCGGGCGTTGCGATCGGCTCGACGCTCGAGCCGGGACCGGGGCCGCCCCCGGGGATCACTGGACCCGTCATCGACACCGGTGCGCCGCCCGAGCCGCCGCTGCGACTCGCGCCGCTCCGCGACGGCGACGACGCCTGACCGGAACTCGCCACCGGCGCGTTCGCGCCCGTCCCGCCCTCGCCCGCGCTCACCGCGGACGACGCGCCCGCAGAACCCGTCGTCCCGGGCGCGTTCGACTGCTGCACCTGCGAACGCAGCGCGTTCACGTCCAGCGTCCGACCCGCCTCGCCCATCGCGCGGATCAGCTCCGTCAGATCGTGCCCGGATAGCTGCCCGTCCGCGTTCACGTCCGCCGCCTGCACGATCGCAGGAGGCAGCGTCTGCGGCGCAACCAGAGCCGTCAGCCAGATCACCACGTCCTCCTGATCCACCCGCGTGTCAGCATTGAAATCCACCCGAGAGTCGTACCAGCCCAATCGAGACGCCTCGGTCATCAGCGCGTTCAGGTTCAACTGACCGTACGCGCCCCAACCCATGGCCATCCCGAACTCGTTCAGATCGTGGCCGCTCAGCTGACCGTCGTGATTCAGGTCGTACCGCGTCAGCTGCGCCGCAGGCAGAACCTGCCGCGCGAAAAAGCCGCGGAACCACTCCATCACGTCCCGATCGTTCACCGACCCGTCGCCGTTCACATCCACTCCGGCCGCGCCCGCAGGCCCGGCCAGGAGCCCAGCTCCCAATACCAGGGCCGAGGGCAGCTTCCAGAGACGACACCGCGCATGCACATGCTGAAATCCCATAAATCCCATACCTCCTCCGCCGACGAATTCGTGGTCGGCTTCGGAGGGTCATCGACGCCTCAACCTTCGTACCAAACCCGGCGCCATCCCTATCCCGTCCAACGCGCACCGTCCCAACGGATGCGACGCGCTGAACGCGTCGCGCGGTTCTGGCGCGAACATCCCGGCGATCGATCGCCGCTTCCCTTGACTGTGCGCGATTCAATCCCATCAGCAACGCCACCTCATCCACCCGCCAAGGCTTTCTCGGACCTGGACCCCGAGCCCCCAAACCTACACCCCACACCCCTCTGTTCCAACCACCCTCGGCAAACAATGCGCGTTTCGCCGGGGAGTTCTCGGGCTTCGCCCCCGTCGCGCGCACATCACGCCGACCTCGCCGCACTCGACCGGATGGCCCCCGCCGTCTCGTCTACCGTACAAAATCCTACTCGACCGACTCCACCACGCCCGCGTCGATCTCCAGGCTCACCGCCTGCGCCAAGGCCTCCACCTTCAAGATCAATCGGTCATCGCGCCCCTTTGATTCGATCACTCCCTCAATCCCGGCGAACGGACCGCTCCGGACCCGCGCCCGACGCCCTTCTTTTAGGTATGGGTAGGGATCCAACCCCGCTCCGATCTCCAGCGCCCGCCTGATTTGAGCCAGCTCGCGATCGAGCCGTGCCTGATCCGTCACCTCCACGATCTGGATCACACGACGGGACGAAACCGCGAAGTACGCGGCTTCAAGTCCGCTTCGCACAAAGACATAGGACGGAAACAGCGGCGCCTGCGTCTCCCGTCGTCGGTGGCCGTAGTGGCGGACGCGGCGGACGAGGGGGAGGTAGTGGGTGTGGCCTGCGGCGTCGAGGAGATCGACCACGGCCTTTTCCTGTCGGGGCTTGGTTCTGAGGACGCGCCAGGCCACGCCGAGCGGGCTCGGGGGCGTTTGGGCGTGCTGAACCAAGCCTGTGTGGGCCGACATCAACGACTCCGCGTTCCGGATACCCGCCTGTCCTCGGGGTCCCGGACGCCCATCATCGACGGGGCAAGGCCGGGAGCTTCATCCGGGAATATCGGCGTTCCTACGCCGCGGGTCCGGCTGGCGTTCGGAGAATGGGCGAGGGAGCGGCCTTGAACCGTCCGTTGCGGGAGAGATCCGTGGGCGCGGGCTTTGCAATCCTGACAAAATAGGGTATATTTGTCGTCTGTAATGGAGGTTGTCGGCGGCGCAATGTCGTCGGCGCACCAGGGAGAGCGACCGTGGGTTTCGGCATGAATAGATCGGCGGCGGTGCTGGGCGTTGCGGCGTGCGCGTTGGCGACGGCGCGTCCGACGGTGTTGGTCCAGCCCGTTTCGGAGCTGGAAAACACGGTGTTTTTGACGAACACGAGCGAGGTCACGTCGTTGACGGACACTCGTTTTGAGTCACCTGGTCGGTGGATTTCGCGTCCTCCGGCCGCGGTTCAGTCTCCGATCCCGGTGCAGCCGGTGCACCCGGAGACGAAGGGCGGGCCGGGCGGTCCGTCGTTCGGGATTGGCGAGCCGGGGTGGCCTGTGGCGCGTCCTGTGGGTTCCGGGCCGGGCGGTGGCGACCCGGGCGGGCCGGTTCCGGTTCCGATGCCGTCGGGGTTTGGGTTGGGCGTGAGCGGGCTGCTGGCAGTGGCCGCGGCTTCGCGCCGACGCCGGGCCTGAGTTCCACACCATTGCGTTGACGCATGACCGGATCGCCGGTCTTTGTGCGCGCGCTGTTGCCGGTAGTCGCCTGAAGTGGGGATTCGCATCTCTGGGACGGGTGCGCACGCGGCGGCGATCGGCCGGGCCGGTGCGCGCGGGCGAGGCGCCATCGACGGCGTGCGTGCGCACAAGTGTTGACAGATCAAGTGGTTGTGGAAGCACCGACGGGGATGGCGCGCGCAAGGGGCGTGGGTATGTCGAGCGCGGCGGGAGGGCGACGGGCGGCGTGTGCGCACCGGGGCGGACGTAGATCGTGCGGGCGCGTGGGATTTGGACAAGCGGACAAGTATGTGGCGAGTGCGGGAGAAAATGCGGGACTGGGCCCCGGAATTGGGTGCATGAGGGTTGATCGAAGTAGGGGAATCACTACGGTAGATCTCGTCGTGCGTGAAGCGCCTTGGTGTGAGGCGGCGCGAGACATCCGTTGCGCCGGAGTCAGATGGGCGCTATTTCCGATTGGGGAGGAGACGAACAGATGAAGAGCTTGGTTGTGATGTGCGGCGCCGCGGGCGCGATGGTGTTGTCGGGCGCGGCGCTTGCGCGGCCGACGGTGATTGTGACGAGCCCGGGCGCGTTGACGACGGGGATCGGGGGCGCGACGCAGAACGACGGTCTCACGACGGACACGTGGATTCGTCGGAACGTTCGTTCGGGGTCGACGGTGGGCGCGACGGGAGACTACGCGCGTTCGGGGAACGGCTCGGCGTTCTTCAAGAGCATCGACGGGGGCACGTCGAAGGCGGACTTCGAGTACTTCTTCGGCGACACGACGGGGAAGACGCTGGGGAACATCACGTCGTTCGGGTACGACTGGTATCGGAACGGCGCGAGCGCGAATCCGGCGGTGCAGATGCCGTCGATGCGTCTGTACGTGGACGCGGACGGGAACACGGCGACGACGGGGGATCAGGGGTTCCTGATCTTCGAGCAGGTGTACAACGGCGCGACGCTGGCGACGGACACGTGGCACAGCACGGACATTTTCAATTACTTCGGCGCGGGGCAGAGCGCGAACCTGTGGCAGCGCCGGTTCTCGCCGGGCACGACGGTGAATGAGTACGGCGTGACTTTGCAGGAATGGATCGCGGGCGAGGTGACCACGGGCGGGCTGGTGTTCAGCTCGAGCAGCGTGGTGTTCGGGTTGTCGTTCGGGATCGGGTCCGGCTGGGCGGGGAACTTCGAGGGCGCCGTGGATAATGTGCGCATCGGGTTCGGCGGGAGCGAGACGACGTGGAACTTCGAGACGGACGGCGTGATTCCGTTGCCGACGGCGGCGGGACTCGGGTTCGCGGGTCTTGGGTTGATGGGATTGCGTCGTCGTCGGTGAGCGTGACGTCGAGTTGAGTTGATGATTGAGTGAAGCGCCCGGCCGAGATGCCGGGCGTTTTTCGTTTGGGCTCGGGTGCGTCGCGTCGCAGAGCGAATCCGTGGTCGGGTTCTTGACCCGTGAACCAACGAGCGGTATTGTCTTGGTCGAGCACCCAAGCATTCTTGGTTCATCGCCCATGACGCCGATTTCATCGAGCACGCGTGAGAGGATTGTGGACGCCGCGATGGAGTTGTTCGCGTACGGGGGGTACGGGTCGACGGGGTTGTCGGAGATTGCGCGGAAGGCGGGGGTGCAGCAGGGGTCGCTGTATCACTTCTTTCCGACGAAGGAGGAGCTGCTGGGCGCGGTGCTGGAGCGTCGGAAGGCGCTGTTGTGGCCTGAGGTGCTGCAGCCGATCTGGGACACGATTGATGATCCGATCGAGCGGGTGTTCAAGCTGCTGGACCAGTACCGGCAGATGCTGCAGGTGACGGAGTTCAGTCACGGGTGCCCGATCGGGAATCTCGCGATCGAGCTGACGGAGAGTCATCCGAATTCGCGTCGGCTGATCGCGGAGAACTTCACGAACTGGCTGAAGGCGATCGAGCAGTGCTTTCACGAGGCGTCTCGTCGGTTGCCCGAGCACACGGACGCGAAGCGGCTGGCGATCTTCGTGCTGACGACGATGGAGGGGGCGGTGATGCTGGCGCGGACGTACCGGGACTTCCGGGCGTACGACGCGGCGGTGGAATCGCTGCGTGAGTACATCGAGGCGTTGATTGAGATGGAGACGAGTTGGGGCGAGCCGAGGAAGGGCGCGCGTCCGGCGCGGGGCGGCGGACGGAAGCGGAGATCGTGAGACGAGAGGAGGCGTGTGATGGCTGACGCGGCGGCAATGGAACGGAAGATGATCGAGAATCTCCGTGAGAAGACGGGGAAGGGGATCGAGGAATGGGTGGGGATCGCGAAGTCGTGCGGCGGCGCGAAGCACGGGGAGATCGTCGCGCACCTGAAGGGGGAGCACGGGCTGGGGCACGGGTACGCGAACCTGGTGGCGCATCGGTTGTTGCAGAGCGCGGCGGGCGACGCGGCGCCTGAGGACCTGGTGGGGGCGCAGTACGCGGGGAGCAAGGCGGGGTTGCGGCCGGTGTACGAGGCCCTGGTGAAGGTTGTGAAGGGGTTCGGCGAGGATGTGGAGCTGGCGCCGAAGAAGGGGTATGTGAGCGTTCGGCGCGCGAAGCAGTTCGCGATCTTCCAGCCGTCGACGGCGACGCGGCTGGACGTGGGGATTCAGTTGAAGGGAAGGGCGCCGACGGATCGGCTGGAGGCGTCGGGGAGTTTCAGCGCGATGGTGTCGCACCGGGTGCGTGTGGGGTCGGCGGGGGAGGTGGATGCGGAGCTGAAGGGGTGGTTGCGCGCGGCGTATGACGCGGCGGAGTGAGTGTCGGATCGAATGGCCGGGGAGTGGGAGCGGCGTATGCGTGGCTGGCTGATGGTTGCGGCGGTGGTGTGCGGGCTGTGCGGGGCGGCGTGCGCGGAGGATGGTGTGGGCGCGAGTTACCGCGCGCATCTCGCGGCGTCGGTGTCGGCGATGCGGCTCGGTGAGCCGGCGGAGGCGCGGAGGTGGTTGGAGGGGGCGCCTTGGGAGATGCGAGGGTGGGAGTGGGGGCACCTAGATGTGCTGCTGGATCAGTCGAGCGTGGTGGCGCGGGAGTTGGACGGGGGCGTGTACGGCGTGAGCGTGCATCCGGGCGGAGCGTTCGTGGCGATCTCGCTGACGACGGGGCCGATCTTGCTGTGGGACGTGGATCGCGGCGAGAAGCGGGGAGAGTTGCGCGGGCACGCCGGGGGCACGTTCTGCGCGAGGTTCAGCGCGGACGGGACGCGGCTTGTGTCGGGGGGCGCGGATCGGATGGCGCGGGTGTGGGATGTGGCGAGCGGGGAGATGTTGCGGGAGTTCGCGGAGCACAAGTTCCCGGTGAGCGCGGCGGTGTTTTCCGTGGACCGGAGCGAGGTGTTCTCGTCGGCGTACTACGTGGACAAGGAGACGCCGATCCACGGGCGCGTGCTGCGGTGGAGCGTGGGGACGGGGGAGGTGTTGGGCGTGTATCGGGGGGGCGTGAAGCCGCTGAGTGCGTTGGTGTTGAGCGCGGACGGGAGGCGTGTGGCTGCGGGGTCGTGGGATTCGTGCGCGTTCGTGTGGGATGTGGCCGGCGGGGCGGAACAGAAGGCGCTTCAGCTGGGGCGCAAGCCGAGCGCGCTGGAGAATGTGCACGTGAACGCGGTGGACTTTTCGCCGGACAGGGCGTTGCTTGCGGTGGCTGCGGATGATGGGACGACGAGGGTGTACCGGGTGTCGGACGGGGTGGAGGCGGCGCGGCTGGCGGATGGCGCGCGGAGCTTTGAGTCGGTGGCGTTCGCACCGGATGGGACGACGCTGGCGACGGGGAGCGATCGGGGGGCGATCACGCTGTGGGCGGTTGGGGAGTGGAGCGCGCGGGGGACGATGTCGGGGCACACGGCGGGGGTGAAGTCGTTGGCGTGGAGCGCGGATGGGGCGCGGCTGTATTCGGGCGGGCCGGACCGGACGGTGCGCGTGTTCGACGTGGAGACGCGGGCGGAGCTGTCGCGGGTGGAGTTGCCGGCGGGGGCGGCGTATCTGGCGTGGCATCCGGACGGGGCGCGGGTGGCGGTGGGGATGCTCGACGGGACGGCGGCGCTGGTGGACTTTGCGCGTGGAGGCATCGAGCGCGTGTTCAAGGGGCACACGAAGGGGGTGAACAGCGTGGCGTTCGATGAGGAGGGAACAAGGCTGGTGACGGGGAGCGCGGACGCGTCGGCGCGGGTGTGGGATGTGGGGACGGGGGAGTGTGTTGCCGTGATGGGTGCGCGGACGGAACGCGCGGAGGGACATGCGCGGACGGTGGAGTCGGCGGTGTTCGTGGCCGGGACGAGGTGGGTGGCGACGGGATCGCACGACGGGTCGGTGCGGCTGTGGGATGGGGAGACGGGGGAGATGGTGCGTGCGTTACTGGTGACGGACGACGAGATCTACCGGGTGGCGTCGTCGCCGGACGGGAAGCGGATCGCGGCGGGAGGGTTGGGGTTCATGTATCTGTTGGACCCGGCGTCGGAGGGCGCGCTGGTGCGCGAGAGGCCGGTGGAGAGCGCGATCTGGCACCTGGACTGGAGTCCGACGGGGGATCGGCTGGCGGTGGGGAGTTGGAACGGGGAGATCGTGGTGTTTTCGGGCGCGCGGTAGCGTGCGGCAGAGGGGCGCTGCGGGTTTATTCGGAGGATGCATTTCCGAACGAACATGCGAGCACGAGCGGGATTCTTGCGATCTGTCGGAAGGCGTATGAGGAGGCCGAGTGCGGGGGCGAGATTCCGTTTGAGGAGATCGAGCCGGCGGGATGAGTTGGCTCTTGTACTGCTGTGCAGGGGGCTCCCCCGGAGGTCGCCCCCTGCAACCCCCCGGGGGAACAGTGATGACGGGAGGACGAGGGAGGATGAGCGCACCGACTTGCAGGGCAAGTCGGTGGCACGGGGTCTCAAGGGAGGATCGGGCGCGCGGATGGGAATCCGTGGGCTTTTGGTTGCGCGCGTGGGGGTGGTTGCGGCGAAGGCTTCCGGGTCGATGAGATCGAGTGATGCGCGTCGAGAGATCGGGCGCATGGAAGGGATGAGGCGAGGAAGAGAACGGAGAGGGAGTAGACGCTCCCTCCCGGTCGCGTCTCGTTCGTCTGGCGTATGGCGCGAAGAGCGCGCTCACACGATGAAGGCGGGTTGCGCAATACGGCGGGGCGCGCGATGAGCCGGGGAGAAGATGAAGCGAAAGAGCGAAAGGCATAGAGGAAGAGAGGAGAGAGGCCATGGAGCCCTCACCCTGCCCTCTCCCATTCGCAGAGCCGAATGGGAGAGGTGGCGTGCGGCCGCGGGTCGTGTGATCACGTGCGGGGGAGCGCGGGGTGCGCGGCGACGGAGCGTGCCCAGACGCGGCATTCGCGTGTGAGGGCGTGGTTGGTGGTGAGGATGAGGAGGAGTGCGGGGGGGGCGATGAAGATCCAGAAGGCGCCTAGGAAGAAGAGGCCGGGGATGATGAGGGAGAGCGCGAGCGCGAGAGGGATCATGGCGCGCGGGGCGAGGGTGGGTTTATGGGGGACGGTGCGGAGGGCGTCGATGGTGACGAGTTGGAATTGGGAGGCGGAGACGACGAAGAGCATCTGGAAGGGGATGAAGAGGAGGTAGGAGACTGGGTTGGGGGCGGCGAGGATGCTGTGGAAGCGCGTGGTGGAGGGCGGGATGAGTGGGATGGCGGCGGCGAGGGCGGCGAGTGCGAGCGTGCCGAGGATGGCGATGAGGAAGGATGCGGAGGCGGCGCGGGAGAGTGTGCGTGTGTGCGGGAGGCGTGTGTTGGAGAGGAGTGCGCGTGCGGCCCAGAGCGCGGGGGGGAGCGCGGCGAGAGAGGCGAGGGGTGAGGGGATGAAGAAGGGAGCGAGGCTTGCGGGGATGGCGATGAGCACGGCGATGGAGTGGAGGTTGTGGCGGTGGGCGAGGGAGTCGAGTGCGCGGGCGAGTTGCGCGGAGGCGTCGGGTGAGAGTGGGAGTTGGAGGGGCTCGTGGCCGCACTCGGGGCAGGGGCCTTGGGCGGGGAGGATGTAGTCGCAGGCGGGGCACTTGAAGCGTCGGACGGGGATGAAGTGGGCGGGGGCCGAGGATTGGGCGGCGTGGATTCGTTCGGCGCGTTGGAGTGCGGCGTGGGCGCGAAGCGGGTGTCGAGGGCGAGACAGATCGCGGTGATGAGGAAGGGGGAGAGGGTGATGGCGACGGTGACGGCGGACATCGGGGGAATGGTAGATGGGGTGGCGTGTGGGGCTGTAGGATCGTGCGGTGCAGGCGTCGTCGATCACGTCCAACCTGTTGAACCCGCCGGTGCTGTTCTTTGTGCTGGGGATGCTGGCGACGTGGGTGCGATCGGACCTGCGGATTCCGAGCGCGGTGCAGAAGATTCTGTCGCTGTATTTGATGTGGGCGATCGGGGTGCGCGGGGGGGTTGAGTTGGCGCACGGGGGGGTGACGGCGGGTGTGGCGGTGTGGCTGTTGGCTGGGGCGGCGGTGTCGGCGGTGGCGCCGGTGTTGGTGTTCGGGTTGATGCGGAGGTGGCTGGGGGTGGACACGGCGGCCGCGTTGGGGGCGAGCTACGGGTCGGTGTCTGCGGTGACGTTCATCACGGCGGGGGCGTACCTGGAGAGTTCGGGGATTTCGTTCGGCGGTCACATGGTGGCGATGCTGGCGTTGATGGAGTCGCCGGCGATCGTGTCGGCGGTGCTGGTGCATCGGCTGGCGTCGCGCGAGGGGGGCGGGGGGTTGCGGGGGGTTGCGCTGGCGAAGGAGTTGTTGCGCGAGGCGCTGGTGAACGGTCCGGTGTTTTTGTTGCTGGGGTCGTTGGTGATCGGGTGGGCGACGGCGGAGCGGGCGGCGGAGTTGCGCGCGTTCACGCACGACATCTTCCCGGGGATGTTGAGCTTCTTTTTGCTGGACATGGGGCTGGTGGCGTCGCAGCGTTTGCGGGAGTCGAGGGCGTTGCGCGGGATGCGGGGCGTTGGGTTGGCGGGGTTCGGGGTGGGGTGGGCGTTGGTGATGGGGAGCGCGGGGGCCGTGGGGGCGCGGATGATGGGGATGGGTGAGGGGGATGGGGTGTTGTTTGCGGTGTTGTGCGGGAGCGCGTCGTACATCGCGGCGCCGGCGGCGATGCGGATGACGATTCCGCGCGCGGACGCGGGGGTGTACTTGCCGATGGCGTTGGCGGTGACGTTTCCGTTCAACGTGACGGTGGGGATTCCGCTGTTTCAGATGGTGTACAGGTGGGCGGCGGGGGTGATGTAGGGCGGGTAGTCTGGAGGGCGTATGGCGAACCCTCTGGTGTCGGTGATCATGGGCTCGGTGTCGGACTGGGAGACGATGCGTCACACGGCGGAGACGCTGGAGCGTCTGGGCGTGGCGTATGAGTGCCGAGTGGTGTCGGCGCACCGGACGCCGGATTTGTTGATGGAGCATGCGGGGGGTTGTGCGGCGCGCGGGGTGGAGGTGGTGATTGCGGGGGCGGGGGGCGCGGCGCACCTGCCGGGGATGGCCGCGAGCAAGACGAGATTGCCGGTGATCGGGGTTCCGGTGGAGAGCGCGGTGTTGAAGGGGATGGATTCGTTGTTGTCGATCGCGCAGATGCCTGGGGGCGTGCCGGTGGGGACGATGGCGATCGGGAAGGCTGGGGCGGTGAATGCGGGGCTGTTCGCGGCGGCGATATTGGCGAACAAGCACGAGCGGGTGAGAGAGGCGTTGGAGAAGTTCCGGGCGGAGCAGACGGCGAAGGTGCTGGCGAATCCGGACCCGAGGAATGCGCCGGGGCACGGGAGCGCAACGGGTGGGAGCGGCGCTTCCGGGGGTGGGCACGCGTGAGCGCGTCGAATGAGTTGGCGTGTTTGGGCGGGGGGCAGCTGGGGCGGATGCTTGCGCTGGCCGGGGCGGAGATGGGTGTGCGGGTGCGGGTGTTTGATGAGGATGGGGGGGCGTGCGCGGGGCAGGTGGCGGAGCTGAGGGGGGGGAAGGTGGGGGAGGGGCGGGCGGTGCGGGTGTTCTGCCTGATGCCGGCGGCGGGCCTGCCGGACCTGCCGCACAACGGCGACAAGCGGGAACACGCGCTGGCGTTCTTCGCGCTGGCCGCGAGTGCGGTGCAGCTTTACGCGCGTCCGCGCCTGCGCGTCG